>CAXBLZ010000058.1:0-27273 GCA_963976735.1 uncultured Halioglobus sp.
GGCCGAGGAAGACGCGCGACTCAAGGCAGCACTGGAAGAGAGAAAACGCCTCGCGGCCGAGGAAGAAGTGCGGCGCATCCAGGCAGAGGAACAGAAGCAGCATCTGGCGGCCGGGAACGCAGCGCGTGCCCGCGCTGAACGCGTGCAACAACAGCAATTGTCGAAGCGCAGCGCTGAGCGCCCGACGAGCGCAGCAGCCGCACAGCCTCGCACCGGGAAGACCGTGAAGACGCGTGTGAAAACCAGTCTGGAGGTCCCGCTGCGGACTCCGGGCGAGACACCGGAAATTGGGAATCCCGGCCAGCGCAAGCGCCAGTCCGGCGCACCAAACTTTTACAAAATCAGGCCTTTTCGCAATTCAGAGCAGGTGCGCACACGCGCCGAGCTCGCCTGGCAGCGCATGCGACGCGCCTACACCGCCGGCGGCGTGTCGCTGGCAATACTGCTGATCGCGGGCGGCGGTTTCCTGCAGAGCGGCGCCCACCCGGTGCCCACAGGTGCCAGCGCTGTGGGCATCAACGCCCGGGCTGAACCGGTATTGCTGGTGGCCGATTCGCTGCTGCTTCACGACCGTTCCGGTGTTGCCACAACAGACATTCCCCTCAGTGCACTGGGCGTCACCGCACTGCTGCCGCCGCTGTTGTTTGACAGCGAGGACTCTCTCATCGCAGTGGGTCAATTGATCGACAACCAGTCAAGCGCCACACAAGGTACCGGATTATCACTACTGCGCTGCGATCTGACGCGGTTCGCCTGCGCGCCGCTATCGTCGCAGCTGCAGGAGACTCGTGTAGACGCCGTCGTGGTGAACACCCTCGATGACAGCCTGTTGCTTGCCGACAGCGCTTCCGGCCGCCTGCTGAAAGTGAGCAAGCAGGGGGAGATCCTGGCAAGCGCACCGGTCACAGTTCCCAATGATCCCGTGCTGCGACTGCACGGCGGCCTGCTGTGGATGAATAGCGCACAAGGTCCGGCAATCAGTGTCTTTCGATATGAGAACGACGCATTCGGCTCGCAACTGGACGAAATACTGTTGCTGCCTCCCGGCAACGAGCAGTTACAACAATCGCGTGTTCGGGATTTTGTCTGGTCCGGCGGTGCCTGGTGGGTCTACCTGCAAGACCCCGCATCCGTCACTGGCGAGGTCTACCGCTTTGACGAGGAATGGAATTACCTCAGTACAGCGCCACTTGCATCAGGCGGCACCGGACCGTTGCAACTGGTCAACTGGGGCACCAGGACCCTCGTCAACGATCCCCATGACCCGGCCATACAGCGCTTCAACGCTGAGGGCCTTGTGGAAGTCCCGTTCCTCTCCACCTCGTTGCAGGAACTGATCGGCACACAACAGCACCGCGCGCACATCGCCAACATCGCCTGGCACGGCGGTTTGCTGGTGTTGGCACTCGCGGTGATACTGTGTTTCGGTGCCGGGTATGTGCACGGTCTGCGCGGACTGGTTTATCGCCCCCGTCGAGAGCAGGGTGCTGAACCGCTGGATGACCATGCCGACGCCTTGCACTGGATTGAACCTGTGCAGGATCGCCAGCAACAACTGCAGCGCACGGGTGTGTTCTATGGGGTCGCGGCACTGGGCGCTGTGCTGCTGGCCATCGCCCTGGGTGTCAGTGCCTGGCAGTTGGCCGCGCTGTTGCTGGCGCTTAGCGGTCCGGCGATCGCCCTGCTACTGCTGAGTCGGCAGCCTGTGGGCCATATCGGGATTATGGGAGACAGGCTGCTACTGGTCGATCACAGCGGTCAGTATCACCTGGCGGGCGGCCCGAGGTTGCACTATCGCGGTCCATTCCTGTCAATCGACGATATCGTGGTGTTCTCCGGTAGTCACCTGCTTCCGGCATTTTCACCGGCACCACTGCAGCGGTATATCAGCCCACCGACACTCGGTGCTATCCGCGTGGATCACAAGACTATCGCGATAAAGTTGCTGCAGAGCCGCCATCCGCTGGCGCTCGGCGCGACTGCCATTGCCGCAGCAATCGCCGCAGCGGCCCTGCTGCTGTTGTTGCAGCAGCTTTTCTAGTTGCGGTATGCCGGACATGGGGCGACACCGGTTCCCCCATTTCGATATACTGCGCAATTCGGAGCAGCGACAGCCGCTCCTCCACCATAAAAACGCAAAGGGTTGCCGCCTGTATGAATGAGCGAGATCAGAAGCACTCGCCCCCACAACGGAAAAAGCGCGTTGCGCTTTTTGTCACCTGTCTGGCGGATCTGTTTCGACCCTCGGTCGCCTTTGCCAGTATCAAACTGCTGGAGCAGGCCGGCTGTGAGGTTACGGTACCGCTGCGACAGACCTGCTGCGGCCAACCGGCGTACAACAGTGGCAATTATGAGGAAGCTGTGCTGCAGGCACAGGAAGTCATCCAGCTGCTGGGCGGGGCTGACTATGTCGTGGTGCCATCCGGTTCATGCGCCGGAATGATCAGCCACCACTACCCCGCCATGCTGGAGGGGGAATGGCGCGAACAGGCCCTTGAGCTGGCCGCCAAAACCTTTGAGCTGACGGTATTTCTCAAGGACATTGCGCGCATTCGGCCACAGCGGAAGAAATCGCCACCCAAACTGCCAGCCGTCGTCTACCACGACGGATGTGCCGGACTGCGTGAACTCAACATAAAATCGCAGCCGCGCGATCTGCTGCGGGAGCTGAGTGGCATCGAGGTCAGCGAGTTGCAGCAAAGTGAGGTCTGTTGCGGCTTCGGCGGCACGTTCTGCGCCAAAATGCCAGAAATCTCCGGCAAGATGGTGGATGACAAACTCAAGGATGCGCTGGCCACCGGCGCGAAGATCCTCGCTGGTGGTGATCTGGGCTGCCTGCTCAATATCGCAGGCCGCGCCGAGCGACTGGGCGAGGACATTGACGTTCGCCATGTCGCGGAATTGTTGTGCCACGACCTCGACAGCCCCGCCATTGGAAAAGGAAGATAGCCAGTGGAGCAGCACAGCGATACATTCCTCGATAACGCCAGCAAGGCATTGGGTAACACCGCGCAGGCCGCGCGCCGGGATGTGATCGCCGCTTTCGCCCCGTTAATACGCTCGGCGGCGATCGACGGGTTTGCCGATTTCGATACCCTGCGCCAGCATGTTAAACGTGTGCGCCAACACAGCCTCGACCACCTCGAATACTACCTCGGCCAGTTCGAACACGAAGCGGTACACAACGGCAACCACGTGCACTTCGCGCGCGATGGCGATGAACTGAACAGTCTCGTACTCGACATCTGCCAACAACACGACGCCAAGCGTGTCGCCAAGGGCAAATCCATGGTGACCGAAGAGACCGGCTTGAACAGCTTTTTGCAGCGCGCTGGCCTCTCTGTGATGGAGACCGACCTCGGTGAGTACATCATCCAGCAGGCCGGTGAGACACCCAGCCATATCGTAGCCCCGGCACTGCACAAATCCGCGGGGGAAATTCGCGAGCTGTTCCAGGCCAGGCACGATCTCGGCAGCAGGGAGCTGCCCGAGACGGTCGATCTGGTGAGTGAAGCGCGACAGGTGCTGCGCGAGCATTTCCTGAAAGCAGAGGTAGGCATTATTGGCGCCAATGCGCTGATCGCCGAAAACGGCTATTCAATGCTGGTGACGAACGAGGGCAATGGCGATCTGTGTGCCAACCTGCCCCGCGTGTTAATTGTCTGTACCACCATTGACCGGGTGCTGCCGCTGGCACAGGATGCAACCGCCATGTTGCGCCTGTTAGTGCGATCAGCCACCGGGCAATCGCAGACCTGCTATACCAGCTTTTACTCCGGGCCACGCCGCGAGAGCGATGTCGACGGCCCCATCGAAACACATTTCGTACTGCTGGATAACAAACGCAGTGACATTCTGGCCAGCGACTACCGCGAAATGCTCGAGTGCATCCGCTGCGGTGCCTGCCTCAACCACTGCCCCATCTACAGCGCTGTCGGTGGCCATGCGTACGGCTGGGTATACCCCGGGCCGATGGGTTCGATACTCACGCCGCTGCTGACATCGCTGGAGCAGAGCCATGCCCTGCCCAATGCCTGCACCAGCTGCGGTCGCTGCGCCGAGGTTTGCCCTGCGGATATTCCGCTGCCGGACCTGCTGCGCGATCTGCGACATGAGGAAAACAGCAAAAAATTGTCGGCACCGCGCTGGCGCCTGGGCCTGAAACTACACGGCTGGCTAACCCGGCACCCGCCGCTCTACCACGCGCTGACATCGATTGTCATACCCGTATTGCACAGGTTCGGGCGCAAGCGCGGAAATTTCTCGCACCTGCCGCTGGCGGGAGGATGGACCAGCCAGCGCAATTTTCCAGCACCCCAGGGAAAAACGTTTATGCAGCAGTACAAAGCACAACAGAAGCGCATCGAAGAGCGAAAACATGAACGCTAGCGCCCGTTCGGAGATTTTTGCACGACTGCGCGACATCACCGGCGAGGCGAGCGCGGAACGTATTCAGCAGGAACGCCAGGCACTGGGCAGCGCGCCGGTGCCCGCGCCACCGGCGCCCGAGATATGCCAGGCCTTCCTGACCAATGTATTGAAAAACCAGGGCACCGTTGACTGTGTCGCCAATCGCACCGAGGCGGTCACGGCCATTGGACATCACATCTATTCCCATTTTCGCAGCCACCGCCTGGTGGCGGGGAACGACCCGCGCCTCGCTGCGATGCCCTGGCGGGACGCAGGCGTGCTGCCGCGTTTCGGCAGCCTGGAGGTCGGCGAACCGGTTGCGCTGACATTCGCCCAGTTGGGCGTGGTGGAGACCGGCGCCATTGTGACATGGACGGGGAAGTCCAACCCGGCGGCCAACAACCTGTTACCCGAGCATCACATCGTACTGGTGGACACCGCTGACCTGGTATCGAGCATGGAGCATGCCTGGGGCAGGATCAACCTGGAACTGGAAAAGAATGGGCGTCCGCGCGGTATCAACTTTATCGCGGGCCCCTCCAGCACGGCCGATATCGAGGGCCAACTGGTCTATGGGGCACACGGGCCGCGCAAATGGCATGTCATCTTGATGGGCGATGTTCCTGCAGACGCCCTGGCCCTGGCGCGCGCCGCAGTAACCGTGTAGCGCATTTCTGCGCCCGCACAGGTGTTACAGCGGGGTGTAGGTAAACTTCTGTCCGGCTACCGCCGCCTCAAACATCAGCCCACCGGTGGCAATTGTAAAAACTGCCATGCCCTTGCGGTACCCGCCGGACACGGTCGCCGCATCGTTGCGACCACCACTGATGCCCGCTGCGGTGCCGCCACCGGTACTGGCCTCGGCGGACGCGCCGGCCGTGATGGCAACCGCCGATGCGGTGGCGCTGAGCTCAAAGTTTCCCGAGGTAAAATCCTTGAACGCCTGTTCGTGTTCAAAAAAGATGATCTGGCTGTACGCCTGTCCACCCCACTGTGCGCCCAGCGACACTTGCGTCAGGGTGGAGTTGCCGACGTGCTTGGCACCGACGAACACCTTGCCTTCGCCATAGGCGCCACCAATCACAAAGGCTCCCTTGCCGACGGTGGGAAACAAGGCATAACCGTAGGCTGTCTTGAAGTAGCGCCCGCTCTCACCGGCATTGCTGAACGCCTTGATCGCATCACTGTAGCTGTTGGCCCAGGCGGCTGGACCACCCACGCACAGAAACGAAAAGAGGAGCACCAGCTTTATGACTTTGGACATATTGGGAACCTTGAGTTTGAGTGTACACATCGCAGGACAGCACAACCGAAAGTGCCGGTTGCGCCCTTCGGATACTCTACGACGCTGCGGGCCTATTTTGTGTACACAACCGGGTCAGGTCAAGTCTCTTAGCCTGGACAGCAAATCGCACACACGGCAGGAGTAGCCCCATTCATTGTCATACCAGTTCAGTACACGCAGATAGCGCCCGCCGGTAATGCCGGTAAAGCCGGCATCGTAGATCGACGAGTGCGAGTTGCCGATAATATCGGTCGACACGATCGGCTGCTCACTGTATTGCAAAATGCCCCGCATGCGCGTCGATATGGACGCCGCCTGCACTGCCTCATGGACATCCGCTACCGCAACCTTCTTGCCCAGTTTCACAAACAGGTCCACCACGGAACCGTCGGGCACCGGCACACGGGCCGCAATACCGTGCAGCTTGCCTTTTAATTGTGGCAACACCTCACCGACTGCCTTGGCCGCTCCGGTAGAGGTCGGGATGATGTTTTCCGCCGCCGCGCGACTGCGACGCCAGTCTGTGTGGGGCACGTCCGCCAGTCGCTGGTCATTGGTATAGGCGTGAACAGTGTTGATAACGCCCTCTTCAATACCGAAGGACTCATACAGCACCCGCGCCATCGGCGCGAGGCAGTTGGTTGTGCAACTGGCATTGGAGATGATCCTCTGCTGTGCTGTCAGGCCCTCGTCATTTACCCCGAGTACCACCGTGTAATCGATGGCATCCTTCGCCGGCACTGTGAGTATCACCCGGCCGGCACCGGCGGCAAGGTGTTGCTCCAACTGTTCGCGCTTGCGAAATGCGCCTGTCGACTCAATGACCGCATCCACGCCCAGCTCAGCCCATGGCAGGTCGAGTGGATTGCGCTCGCTGAGCAGCTTGACGCGCCCTTTCTCTGTGACGAAGTGGTTGTCCTCCAGCGCCAGCGGCCCGGCGAAGGGTCCCATCACAGTGTCGTAGCTCAGCAGGTACCGCAGCGCCTCATAATCAAAGAGGTCATTGATTGCGACCACCTCGATGTCGTCCCGCTCCTCCAGAATACGAAAAACCGAGCGTCCGATACGACCAAAGCCATTAATCGCGATTCTCATGACAAGTCCTCCTGTGGCAGATCCAGCGCCGCGTAGAGACGCACCACCTCCAGCAGCCGCGCCGCATGCCCCAGTGTTTCATACCAGCCCAGCGTCTTGATAATGGTACTGCCCGCCTTGATCGTGCCCTTGGTATCGAACAACAGCGAGTGTGAATTGCCAATCACATCTGACGACACCACCGGATCTTCCACCACGCCGACAATACCCTTGCGCTTCTGCGCGGCCTCGCGCATCGTCTGGTTGATGTCTTCTGCCCCGACGGCGGCATCGCGCATTACCAGTGTCACATCCAGCAGACACCCCTCCTGCACCGGCACGTTCAGAGCCCAGGTCATTATCCTGTCGTCAAAGTCGGGCAGTATGCGTCCCAGCCAGCGTCCCGCATCATGCGTGTTGGGGATGATGTTTTTGGCGGCGGAACGACTGCGGCGAAAATCACTGCCAGCGTAGTCCTGCAGCGACTGGTCTGAAGTGTAGGCGTGCACCGTCGTCATACTGCCGCACTCGATGGCGTATTGCTCGGACACACTCTGCAGCAGCAGGCACAGCGCGGAAGCGGTAGGCGAACCCGCAGAAATCATACGATCACCCGGTTCTGCGCTGCTGTCGTTGATACCGGGTACTAGTATACGATCGATAGTGTCAATCGGCAGCGTACGCAGCAATACCCGCCGCGCACCATTGTCCAGATGCGCGGCCATGGACTGGCGATCACCGAATTTGCCGGTGGCGTCGATCACGATATCGACATCGAACACGTCCCAGGGCATTTCCTGCGGGCGATCAATTTGCATCAGTCGCGCGCGGAAACGCGGATTGACCAGAAAGTTTCGCTCCAGTGTGTGGCGCTGCGGCTCGGCCACCTCCGACATCAACAAATAGTGCAGGATTTCCGGCTTGCCAATATCGGCAACCGCGACTATTTCAACGTCGCTACTGAGAGAGGCCAGTTGGTAGATCTGCCGCCCTATCTGGCCAAAGCCCATAAGGCCAACCCGAATCGGTCTGCTCGTCGCCATTGGCATACTCCTCTATTAAGCCGGGTTTACAGTCAGATGCAGCGCCCCGAACAGCGGCCATTATCCGCCAGCGAGCCGACGCCAACCATGACCCATCGCAAGAATACAGGCGTCGGCGCGCAAAAAAGCCGCTTGTGCCTTAATCAGTAGAGGATGGGGCGAGGCCAGGCGCCCCACATATCCCAATTCATGGTCTCGTCGGTCACCGCCATATTCATGTCCTCGGCGGTGTCACGCTGCTCATTCACCACGTGCTGTTGTATGGAGAGGCGCTGGTACTCCTGATAGTTCGCCTCTGAACCCACGTAGATGCAGTTGCACTCCCTGGCATCCGCATAGACAAACACTGTCGCCCCCTCCTTCTCCATCGGCACCAACCGGCGCTGGGCGAACCGGGAAAGATGGGCCTGCTTCTCGGGTGTATTCGCCAGTTTCATCTGGAATCCAGCAGCGGATAAGCGGCGCTCGATGTCAATTGCATCCTGGTCGGCCATTGCGGCACAACCACCCACAAGAATCACAGCAACAGCGGCGGCAATTGTCTTTCTCACATTGACGGACATGGTATTCCCCTTGATTGTCGGTTCGAACCTGCGAAGTCGACCAATATAAATTTTATTTGTGGTGCTGTCGACGGCGCTTGTTTACAAGCCGGTCACTCTGGAGAGATCGATACCATAGGCCTCTGGTTCAAGGCTCTTTCTAATCGTTGAGGAGGGGGCGCCGCCACTGGGCGAAAAGTCCTGCAAGTCAACCACTCGCGTGGTCGGCAACTCGTTCTTGCTGGCATCCAGCAACAGCATCACCTTGGGTCGCAGACGCCGGGTTCGGTACTCGGCAACTACCACACCGACTTCCCCGGAAGACAGTTCCACCAGCGTCCCCGCTGGATAAATGCCGATAGCCTGGATAAAGGCTTCCACCAGTTCGGCCTGGAACTCCTGGTCGCGCGCCTGGTAGAGCAACTTGATGGCGTCACTGGGTGAGACCGCTTTCGCGTAATTTCGATTGCTGGTCACCGCGTCGTAGGTATCGACAATGGCCGCTATGCGTGCAAAAGGCGGTATCTGGTCGCGCGACAGCCCTTTGGGGTAGCCTGAGCCATCGAAACGCTCATGGTGGTGAGCCACCATGTCGATCACATCCTGGTTGAGAATTCCGCATTCGTTGAGGATCTCGAGGCCGTGATTCACATGCCGCGACACTTCAGCGGCCTCCTCGACGGTCAATTGACGGTCCGCTTGCAGCAGGCCGGGATCGACCCGCAATTTGCCCACATCCATCAGCATACAGCCCATCGCGAGCGAGCGCAGGTCGCGCCGCGGCAGACCCAACTGGCGGCCCAGCGACACTGCCCACATCGCCGCGCTCAGTGAATGCTGGTAGGTATATTGATCGTGGTCTTTCAGGCGGCTTACCCACAGGCAGGCATCGGGGTTGCGGCTGATACTGTCGACAATCGGCTCCACTGACTTGCGCAGCTTGATAACGTTCAGCTTTTCTCCGGTACTGACATTGTCGTAAATTTCATCGATATCGCCAATCAGTGTATTCAGCGCCCGCTGCGCGCGTGGATGCTCCTCTTCCCAGCCGCTGTCATCGTGGTAGGGTTTCAGCACACGGTCAAAAAAGATATGCGCCAGCGGGATACGCGGTCGGTCATTGAGCGAAGTGGGGGCGCTTTGTGACGGCCGTCTGGCCGGCGCGCGGTGTTTGGGCGGTTCAGCACGTGGCGGCGACCCGCGGCGAATGGCCGCCCCGGGGTGCGCGCTGCGCCGACTGTCAATGTACACAGACTCGCAGTACTTCTGCAGATCGCGTATATCCTGATCGCGCTCGATCAGAAAGCCCTGCGTGATAAACGGCGTTTCCAGCCAGGGTCGATCGAGCGCGCTCACGTACATGCCAATGCTCAGGTCACTGGTCGGTATCTTTAGGGTTTTAAGCATAGGCGTCAGGCGTCCCGATTATATTGCTGCCCCGTCTCAAAATACCGCTCTGCGATCAGTCATACCTCAACTGGCGGCGGATTCCACTGTTTGACACTAGGGGTGCGCCCGGAACCTGTCCACAAATAAGTGGAGATTTCTCCAGATAATTGCCGCGGAAGCTGTGAAACGACCGAAACCTGGCCCCGGCGAGGCCAATCCGGGCATGCGCCCGTGCCTAACTGCACCGCGCCTGTGCTATATTCCCGCCTGACACTCGACCGCAATACACCGAAAACACGGAAACAATCCATGCGCAAGTTTTTCATTGGCCTGGGAGTGCTGATAGTCATCCTCGCCGGCCTGATCGGCGGCCTGTTGGCCACGGGTCACATTGCCACCAGCAGCTTCCCCATGCTGTTGAACACAATGTTCGGCGTGTCCGGACCGGCGGCGAATGATGCCACGGTGCGCCAGCGGTACCAGGTACCGGACGGTTTCACGCTGGCGTTGTATGCCGCCGATCTGCCGCGTGCGCGTTTCCTGCGTTTCACCGCTGCGGGAGACCTGCTGGTCAGCCGACCGGGCATGGGTGATATTCAGTTGCTGCGACGCGACGCCAATGGCGACGGCCACCCGGATGCGCGCGAGACGCTGGTAGCCGGCCTGAAAAAACCGCTGGGGCTGGATATCAGCGGCGACTGGCTGTATATCGCAGAGTCGAACCGCATCGGCCGCATCCGGTTTGACAGCGCTACCGGCACGGTGAGCGGTGACATCGAGCCACTGGTGGAAGGCTTGACGGACAACGGCAATCACTGGTCCAAGACCATCCGTATCGGGCCGGACCAAAAGTTGTACCTGGCCCAGGGCTCGACCTGCAATGTCTGTGAGGAGGAGGACGAGCGACGCGCTACCATGATGCGGTTTGAACTCGACGGCAGTGACCCCGAAATCATCGCCACCGGCTTGCGCAACAGCGTGGGCTTCGATTGGGCGCCCTGGAACGGAGCGCTCTACGCCACCGATAACGGCCGCGATATGCTCGGCGACGATTTCCCGCCCTGCGAGCTGAACCTGATCGAAACAGGCCATTTCTACGGCTGGCCCTACTACAACGGCGACAATATCCCCGACCCGGATATGGGGGCGGACCCGTACGCCACGGAGCGCACCCCGACGCCGCCAGCACACGGTTTTCGCCCTCACAATGCCCCGCTGGGTATGGCCTTCCTGGACAGCGAAGACCTCCCCCCACAGTACCGCAAGAGCGCCGTTGCGGCACTGCACGGCTCCTGGAACCGCAGCATACCCGACGGCTATAAAGTCGTCTCGCTGCACTGGACAGCAGATGGCATCGAGGAGCGCGACTTCCTGTCAGGCTTCAATCAGGCTGGCGATATCAGCGGTCGCCCTGTCGACGTCGCCCAGGGGCCGGACGGCGCCATCTATATCTCTGACGATTACGCCGGCGCGATCTATCGCGTCGCCTACGGAGAAGCCAGCACGGGCAGTGGCGATCCGGAGATGACACTACCAAGCGTCAGCCGCCTCGACCCGCAGCCGCCGGCCTGGCTGGTAGACGCCGACCTGCCGCAGATGGCGGAGAACGGCAGCGCACTGTACCAGCGCTACCAGTGCGGTACCTGCCATGAGCAGGGCACGAACCCGGTATCCCTGGAGGGTCTTTCCCAGCGCCTGGGCTATCGCGCTGTGATCGATCTACTCGAAGCACCACAATCCCCGATGCCCGTGTTTCCACTCAGTGATCGGGAGCGCCGCGAGCTGGCGGTATTTTTGCTCTGGCAGCCCGAGCACAGCCAATAGACGGAAATATGCTGCGCTATCTGCCGAACAGCCTGACATTTTTGCGCCTGCTACTCGCCCTGCCGCTGGGCTGGCTGATCTTGCGTGAACAGTACAACTGGGCACTGGTGATCGGCGCGCTGGCCGGCGTATCCGATGCACTGGACGGTTTTCTGGCCCGGCGTCTCGATGCCCTGTCCCGTTTTGGCGCCGCACTGGATCCCATTGCGGACAAAGTCCTGATTACGGTCACCTTCGTCTGCCTCGCCGAGGTTGGACTGCTGCCCTGGTACCTGGCCATCGCAGTGATCGCGCGCGACCTGGTGATTGTGGTGGGAGCCGTCTGCTACTACCGGTTTATCGGGCCATTTGAATTCGCCGCCAGCGGCCTCAGCAAGAGCAATATGGCGATACAGATCGGTTTCTGTGTGCTGGTACTGTTGTCACAGGTTGTGGCGAGTATCCCCGAACAAGTGACAGTGTTCGGCGCAGCAGCGGTGCTGTTTCTGGCCGCAGCCAGCGGTTTCGATTATGTAATGTCCTGGACGATTAAAGCCATTGAATCACGCAGAGCAAAGGAATAGACGGGTGCCTGAACCATTCACGACTGCAATAGCGGGTCGCCCGTGAGCAATGAAATACACGTACTGACGTACAATATCCACAAGGGTTATTGCACGGGCAACCGCCGCTTTGTACTGGAATCGATGCGCGAACGCATCGCCGAAACCGGGGCTGACATCGTGTTCCTGCAGGAAATCCACGGCACTGCGATCAAGAGTGCGGCCAAACGCCGGCGCTTTTCCTACCCGGATGAACCCCATTTCGAATACCTTGCGAACGAGGCCTGGCCACACTACGCCTACGGCCGCAATGCCATCTATCGCAAGGGCGATCACGGCAATGCGATTCTCAGCATGTACCCGTTTGCCAGTTTTGAGAATATCGACGTGTCAATCTTCCCGCGGTCCAGCCGCAGTATCCTGCACGGTGTCATCGAGTTACCAAACAAGAGGACTCGCCTGCATACGCTCTGTGTCCACCTGGGGCTGCTGGAGCAGGAGCGTCGCGAGCAACTGCAGGCGCTGACTGACCGCATCAACAGCCACGTACCCCGGGATGAACCGATGATCATCGCCGGCGATTTCAACGACTGGCGCCGGCGTGCCGAGAATCATCTCCACGCCGACCTCGGACTGACCGAATTGTTTGTGCATATGAAAGGCCGCCATGCGCTGACGTTTCCGATCTGGCGGCCGATGCTGGCGGTGGATCGGATCTACTATCGCGGCCTGAATCCTGTGGCCTGTCAACGCCTCGGCACAGGGCCGTGGCGCGCGCTCTCCGACCATGCCGCGCTGTTTGGAGTATTCAAATTATGACCCAAGGTACCGCGGCAAACGCTATGTTCCATGACCCCTTGTTCATTGCAGAGCTTGAACGCGCGGCGAGTGCGAGCGGCAAACCGCTGGCGCAGGTACAGGGCTACGCCGCCAAATGTCTCAAGGAGATTGAAGCGACACCACGCGACAGCTGGCTGCAACCGATGTCGAGACTGGCAAAATTTATTTACACCCGCAGCTACGAGCCGGAACTGGATATCAACCTCGACAAGCTGGAAGAACTCAGGGCGCTGTCCAAAGACCACCTGTTACTGTTCCTGTGGTCACACAAGTCCCACATGGACAGTTTTGTGTTCCTGCTTTCCCTGTACCAGAACCGGTTTCGCCCACTGCCGCTGATTTTTGCCGGTATCAACATGAACTTCCTGGGTTTCGGGGCCCTTGCGCGACGCGTTGGGGCGATTTTCCTGCGCCGTACTTTTCAGGAAGACCCTGTCTACAAGCTGGTGTTTCGCCACTATATCGATCACCTGATACGCAATCGCACGCCGTTGTCATGGTCAATCGAGGGCACCCGTTCGCGCACCGGCAAGCTGTCGCCGCCAAAACTGGGATTGCTGAACTGGGTAGTGGAATCCTGTCACCGTGAGCAGACCCCCAATGTACTGCTGGTGCCGGTCTCCATCGCGTTTGACCGCATCGCCGAGATCGATGATTACGTTGCGCTGCAGAGCGGACTGCCCAAGCGCAAGGAGTCACTGCGCTGGTTCTTCAACTACATTTTTGGCATGCGGCAACCCTACGGCAAAGTGTATGTGCGCTATGGCGAGCCGCTGCCGCTGGAACAGCCTCCCGCGCCCGTCACGAACACGGGCGATCCGGTCGCCACCCAGCAGCCGTTCGACGTGACACGCATGGCGTTTGAAGTCTGTACGAGAATAGAACAAATCACGCCCATCAAATCTGCAGACGTACTGACGATGGTGCTACTGGGCGCCAACAAGCGCGCGCTGACGGCCACTGAGATGTACATCCAGTCTGCGGGCATCGAGGAGCTCATCCGCGAACTCAAGCTGCCTGCGTCCTCTGGCTTCAGCCTGGACAACGAAGCCCAGGTCAGCGCGGCGGTGCTGGCACTGGAGAACGCGGGGCTGGTGAAATCCTTCGCCGGCGGCCAGGTGCCGGTCTACTACATCCCGGGCGAGCAACGCCTGGCCGCAGCCTATTACCGCAACACCATCACGCACTACTTCCTGCATGCTGCCCTGGGAGAAATCGGTCTGGCGATGTGTGCGCTGGACATCGATATTCCCAATACAGAGTCGCTGCACCACAATGTCACGGTACTGCGGGAACTGTACAAATTTGAATTCTTCTACAAGCCGGCCGACGCGTTCTGGGCCGATGTCCTGCACGAAATTGGCAGGCGGTATCCCCACTGGGACAGCGGTGATCAATCCATCCAGAAGCTGTTGCGCGACAAACCACCGCGCTTCGGACACGCCATATTGCGTTCGATTACCGAGGCCTACCTGATCATCGCAGTGGCTCTGCTGGACATGGACAGTCGTCCCGTACACGACAAGAAGGCCTTCACCCAACAGTTACTGGCGCAGGGACAGCAGATGCTGCTGCGCCGCACCATCAGTTGTGAATCCTCGGTATCCCAGGACCTGTTCACCAATGGCTTGCGCCTGGCCGCTCATCTGGCGCTGCTGGACGGGCGCGGCAACGAACTGGTCGAGCGGCGCACCGCGTTCGCCGACTCGGTTGTAGCCGCACTGTCGGCCATTAACCTGCTACAGCGCAGTTATGACGAGGCGTGGTTTGCGCAGCTCTCGGCGGGCAAAATAGCCAATTTACTGGGGCCCTGACAGAGGCTTTTCAGGGCATCCTGAATTTGGGCAGCGAACAACTTGCCGATGTGGAACAGACCGGCTATCGTTCAACCATAATCAACAAAAGAAGCGATATTCTATGAGCCTACGAGACGTTGTAAGCACAGTTGCGGAAGCCTCTACCCTGCTGCAGCTGGCGAAAGAAGTGAAGCCACGACCTGCCTCTACCCGCGACTGCTTCGCCGCAAGAATGGAGCGCACCACCGCCCGTTTTCCGAATCACACGGCTGTGATTTTCGAGGGACAGAGCCTCACCTGGAGTGAGCTGAACGCACTGGCCAACCGCTATGCCGCGGCATTTCGCGTGCAGGGTCTGGTGCGCGGCGACGCCGTCAGTCTCATCATGGAAAACCGCATTGAGTTTCTCGCCACGATTATCGCCCTCAATAAGCTGGGCGTCATTGCCGCGTTGATCAACACCAACCTGACCGGCAAACCGCTGATCCACTGCATTAATATCGCCAACTCCAGGCTCTGTATTTTCGGCGAGGAACGGCTGGCGGCCGTGGCAGAGGCGCGAACGGAACCCGATCTTCAGGGTATCGAAAACTGGCTTTTTATCAGCGATGACAATACAGAACCCTGTCCCGACTGGGCTCTGGATTTTGGCGAGGAGGCTGCCAGCAAGCCCACCGACAACCCTCCGCAAACCGGCCAGAACACACTGGCGGATACCGCACTGTACATCTACACCTCGGGCACTACCGGGCTTCCGAAGGCCTCTGTTATCTCCAACCGCCGATTCTTGCTCGCCGCCGGCTTGTCTTACAAAGGTGGTCTCAAATGCAATGAGAATGACTGCATCTATCTGTGCCTGCCGCTGTATCACGGCACCGGCCTGTTTCTGGGCGTGGGCGCCTCACTCTCCACCGGCGCCAGCATGTTCATACGCCGCAAATTTTCCGGTAGCAACTTTCTCAGCGATATCCGCGAGGGCGGTGCCACCTGCTTTATCTATATCGGTGAGCTGTGCCGCTACCTGCTCAACACCCCGCGACAGGCAGACGATCACCGCAGTCCGCTGGTATCCATGATGGGCAATGGACTGCGTCCCGACGTATGGCACGACTTCAAGGCCCGATTCGGAATCAGGCGGGTCGCGGAATTCTATGGCTCCAGCGAGGGCAACGTTGCCTTCGTCAACATGTTAAACAAGGACTGCACAGTTGGCACGACCAGCATTCCCATAGCGCTGGTTAAGTACGATGTGGATGCCGACGAGCTGGCGCGTGACGAGAATGGCCGTTTAATAAAAGTCGCCGCTGGCGAACCGGGCCTGCTACTCGGCAAGATAACCGGCAAAACCCAGTTCGAGGGCTATACCAGCAAGGAGGAGACGGAAAAGAAAATCCTGCGCAATGTGTTCAAAGAGGGCGATGCCTGGTTCAATACCGGCGATTTGATGAAAACGGTGGACGTAGGATTCTCTCTGGGATTGCCGCACTACCAGTTTGTTGATCGCGTCGGCGACACCTTTCGCTGGAAATCGGAGAATGTGTCGACCAACGAAGTCGGCGAGATCATCAACGGTCACCCGCAGGTCGATTTTTGTAATGTCTACGGCGTGGAGATTCCCAAAGCGGACGGCAAGGCAGGCATGGCCGCCCTGGTGCTGGCGCCGGGTGTGGACTCGCTGGATATCAAAAGCTTCTCCGCCTACGTCAACGAATATTTGCCCGCCTATGCACGCCCGGTGTTCCTGCGTGTCCAGCCCGAGCTTGACACCACCGGCACGTTCAAAATGGTAAAGGGAGATTTACGTAAACAGGGCTATGACCTGAACCAGATCAGCGACCCCGTCTATGTCATGAAACCCCGCAGCGATACCTATACGCTGCTGGACGATGAATACGCCGAGGTACTGCGCGCGGGCGAGGCGGGCTACTAACCGGAGCGACGCCCGCCGCGCTTGTTGCGCCCCGAGCGACGGGTGCCCACTTTGCTACGACTGTCACTGCGACTTTGAGTGCGCCTGCGCGCCGCGGCCGGCTTGCCGGCAGGTGCCTGCCCGCCGGTTCGCGCTTTTCGCAGCGGGACGCTGGCGGGCACCTCGTGAACGGGCTCGAAACCGCCTATGTACTCTCGAGTTATATGCCGCTGAATGACCTGTTCAATATCGTTGAGCTGCTTGATCTCATCGGCGCAGACCAGTGAATAGGCACGGCCCGACAACCCCGCCCGCCCGGTGCGCCCGATGCGATGCACGTAGTCCTCTGGCACATTCGGCAGGTCGAAGTTCACCACCTGCGGCAATTGCGCGATGTCGAGGCCTCGCGCCGCGATATCCGTGGCGACCAATACCCGGGTCTTGCCACTTTTGAAGCCCGCCAGTGCACGGGTGCGCACGCCCTGGCTCTTGTCGCTGTGAATGGCTACAGCATTTACACCGCTCTGCTGCAGATACTCCGCAAGCCGGTTCGCCCCCTGCCGGGTGCGGCTGAATACCAGCACCTGCTGCCAGTCGTTCTGTACTACCAGCTCCAGCAGCAACTCTCCCTTGCGTTTTTTGTCCACCGGGTACAGCCATTGCTCCACCCGCTCTGCAGTCGCATTGGGCGGTGACACCGAGATCTCCAGTGGATTGCGCAGAATAGTTTTGGTCAGCTGGCGAATGTCGCGGTTAAAGGTCGCTGAGAACATCAGGTTCTGGCGCTGCGGCGGCAACACCTTGATGATGCGGCGAATATCGTGGATGAAGCCCATATCGAGCATGCGATCGGCCTCGTCCAGCACCAGCACTTCCAGTTCGGAAAAGCTCAGCTCGCCCCGCTGATACAGGTCCAGCAAGCGACCGGGGGTCGCCACCAGGATATCGATACCCCGGCGCAACACGGCAATCTGCGCACTGATCTTCACTCCGCCGAACACCACCGCAGACTTAAAGGGCAGATGTGCGCCGTAAGTGGCAACGCTCTCCCCCACTTGCGTCGCCAGTTCCCGGGTAGGCGTCAACACCAGTATGCGCGGGCTGTGGCAATGCAAGGCGCCACTGGCGTGCAGTCGCTGCAGGATGGGCAGCGTAAAGCTCGCTGTTTTCCCGGTGCCGGTCTGGGCGGCTGCCATCAGGTCGCGACCGGACAACACCGCCGGGATGGCAGCGGCTTGTATCGGCGAGGGTTCGCGGTAGCCTTTTTCGTCAATGGCACGCAATAGCGGCGCAGACAAACCAAGTCTGTCAAACGTCATGGACAATGTTCGGGTAACACCGCTCAGCTGCCAGAGGGATCAGGCGGAAACTGCGCGAGTATCGCCTGTGCCGCCTGCTGACGGTAGCGGGCGGCCTCTTCAGTGTCGGGTTGATTGCGCATATTGGAATGGATACTAGCGCGCCAGACCGACTGCAGGCTGAGCGGATCGATCATGCTGACAGTCAGCGTCCCGCCCGTAATCTTCTGGGTCGCCGGATCAAAGGTAGCGACCTCATCTTTTTCCGGCGGCAGGAACTGCCAGGACAGGAAGATATCCGCCTCGGAATTGTTCGCAACCACATCAAAACCGCGACGCTGTAGCTCCGTCGTCAGCGCATTGTTGATGCGATTGATCTGCTCATCAGAGGTCATCATCGTGGACAGTGTGTCCTTGGCGATCGGCTGAATCGCAACCTTGTGGATAGGGCTGAAATCGTAGCTGTGATTGTAATCGGTGGTGGTCTTGAGATCAGTAGGCAATCCTGCGCAGGCTGTAAGCAACAGGGCAAAACCAATGCTCGCCAGGACCCGGTAGTGAAAAGATGACATAGGTACTCCTCGCCGGTCTCCCGGATGTTCCATTATTGATAGCAAAAAATTCGATCCAGACCACGCGGGCATCAGCTCCGCGCCACCGGGGCGGCGCGGCCGCCGCAACAAATACCGACCGTCAGCTTGGCTCATCGTGCGATTAAACCTATATTGTTGCTGTATGCCAACCGCTACAAGAGAAATATACCGTTGAACACCCCCCCGCAATGGTCGACCCTGCTCGCAACACTCTGTGCTCTGCTACTGCTGGGCGGCTGCGACACCAGTGAACTGAAGCCCTGGCACACCGAAGTCCTGGAGAACGAGTACTCCACCGATACGGCGGAGGGTATCGACAGCCTCGAGGATTACCTGCGGCTGGAGAGCGAGGTATTCACTGAGATGGAGCAGCGGATTTACGCGCACTCCGCCACGGGCCCGGCGGAATCGCTGGAGCGGTACAGCAGGGGCAGCTTCGCGGATCCCGAACTGCGCCAGCCCAACTGGAACAGGACATTCATGCTGGACACGGAAGCGCCACAGGCCGGTGTTCTGCTATTGCACGGTATGTCGGACTCACCCTACAGCCTGCGAGCGCTCGGCCAGACTCTGCAGCAGCGGGGCTTCACGGTGCTGGGCCTGCGCATGCCGGGCCATGGCACGATACCGTCTGGCCTGCTCGACCTGCGGTGGCAGGATATGGCCGCGGTAGTGCGACTGGGTATGCAACACCTGGCACAGCGCGCACCAGGCAAACCGCTCTACATCATAGGCTACTCCACCGGCGCTGCACTGGCACTGGACTACACGCTGGAACATGCGCTGGACAATTCCGCGCAAAGCGCTACCGCTGCGACACTGCCTGTCGTCAGCAGGCTGGTATTGATCTCCCCGGCGATAGGCGTCAGCCCGGCGGCGGCGCTGGCGAAGTGGAGCCGGCGCCTGTCTGAGCTGCCGGGGCTGGACCGGCTGGCGTGGCTGGATATCGAACCCGAATTCGACCCCTACAAATACAATTCGTTTGCGACCAATGCGGCCGAGCAGGTGTATGAACTGACGCAGTCGGTTGCCAATCGGCTGGCGAATCGCTCGCCGAACGCCGTGCCCTTGCCTCCGATGCTGGTCCTGAAATCCACCGTGGATGCGACCGTTTCAAACAATGCCGTCGTCGACAGGCTGTTGATGACACTGCCGCCTGCACGCGACGAGCTGGTGGTGTTCGACATCAATCGCGTCGCCGCCAATAGCAGCCTGCTGGTGAACGACCCTGGGCCATTCACGGCCAGAATGATTACCGACCAGCAATTGCCGTTCACATTTACGCTGGTGACGAACTCCAACGCCAACAGCCGCGCGGTGGCGGCCTACACCAAAGAGCCCTATGCCGCCAATCATTCGCGCACCGAGTATCTCGGCCTCGACTGGCCAGCAGGGGTGTTTTCACTGTCGCATGTCGCCCTGCCGTTCCCGGCCAACGATGCGCTCTACGGGCAGCGTCGCCCCGAGCGCAGCAGACAGATATTTCTCGGTCAGCAGGCGATGCAGGGCGAGCGGGGTGTGCTTAAAATACCCGGTGATTTCCTGTTGCGACTGCGCCACAACCCGTTCTATGAATATCAAAAGGAACGGGTGCTGCAGTGGCTGCAGTAAGCTAGCTCTCCACAAAGGCGCGCTCGATCACGTAGTGCGCGGCATCGCCATGACGGGATTCCTGAAAGCCGCGGGCGTCAAGCAGCGCGCAGATATCCTTGAGCATGCTGGGGCTGCCGCAGATCATAAAGCGATCATCGGCCACATTGATCGGCGGCAGGCCGATATCGGCAGTCAACTTACCGATGCGCAGCAAATCGGTGATCCGCCCGTTGTTGTCGAACTTCTCACGCGTCACCGTCGGGTAGTAAACCAGTTTGTCGCGCACGGCGTCGCCGAGGTACTCATGCTGCGGCAAATGCTCGGTGATCAGCTCGCGATAGGCCAACTCCTCCGTGTAACGACAGCCGTGGGTCAATACGATCTTGTCATAGTGGTCATAGATCTCCGGGTCACGAATAATGCTGAGAAACGGCGCCAACCCGGTGCCGGTGGCGATAAGGTACAAATGCTTGCCGGGCAACAGGTTGTCCTGCACCAGCGTACCGGTGGACTTGCTGTTCACCAGCAGGCTGTCCCCGACCTTGATCTTCTGCAGCTTCGACGTCAGGGGACCGTCCGGCACCTTGATGCTGAAAAACTCCAGCTCGTCCTCATAGTTGGCGCTGGCCAGGCTGTAGGCGCGCATCAATGGCTTGCCCTCCTGCTCCAGGCCAATCATCGTGAAGTGCCCGTTCTTGAAGCGGAAACCGGCATTGCGCGTGGTCTTGAAGCTGAACAAGCGGTCGGTCCAGTGATGAACCGATGTGACTTCTTCTCGCAGTATCTGTGCCATCTGGTAATTCCTCTGGTGACTCCTGATGGGATGAGAATAAAGCGTGTCCTTTAATCGGTAAAACGGATATATTGGATAACGAATATCGTTATTATGGATATAGGGAGATGTGCCATGCGCTATAGCCTGCGCCAGCTCGAAGTGTTTCTCGCCACCGCGCGCTATGAGAATGTGACGCGGGCGGCGGCGTCGCTGGCCATGTCCCAGTCTGCCGCCAGCGGCTCGCTGCGCGAACTGGAGAGCCAGTTCGAGGTCAAGCTGTTTGACCGGCTCGGCAAACGGCTGCGGCTCAGCGAACTGGGCCAGCAGTTGCGGCCACAGGCGGAGAACCTGCTGGAGCAGGCCCGCGCACTGGAACACGCGCTGGCCGGCGAGGATGTGATCGGGCGCCTGCAGGTAGGCGCGACACTCACCATCGGCAACTATATTGCCGTCAGTATGATCGCCGATTTTCGCCAGCAACACCCGCAGGCGGATATCGCCCTGCGGGTGGCCAATACCGAGGCTATTGCGGAGCAGGTGGCGCATTATGAGCTGGATATGGGGCTCATCGAGGGAGAGCTGCAACACCCGGAACTGGACATCGTGCACTGGCGCGCTGACGAACTGGTGGTGTTCGCCGCGCCCGATCACCCGCTGGCGACGTCAGAATCGCTGTCCGACGCCGACCTGCTGTCGCTGCCGTGGATCGTGCGGGAGATCGGTTCAGGCACCCGCCAGGCCTTCGAGCGCGCCATGCACGGCATTCTGACCGACCTGCACATCGCCATGGAACTGCAGCACACAGAGGCCATCAAGCGCGCGGTGGAGGCCGGCCTCGGCGTGGGTTGCCTGTCGCGAGTATGCCTTGCCGACGCATTCAAACGCGGTTCACTGGTACCGCTGGCAGTGCCCGCGCGCGATTTTCGTCGCGAGTGGTTCCTGATCACACACCGGGAAAAATTCCACAGTGCGGGCCTGCGGGAATGGATTGCACTGTGCCAGACACGGTGGTCCTCTACGTCTTGACACAAACACCGTACACTACCGCCGCATCATCCCTCCCATCGCCATGCAGTGATGTGATCAACCATCGCTTTGCAATAGCTCCTCTCAATCAATAGCGCAGGCGAACTTCAGGGTTTGTTAAACACGCGGTCGAAAAAACCCTGTAAACTCTGCCACTTCAACCATCAATTGTCCGAGAGAGGTAAGCGCTATGAGCGAAGCGGCAAACACCATCGTCATGAACATGGACGAATCCAACGGCCTGCCCCCGGAGCCGACAGACGTGGAAGACATTCGACAGGACCGGAAAAACAAGCTGGCTGCTGCACTGCGCCTGTTCGGCAAACTCGGGTTTGATGAAGGTGTCGCAGGCCACATCACCGTGCGCGATCCCGAGCAACACGACCACTTCTGGGTCAACCCCATGGGCAAGTCATTCAAGCAGATGACAGTCTCCGATCTGCTGCTGGTCAGCCACACCGGCGAGGTGGTTCAGGGCAGCGGCCTGCTAAACGGCGCGGCGTTTACCATCCACTCGCAAATTCACATGGCCAACCCCAAGGTGACCGCAGCAGCGCACTCACACTCGGTGTACGGTAAATCCTTCTCCTCACTGGGCAAACTGCTGGATCCGCTGACCCAGGATGCATGCGCGTTCTATGAAGACCACGTGCTGTTCGATGATTTCACCGGTGTGGTACTCGACAACAGCGAGGGCAAGGCTATCGCGGCAGCGCTGGGTGACCGCAAGGCGGCCATCCTGCAGAACCACGGCCTGCTGACCGTGGGCGAAACCATTGAAGCAGCCGCCTGGTGGTTTATCACCATGGAGCGCAGCTGCCAGGCGCAGTTAATGGCCGAGGCGGCCGGTACGCCGAAGTTGATTCGTCACGAGGTGGCGCTGTCGACGCGGGACACCGTGGGTAACCCGCTGGCGGGCTGGTTCAGCTTTCAGCCGCTATACGATGTAATTACGGCCGAGCAACCGGAACTGCTGGGCTGACTCAGGACGCCGAGGCCACCCGCGCCGCTTCCTGCTGGCTGGCCAGATATTCCTCGTAGGTGCCCTGGAAATCCACCAGGGCGCCGTCCCTGATATCGATAATGCGCGTCGCCAGAGACGACACGAACTCCCGGTCGTGACTGACGAAGATCAGGGTGCCGTCATAGTGCTCCAGCGCCAGGTTGAGCGCCTCGATACACTCCATATCGAGGTGGTTGGTCGGCTCGTCCAGCAGCAGGACATTGGTGTCCATCATCATCAGGCGGCCGAACAGCAAGCGATTTTTCTCGCCGCCAGAGCAGACTTTCACCTGCTTCTTGAAATCGTCCGATGAGAACAGCAGGCGGCCCAGCGTCGCGCGCACAATCTGGTCATCGTGGCTGGGTTTGCGCCACTGGCTCATCCAGTCAAACAGGTTCAGGTCGCAGTCAAACTCCCGTGTACTGTCCTGCGGGCAATAGCCCAGCGTAGCGTTTTCCGCCCACTTCACAGCGCCGCTAACAGGTGACAGTTCATTCATCAGGCAGCGGAGAAAGGTGGTCTTGCCGGCACCGTTTTCGCCGATCACCGCCAGCCGGGCACCCGCCTCCAGAATCATACTGCCCTTTTCAAACAGCGGACCCTCATCAAAACCGTGCCCCAGTTTTTCCAGCACCAGTGCCTGGCGGTGTAGCTTCTTCTCCTGCTTGAAGCGAATATAGGGGCTGACACGACTCGACGGCTTGATGTCGTCCAGCTTGATCTTCTCGATACGTTTGGCGCGCGAGGTCGCCTGCTTGGCCTTCGACGCATTGGCGGAGAAACGGCTGACAAACTGCTGCAAATCGGCAATTTCAGCACTCTTTTTGGCATTCTGTGACTGCAGCCGCTCACGCGCGGCGGTCGATGCCGTCATGAAATCATCGTAATTGCCCGGATAGACACGCAGTTCACCGTAGTCGATATCGGCCATATGGGTGCAGACCGCGTTCAGGAAGTGACGGTCGTGCGAGATAATAATCATCGTGCACTTGCGCTCGTTCAACATCGTTTCGAGCCAGCGAATGGTGTCGATATCGAGGTTGTTGGTGGGCTCGTCCAACAGCAGGATATCCGGGTCCGAAAACAGTGCCTGGGCCAGCAGCACGCGCAGTTTCCAGCCGGGCGCCACCTCGCTCATCGGTCCAAAGTGCAGGTCCAGGTCGATCCCGGCGCCGAGCAGAATCTCGCCGGCGCGACTCTCGGCGCTGTAGCCGTCCATCTCCGCGAACTGGACTTCCAGTTCAGCGACCTTCATGCCATCGTCTTCCGACATCTCCGGCAGTGCATAGATGCGCTCGCGCTCCTGCTTGACCGCCCACAGCTCCTCGTGCCCCATCAACACCGTGTCGATAACGGAATACTGCTCGTAGGCGAACTGGTCCTGGCTCAGCCGGCCCACGCGCTCATTGGGCGTGATGGACACATTGCCGGCCGTAGGCGTCAAACTGCCGTCCAGAATCTTCATAAACGTGGATTTGCCACAGCCGTTGGCACCGATAAGGCCGTAGCGATTGCCGTCGCCGAACTTTACGGAAATATTTTCAAACAGGGGCTTGGCAGCGAACTGCATGGTGATGTTAGCGGTAGAGATCAACGGACTATTCCTGACACGAGAGTGTGGTTGCGGTGTAATTGCGAGGGGGTTTTGACCAGGGTGCGTACTTTAGAGAGTTTGCGACGCGAAATCGACCCCCAGCAGTGGTAATAATCCAAATCGCGGTTACAGGCTGCGCACCTTGAATTTACGGCCTTTTATCCTGCCGTTGAGCAGACGCCCGAGGGCCTTGTCGGCCTCGCCGCGCGCGATGGCGACATACGCGGCGTAATCGGTCACGGTGATTTTACCCACGGCCTTGCCGTCGATGCCGGCCTCCCCCGTCAACGCGCCCAGAATATCACCGGCGCGCACCTTTTCCTTGCGCCCGCCCGCTATCGCCAGCGTGACGAACGGCGGCAGCGGCAGGCTGTCGGCGCCCCGCTCCAACTGCTCTATTGCCTCGAATTCCAGTTCACGCTGCAGGTACTCGCCTATGCTCTGTAATTTGTAGCGTTCGGAGTCGGCGAACAGGCTCAGTGCAATGCCCTCCTTGCCGGCGCGCCCGGTGCGCCCGATACGGTGCACATAGACTTCCGCGTTGCGCGGCAGTTCGAAGTTCACCACCGCCGGCAGATCGTCGATGTCGAGGCCGCGGGCGGCGACATCGGTGGCCACTAAAATGGTGCAACTGAGATGTTTGAACTGGATCAGCACCTGGTCCCGGTCGCGCTGCTCCATGTCGCCGTGCAGCGCCTGGGCCTGCAGACCGCACTGACCGAGGTAGTCACAGACGTCGCGCACCAGTTGTTTGGTGTTGCAAAACACCACCGCGGACGCTGGCCGGAAGTGCACCAGCAATGTGACCAGCGCCGACAGGCGATCGCTTTTCTGGCAGATGAAGAAACGCTGGGCAATATTCTGCTCACTGTGCAGGGACTGTACGCTCACACGTTGCGGCGAGCGCTGGAAGCGCTTGCTGAGCGCCTGGATATTGTCGGGGAAGGTCGCGGAGAACAGCAGGGTTTGTCGCTCCCGCGGCGCAGCGGCAACGATGCCCTCGATGTCTTCGATAAAGCCCATCTCCAGCATGCGATCGGCCTCATCCAGTACCAGCGTGTTCACGCACGCCAGCGACAGCGTGGCTTTGCGCAAATGGTCGCGGATCCGTCCCGGCGTTCCCACCACCACATGTGCGCCGTGTTCCAGCGACCCGATTTGCGGGCCGATCGACTGCCCGCCGCACAGGGTCACCACCTTGATATTGTCCTGATAGCGCGCCAGACGCCGTATTTCACTGGCCACCTGCGAGGCGAGCTCACGGGTGGGGCACAGGATTAACGCCTGCACCGAGTAAAGCTGGGGATCGAGTCGCGCCAACAGCGGCAGTGCAAACGCGGCGGTTTTGCCACTGCCGGTTTTCGCCTGTCCGATCAAATCACTGCCCGACAGCGCCAGCGGCAGGGCCGCCGCCTGGATTGCAGTCATCTCACGGTAGCCAAGGCTTGCCAGGTTATCGAGTTGCGCCGCGGGCAACTCCAGGTTGGAGAAAGAGAGATCGCTCACAGCATCGGCCTTGCAGGGGATTTCGGGGGCGGCAGTGTAACAGAACTGGGGCCAGCGTCACTGCTGCGGGGCCGGTATCACGCCGCCTGCAGCCGGGCGGGGGCTACACAATGTCGCAAAGGTTACCGGCGAACTGTTACTGCCCCTGACGTATACTGACACGCTGAAGCGAGCAGGAGATCTGTACTATGTCCAACCAGCTACTATGCCGCCGTACGTTTCTGCAGCACATGGCGACAGTGGGTGTTCTCAGTGCCCTACCCTCCTCGGTGCTGGCGCAGATTATTACTCGGCAGCCACCGCGCAGTCCTTTTAACAGCAACTCTACCGCCGAGGAAGTCACTGCGGGGCTGGATCTCAGCGGCCTTACCATCGCCATCACCGGCGCCAATTCCGGTCTCGGCTATGAAACCATGAGAGTCCTCGCCCTGCGCGGTGCCCATATTATCGGTATTGCCCGCACGCAGGCCAAGGCCGACGCCGCCTGCGCCACCATACAGGGCGACACGACGCCACTGTATCTCGACCTGGCGGACTGGGACTCCGTAGTGCGCTGCGCCGAAACTATTCGGGCAATGAATATCCCGCTCGACGGCCTCATCACCAATGCCGGCATCATGGCGCTGCCGGAACTGGAACGGGTAAATGGGGTGGAGAAACAGTTTGCCGTCAATCACCTCGGTCACTTCATACTGATCAATCAGTTGTACGAACCCGTACTCGCGGCGCCGCAGGGCCGCTTCACATTGCTCAGTTCGGCCGCCCATCGCCGCGCCGACAAGGGCATCGAGTTCGACAATCTCGACGGCAGCCAGCACTATGATCCGTGGAATGCGTACGGCGTCTCGAAACTGGCCAACGCCCTGTGCGCCCGCGAACTGGCCGCGCGGATTTCGCATACCGATGCCACGGCAAATAGCGTGCACCCGGGCGTCATCGGCACCAACCTGCTGCAATACCTGCCCGCCTGGCAGCGCTGGGGCGCAAAATACATCGGCTGGATGTTCCTGAAATCGGTGGAGGAAGGCGCCGCCACCACCTGCTATGTAGCTACCAGTCCAGAGCTGGTCGACGTGCGCGGGTTTTACTTTGCGGACTGCAATGTGGACAAGGGCGAAACGCCCTATATGCACGATGACGCTATGGCCGCTAAACTGTGGCAGGTGTCGGAGGAGTTGACGCGGGATTACCTGCCGCCAGGGCAAGCAAGCTGATCCACAGCACCGACTAA
>CAXBLZ010000059.1:0-27009 GCA_963976735.1 uncultured Halioglobus sp.
TGGCCCCCTCCTGCCACCACCAGAGCGCCAGCACCAGTAACAACAGGACACCCAGGCCGATGACTACTCCCAACCCCGTGCGCTGCAGTTGCAGGGGACGGGTATCCACGCTCTTTTCATACTGCACTGGCGGCACCTCCACGGCCTGGTCGAATACAGCCATCAGGTTCTGCTCATCCAGCCCCAGAAGCCTGCCATAGGCCTTCACATAGCCGCGGGCAAACGGTGGACTGCGCAACGCCTGGTAGTCGTCGCGCTCAAGAATCGCCACATAATTGGGCATAAAATTGAGACGATCAGCGGCCTCGCGTTCAGTCATACCCTGGGCCAGACGGGCCGCCTTCAGCAGCGACCCGGGTGTGGTAAACGCATCGAGTTGTACAACGTCGTCAGTCACCGCTTTACAGTCCGCTTGTAGGCCTGGTACTCGGCGGAATTCGGGTACAGGTTGCGCAGCGCCAGCGCATAGCTGGCCTCGGAATCTCGATCGCCCTCCGCCTTGGCCAACTGAATGCCCAGCAGCAGGCCCGCAGCAGACTGTTTGCGTACCACGGTGCGGTAGGTGTCATAATATTTGTTTGCGGTTGCGTAATCCTGCGCCTCATAGCGAATTCTGGCGAGCTCATACAGCGCAATCTGGTTGGTCCTGTCCATTGCGAGTGCGCGCACAAACGCCTCCTCGGCACCCTGCGTATCGAACAGTTTCAAGCGGCACAAGCCGAGATTGACAAAAGCATTGGGACGACCGGTATAGAGGGTGTCCTTGACAACGTAATTCAGTTGTTCTTCCGCTTCCTTATACCGTTGCTGACTGTACAGGAACGCTGCATAGTTATTGCGACAGCGAGAGAAATTCTTGTCGAGGCTGATCGCCTTCTTGAAATTCTCCTCCGCCAGTTCGTACTCTCCTGTACTCTGGTAAACCAGCGCAAAAGCCTCGTACACTTCGGGATTGTTTGCGTTGATTTCGTCAGCTATTTGCAGGTTTCGCTTGGCGGCTTCCCAATTGCCCTCGCCGATGTAGTGCCGAGCAAGCGCCACGCGCTTCTCCAACGCTTTCTTCGGTGAGGCATCCTCGGTGAATCCCCCCTCGGTCGTGGTAATACACCCCCCCAGCCAGGTACACACCAGCACCAGACACAGGGGCGAAAGAGTGTGTTTCATTCTGGCTTGCAAATCGAATACCATGCCTACCCCACTGTAATTATCTGCGCGTCACCTGCCGCGCGATACCTTTCACTGCGGCGGGTGCGATCCACCACCTGCCCCACCAGTTGTCCACAGGCGGCATCGATGTCGTCGCCACGCGTGGTTCTGACCGTGACAATATAGCCTGCATCAACCAACACTTGCCAGAAACGCTGTACCGCGTTGCCGCTGGGCCTGCGATAGTCAGACTGCGCAAAAGGGTTGAAGGGAATAAGATTGACCTTGCAAGGCGTATCGCGCAGCAACTCCACCAGTTCCCTGGCGTGCGCCACCTGGTCGTTCACATCCTTGATCAGCGTGTACTCGATAGTCACCACTCGATTTTTATCGCTCTGCGCTGCCATATAGTTGCGGGCGCTCTCCAGCAATACAGCAATCGGGTACTTGCGGTTAATCGGCACCAGCTGATCGCGCAATTCGTCATTAGGGGCGTGCAGGGACACGGCCAGCGACACCTCACTGACCAGGGCCAGACGATCCAGCGCAGGTACAACGCCGGAGGTACTGAGAGTCACCCGTCGCTTGGATAAACCATACGCCAGATCCTCCAGCATGAGATCCATCGCGGCAACCACATTATCAAAATTCAGCAGCGGTTCACCCATACCCATCATCACCACATTGGAGACGACCCGGTTATGGCCTGGTCCAAAGGCGTTATAGGAGTTGATAGCCAACCACACCTGGCCAATGATCTCGGCAGCGGTGAGGTCGCGCTGGAAGCCCTGCTTTCCGGTGGAGCAAAAACTGCAATCCAGGCTGCACCCTACCTGGGAAGACACACACAGCGTGGCGCGATTCCCCGCGGGGATCAACACCGCTTCCACCAGGCCGCCGCCATCGACTCGAATTGCCCACTTGCGGGTACCGTCAGTGGAGTCCTGCTGGCTGACGATTTCAGGGGGCCGAACTTCGGCGATATCCAGCAGCTTGTCTCGCAGTGCCTTGCCCAGATTGGACATATCCTCGATACGGGTTACACCTGCGTGGTGAATCCATTTCAACACCTGTTGCGCCCGAAACTTCTTTTCCCCCAGGTCCAGAAAAAACTGCTCCATCTGCAAACGCGTCAAACCCAGCAGGTTCACTTTCTTTCGAACCTGAACGGCGGCGATGTCTGTGAGTTCGACGGTTGTCATCAGGAAGCGTGGGGACCGGTTCCTAGCGGTCGCAGAGTTCGCTGGCAGCAAAGAAATAGGCAATCTCACGGGCCGCCGACTGCGGTGAATCGGACCCGTGCACCGCGTTGGCATCGATGGACGAGGCAAAGTCCGCGCGAATCGTACCCGCATCAGCTTCAGCCGGATTGGTGGCGCCCATCAACTCACGGTTTTTGGCAATGGCGCCCTCACCTTCCAGCACCTGCACGACGACGGGGCCGGAGGTCATGAATTCGATCAACGCGGGATAAAAGGGGCGCTCCTTGTGTTCAGCGTAGAAACCACCTGCCACGGTGTCGCTCAGGCGCAGCATTTTGGAGGCGACGATGTGCAGGCCATTGTCCTCAAATCGCGAGTAGATTTTGCCAATAATGTTTTTGCCAACAGCGTCGGGTTTGATGATAGACAGGGTACGTTCTACAGCCATGGGGTATCTCCAGAAAAGGCTCACTTTGGGAAGCGCGCAATTATACGGATTTTAGGCCGCTGTTTCACCTGCTATCCCAGTCTCGCTGAAGATTATTTTTCTTTTAAATCAGCTATTTACAAATCGAGGCGTAAAAGCGGGTATTTTACCTGAAATCTGGCGTCACCGCGGGGGCTGCGCACAGTATTTTCCCCGGATTGGGCTTTGGGCACGCTGGCCAGAATCGACCTTTGGGTTAGCTTTGGGTTAATGCCGGCGGCCGGCTCCGGCCGGAAAAGCCGCTTCGCCTGCTTTCCCGATACTCGCAGACGAAGCGGCTTTCCCAACCGAAGCCTTGATCGCGGTGTCTAAATGGGTAGTCGTATTGGAAATGGCGCTGGGTGAGGGTTCGGGTGTCGGGTGTGCAATCTGTCCGCAAGTATCGGGGAAGCGGGCGGATTGCACACCCGATAGCCGAACCCGCAGGGCGAAGCCGGCCAAAATCGATCCGAAAAAAGCTTTGAACAGGATAGATCAAAGTCGCTCCATCGATCCTGACTGGTATCGCATGGACCACTGACAGGTGACTGCTACTCGCACTCCTCTATCCAGGCCGCCTGGATGCCTTCGAGAATTTTTTCGCCGCAACGCTTGGGGTCATCATCGAAATCCGGCAGTGCCATCACCCAGTTGCGCAGATCCACGAAATTGACTGTCAGGGGATCGATATCAGGGTGGGTCTCTGCCAACTCAATGGCGATCTCGTCTATCTCTGTCCACCGCATCACATCTCTCCCTCTTAATGTTGCTCAGATACCATATTGATAGTGTAGCGTGGAATTTCCACCACCAGATCCTCATCTGTGACGATGGCCTGGCAGCTGAGCCGGGAGTCGGGGTCCAGCCCCCAGGCCATGTCCAGGTAGTCATCTTCCAGTTCATCGGGCGGCGCCAGGGCATCGTAACCCTCGCGCACAAAAACATGGCAGGTGGTGCAGGCGCAGGATAATTCGCAGGCGTGCTCAATTTCGATATGGTTGCGCAGCAGCGCTCGGCAGACACTCTCGCCCGGCTCGGCATCGATGACAGCTCCTTGTGGACAGAGGCTCTCATTGGGTAACACTACAATTTTTGTCACTGTGTCATCTCGTCGTCGAGTGAATCCAGGGAGACGCCCGCCAGCGCAGACTGGATACTCTTGTCCATACGTCGCGCGGCAAACGCTTCGCTCAACCGTCCGAGTCGTTCCGTCTGTGTACGAATAGCATCCGCGTCGTCACCCTCTACAAGCGCCTGCAGGTCTGTCATCTGCCCACTGATGGCTGCGCGCTCCTCGCCATCGAGCAAAGTGTCTCCATCGGCTTTCAGCGCTGATTTTAACCCCTCGAGCAACTGCCACGCAGCCAGCCTCTCCTCCGCCAACTGGCGCGCCGCTTTGTCCTCTGCAGCGTGGCTGAACGAGGACTGCAACATACCCGCTATCTCCTCGTCGCTGAGGCCAAAAGACGGTTTCACCGTAATGCTGGCCTGGGTGCCCGTCATCTCTTCACGGGCAGCCACGTTCAGCAGACCATCCGCATCCACCTGGAAAGTCACACGAATGCGCGCCGCACCCGCCACCATCGGAGGGATGCCGCGCAACTCAAAGCGCGCCAACGAGCGGCAATCGCTCACCATCTCGCGCTCTCCCTGCACGATGTGCAATGCCAGTGCCGTCTGACCGTCCTTGAAGGTGGTAAATTCCTGCGCCCGACTTACCGGGATTGTGGTGTTGCGCGGCACAATTTTCTCGACCAACCCACCCATAGTCTCTATACCCAGCGAGAGCGGAATCACGTCCAGCAACAACAGGTCGCCCTCGGGACGGTTCCCAACGAGGATATCCGCCTGTATGGCAGCGCCAATCGCCACCACTTCATCGGGATCGATATCGACAAGCGGTGGGCGTTTGAAAAAATCACCTACTGCCTCGCGCACAAGAGGCACACGGGTTGACCCTCCCACCATCACGATATTGTCGACATCACCATTCAGGCCCGCATCACGCAGACACTGGCGGCAGGCGCGCAACGTACGCTTCACCAGCGGCTGGATAAGGCCTTCAAAAATCGCGCGTGTTACGCGCAACGACCCACCATCAGGCAGCACGCCCTGCAGGTCGATATCAACCTCCAGTTCATCGGAAAGCCGCTCCTTGGCGGCGCGCGCGGCGGCCTGCAACTGCCGATACTGACCGGAGGCCAGACTCGGGGAGCCGGATTGCTGCAACACCCAGTCCGCCAGCACACCATCGAGGTCGTCACCGCCGAGAGCGGTATCACCACCGGTGGCGAGGACTTCAAAAACGCCTTTCTGCAAACGCAGGATGGAAATATCAAACGTGCCGCCGCCGAGATCGTAGACCGCAACGACGCCCTGCTCCGCCGAATCCAGACCGTACGCGACTGCAGCTGCGGTGGGTTCGTTCATCAGGCGCAGCACCCGCAAGCCGGCTAGCGTGGCCGCATCCTTGGTCGCCTGACGCTGCGCTTCGTCGAAATAGGCCGGAACGGTAATCACGGCACCGTCGCTCTCGCCGCCCAGCGTCGCTACCGCGCGCTGGCGCAGCACCCGCAAAATCTCCGCCGAGACCTCCACCGGGCTCACGTCTCCGCCGCTGGTTACAAAGCGCACCAGCCCCTGTTCGCCCTCGACGAGGCGGTAGTGGGAGCGCTGCGCATCACTGGCGGCATCCTTGCTGCCCCGACCCATAAACCGTTTCACTGACATCAGCGTATCGGCCGGGCACTGCGAGCCCAGAGCGAGCGCAGCGGAACCGACAACGGGCGCACTATCGGCACTGTAGTTAACAACGGATGGCAGCATCACTGCGCCCGACTCATCGGGCAGCACCGCCGCACGACCGCCGCGCACTGTCGCCACCAGTGAATTGGTTGTTCCCAGGTCTATGCCAACTGCCCGCTTTACCTGGTGTGGTAACGGTGATTGTCCGGGTTCTGCAATTTGGAGTAGTGCCATACTGGCTTGGTATTCCCGTTAGTCTAGCAATCTGGACTCGAGTTGCTCCGCCTCGCGCAGCAGCTTGTCCAGGTATTGCATTTTTACACAGGCGCTGGCCGCTGCGGTCATCTCCTGCGCGCTGTACGCGCGGGAGAACTGTTGCTGCAGTGCCTCAACATCCTCGCCAATTTCGGTGACCAGATGATCCAGTGCTGTTTCCGGATCTACCAGGTCTTCCATGTCCTCAAGTTTCTCGCGAAGTTCCATCTGCTGCATCAGGAAGCCGCCATCCAGCGGTTGGCCAGCAATGGTTTCGGCACCCATACCTGCGATTTCCAGCAAATAGAGCGCCCTTGGCAGCGGTTTGCGCAGCGTCGCATAAGCCTCGTTGACCAGGGAGGAATACTGAACGGCCAAACGCTGCTCGTGCGCCGAGCCACCAGCGAAGCGATCAGGATGCAATTCACGCTGCAGTTTTCGATAGCGCGTGCCCAGCTTTTCTTCATCCAGCGCATAACCAACAGGCAGGTCGAACAGCTCGAAATAGTTTCGTTGAAAATCAGGATTGGACATACGGGAGCGTCGCACCGCTGCACTTAAACGGTGAAACTCTCCCCACAGCCACATTCGGCCGAGACATTGGGGTTGCGAAACTGCAGGCCCTCGTTCAAACCCTCGCGCACATAATCCAGTTCAGTTCCGTCCAGGTAAACCATGCTTTTTGGGTCGATAATGACCTTCACACCGTGATCCTCAAACACCTGGTCCTCGGGCTGAACTGCATCCACAAACTCCAGCACATAGGCCATACCGGAACAGCCGGACGTGGTGACTCCGAGGCGGATGCCAAGCCCTTTGCCGCGGGCGACCAACTGACCCGCAACGTGTTTCGCTGCCGATGGCGTTAGACTGACTCCCATGCTAGCCCTGGCTCCTCTTTTCTCGCAGATCCTTGACCGCCGCTTTAATCGCGTCTTCGGCGAGCACCGAGCAGTGTATCTTCACGGGAGGCAGCGCCAGTTCCTCGGCAATCTGGGTGTTGCGGATCAGCTCGGCCTCATCGAGATTTTTGCCTTTCACCCATTCGGTCAGCAGCGAACTCGATGCGATTGCCGAGCCACAGCCATAAGTCTTGAACTTGGCATCCTCGATAACGCCGTCGGCGTTGACCCTGATTTGCAGCCGCATGACATCGCCGCAAGCCGGTGCGCCAACCATCCCCGTGCCTACGTTTGCATCCTCCGCGTCGAGCTTGCCGACATTGCGGGGATTTTCGTAGTGGTCCAATACCTTATCACTGTATGCCATTGCCGTACTCCTCGAGTTGGAATTAGTGGGCAGCCCATTCAATACTGTTCAGGTCTACCCCATCCTTGTACATATCCCACAGCGGGGACAATTCGCGTAATTTCTCCACAGCATTGCGCAGTTGCGCGACCGCAGCATCCACATCCGCCTCAGTGGAAAACCGACCGAAGCTGAATCGCAGCGAGCTGTGTGCGAGCTCATCATTCAGTCCCAGCGCTCGCAGCACATAGGACGGTTCCAGACTTGCAGACGTACAAGCCGAACCACTGGATACGGCCAGGTCTTTCAGTGACATGATCAGGGATTCACCTTCCACAAACGCGATACTGACGTTTAGTACTCCCGGCAGGCGATGCACTTCATCGCCGTTGATATGCACTTCCTCGATATCGCTGATCGCATCCCAGAATCGTCTTCGCAGGGCCTGTAATCTCAGGGTTTCATCCGCCATACCCTCACGTGCTACCTGCGCGGCTTCACCCATGCCGACAATCTGGTGTGTGGCGAGCGTGCCGGAGCGCATGCCGCGCTCATGACCGCCGCCATGCATCTGTGCTTCCAGTCTCACCCGCGGCTTGCGGCGCACATACAGTGCACCGATACCCTTCGGGCCGTACATCTTGTGGCCAGACATGGATAGCAGGTCAACCTTCATCTGCTGCATATCAATGGGTATTTTTCCGGCGCTCTGCGCTGCGTCCACATGGAAGAGCACCCCCGCATTGCGAGTGACCTCGCCTATCCCGGCGATGTCATTGACAGTACCAATTTCGTTATTCGCATGCATGATGCTCACCAAAATGGTGTCCTCGCGCAGCGCGTTTGCCACGGATTCAGGGCTGATCAACCCCTGCGGACTGGGGTCGAGATAGGTGACTTCGTAGCCCTCGCGCTCCAACTGGCGGCAGGTATCGAGCACGGCTTTGTGTTCGATTTTGGAAGTGACGATATGCTTGCCCTTTTTCACGTAAAAGTGAGCCACGCCCTTGATCGCCAGATTGTCTGACTCCGTTGCACCCGAGGTCCAGACGATCTCCCTTGGATCCGCATTGATCAGGTCTGCAACCTGGCGGCGGCCGTTCTCAACGGCTTCCTCTGCCTTCCAACCGTAGAGGTGCGAACGCGAGGCCGGATTGCCAAAATTGCCCTCGATGGACAGGCAGCGAACCATCTTTTCGACCACGCGAGGATCACACGGCGTGGTGGCGAGATAGTCAAAGTAAATGGGTTTTTGCATACTGCTGTTGCTCCGTATATTGCGCTCGTGCCAGCTATAGTTCTGTCAGGGACAATTTTGCTCCCTGCGAACTGCGCGCTGACTGACGCGCTGAAATGCTTTGAACTTCTCTGCGCTCCACCAGATTCGCCAGACTGATATTGCTGAGGAAGCCATGGATCTGCTCGCTGAGGTCACACCACAGGTGGTGCGTCAGGCAAACTTCGCCCTGCTGGCAGTCGGCAGTGCCGCCGCATCCTGTCGCATCGACAGCCTCGTTCACTGCATCGATAATCTCTGCGACAAAAATCTCCTCACCACCTCGGCTGAGGCGGTATCCGCCTCCCGGGCCACGCACACTGGTCACGAGCTGATTGCGGCGCAGTTTTGCAAACAGTTGCTCAAGGTACGAAAGTGAGATGTCCTGCCGGCCGGAAATATCCGCCAGACTCACTGGGCGGTCGACCCCGTGCAGGGCCAGATCCAGCATCGCAGTGACTGCATACCTGCCTTTGGTTGTAAGTCGCATCACTCTTCTCCAACGTCAGTTGCGGCGAAGTATGCAATACCCTACTAAATTGGTCAACTATATAGCCGGCGATTTTTGTCGGATAAGGTGCTCAGGATTCTTTGCCGGATCCTCGTCGGACCCATTTCTGGGTTTCGGTGAGTATTCCGCGAAGAATATTCAGCTCCATCTCATCCAGCCTCACTCGGCTGTACAAGCGGCGCAGGCGAGACATCAACTGGCGCGGGGCTGCCGGGTCGAGAAACTCGATATCGACCAGCGTCTCCTCAAGGTGAGTGTAAAAGCGCTCCATATTGTCCTGCGTCGCGAAAGGCGCATCCCACTCGCCGGGCTCGGGCCCAGCGGCAGCAGCGCAATCCAGCATGCGCAATTCATACGCAACTATTTGCACAGCCATTGCGAGATTCAGGGAGCTGTAGGCTTGTGATGTCGGGATATTCAGGTGCAGGTTACAGACTTTCAGCTCATCGTTGGTGAGCCCGCGATCTTCGCGTCCGAACAGCACGGCGACCTGCTCCTGCGAGGACGCGACCGCCATGCGCTGGGCGCACTGCCGCGCATCCATCAACGGCCAGGGTATGCGCCGCTCGCGAGCACTGGTGCCGACGATAAACTGGCAATCCCCTATCGCCTCAGTGAGCGTTGGCACCACCACGGCGGCATCGAGAACATCCATCGCAGAGGCCGCGCGCCACACGGCCTGCTCGTTGGGATAATCGCGTGGCTCCACCAGGTAGAGTCGCCGCAGCCCCATATTTTTCATCGCTCGGGCGACCCCTCCGATATTTCCCGGGTGGGTCGTGTTGACCAGTACAATGCGAATGTTATTTGGGTTCATTGGCAGATTCCGTGCGGCGGGGCCAGTTCAACCCAGCAGCGGCTTGACCACCTGCAACACCGCCTTGAAGCACTTGGGATTACCACAAACGATATTGCCCGAATCCAGATACCGGTCAGAGGCATCAATATCCGCCACAAGGCCGCCGGCCTCGCGCACCAGTAGCACACCCGCGGCCATATCCCACGGCGCCAGGCCAATCTCCCAGAACGCATCGAGGCGCCCGGCTGCCACATACGCCAGATCCAGCGATGCAGCGCCAGCACGGCGTATGCCGGCACACTGCGAGGCCAGCAATTCAAGGGATTTGCTATACGGCCCCAGCTTCTCATCACAGTGTTCCTTGAAGGGGATACCCGTGCCCAACAGTGCGCCGTCGAGGCTGGCCAGATCACTGACGCGAATGCGGTGGCCATTGAGCTGCGCGCCGCGCCCGCGCGAGGCAGTGAACTCTTCACGACGCACCGGATCCACAATGACCGCGTGCTCAATTCGGCCGCGATACATGCAGGCCACCGAGACGGCGTAATGCGGGATCCCGCGAATAAAATTGGTAGTGCCGTCCAGTGGATCGATGATCCAGCGATACTCGGCATCCTCACTCCCGATGAGACCACTCTCCTCGCCGAGGATGGCGTGATCGGGATAGGCTTTTTGCAGGTGATAGATAATCTCCCGCTCAGCGTTGATATCCACCTCGGTGACGAAATTATTCACCCCTTTCGCCTTTACTTCAAAGCGATGGAGTTCATCGGAGGCGCGCACGATATTTTCGCCAGCCTTGCGAGCCGCTCGCAACGCTATATTGATCATCGGTTCCATGGGCATGTCCTGGGAAGTAAATTAGGGGGTGAGGTCTTCCTGCTCGACGCCTTCCTTGACCGGAATCATCAGGTCTTCCTTCGTCACTCCCAGCACCAGCGCGGTGGCAGATGCGACATAGATGGAAGAATAGGTGCCTATGGTAATACCCACAATCAGCGTAATCGCGAAGCCGAATATCATCTCGCCGCCAAACAATGCCAGCGCGATGACGACCAGTAAGGTTGTCCCCGACGTCACCAGTGTGCGATCCAGGGTCTCGGTAATGGAAATATTCAATACCTCACTCGGCTCTGCCCGGCGAATTTTCCGGAAGTTCTCGCGTATCCTGTCGAACACAACAATAGTGTCATTCAGCGAGTAGCCAATCACCGCCATTAACGCCGCGAGCACGGTCAGGTCGAACTCCATGCCCGTCACGGAGAAAAACCCAAGGGTGATGACCACGTCGTGAATCAGCGCCGCTACCGAGCCCAGCGCGAATTTCAACTGAAACCGGAAGGCAACATATAGCGTCACCAGCCCGAGCGCCAACAGCATCGCCAGACCACCCTGCTCGCGCAGTTCATCCCCGACCTGCGGGCCGACAAACTCCGAGCGACGCAACTCCACGGAGCCATCCGGCTCGACCGCAACAAAGGCCTGCTGCAGTAGGCCCAACAGTTCGGCACCTCGCTCATCCGAGTACCCCTGTGGCAGGCGGATCATCACATCGCGGTCGCTGCCGAAACTTACCACTGTGGCACCGGCAAAGCCTTTTGTTTCCAGGGTCCCGCGAATTGCAGTGAGACTGGCACTGGAGCTGTAGTGAACCTCAACCAGCGTGCCGCCGGTGAAATCCAGGCCCCAGTTCAGCTGTCGCGTCGCCAGCGAACCGATAGAAACCGCCAGCAATACCAGCGAAAAAAACATGGCCATTTTGCGCTGGCCCATAAAATTGATCACTTTCATGACTGACGCCCCCCGATAGACAGCTTCTTCACGCGACGGCCACCATAGATCAGGTTAATCAGTGCGCGGGTACCCATAATGGCGGTAAACATGGATGTCAGAATACCCACTGACAATGTCACCGCAAAACCCTTGATCGGCCCGGTGCCCACTGCATAGAGGATAACAGCGACGATCAGGGTGGTGAGGTTGGAGTCCATAATGGTGGTGACCGCCCGCTCATAGCCCGAATGAATCGCCATTTGCGGCGACAAGCCGTTGACCAGCTCCTCGCGTATTCGCGCAAAAATCAGCACATTGGCATCCACTGCCATCCCCACTGTCAGCACAATGCCGGCGATACCCGGTAGCGTCAGGGTAGCCCCGAGCAGGGACATCACAGCCACCAGTAGAATCAGGTTGAACGTCAGGGCAATGACAGCTACGACACCGAAAACCCGGTAGTAAACCACCATGAACAGAACCACCAGCGCGAGACCGTAATAGACCGATTGCAAGCCCATGCGAATATTTTCTGCACCCAGCGAGGGGCCGACGGTGCGCTCTTCCACAAACGTGATCGGGGCTGCGAGCGCCCCGGCGCGCAGCATCAGGGCCAGTTCCGACGACTCCAGTGGACTGTCCAGGCCGGTAATCTGAAACTGCGCGCCCAGCGCAGACTGAATGACCGGCGCAGTCAGCAGTTTTTTCTCGTCGTAGGGGATTTTCACCGCGACCTCCTGGCCGTCTTCTCCCACCTCATACCTGGTACGGTACTTGCGCTCGATAAACAGCACGCCCATACGGCGCTTGATATTGTGCCGTGTAGCCCGCGACATCAGGGTACCCCCCTCGTTGTCGAGGCTGATTTGCACATTGGGCTGGCCGTTCTGGTCGAAGCTCGCCTGTGCATTGGAGACGCGTTCTCCAGTGATGATCACGTCACGCTCCAGCCATTCACTGGCCCCGGCGCGGTCGGCACTGCGATAATCGAAGCGCTGTTTCTCAGAGGCCGGCGCGTCCATATTGGCCACCAGCCGGAATTCAAGGTTGGCCACCTTACCCAAAATACGCTTCGCCTCGGCGGTATCCTGTATACCGGGCAGCTCGACCACGATGCGGTTGAGGCCCTGGCGCTGCACCAGCGGCTCGGACACGCCCAGTTCATTGACCCGGTTGCGCAGCGTCGTCAGGTTCTGGGTGACGGCGTAGTTGGCGATTTCACTGCGGGTCTGCTCTGACATCGTCGCGACCAGATTCCAGCTGTCTCCCGCATCGACACGCTCCAGCACCAGGCCGGGGCTCTCGTCCGCGATCAGATCACGTGCCTGCTCTCGCAGCGCTTCGGTTTTAAACTGCGCGTCGATCCTGCCCTGCTTGTCGAGTGTGACATAGCCGCGTATGCGCTGCTCGCGGAGCGCGCGTTTGGTGGCGTTGAAATAGGATTCCATGCGCCGCTCTATAGCAGCATCCACGTCCACTTCCAGCTTGAAATGCACACCGCCACTGAGGTCGAGGCCCAGTTTCATCGGTTGCCCGCCGTAGCTACTCAGCCATTCGGGCGTGGTCGGAGCGAGATTGAGTGCGACGATATAGCCATCCCCCAGCGCTCTTGCCACACTGGCCTGAGCCACCAGTTGCTGATCGGCATCGGCCAGTCGCAGCAGCGCGGTGCGCCCGCTGGGATCGATGACCTCGCCAAAATGCTCTATTCCCGCATCCTCAAGCGCTGTGAGCGCCCGTTGCCAGGTTCTTTCATCGATCTGTTGGGCACTGCTTTCTCCGGTAATCTGGAGCGCCGGATCCGGTGCATACAGGTTGGGCGCGGCGTAGAACAAGCCAAGCAGGAGCACGAACAGCACGAGGAGGTATTTCCACAGTGGGTACTTATTCAGCATAGTGTCGCTCTAACTGGAAAACAGGATGCGGAAGCAAAGACTGCCCCGCGCGAAAAGTGCGTCATTATAAATTAACAGGCAGCAGTCACAAGGGGAGTTTCGAGGCAGGATGTCACCCCAGCCAAACCCGGGCATTGCGAAACATGCGCAACCAGCCGCCATCCTCGCCCCAGTGCAATGGCGCCCACGAGTTCTGCACTGTGCGGTAAACGCGCTCCGGGTGCGGCATCATGATCGTGGCGCGGCCATCCTCGCTGGTCAAACCGGTGATGCCTGTCGGTGAGCCGTTGGGATTGGCCGGATACTGCTCGGCCACTGACAGCGTATTCTCGAGATAGCGCAGTGCCACGGTGCCACTGGCATCGCAGGCGGTGTGAGCAGCCTCACTCGTGAACTCGGCCCGGCCCTCACCGTGCGCCACCACAATCGGCAGATGGGACCCCTCCATACCTGACAGCAGGATTGACGGGGTGGGCTCTACCCTGACCAGAGCCAGCCTGGCTTCGAACTGCTCCGACCGATTGCGGACAAAACGCGGCCAGTGCGCAGCACCCGGGATCAGCTCCTTCAAGGTGGAAACCATCTGGCAACCGTTGCAGACCCCCAGCGTAAACGTATCCTCGCGCTGGAAATACGCGCTGAAACGCTCGCGAACGGTCTCGTTGAACAGGATACTCTTGGCCCAGCCCTCACCGGCGCCCAGCACATCACCATAGGAAAATCCGCCACAGGCCACCAGGCCGCGAAATTGCGCCAGATCTGCACTGCCGCTGAGCAGGTCGCTCATATGCACATCCACCGGTGCGAACCCCGCCCGGTAAAACGCCGCCGCCATCTCCACATGGCCATTGACGCCCTGTTCGCGCAGGATGGCGACCTGGGGCCGCGCTCCCACTGCGATATAGGGGGCAGTGATATCGTCAGCCGGGTTGAAACCCAGGGCCGCGGACAAGCCAGGGTCAACGGCGGTGATACGCTTAAACTCTTCCTGTGCACAGGCCGGATTATCACGCAGGGACTGCACTTCAAAACTGGTACGCGACCACAGCTGCTGGAGGCGCGATCGGGTGTCGTGTAACTGCACATGCGCGCCATCGACGGCTATTATCGCATCCCCTACCACCGCCCGTCCTATCTGGTAAAGGCAATCGCCCAGACCCAGCTCTGCCGCCCGCGAGCGAAGCCCATCCAGTTGCGAGCTGGCAATCTGCAGCACTGCGCCGGCCTCCTCATTGAACAGCTTCTGCAGCGCACCACCCGGCAATCCGGACAATTCAAGCTGCACACCACAGCGACCGGCAAACGCCATCTCCAGCACTGTGACCAATAAACCTCCGTCAGAGCGATCGTGGTATGCCAGCAGTTGTCGCTCGACAAGCAATTCCTGCACCAGGCTGTAAAAAGCCTTGAGGTCGGTAGCGCTGTCGATATCCGGCACCACGTCCCCGATTTGTCCATAGGCCTGGGCCAACGCTGACCCACCCAGTCGACCGGCACCGCGGCCGAGGTCCAGCAACACCAGCACTGCATCCGCATCCGGCCTTAATTGCGGCGTGGCAGTCAGGCGGACATCCAGCACCGGTGAAAACGCCGAGACGACGAGTGACATCGGCGCGGTCACGGACTTTTGCTGCTCGCCATCGAGCCAGCTGGTGCGCATGGACATGGAATCCTTGCCCACCGGGATGGTAATGCCCAGCTCCGGGCAAAACTCCATTCCCACGGCCCGCACCGTGTCATAGAGCGCCTCGTCTTCGGCGCCGTGGCCAGCGGCACACATCCAGTTGGCTGACAGCTTGATATTCCGTATATCGCCGATCGCGGATGCGGCGATGTTGGTGATCGCCTCGGCAACCGCCATGCGCCCCGAGGCGGGGCCATTCACCAGAGCCAGCGGTGTCCGCTCGCCCATCGCCATGGCTTCGCCGGCATAGGAATCATAGGACACTGTCGTCACGGCACAATCCGCCACCGGGACCTGCCACGGCCCTACCATCTGGTCACGGACTACCATCCCTGTCACCGAGCGGTCGCCAATCGTTATCAGGAAACTCTTGCTGGCAACGCTGGGCACCTGCAGCACCTGCTCGAGAGCATCCGACACTGTCACATCAAGTTGTAACGGCGGATGGACCACCGGCTGCCGGCGGACATCCCGGCTCATACGCGGCGGTTTTCCAAACAGTACTGACATGGGAAGATCGACCGGCGCGCTGTCAAAATGATTGTCTGTCAGCTGCAGGTGCATCGCTTCGGTCGCTTCGCCCACCACGGCGTAGGGGCAGCGCTCGCGCTGGCAAATGGCTTCAAAGCGCGCCAGGTTTTCCGGCTCCACCGCCATCACATAGCGCTCCTGCGACTCGTTGCACCAGATCTCCAGCGGCGACATTCCCGGTTCATCATTGGGCACATTACGCAATTCAAAACGCCCGCCCCGGCCACCGTCTTTCACCAGTTCAGGAAACGCATTGGACAGGCCACCGGCGCCGACATCGTGAATAAACGCGATAGGGTTGGCCTCTCCGAGCTGCCAACAGCGGTCTATCACTTCCTGGCAGCGGCGCTCCATCTCGGGGTTCTGACGCTGTACAGACGCAAAATCAAGATCCTCATGGCTCTGCCCACTCGCCATTGAGGAGGCCGCACCACCACCGAGTCCAATCAGCATCGCCGGACCACCCAGCACGACCAGTTTGGCGCCCGGGCGGAACTCGCCCTTTGCCACATGTTCCTCGCGGACGTTGCCGTACCCCCCCGCCAGCATGATGGGTTTGTGGTAACCGCGCACCTGGGGGCCAGCCACACCCGGCACTTCCAGTTCGAAACTGCGGAAATACCCGCACAGATTGGGTCGACCAAATTCGTTGTTGAATGCCGCTGCGCCGATAGGCCCTTCCAACATGATATCGAGCGCGCTGACAATACGATCAGGCTTACCGTATTCACGCTCCCAGGGCTGACCGTAGCCAGGAATATTCAGGTTGGAGACGGAAAACCCGGTGAGACCCGCCTTTGGCTTGGAACCTCTTCCGACGGCGCCCTCGTCGCGAATCTCACCGCCGGCCCCGGTGCCCGCACCAGCGAATGGGGCGATAGCCGTCGGGTGATTGTGCGTCTCGACTTTCATCAGCAGGTGAATGTTCTCCTGCGAAAAACCGTACTCACGGGACTGCGAATCGGGATAAAAACGACCCGCGACCGGCCCGGCTACGACAGCTGCGTTATCGGAATAGGCCGAGAGCACGTTGTCGCCACCACGCTCATTGGTGTTGCGAATCATCTCGAACAGGGAGTGAGGCTGCGGCTGGCCATCAATCGTCCAGTCCGCATTAAAGATCTTGTGTCGACAGTGCTCCGAGTTGGCCTGTGCAAACATCATCAACTCTACGTCGCTGGGGTTGCGGCCCAACCCAGAGAAACTCTCCAGCAGGTAATCGATTTCGTCGGTGGCCAGGGCGAGCCCCAGGTCGCGGTCGGCGTCCTGCAGCGCCTGGCGGCCTCCCTTGAGAATGTCGACGGTGGTTAACGCCCGCGGTGCGGCATGCGCGAACAGGGCTTCGGCCTGCTCCAGTGACGGCAGAATGGTCTGGGTCATACGATCGTGTACCAGAGCGTCAAATGCGGCACGTGCTGGAGCCTCCAGGCCATCCGGCAACTGGACATACCACGCGACGCCGCGCTCCAGGCGCTCGACCTCCGCAAGGCCACAATTATGGGCAATATCAGTCGCCTTGCTGGACCAGGGCGATATCGTGCCCGGCCGGGGCACCACCAACAGCAGGGTTGCATCAACCAACGCCTGGACATCAACCTGGTTTGACTGCGGCCCATAAGCGAGCAGACTGGCAAGTACCTCCTGCCGATCGGCACTCAACGTCTGGCGAAGCTGCGCAAAATGGACGTATTCGGTATGCAGCAGTCGGATATCGGGGTGGATGGTAGTGATCTTATCCGCCAGTTTTTCCAGGCGAAATTCAGACAGAGCGGCGGCACCGCGCAGAGATAGCATGCTGTGAAGAGCTCCAGTGGGAGGTATTTCAGGGGTGGCGGCATTGTACTGTATTTGACCGCATATCGTTACCTGAAATCTCGCCCAAATTGCTATACGATTTACAACTGTGAGCCACCGTCCGACGCCGCTAGAATACAGCCATGAAACGCCATCCGCTGATAATTGCCGCAGTGCTGCTAACCCTGCTGGGTGGCTGTGAACGCCAGGACTCTCTCACTGAGATCCGGGAGCGGGGCGAACTGGTGGTGGTGAGCCGCAACAGCCCCACCACCTACTATCTGGACAAAAACGGCCCGACCGGTTTCGAGTATGCGCTCTGTGAACTGCTCGCCGAGGCTCTGGATGTTGAGCTGCGAATGGAGACGGTCTACAGCCTGCGCGACTTATTCACCAAACTGGACCGACAAACCGTGAATATCGCAGCGGCTGGCCTCACGCTGACAGAAGAGCGCGCGGCGAAATACCCCCATTCAACCTCCTACTATAAACTGACGCCGCAGGTCATCTATGTCGCCGGAAACAGCAGGCCGCGCAAGCTAGCGGATCTCTCCGGCAGGAAAATTCTGGTGCTGGCCGGGTCCAGCCACGTTCAGATGTTGAAAACGCTGCAGCAGAGCGAGCTCCCAGACCTGCAGTGGGAAGAGATTGATGAAGCTGACACCACACAGCTACTGGAGCAACTCAGAGGCGATGAGTCGGCACTGGCGATCGTCGATTCCAACGAATTCAACGTACAGCAGGCGCTCTACCCGCGCCAGCAGGTGGCGTTCGATCTGGGTCGGGAGCAGGATATGGTGTGGTATCTGCCGCCCGGCATAGACAACACGCGACTGCTGGCATTTATCGATGATTTTCTAATCGGTCTGCAGCAAGACGGGACACTCGCACGGCTGCACAATCAATACTTTGGTCATACCGAAGGCGTCTCGCGCATGAATGCATTTGAGTTTGCGCAGAACATTGCGGACGTGTTGCCCGCCTATGAGCCCCTGATCAGGAAAATTGCCAACGAGTACCAGATGGACTGGCACCTGTTGGCCGCCATCGCCTACCAGGAATCACACTGGAACCCGCTGGCCACCTCACCCACCGGCGTGCGCGGCATGATGATGCTGACCAAAGCCACCGCCCGCGAGTTGGGTGTGGATAACCGTCTCGATGTCGTACAGAGCTTGCGCGGTGGCGCGCGCTACCTGAAAAACATCAAGCGGCGCCTGCCGAAGAAAATCCAGGAACCCGACCGGACCTGGCTCGCACTGGCGGCTTACAATATCGGTCTCGCTCACCTGGAGGACGCCAGAAGACTGACCGAACGCCAGGGTGGAAACCCCAACCTCTGGCAGGACGTGATGCAGAGACTACCGCTGCTGCAAAAAACCCAATACTACAAGAACACCCGTTACGGTTACGCCAGGGGCAGGGAGGCGGTCACCCTGGTGCAGAATATTCGCCACTACTACAGCGTGCTGGCGTGGCAGGAAATTCCCGAAATACAGCCATTGCCGCCAGTGCGTGGGGATGACCATCTGCCAGCGGCGATCCGCGAGCTGGAATTGCAGGCGCTATAGCACCGATGGCTGTACTGTCGTCGCTCAGGAAGCAGCCTCGCGCCGCGCTTGAAAAAACGCCTTCAACCGGGCGCTCGACTCGTCTGCCAACACGCCGCCCTGCCAATTCACACGGTGGTTGAACCAGGGTTCATCCAACAATCGACATCTGCTGCAGACCACACCAGCCCGAGGCTCTGTTGCGCCAAACACCAGGCTTGCGATACGGGCGTGCACCAGGGTCCCGGCACACATGGTGCACGGCTCCAGTGTTACGTAGAGCGTCGCCCCCGGCAACCGGTAATTGCCGACGACCCGGGCGGCATCGCGCAGCGCTACAACCTCTGCGTGCCCGCTGGGATCGTTGGTGGCGATGGCCTGATTCCAACCCTCGCCCAACAATTCGCCATCGCGCACGACAACAGCACCCACCGGCACTTCGCCCTCATTGGCGGCACGGTCTGCCAGCGCCAGCGCGCGGCGCATCCAGTGCTCGTGGATATCCGGTAAAGATGACAACAGCAACCCCCATCACCACGTACAGACCTACAGTGGCTTGACCACCTGTAGCGGAATCTTCTGTACATGTAACAAATTTTTGCCCCAATAGGCTGCAAAAGATACTACACTAGAAAAAAAAGGACGACGAGCCATTGCCCCGGACACGAATGACATTGTTGAAAACACTGGCTGTGCTTGCCGTAGTCGGCATCGGCGCCATTCTCAGCTGGGCCGCGCTGGATACTGCCTTTCATGCCACGGGTGACTATGAATTCTGCACCAGTTGTCACGGGTATGAGCCCATTGCCCGCGCCTATCGCGAGGACACGCACGGCGGCAATAACGCGTTCGGTGTGCGCGCAGCATGCAATGACTGCCACCTCCCGCACGACAACTCACTGCATTATTTCTGGGTGAAAGCGAAACATGGCATCGTCGATCCGACCATGGCGCTGATCAAGGAACCGCACGAAATCGACTGGCACGGCATCCGCGAACGTCGCGAGGAATTTGTCTACGACTCTTCCTGCCTCAACTGTCACAAGTACCTGCTGGAGGCGACAGAGGGTAACCGTATGGCGTTCAGGGCTCACCGCCGTTATTTCAGCGGTGAGACTGATCGCAAATGCGTCAGTTGTCACGAAAATGTCGGCCACAACCGGTTGGGATACCATCTGGAGTCGATGGGCTGGGAACCCCCGCAGGAATGAGTCACAGTCCACCCGCTGGTGTCTACGGGCTGGGAGGCCCTCGACCTGTGACAAGGTGAATCACCAGCAGAACGATGCCGATAATAAACAGTACCCACGCGATCTGCCCCGCAATAGCGGCAATCCCGGAGGCCCCAAGGATACCGGCGACCAGGCCGACAACCAGAAACACTAACGCCCAATAAAGCATAGTCTTACTCCTTTGCAGTTTCGGTTAAGGCAGAGCAATGACACGTCAGCCGCTCTGCCATTCAGTAAGGCTCAGCTTTCGCTGATGACCAGTGAATTGTTCACACTGCTGACGCCCTCGACCTGCTCAGCCAGCTCTCCCGCAAGGTCCTTCTCTGCGGCAGAGGCCACAGTGCCGCTCAGCGTCACATTCCGGCTCACGGTATCCACGTTGATGGACAAGCCGTGCGTCTCATCGTTTGCCAACAGCTGAGTTTTCACTTCAGCTGTCAACGTGGCATCCTCGATTTTGTCGGAAAGCGCACGATCACTGTCAGACTTTCCCGAGCGGGCCTCGTCTGACGCAGCAACAGTGAGACGGTTCTCTACCTCAGTGATACCATCGATACCCAGTGCCAACTGCTCAGCCAAGGCCTTGTCCACCTCTGACTCAACCTTACCGGTGAGGACCACAGTTGAACCGACAACCTCCGGGTCAATGGTAAAGTTGTTCAGTTGGCGATTGAACAGGTAGATCGTGTCGAGCTTGCCCTCTCTCCAGGCATCGCTCGCTTTGCGCTCCATGCTGTCTATCGTCGCGTCTGTATCACTGGTGCTGGACTGTTGCGTACTTTGATCGGCAAACGTCGGCGCAGACAGCAGCGCTGTCAGCGCAAACGTTGTACAAGCACCTTTGATAATTTTCGTTCTACTCATTGCATTCTCCATTACTTCAAGTAAGCCGGCTTCCGTTTTGGCGGTGTACCCTTTCGGGCATCCCGGCCGGCGCGAACCCTGCCAAAGCGAAAAGCGTGCCAGCTCTTCATCGGGCGCAGCGTAAAACCTGTTTAAACCGCCCAGCACAGCGCTTTGCAGGCATATCAGCAATAGTGGACAGCAGATCAAACACAAAACCATAGACATTGCAGCAGTCCGGAAAGGGCGCTGTGGTTGAAAAACTGACAATCGGCAAGGAAGTAATTACAAATACCGCGTGCCGCACTACTGCAGACAGCACTTCAGGAACTGCACTTGCTAGCGGCAACACCTCCAGCATCGCTAGCGCTGGCCCGGATGAGCAGGAGTAAAGCTGCAGCCAAGACCCAAATACATCATGGTATGGATCATGCATATATCAGATACGCAGGTATCCCGAGCTAATACAGGAGTACTATTTGTGAGCGACGTAGTATCACTAGCGGATCTGATTCACAGGAAGGTATACGCCCCCACAGGTGACGAGGAAGGCGCCATCGACAACCTGCTGGTAGACCCCTCTTCCGGCATTGTTCGTTTTGCCAGCATCAAGGTCAGTGGCGGCCTATCGATACTGATGCCGTGGGCAGCGATGGTATTTAGCAAATCCAAAAGCGGGTTCGTACTGACGCACAGGGGGGAATCGATTATGCGGAGCCGCGTGTTGAACTGAAAGATGACGCGCTCCGCGCTATCTTAAAACAACTACTCCTGCTCGCCTGGCGCTGGGCCATCTGGACTTTCGTACTCATTGAGCCTGTTGTAAAGCGTCTTAAGTGAAATCCCCAGGCTGTCTGCGGCCGCCTTCTTGTCACCATCCATTGCGTCCAGCGTGGCGATGATCTGTTTCTTCTCCGTGTGTTCAAGCGTCTCGCCGACCGATACGCTGAGGTAGTTTTCCGGTTCCCCCAGATCTATCTGGCCATCCGGAAAGTGTTCGCTCTCCAACTGCTGTTCCGCCATGATATATGCGCGTTCAACCGCGCTCTTTAGCTCTCTCACATTGCCTGGCCAAGGATATTCGACAATGGCATTCTGCGAGCTGGCGGAAAAACACTTTGCCGTGCCGTGCACCTCATTCAGTTCATTGAGAAGGTGCTGCGCGAGCCCCATTATATCGCTTCCCCTGGCGCGAAGCGGGGGTATTTTGAGAACAAATTGTGCAATTCTGAAATAGAGATCCTCCCGCAACAGCCCCTCGTGAATAGCCACTTCAGGCTCACGATTAGTCGCGGAGACAAACCGAACATTCATCTCCTGATCCTGCGTACCGCCGACTCGGCGGTACTTCCTGGTCTCCAGAACACGCAGCAATTTGACCTGCATATCCATCGACATTTCGCCGATCTCATCCAGCAGTAGCGTGCCACCCTCAGCGCGCTCAAAATAACCTGCATGTTGCTTGTGAGCTCCGCTGAAACTGCCTTTCTCATGCCCGAACAGCTCGCTCTCGGCGAGCTCGGCTGAAATTGCACCACAGTTCATTGCCACAAACGGCCCCTTCAAGCCCGACATCTGGTGCAGGGTTTGCGCCGCAAGTTCTTTACCTGTGCCGCTCTCTCCAACCAAAAGCACTGTTGCATCCGTCGCCGCGACTTTTCTTATTATTCGATATAGCTTGCGCATTGGTGCAGAGTTACCCCGCAACAATCCGAACTGATCCACGGCGCAACTCAGGGTCTCCTCCTGCTCCATACCCTGCATCGACAAGTCCTGCTTTATATCGTCCAGCAATTCTGCGATGAAAACATCGTCTAATGGCTTGCAGAAAAAATAGCTGGCCTTTTGTGCAATGCCCTGTGCTGCCCGCAGCGGGTCATCTTCTGTATGCATCAGGGCAATCTCCGTATCGTCACTAAATGCGCCCACATCACCGAGTAGATCAAGGCCAGCGCCATCTGGAAGATCGAGCGTAATAAAAGCCACCGCGACGTTATCGGCCTGCTCTTGCAGAACAGCCCTGGCACTCGCCAAATCATGACAGACAATGGGATTCAGACCACGCTCCTGCATCAGTGACTGCAGCATTCGCGTGTTGGGCGAGTCAGTATCGATAATGAGAGAACAAGGCTCTACTCTTTTCGTCAAAGTATGCGTACTCCAATTGACATTTCAGTGACATTCATGGCGATCTTCGAGGCCATCAGTTCGGTGCCGGGGGGCGCCAGTGACGCTGCTCACCAGAGTGTTTCCTGCGGCCGCCAAACATACCAGAAAATAGCTAAAGATAAAGCACCCATTACACCTTGAAGATCGTGACTAGTCACTAATTTTCAAGGGGATATACAGGCGTAACGCCGATTGCTTGAAGCACCCTCATAACAGTTTCACATGGCCAGCAGCGCAGGCGCCAAGGTATAGTTAACCGGCTTTTTTCATGCACCACAGCGAGGACACCCATGGCTGACGCAGTCTTATTCGAAGCCCGCGATGACGGCATCGCAATCATCACTCTCAATCAACCGCAAACCCGCAATGCACTGAGCAGAGAAATTCGCGCCGGGCTGTTCGAGGCATGGGACCGGTTTGAGCGCAGCCGGGAACTGCGCATTGCCATCCTCACTGGCGCCGGCGAGAAAGCATTCTGCGCTGGCGGCGACCTGAAGGAAATGGTGGAAACAGGCATGAAGGTTCCGCCGCGGGACATGTTCCCTATGCCCTACGATACCATCGAGCTGTCCAAGCCGACCATCGCAGCGGTCAACGGCATTGCCTATGCCGGCGGCTGGATGATAGCGCAGGCCTGCGATCTGTGCGTCGCCAGCACCAACGCCCGTTTTGCAGTTACCGAAGTCAAAGTGGGCAGAAGCTCACCGTGGGCAGCGCCGCTGATTCACATGATCCCGCAACGCATCATGATGGAGATACTGCTCACAGGAAACCCCATCACAGCGCAACGCGCCTATGAAATCGGGCTGGTCAACCGACTGGCAGAACCAGAACAATTGCTGGACGCTGCGATTGCACTGGCCAACGAAATTCTCGACGGTGCGCCACTTTCAGTGCGAGCCGCACGTGACACTGTCATGCTGTCGACAGAAATGGGCCGCTCTGCAGCGCTGCAAGCAGCCAGACATGCCTCCGAATACTGCTATAACAGCAGTGACGCGCAGGAGGGCCCAATGGCGTTTGCCGAGAAACGCCGCCCGCACTGGAAGGCGCGATAGAGCGATCATGGGCCGGGGCTTACTGCGGTAGATCTGTCGAAGTACCCCGCCCTGGCCCGTTGCGCTATTAAACCAGTCCCTGCTCAATCATGGCGTCAGCGACTTTACGGAAGCCGGCAATGTTTGCCCCCAATACCAGATTGTTTTCAGCGTCGAACTCGGCCGCAGTATCGCGCACACTGGTGTATACATTCGCCATAATGGTTTTGAGTCTGTCATCGACTTCGCTGAAGCTCCAACGCTGCATGCTGGCATTCTGCGCCATCTCCAGTTGGCTGGTCGCCACACCACCGGCATTCGCCGCCTTGCCCGGGCCGTAGTATATTTTTGCATCCAGAATCACATCGACCGCCGACTGCGTCGACGGCATATTGGCACCCTCGACTACAGCCAGACAACCGTTGGCTGCAAGCGCTTCGGCATCCGCCGCCGTCAGCTCATTCTGGGTCGCACAGGGAAAGGCGAGCTGGCCGTCGATCCGCCATACCGCGTGACCGCCGTCAGGGTAGTCGCTGACCGGAATAAACCGGGCGTCCGAATGCACTTCCAGATACTCATGCAAACGCTGGTGGCGCACCTCTTTCAAGTCCTTCAGCGTGTCGAGGTCAATCCCTGCGGGATGGTGCAGGGTGCCGCTGGAATCTGAGCAGGTTACCGGGAGAGCGCCCAACTGCTGTAACTTTTCAATGGTATAGATCGCGACATTTCCTGCACCAGACACCAGGCACGTTTTGCCGGCCAGGGTCTCCCCCCTGTCTTCCATCATATTCTGCGCGAAGTAGACACAACCGTAGCCGGTCGCCTCCCTGCGCACCAGCGAACCGCCCCACAGTATGCTTTTGCCTGTGAGGACACCCTCATAACGCCCCGTTAACCGCTTGTACTGACCGAACATATAACCTATTTCGCGCGCGCCCACACCGATATCGCCCGCAGGCACATCGGTTGTCGGACCGATATGACGATACAACTCGCTCATAAATGATTGGCAGAAGCGCATAATTTCGCTGTCGGACTTTCCCTTGGGATTAAAGTTGGCTCCGCCCTTCCCTCCCCCTATCGGCAAACCCGTCAGTGCATTTTTGAAGATCTGCTCAAAGCCAAGGAATTTGACGATACTGGCGTTAACACTCGGATGAAACCGCAGCCCCCCTTTATATGGCCCCAGCGCCGAGTTGAACTCGATGCGATACCCCTTGTTGACCTGTACATTATTCTCATCATCCATCCACGGCACGCGAAACATGACCTGCCTCTCCGGCTCCACAATGCGCTCTATAATCGCGTGCCGCCGGTACTGCTCGTTGGCCTCAAGCAGAGGACGCAGTGAATCAAGCACCTCTTCTACCGCCTGGTAAAACTCCGCCTGTGCCGGACTGGAAGATTGCAGTTTTGTAATTGTCTCGTGAATGTATGGCATTAATACTGTGTTCCTTATACTCAAACTCTAGACGAAATAAAAAAATCCTGCTTGCCGACGAGCGGCGGGTCGCGCGCAGACCAGCAACCATTGCACAATGCTTCCGCTTCTACAATTCCTCGCGGAATGGACGGGCTACAGTCTCGCCGACCCGACGCCATAAACTTCTTTTTTTCCAATCGGAAAGATCCAGGGCATTGCTTCGGGACACATCATTTTCAAACTGCCGCTCAAGCACCTGCAGGGTATCGACATCCTCGATGACAAGACAGAACTCCTCATCCTTGGACATCGAGCGATGGTTCATATTCGCGGAACCCACCACAGCCAGTTCATGATCGACTGTCATTATTTTCGCGTGCAGCATGGTGGGGCCGAAGCGGTAGATCGACACCCCCGTGTCCAGCAGGCGCCGGAACTGATCCTCTCCACCCAGCTGGCAAAATGCTTCATCGGTGTGCTCACCCGGCACCAACAACCTGACCTCCACGCCCCGTTTGACGGCTGAGCAGAGCAGGTCCGAAAGCAGCTCGTCCGGCACAAAATAGGCAGTGGCAATCCAGATAGACTGCCTTGCCTCACGCAGCAAAGTGCGGAATATAGTCGCAATATCGCTCCAGTGAATCGAGGATGGAGAACGCACTATCTGCACACTGGCATCCCCGGTCCGGGCCTGTTGGTGAGGGCTGAGTATCGCGGCGTAGTCGGAGCGTACCGCCTCATACCAGTTGGTCAGAAACCCACTGTACATATTAGAGACAACGGGGCCGGTGATCTGGAAGTGCGTGTCGCGCCACTCCGATGGATTACGCGCATCGCCCTCCCACTCTTCGGCGATACCCACGCCTCCGGTAAATGCAACGCGCTGGTCGCATAGCAGCAGCTTTCTATGCGTGCGGTTATCCCACTTCCATACCTTCCACTGCGCTATCGGCCTGAACCACGCTATGGTGACTCCCGCCGCCGACATCCGGTCGACCAGCGCCTGTCGCATACTCCTGCTGCCGACAGCGTCCAGCAGCACGCGGGTAGTGACACCGCGAGCTGCCGCGTTGGCCAGCGCTTCCGCAAAGCGATTTGCAATCTCGCCCGTCCAGTAGACAAATGTCACCAGATCGATACTGTGCCGCGCACCGTCGATTGCGTCGATCATCGCGGGAAAGATTTCATCCCCATTGCAAAGCACCTGCACGCGATTACCCTCGACAAAGCCATAGCCGAGCTCCACTTCCATTTGCTCTCTCAATCGACCCATTTCAATACCTGCAATTTCACATGGACTCCTCAAGCAAGGAGCATACCAACGACTGGGCCACAGCCGCGTGTGCACTGCGGAGAAAAACCTGTTGGGCCGGCTTCCAACTAGAATTGTTATTTTGTGCTTTATTGAGGACATTAAATATAATAATTGC
>CAXBLZ010000060.1:0-26930 GCA_963976735.1 uncultured Halioglobus sp.
GATGCCGGTCCCGCGCAGGCGACAGCGGATGAGATCGGCCAGATCACCAGTCGCATGGTTTTCCGCATGGCCAGTACTCGCGCCCAGATCTACCAGTTGCTCAACGATGAGCAGAAAGAAAAGATGGACGAGATGAGCCTGCGCGCAGGTAAACGTGGCGACAAGCGTCCCGGTCCTGACGGCCCGATGTTTTAACGCATTCTGGTAATCCCCGTTACCAGGTCCCTTTGGGCGGCGCAGCCGCCCTTTTTTGTGCGCACTCGTCAGCGATAGCTGCGCTACAGTTCCTGCACTGTCATACCGAGTTCTTCACGCAACGACGCCGTGGCCTCGAGCTGGCCGGAACTGGTGACTACCGCAGTACTCGCCAACTCGGGCTTGAGGTAGGTCTCAACCACACGGCGCAGATCATCCAGCCCGACTTCCAGCACGCGCTGCCTGAACAGTTCGCGCGATGCATGGCTGCGACCGAACAGTCGATTGTGAAAATGTTGTTTGGCCTCTCCCGCAGGTGAACTGGGTTTGTCCATGCTGCCTATCACGCCGAGGATCGCCTCCTCCAGCGCGCGGTACTCGTGGCGGTTGTCCAGCATCCACGCCACTGCCAGGTCAAAATCCTGCAGCGTTCCGACCAGGCGCGGGTCGCGGTAGGAGTAAAAGCGGAAGGCGGCCACGCTGGAGTCCTGCGACGCACCACCGCCGTAGGCGCCACCCTGTTCGCGGATTGCCCGATGCAGGTAGCCATTGCGCAGAAAGCCACCCAGTACTGTCAGTGCAGCGGCATCGGGATGTTGTTCCGGCACTGTGGGGTAGGCGCGGGCGCAGAAGTTGACCTGGGTATTGGTCAGCCACAGTTCGGCGCGACGCTCGCGAATTGACGGCAGCGCAAATTCGGGGGGTTTTGCATGCTCAGCCGTCTGCGACCATACCTCGCCGGCCAGTTCCACTACCGCGTCTACCTTGTGCTGCTCGGCGATCACCAGGAACTGCAGCGGCGCGCTGAGCAGCTTGTCGTGCAACTGCGTCAGGCGCTCTGATATGGACTGCAACCCGGCCTTGTCCGCGAGGCTGTCGTCGAGCAGGCGCAACTGGCGTATACCAGCCAGCCCCGACTGGTGATGGTGCAGGTTTGCCAGCGGACTCATGCCGGCGCAGGCCGCCGCCATCGCCAGGCTGTGGCCATTGCCGGTGATCGACTGGTCGCGTCGCGCACGCTGTTGATTGATCAGGTCGCGGATGCGACTGGTCTCGTCGAAGCGCACCTGGTGCAGGGTGTCGGACATCAACTGGGTCTGCGCCCGGGCGTTGCGCAGCAGCGCCTTGGAGGAGAGTGAAAAGTGTGCGCTGATGGCCTGTTCATTGCCGGCTTCACCGCGCATGGCAACGAACGTCGAGATGGCACCCACCGTCGCCGCCTGGCGCTGCTGCACGTCAAGATAGGAGTCCTCACCCAGGCCGACTTCGGTCAGGATGTTGGTATACAGCGGTAGTATCTGCAACTGCTCGTAGTCCAGCGGCGGCAGAGGCGCCACTGTCTGTTGGTACACGATACCGTTAGTGCCCTGGCCATAGGTGGTGAACGGCATCCCCTTCACCTGCAGTTCGTTGTAGGACAGCTCGGGAAGGGCGGCCGGCACATCGCTCAGTTCAACCTTGGGCAGCATACTGTCATCATCAACCTGTGCCTGGCGGGCCACCAGATCGGCCGCCAGTCGCACTGTGGCGTCGCGCTGTCCTGGCGTCATCGCCGCCTTGATGTCGGCGAGGCGTGTTTCCTCCTCCGCGCGCTGTCGAGCGGACAGCTGTTTGTCCGGCGTCATCACCAGTGTTACCCGGTGCGGATTGTCCAACAGCAATTGCTGCGCGAGCTGGCGGATATAGTCCGGGTTCCGGATCTGTTGCTGCAAATCGGCGATAACCGGTTCCAGGTTGAGTACCGCGATCGGATCACTGTAGTGTGTGGCGCAACCCAGTGCCTGCAGTATCAGTTGCAGCCCGTAGGGATAGCCGTCACCGGTGATTTCACGCTGGTGCAGTTCCAGTTGGTGCAATACGGCCTCCAGTCGTTGCTGGCTCACACCGTCCTGTGCGACCTGCTCGATAACCCGCATTACCAGCGCTTCCAGCGCATCGGCGTGCTCGGCATCGCTGCCCTCGATGCCGCAGCAAAACACCATTTCACGCATGGAATCCTCAAGGCCACACAGCGGCGACGGCGAGCGCCCCAGCTCCGTGGTCTCCAGCGCGTGTTGCAGCGGGGAGGCGCTGTTGTCCAGCAGTACGCTGGATAACAGTTGCGCTTCCAGCAACTGCTTGAGGTCGGAGCTCTCGCCCAGCATCCAGCCTATCACCAGATGGGTTTTGTGGTCGGTGGCGTCATTGTCGTCATACACGTAACTGTCCTGCACCCGCAGCGGTTGTGTCAGGCGCTGTTCCGGCTGCACCTCTATGCGCTGGGGCAACTTTTCGAAGTGGTGCAGGGCGCGGTCCTCAAACACGCTCTGGTGTTCGCTCGCGGGTATATTGCCGAAGGTCATGAAGATCGCATTGCTGGGGTGATAGTGGCTGCGGTAGAACGCCTGCAGTTGCTCGTAGCTGAGATCCGGAATGTGCTTCGGGTCGCCGCCACTGTTGTAGTGGTAAGTGCTGGTTGGAAACAGGTGCTCACAGAGCTTGCCCCACAGCACACTGCTGATGGAACTCATCGCTCCTTTCATTTCATTGAATACGACACCCTTGAAGACCAGGTCACTGTCGGGATTGTCCGCCTCGGCGAATTCCACCCGGTGGCCCTCCTGGGCGAAATCCAGTGGATCCAGTCGCGAGAAAAATACCGCGTCCAGATACACCTGCAGCAGATTGTCGAAATCCTTGCGGTTCTGGCTGGCGAAAGGGTAGGCCGTCCAGTCAGAGCTGGTAAACGCGTTCATGAAGGTGTTGAGTGAACGGCGCAGCATCATGAAGAAGGGATCGCGTACCGGGTAGCGCGCGCTGCCACAGAGCGCCGTGTGTTCCAGGATATGCGCGACGCCGGTGGAATCCTGGGGCACGGTGCGCAGCGCGACGAGAAACACGTTCTCGCTGTTGTCGGCGGCGAGATGATAGTGCACGGCGCCTGTCTTCCGGTGCTGGTACTGTTCAACCCGTATATTGAGGGATTCGATCGTTTGCTCGCGCATAGCCTCAAATGCGGGGTGGACATTGGTAAGTGCGGTGCCGCTAGTACTCATAGTGTGTCTCTGGAATGGTGTGTTCGGGTGTAGTGACGTGACTGAAAATATTGATGCGGCGTATTCTAACGCGAATTCGCTTCACTTTGCTGGCTTTCGGAAGTCGCGGCCGTCGATTCCAGTTCAATACGGTATATCCATGGCCAGCGTTTGCCGGTCACCCAGATCGCGCCGTCGGCGGGATTGCGGGCGATGCCGTTCAGTACATCGGTGCCTGGCCGGTACTCGGCCGCTGGCAGCAGGCCCTGCAGATTGATACTGGCAGTCACTTCACCGCTGTCCGGGTCGATTACCACGATGCGGTCACTCTGCCAGATATTCGCCCATATCGATCCCTCCACCCATTCCAGTTCATTCAGCAAGGAGACCGGTCGACCCTGCTCGGTGACGGTGATGGAGCGTAAAATATGCGCCCTGTCTGCCGACATGAAGTGGAGTTTGGCACTGCCGTCGCTGTAGATAAGCTCGGTGCCATTGTTGGTCAGGCCCCAGCCCTCGCCAACAAGCGGCAGCCAGCGCTCAAACTCAAGGTCGGTTTTGCGGTACACCAGCATGGCCCGGTTGCGCCAGGTCAGCTGGTAGATGCTGTCGCCCAGTACGGTGAGGCCCTCTGCGAAAAGCTGCTTATCCAGGTGTTTTACGGTATCCATGCGCCCGTCGGAAAAACGGTAGCGCAGCAGGCGCGACTCGCCGTAATTGCCGACACTGACATACAGGTAATCGTCCAGTATCTCCAGGCCCTGCACAAAATGATCGCGTGCCTGGGGCTTCTGGTCGATAACCTTTACCTCGTAGTGTTGCACCGACCACGCCAGCGGTGACAGGCCGGTGGCGATCAGGAGCAGGATGCGCAGCATGCTCATGTTGGGATCCGGTTGCGCGACAGATCCCGAATGATAAACCGCGCCGGTGACAGCGCGCGACACAGTGTCCGGCTGAGCGGTGGCGGCTCGTCACAGATCAGGCTGGCCAGCAACTCGGCCGCAATCGGTGTCGACGTCAGTCCGCGCGACCCGTGCGCGGTGTTGATGTAGAGGCCGGGTAAATACGGGCCCCGATGCGCGATAGACTGGCGCGCATTCCTGCGCAGCGCGCCGAAGTCGCGGATGAATGCGTCATAGGCTGGCGCCGGCCCGACGACCGGCAGATAATCCGGGCTGGTGCAGCGATAGCCGACCCTGCCCGCCAGCGCCGCAGGGTCGAGCGCATCCAGTTGCGCCTGCCAGCCGGGTACCGCCGCGGCCAGTTTCGACAGGTTGTCGCGATTATCCTCGGCGCGCGGCGCCGGGTCGGTGTCATTGATGTTGAACGACGCGCCAATACTGTGGGTACCCTGGCGCGCGGGGGCGATATAGCCCTCGTGGCAAAGCGCGGCGCGCAGGGTATCGGTTGCGGCGGTTGCCGGCAGTTCAGTGACCTGGCCGCGTATCGTTTGCAGCGGCAGCCACCGCAATTGCTCCATCGCCGTAGTGCCCGTGCCTGTCGCCACGATAGCAGCACTGGCCTGTGCCACCACCTCGCCACCGGCGACGGCACGCCACTGGTCGTGTTCGCGGTACAGCGTCACCTCGCCGCAGTGCTCCAGTACCTGGATGGAGTCGCGGGCCACCAGCGCCCGGCAGACGGCGGCAGGGCGCAACCAGCCTGAACGCGGGAACCAGTACCCGGCGTAGGGCTGTTCCAGCCCCAGTACGGCGTTGGCCTGCTCGCGGTGCAGCACCTGGGCGAGGTCTTGCAGCCCGGTCAGCGCGTCCCGCAGTGCCGACATCTCCCCGCTATTGTCGCTCTGCTGGAAACTGCCGCACAGTTCGCCATCGCGATGCGCCGTTAGTTTCCCGTTATCAAACATCGCGCGATAGAAGCCGGTGGCGAACTGAAAACCCTGTAGCGCGAAATCGACCAGCGCCGAGTGCTTGCGTGACAGCCGCGTGTAGACGACGCCCTGATCGTTTCCGGAGCCCGCGCTCGACAGTGCGCCCCGTTCCAGCAGGGTCACCCTGATGCCGCGATCTGCAAGTGCGGCGGCGGTGGTGCAGCCGGCGAGTCCTCCGCCCACGACCAGGACGTGATCTGGCCGTTCCGTGCTGTGATGGGGAAGGTCCCAGGGCGACAGCCATGCGGGTGTCGACGGTGCAACTGGCGCGGTCATCACACCACGCAGACATTCGCGCTTGCGCCCGTAGCCAGGCACCTTGCTCACCGTAAAACCCGCGTCGGCCAGTTTGCGCCGCACGTGTCCGGCGGCAGTAAAGGTGGCAAAGCTGGCACCGGGCCGGCTGAGGGCGGCGACTGCGTTGATCACCTGTAGCGACCACATCGCCTCGTTGCGAGTCGGTGCAAATCCATCCAGGTACCAGGCATCAACCAGCGGTTGTCCTCTGCCGGCGAGGTCGGCCAGTGCCTCATCCGCATCCTCCCACCAGAGGTCCAGTCGTACGCCTGGTTCCAGTGCCAGCCGATGCTGTCCTGCCACTGGGCCGGGATATACAGCGAGCAGGTGTTGCGTTAGCACGCCCAGCGTGGGCCAGGCGGCGAGTGCGCGCTCGAGATCGCTGCGGCGCAAAGGGTGTTTCTCTATCGACAGGAAGTGCAGGTCGGGGCGCGGTGCTGGCATCTCGCGCCATGCCTGCCATGTCAGCAGAAAGTTGAGGCCGGTACCGAAGCCCAGTTCGCCGATGCAGAATCGGTTGCAGGACCCAGCGTACCAGCGCTGTGGCAGGTCGCTACCCAGCAAAAACACGTGTCGGCTCTCTTCCAGACCGTTGTCCTGCGAGTAGTACACGTCGTCGTAGCTGTCAGAGACCGGCTCGCCGGAAGCGCTCCAGCGCAGCGTGGCCGCTTGTACGGGCTGCCACGGCAGATTGTCGCGCTTCATCCGGCCTGTGTCTTGATGCCGAGCTCGTCCGGCAGCCAGGCGGGTATATGCGGGTTCGCTGTTGCCAGCAGGTCGTCGACAGCGAACACATGCAATTCAGGTGCACCCTGCACCGGGCGGTACAGCGTGATGACAAAGTCCTGGGCAGCGGCGGTTTCGGGTAACTGCACTTCCCACTGATCGGACAGTACGCTGATCGTGGTAGCGCCGGGTTGCAGGCGCACCTTGACGATGTAGTGATTTTTCCCGATCGGTTTCAGGCTGCGATTTTCAACACCGACGAGGGTGTCGAGCAAACGTGTCTTGATTGTAACGATAGGAGCAATATCGCGCCGGCTCTCGGGTATTCGCGGGTCCACCAGTCGCTCGCTGATATGCGCCAGTGCGGTACTGGCCTCGGAACCGCTGAGTCGCACTTTGTCCTTGCTATACTCAATCCTGTCCAGCGTCCGGGCGTCGCGCTGTGCCTGCTCGCGTTGTGCGATTTCCTCGGCGGTAGGAAGTATGCGCGCCGACTCTTCCAGTTCCTGATAGTAGTTTTCCAGCAGTTTGTGCAGCCGCTCGACACTGTCAGTCTCCTGTACAAGTAGGGTGCCGGTGGAGTCGCCAGCGGGTGGCTCGACGTCAGCCTCGTCGAGTGCAGCCTCCTCAGTCGCGTTTTCGGCCTCGTACTCGCTGCTCAACTGTTGCTCTGCCCTGATTTTGTTTTTCGCCAGGAGAATCTGTTGCTGCAGCAGGGTCACCTCCTGTTCGGTGACTTTAATCAATTGCTGCTTTAGCGCCACCGCACCAATGGCCAGGGTGCGCACGGCCGAGTTCGGGCTCTGTTCCGGTGGAGTGTCGTCGGTGTGCACCAGCTGCAGGGTTTCACGGAACTGGTCCAGTTCCGCTGTCAGCATCAGGCGCTGGTCTGTCAGCTGTTGTAGCGTGCGGCTGCTCTGCGGCAGTTGCGCGTTCGCTTGGGTACAGGCAAAGAGCGCGCACAGCATGAAGCGGCCCAACCAGCGGTGGCGTGCGGCAGTGCGCACTGGAGTGGGTGTCTGCTGATGGCGTCGATGTTGCATAAAAATAGGACTACTGAACCGTGGCGCCAATTGTCGGCCGCGCTGAGCCGAAATAGTAACAGATGGCGCGCGGATATCTCCAGCGCGTTGCTCACACAGCCAAGGGAAAGTAGACTGGCAACTCCATTATGCCAGAGGTCGCCATGGCGCAATCACACGTTCAATCCATGCCGCAGGACAAATTTTTGCTGGTGGCGGTCAATCTGCTGCACAAGGCGTTTATCGAGCCGACACGAACGCAGGCCAAAGCGCTGTACCAGCAAATAGCGGCCGGCAAGACCATTAATTTGACCAAAGTACAGCTGGAGGACAAGTCGACAGCGGCGTTCCAGCTCTCGCTGTCGCACAGCGAATTCAAGGGCAGGATCAATTTCGGCGCGTTTCGTGCCAGTGTCACAGCCCTGATTGCCAATATCGCGCAAGCGTTGCGCGAGGAGCGGGAACTCAAGGTGTTCAGTGCGCTGAATGGCGGTAGTGCGATGATCTTCGGGATCACCGCGGTGACACTGGAGAGCGAGCAGCGCAATGTGATGGTGCTGGCGATCGACTCGCGCGAGGCCGATGCAACCACCATATTGCAACTGATGTATCTGGACCCAACACAGTTTGCAGGCGGCGCCGCTGCGCCACAGACAGAGGGGGTGAGTTAGGCCTCGACGTGCACGCTTGGTGGAGCGGGGCGCGGCAGTTCCAATTTTTCCGTGGCAGCCATCACTTCGGCAGTACCGGTCACGACCAGTTTGCCGGACTGATTCAGTACTTTGCAATCCAGCGTCACGATACTGCGCCTGTCCTTTTTCTCGGTTACCTCCAGTTGCACGGTGATGGTGTCACCAATTTTGACGGGCAGGCGAAAGCGCAGGGATTGTCCCAGATAGATGGAGCCGGGGCCCGGCAACTCCATCGCGATGGCCGCTGAAATAATCGCGCCGCTCAGCATGCCGTGCGCGATACACTCCTTGAACTGTGTTGTCGCGGCAAAAGCCGCATCGAGGTGCACCGGGTTCACATCGCCTGACAGTGCGGCGAACAACTGGATGTCCCGCATCTCGATCTGCTTGGAATAGCGGGCAGTTTGCCCTATCGTTATCTCGTCGTAGGTATAATTGCGAATCTGTGACATGGTTCGGGCCCCCAGTTGATAATCCTGTGAAGCTTAACCCACGACGCGCGCTGGCGTGAACAACCCGACTGACAGAAGACTATCTGCATGCAGAACTCCCCCGCACCCGAGAGGCGTGTCCCGGCCATCACATACCCTGAAGAGCTACCGATCGTCGCGAGTCGGGACGAAATTGCGCGCGCGATCAATGCGCACCAGGTGGTGATCGTCGCCGGTGAGACGGGCTCGGGCAAGACCACGCAGTTGCCGAAAATCTGCCTGGAACTGGGCCGTGGCCGGACTTCCCTGATCGGCCACACCCAGCCTCGTCGCCTGGCGGCGCGCACGGTGGCCGCGCGCATTGCGCAGGAGTTGCAGACTACGCTGGGTGACCTGGTCGGCTACCAGGTGCGTTTCACCGATCAGGTGACGGAAAACACAGCGATCAAACTGATGACGGACGGCATCCTGCTGGCGGAGATGCAGCACGACCGGCTGCTGCGCAAGTACGACACCCTGATCATTGACGAGGCCCACGAGCGCAGCCTCAATATCGATTTCCTGCTCGGCTACCTCAAGCGCATCCTGCCACAGCGTCCGGACTTAAAACTCATAGTGACCTCGGCGACCATCGATCTGGAGAGCTTCTCTCGCCACTTCAACGACGCACCGATTATCGAGGTGTCGGGTCGCACCTTCCCCGTGGAAACACAGTACCTCGGGCTCGAGTCTGCGGAGGACGACGACAGCGTGACCGCGCAAATCGTGTCGCTGGTAGCGGATATCGATGCCGGCCAGTTCGGTACGCGCGGCGATATCCTGGTGTTTCTGCCGGGTGAGCGCGATATTCGCGAGCTGGCGAAAGCGCTGCGCCAGGCCACGGAGCTGGATATCCTGCCGCTGTATGCCAGATTGAGTCAGTCCGAGCAGAACCGGGTGTTCGACCGCTCCGGGCGCAAGTCCGGTATCCGGGTAGTGCTGGCGACCAATGTCGCGGAGACCTCGTTGACCGTGCCCGGTATTCGCTATGTCATCGATCCGGGCGAGGCGCGGATCAGCCGCTACAGTCACCGCACCAAACTGCAGCGCCTGCCGATAGAGCCGGTGTCACAGGCCAGCGCAGACCAGCGCAAGGGCCGCTGCGGACGGGTCGGACCCGGGGTTTGCCTGCGCCTGTACAGCGAGCAGGACTACCTTAGCCGGCCGCGCTTCACTGACCCGGAAATCCAGCGCACCAACCTCGCCGCAGTCATCCTGCAAATGCTGACACTGGGCCTGGGCGAGGTGGAGCAGTTTCCATTTATCGATCCCCCCGATGCCCGCATGGTGCGCGACGGCTACAAATTGCTGCAGGAACTGGGCGCGGTCAGCCGCGACGGCACCCTGACCGATGTCGGCAAACGCATGGCCCGCCTGCCGGTGGACCCGCGACTGGCGCGGATGGTGTTGGCGGCGTCGGAGCAGGGCTGTCTGCAGGAAATCCTGGTAATCACCAGTGCGCTGACGGCACAGGATCCGCGGGAGCGGCCACCGGAGAAGCAACAACAGGCGGACCAGATGCACGCCAGGTTTCGCCACCCGCGCTCGGACTTCATGGCCTGGCTCAACCTCTGGCGCTATTACGATGAGCACCGCCAGGCCCTGAGCCAGAACCAGCTGCGCAAGTTGTTGCAGCGCGAATTCCTGTCCTTCCTGCGGCTGCGCGAATGGCGCGACATCCACATGCAACTCAGTATCGCGTGCCGCCAGCAGGGGCTGAAAGCGGCGACCGCGCTGCCTGATGACGAAAACTACCAGGGTATCCACACCGCACTGCTGAGCGGGCTGTTGAGCAATATCGCACAGCACGATGAGAAGCGGGATTACCTGGGCAGCCGCAACCGCAAGCTGCAGATCTTTCCCGGTTCCTCACAGGCGCGAAAACCACCAAAATGGCTGGTGGCTGCCGAAATCGTCGAGACCTCAAGGGTGTTTGCGCGGGAGGTGGGCGCGATCGAACCCGAGTGGGCGCTGGGCATCAACCCGGATTTGCTCAAGCATCACTATTACGAGCCACGCTGGCAGTCGCGTCGCGGGCAGGTGGTTGCCAGTGAGAGAATCAGCCTGTACGGGCTCACGCTGGCCGATAAACGCGTGGTGCACTACGGCCCGCTGGCACCCGCGGAAAGTCGCGAGCTGATGATTCGGGAGGGGCTGGTGGCCGGTAATTTCCGCCAGTACCCGAAGTTCCTCAAGCACAATCGGCAATTGGTGCATGAGCTGGAAGAGCTGGAATCGCGCACACGTCGGCGCGATATCCTGGTGGACGAACAGGTCTTGTTCGACTTTTACGATGAGCGCCTGCCCGAGGCAATGGTGACCGCGGCGTCCCTGCGCAACTGGTTGAAACGCAACCCCGAGGGCGAGCGCTCGCTCTATATGACGCGGGAAGTGCTGGTCGCCCGTGATCCCGGCGCCGAGGTGGGTGAGCAGTTCCCAAATTACCTGGAATGGGAGGACATGCGCTTCAAGCTCAGCTACCAGTTTGAACCAGGGCAGGAGGCGGATGGCGTCTCCGTGACGATTCCGGTGGCGCTGCTGAACCGGGCGCCGCGCTACCTGTTTGACTGGCTGGTGCCGGGCCTGTTGCGTGAGAAGTGCATCCAGCTGGTAAAGGGTTTGCCGAAGGAGAAACGCAAACACCTGGTGCCAGCGCCGGATTTTGTCGACCGCGCTCTGCAGCAAATGCCGCCTGCGGATGCCGATCTGCTGGCGTGCCTGGCAAAACGGTTGTCGGCACTGGGTAACATCGCCGTGCACAGCGATGACTGGGCGCGCCAGACGCTCGACGACTACTACCACATGAATGTCCGCGTGGTGGATGCCCAGGGGCATTTGCTGGGCCAGGGCCGCGACCTGCGCGAACTGGTGCGCCGCTTTCGCGAGGATACGCGGCAGAGTATCAGTGCCAGCCCCCAGTCCTCCCCCGCGCGCCAGGGCATCACGCGCTGGGATATGGGTGAGCTGCCCCGGGAGTGGCGGTTTCGCCAGGCGGGAATTGATATCGTCGCCTACCCGGCTCTGGTGGACAAAACAGAGAGTGTTGCGATTGAACTCTGCGACTATCCGGGCGAGGCGGCCGCCCGCCACCGACTCGGGGTCCTGCGCCTGCTGCGACTGGCCGGGGCGCAGCAGGTCAAGTTCCTGCGTAAACAACTGCTGCGTGGCAATGAATCTCAGCTGATGCTGGCCGGTGCGCAACTGGAGCGCAGTGCGCTGGTGGAAGACCTGATCGACGCCGCGTATATGCAGGGCATTTCAGCACAGCAGACGCTGCCCTACAGTGAGGCCGATTTTCAGCAACTGGAACAGTCAGGCAGGGCCGAGGTTGTCACTCGCGCTAACGACATTGAGGCGGCGCTGCTGAACGCACTGCGCGTATTGGCTGATATTCGCCGCAGGCTGCTGGCGCTCGATCCAGGCAAGTGGCGCGATACTCGCGACGATATTGAGGCCCAGCTGTCGCGGTTGTGGTGTGAATCCTTTCAGCGCGATACCCCCGCCGAGTGGCTGGCCCAGTATCCTCGCTATATGAAGGCGCTGCAGCAACGCCTCGAGCGATTGGCGGGGCAGTATCCCAAGGATCAGAAATATACCGCCTCGCTCGCGGTGCTCAACCAGCCGCTGCAGGAGGCCGTCCAGAGACGTCCTGAATTACTGCTGCTAAGTCCCGAAGCCTGCACCTACCGCTGGATGCTGGAGGAGTTTCGCGTTTCCCTGTTTGCCCAGAACCTCGGCACTCGCCAGGCAGTATCGCAGAAACGCCTGCAGCAACAGTGGCAGACTGTCAGCCAGTACCTGCAAAGAAACCCTCATTAAAGTAGGGGAATGAGCCGGTGGTTCTCGTTTTTTCTAAACTGTGCGCGGAAACTTATCGTTTGCTATCCTGTCATAACCGACAGGAGGTTGACTTCAGTGCGCTCTGCACTGGGTTTGCTTCGTGTTGTTTGGTATACAAACCTTGTTTTCTCAGACCACTGACAGGAAATTATTATGGCTAATTCAAAAAAACCGCTGGCAGCAGCACTGGGTGCCGCATTTCTGGCAACGTCCATTGCGCCTCTGGTAACTGCAGAGACGAATCCGTTTTCCGCGCAACAATTGAGTGGCGGTTACAACCTGGCTAACTACGACAAGCACGAAGAGGGCAAGTGTGGTGAAGGCAAGTGCGGCGATAGCAAAGCTGGCGGCGAAGGCAGCTGCGGTGGCGAGAAGGCCGACGGTGAAGGCAGCTGCGGTGGCGAGAAGGCCGACGGTGAAGGCAGCTGTGGTGGCGAGAAGGCCGGCGGTGAAGGCAGCTGCGGTGACAAGAAAGCCGATGGTGAAGGTAGCTGCGGCGGCAACTAGTGTCGCAGTCTGACCGGGTGCTGCAGGGAGCGGGACTCGGGTTACGGCGGGCCCTGTTGGGCCCGCTGTCATCCATGGACCAGGGAGAGGTCGATTTTATGGAGGCCGCACCGGAGAACTGGATCGGTGTTGGCGGCCGCTTTGGCAAACAGTTTCGGGCCCTGGCTGAGCGCTATCCGCTGGTGTTGCACGGCCTGTCACTCGATATCGGTGGTCCCGATCCCATCGATACCGACCTTGTGTGTGCAGTGCGTGAACTGATGCGTGAGGTGAATGTCTCGCTGTATAGCGAGCACCTGACATACTGTGCCGCCGAAGGGCATTTGTACGATCTGCTGCCGATTCCGTTCACCGAGGAAGCGGTGCACCACGTGGCCGCACGGGTGCGCCAGGTACAGGATATTGTCGGCCAGCCCATCGCGCTCGAGAACGCCTCGTACTACGCGCAGGCCCACACCGAGCTGACGGAGGCGCAATTTATCAATGCGGTGCAGCAGGAGAGCGGCTGTGACCTGCTGCTGGATGTGAACAACATCTATGTCAACGCGATCAATCACCGCTACGATCCGCACGAGTTTCTGGATGCGCTTTCGCTGGAGCGAGTGCGGTATATCCACATTGCGGGCCATTTCGATGAGGCACCGGACCTGAAGGTGGACACGCACGGTGCGGATGTGATTGATCCGGTGTGGGCGCTGTTGGTGGCCGCCTACCAACGCCTCGGCCCGGTGCCCACACTGCTGGAGCGGGATTTCAATTTGCCGCCGTTACCACAACTGCTGCAGGAGGTGGCTCATATTCGGGCACTGCAGCAGGGCGAGCAGTGCCGTGTCCCTGCAGAGGCGGCGCGCTAGCATGAGCGATTCAGCGTTGAAATCCAGTCAGCTCTCGATGGCTCGGTATCTGCGAAACCCCGGTCGCTATCCACCGCCGGCCGGGATAGAGCCGCGCCGACTGAAAATCTACGAACGGCTGGTGTACAACAATATCGAGGGTTTTATCAGTGGCGGCTTTCCGGTGCTGCGCACGCTTTACGAGGACGCGGCCTGGCATGCGCTGGTACGCGCCTTTATCGATCAGCACAGCTGCCATACACCCTATTTCCTCGAAATCAGCCAGGAGTTCCTGCAATTCCTGATGCACGACTATTCGCTGCAAGCGGCCGATCCGCCGTTCATCGCAGAGCTGGCCCACTACGAGTGGGTGGAGTTGGCGCTGGATATCTCTGAAGAGGTGCTGCCGCCACCTGTGGTGGTGGAGGATATACTGGCCGCGACAGTGCAACTGTCGCCACTCGCCTGGTCGCTTTGCTACCGCTACCCGGTGCACAGAATTGGCCCTGCGTTCATGCCCCGGCAGGTTGCTGCCCCGACGTATCTGGTGGTTTACAGGGGCCGCGACGACAAGGTCGGTTTTATTGAGCTCAATGCGGTTACCGCCCGCCTGCTGGAGTTAATCCGCGATAACACAGGCGCGACAGCCGGCGCGTTGCTGGTGGCGCTGGCCGATGAGATGGCGCAACCCCATGACCCAATACTGGCCCATGGCGCGGAACAACTCACGCAACTGGCGGCGCGTGGCGTGGTGCTGGTGCCAGCGTCAACCCCCTGAATAAGGGCGGATTCACCAGTTGAACCGAAAGCGACGTGCGCGTAACATCGGCTTTTTTGTTTCTGGCAAGTGTCTGAAATGTCCTTACTGCGTTGCATGTTGTTGCTGTCGATAGCACTGCCTGGGTGTCCCGTATGGGCGGCGCAGGGCGATGAACAGGATATCGACCCGTGGGAACCCATGAATCGTCGCATATTCAGTTTCAATGAGACGCTCGACGATTACGTACTCCTTCCCGCAGCCAAAGGCTATCGCTATGTGATGCCGGATCCCGCAGAGCGCGGTGTGACCAATTTCATCTCCAATGTGTACGAGTTCAATTCCTTCTTTAATTCCCTGCTCCAGGGGCGCCCCGGCAACGCATTGCAGAGTGCGGCACGCTTTCTGGTGAATACCACCGTGGGGCTGGCGGGTTTCATTGATGTTGCAACGCCGATGGGGATTGAGCACAGCCCGGCTGATTTCGGGCAGACCCTGTATACATGGGGGGTCGATTCTGGCCCGTACCTGATGTTGCCTGTGTTTGGTCCGCATACCGTTCGCAGCAGTGCGGGCTACTTTGTGGATACCTACACCTCCATTCCCGGCCTGCTGGAGGACAAAGAGTGGGCCTATCTGTTCTGGACGGTGGAAGCGGTCGATCTGCGGGCCAACCTGATCAAGGCGGACGAACTGGTGACAGGGGATCGCTATATCTTCATTCGCAATGCCTACCTGCAGCGCCGTCAGTACTTCCTGACGGGAGAGATCCAGGACAGCTTTACCGAGCAGGAAAAACCGGAAGATTATCTGGAATTCTGATGCTGGCACCCGCTCCTGGAGCTGGTGTCTGCCCGTCCGTGGGTAAAATTGTAAAATCCTGCCAAAGCGTAATTGCCGCGGTTGCCTGTCCCTCGCGATGGGCGTAGTGTCACGTCCAACACATGATTAAAGCCCGCTATGACTGCTTCCCACGGCAATGTACTAATCGTTGATGACATTCCCGACCGCGCCGATTCGATGGCCCGTTTCCTGATGTCTGCTGGTTTCAACGTAGAGATAGTCACCGATGTCAGCAACACCGTGTATTCTCTCGGCGCTGACAGTGAGGTGGACGTTATCTTATGTGAACTGGATCTCAAGAATTTCTCCTGGTCTGATGCCCGTCGCGCGTTGCGTGACATGGATGTACAGGTGCCGTCGATCATGTTCTGCGACGTGGCTGACCCGCAAACGATGATGACCGCGCTGCGACTTGGCGCCAGCGATTTCTTCCTGCGCCCGATCGAGGACACGGACGCCTTGATCCGCTCCATCAAGCGCTGTGTGCAACAGCGAAACCTGCGCCGGGAACTGCGCGAGTCGAGGCAGCGTCTCGAAGCCGCGAATATGGAGCTGCGCGGCACAGTCAAGATGCTGGAACAGGATCAACAGGCGGGTCGCCAGGTGCAGATGCGTATGCTGCCGGTAACACCCATGGTGCTGAACGACTACGTATTCAGCCATACGGTGATTCCCTCGCTCTATCTCAGCGGCGATTTTACGGATTACTTTACCGTGGGTGAGCACTACGTGATATTTTTCATGGCCGATGTGTCCGGCCACGGCAGCTCTTCCGCGTTTGCGACCGTGCTGTTGAAAAACCTGTTTGCCCGCAAAAGATCGGATTACTCTCGCCATCGCAGCCAGTCGATACTGGAGCCTGTTTCCATGCTACAGCACGCCAACAAGGAGCTGCTGGAACTGGGTGTGGATAAATTTGCCACGATGGTGGTTGGATTGCTCGATATGCGCCAGAATACGTTGCGGTATAGTGTCGCCGGACACCTGCCGCTGCCGGTGCTGGTGTCCAGTGCGGGTGCCCGGTATCTGCAAGGTGAAGGGGCCACTGTGGGCCTGATGGAGGACGCAGCGTATGAAGAGCATGTCATTGATTTGCCGGATAGCTTCATGTTGGCGCTCTTTTCCGACGGCATTCTGGAAATCCTGCCGCAGATGAGCCTTATCGAGAAGGAAGAGTATTTCCTCAAGGTCTTCGAGGAAACGTCGGATTCGCCAGAGCAACTGGCAAAGCATCTCGGCCTGGATCACGTCGAGACGGCGCCGGACGATATCGCGGCGCTTTTTTTGATCAAGCGTGGTTGATATGACTCAGGGGCGTATTCTTGCAGCTAGCCAGGACGGCGCTTATGTTATTCGACTCGAGGGCGATGTGCGCCTGACACTGTGTACCACCATAGACGATTACGTCGACAAAATGTTTGCTGACCCGAATTTTGCGAGTGTCTGGGTCGATTTGTGCGAGGCCGAGGGTATCGACAGCACCACCCTGGGCTTGCTGGCCAAGCTGGCGCTAAAGGTCAAGGAGCGATTTGGCTTCACTCCCGCGATTTACTCTTGTGATCCCGGCATCAATCGCCTGCTCAGGAGCATGGCGTTTCACCGCCTGTTCGAATTGCATGAAGAGTCTTGCAGCAATCCCGACGACATTGAAGAGATTCCCACTGTGATCGGCAGTGAAGATTCCGTGAAGCAGAAAGTGATTGAAGCTCACCGTGTCCTGATGGGAGTCTCGGAAGAAAATCGCGATCGCTTCAAGGACCTGATCACAGCCCTGGAGTGCGGCTGACCTACATTTGCGCTGCCAGCTTGCAGTGGATGTAGTTGGAATGTGGCACGTAGATCAGATCCGCGACGTTGCGAATCAGGTGTTCCTCGTACTTGTCCACATCTCCGTCCGCGTAAGCGACGGTCCACATGGCGCTGACCAGCGCCACTTTTTGTTCCAGGCTCCACCCCTCGTTAATCACGCGCGTAAACTCATAGAGTGACGTCGCATCCTCAACGCGCTCCTGCGCGGCGGACACCAGGTTGTGTACTTCGGCCGGTTCCAGTTCAAGCACCGAGGGAAGTAACTGGGTCAGCTTGTCGATCTCGATGCTGCTCTCGTTGAAATCTGCACGGGCGGTTTCAACCAGAAGTGCGGCGGCGGCCAGACGCAGATTGCGCTCCCGGGATTCCTCACTTTCTTGCGGTGCGTGTTCGAACAGGGATTTCAGTACATGAATCATTGTGAACCTATCAGTTGCTCCAGTTTTAATTGGTCGGCGACGAAGTTGCGGATGCCCTCCGCCAGTTTTTCAGTCGCCATCGCGTCCGTGTTCAGGTCGTAGCGGAACTCCGCTTCCGTGGGTTGCCATTTACCATCGTCACTGCGGGCATCGGCAGCGCTCAAGCGGCGCGGCAGTGCGCCGTTGTCGCTCGCCAGTTCCTCCAGCAAGGCGGGGCTGATGGTCAGCCGGTCGCAGCCCGCCAACGCTTCGATTTCACCACTGTTGCGGAAGCTCGCACCCATTACCACCGTCTTGTATCCGTGCTGTTTGTAGTAATTGTAGATGCGGGTCACCGACTGCACGCCAGGATCATCCATAGCGTCTTTCAGCACCATATCGGTATTGGCTTTGTACCAGTCGAGAATGCGTCCGACAAACGGCGACACCAAAAATACCCCGGCGTCCGCACAGGCGACGGCCTGGCCAAAGCTGAACAGCAGTGTCAGGTTGCAGTTGATGCCCTCCTGTTCGAGTTGCCTAGCGGCGCGGATACCTTCCCAGGTGGAGGCCAGTTTGATCAGTATGCGCTCCGGTCCGAATCCGGCCTCTGCATACATGCCGATCAGCTTCCTGGCGCGTTCTATGGAGGCTTCAGTATTGAAAGACAGGCGGGCATCCACCTCGGTGGAGATCCGGCCCGGTATGATGCCGAGAATCTCGGCGCCGACATCGACGGCGAACCGGTCTGTGCAGTGGGTGAGTTGCTCGCTGGCGCTGCCGCCCTGGTCGCTGGCCCATTGCCTGGCCCGGGACAGCAGTGGCTGAAACTGCGGCAGTGCGGCCGCTTTCAGCAGCAGCGAGGGGTTGGTGGTTGCATCGCGGGGCGCGTAGCGGCGGATAGCCTCAATATCACCCGTGTCGGCAACGACATCGGTCATTTCTTTTAGCTGGTCGAGTTTGCTGTTCATGGTTATTTGCTATCCATAGTTTGCTACCAGTGCGTAGGCCTGCTCGAGCACTTCAATACCCGCCTCTTTCCGGTAGGCGTTCTCGCTCAGGTGGCGGCGGAACTTCCTGGCTCCCGGAACTCCCTGGTACAGGCCAAGGATATGGCGGGTAATATGGTTGAGTGATCCGCCGCGCGCAAGTTGCTGCTGCGCATAAGGTATCAGCGCAGCGATAATATCATCGCGGGATTGGGCTGGTTTGTCCATCCCGAACAGTGCCGTATCGACCTCTGCCAGCATCCAGGGGTTCTGGTAGGCCTCTCTGCCGAGCATCACGCCATCGACGTGTTGCAGGTGGTGCCGGCATGCGTCAATTGTCTGGATGCCCCCATTGATAACGAACGTAAGCTCTGGAAAATCGTTTTTCAGACGGTACACCCAGTCATAGTTGAGTGGGGGAATCTCGCGATTTTCTTTCGGCGACAGCCCCTGCAGCCAGGCCTTGCGCGCATGCACGATAAACACCGAACAGCCCGCGGCAGCCACCGGCGCAACGAACGCCAGCAGTTCTTCATAGGATTCCATTGCGTCTATGCCGATACGGTGCTTCACCGTTACCGGTATGTCACAGCTGTCAAGCATGGCTTTGACACAGTCCGCGACCAGTGCCGGCCGCGCCATAAGGCAGGCGCCAAACATACCGGACTGTACGCGGTCAGAGGGACAGCCGCAGTTGAGATTGACCTCGTCGTAACCCCACTCCTGCGCCCAGCGGGCACAGCGCGCGAGATCCTGGGGATTGCTGCCGCCCAGTTGCAGGGCCACCGGGTGCTCTTCTGTGTTGTAGTGTAAAAAGCGCTCACGGTCGCCGTGGATCAGTGCCCCGGTGGTAACCATTTCGGTATAGAGCAGCGCCTGCCGTGTCAACAGGCGCCAGAAAAAACGGCAGTTGTGGTCCGACCAATCCATCATCGGCGCAATGGAAAAACGCCGGTGTGTCGCAAGTGTTGCTGTGTCGGTCGTGGCCACCGTTTACCTATCCCAAGTCAAAAGCTGTCGAGGTCTGCTCGGTCGTTAATCTACCATTTTGCCCGTGCCCGGAGGAGGGCCGGGGGCGAAGAATATTCGCGGTGCCTTCCTGGCGCTCCCCGCTGCCGTCTAGAATGTTTTCAGTGTGCTCGATCGAATCTGCAGTGGCTGGTAGCCGAATATCGCGCTGAGATGGTGCAGATAAGCATGCTGGCCGTACTGTCGCCACTGCGCGTTCAGGCGGGAATCCACATTCTGGTAGTGTTGCAGCAGGGCAGGGTAGTCCACCTCTCCCGCGAGTTGATGTTCCCGGCTCAGTTCCTGTACCAGCATCAGCCAGGTCTGGCTGGCGCCCATTATGAAGTAAGGCCATGAACGCTGTATTTCTATCGGCCACTCCGGATCGCTGGTAAGTTCCAACCGGCCAAGTTCCTCGGGGCTGCGCTGCGCAAAGCGCACCTTGTCGATCATGTTGTTGTCGAGTAGCCACTGCGTGAGCGGTGCGGAGGCTATTTCCTCGTCGATACGTGCAGCCGTTGCCTTGTCGGCATAAAAAATCAGGCTGAACTGGTTGCCGGCGTCGCCGCGGCCGGCGCGGCGGTGGAAGCGCCACAGTGGCATGTCTGCCTGGTTCTCAATGATGACAGGCAGGTACAGTTGCTCCGCGATCAGCAGGTGTGCTGAGAAGTCGGGTGTTGCATCGTCCGGCCAGGTCAGCCGTATCCGCATCTGCCACCAGAAGCGCTCAGCCTGCTCGGCGTCGAGCGCGGCCGCTGCGGGCTCAAACGGCGCTGCGGGCTGTACCTGAAGCGCTGGTGTGCAGGCCGCCAGCAGCAAGCTGGCGAGCAGCAGACCTATCTTAACTCTCTGCAACATGTGAGTGTGTCTCCAACTGCCAGCGATACGTTTTGCGCCAGCTGATAAATCCCCAGACCGATAGCACACTGTAAAGTGCAATCAGTGCGGCGTAAATATCCAGGCTGCGGTCGTGGTATAGCCATACCGATGTCAGGTTGATCAGTAGCCAGTAGAGCCAGGCCTCCATCACCTTGGTGATCTCCATAAAGGTCGCCAGAATACTGAAAATCGTGGTGAAGGCGTCCACGAGTGGGCGTTCGGCGTCGCTGTAGTGCTGTACGGTGTAGCCCAGCGCCAGCGCGAGAATGCTGCCCAGCAGTACGGCCCACCAGTGCAACCGCGCCGGCCATGTCACTACCGGGTTGTCGTTGGTCTGTAAGCGCTGGTGCCAGCGAATCCAGCCCCAGGCGCCCATCACGGCGAAAAACGCGTACAGGAACGCCTCTGAATACAGTCTTGCATCGATAAACAGGTAGATACTCAGCACACTGCCGATAATGCCGAAGGCCCAGCAGATAATCTTTTCCCGAATCAGGAATACCACGTATAACAGGTTGGCAGCGGTGGCCAGGATTTCTACAATCAGCGCTGTTGATAAGTTGCTTTCCATTAATGTTCAACCTCTGGAGAAATCAGTGCATGGTGGTGACTGCCGGGATGCATTATTCGTGACCGCCCGCGACATCGATCCGGCGCTTATACTCACCGATATACCGGTGTTGCCAGTGGCGCCCATCTTGCAGGCAACCGAAGGTTTCATGCAGTCGACAATGTGCTGCCGTCGCGGTTATCTGCAAAAACGCTATGGCTTCGGCTTTGACGGCTACTCCCATTGCGGGCAGGCGGACAGTACGCACCAGGCGCCGGATGACCTGCTGCATACGTTTGTCTTTTCCGACGCGTACTGTCCCGAACAGTATCCGCAGGCATTTCAGCCCTATATCCGCGAGTCGTGGCCGACACTTACCCGGCAATTGCGAAGGCTGGAAACCGCGATGCTGGACGCGTTGCCCGTCGACCTCACGCACTGGTACCAGCAGTCTGTCGGTCATATGATGTCCGCCAATTACTATCCGCCACAGCAGCATTTCAATGCGGTTGCCGCCGGCAATACCCGCTTGTCCGCGCACCCGGACGTGTCCCTGTTCACTGTCTTTCCGTTTGGCCTGGACAGTGCATTTGAGTATGAAGACAGGCACGGGCAGTGGCATCCCGCACCGGAGACAGACACCATGATTGCCTTTCCCGGCTATCTGCTTGAATGGATGAGCGACGGTCGGATAAAGGCACTCAACCATCGCGTGCGTCTCGACGCGGATCCTGCGCGCAAGCGCTATTCCTTCGCCGTGTTTTCGATTCCGATGCCCGATGCGACAGTGTCCCGGGTGCCGCTCGCGCCCGGTGAGTCCCCGCTGCATCTGACAGCCCAGGCCTACTTCGAGCAGTATGGCAGTCTCTGGGACTACTAGGCACGGCGTCGCGCAGTTGCATTAGAATGCGTAGGTGAGTTCAATGCCGTAGGTGCGCGGTTCCCCGAGCTGAATGTAGGTCTCATTCTGGTAGGCACCGAAATCGTCGCGTGGGTCATTGCCGAAATACAGGCCGTGTACCGCAAAGTCCTGATCGGTAATGTTTCGCCCCCATACAGTGACACCGATATTGCCACGCTGCCAGTGCAGGCTGGCATTGAGCAGGTCGTAGCTGTCCAGCTTCCCGTCGTGGTAATAACCGTAATAGCTGTCCCCCCGGCCCTCAACTTCAATGTGGCCACTCCACGCATCGTTGAAAGCAATACGGGTTCCGACGTTGTACTGGTACTTGGGTGATTTCGCCTGGTCGCGGTTGTGCTTGGTAACAAATTGCCACTGATCGAGGTCAAATGTTTCCACAGAGTCCACCTCGGCATGCAGCAATCCGACATTGGCGAACAGTTCGATATGGGTATTCAGCGCGAACGTGCTCTCGACTTCCAGGCCGTAATTGTCAGCATCGCTGGTTGAATCCAGGTAGCCGATCCAGAGCCCGGCGGCGTCGTCCCACATCCAGTTCTCGAGCTGGGCGTTGCTCCTGTGGGTATAAAACACAGCCGCGCTGAGTGACAGGCGCTGGTCAAACTGCTGCGTTTTAATACCGATTTCTGTGTTCAGGAGGCTCTCGTCGTCAAAGCTGAGTTTGCCCTGCGTAAAGCCCTGGAACACCGGCGACATAAAGGGCTGGTTGGCGGTTGCGGTGGTATTCACGCCGCCGGGTTTGGCACTGCGTGTGAGCGTGGCATACACCATTGAGTCGTCGCTGAGAGTGTAACGCGCACTGAGTTTGCCATTCCACAGGTTGTCGTTGTTGGCGCTCCTGAACCCGTTGCTGTCGCGGTAGTTGTCGTCAACACGCTCCAGACGCACGCCGCCTACCAGCGTCAGCTGGTCGGACACAGCGTACTCGTACTCGCCGTAGATGGCGTATCGATCTGTGTCGTAGTCACTGTTGCTGGACGAATCGCCATACCAGAGGCTGGGGTAGCGGTAGTCGAGGTTTTCGCTACCGTCATTGGCGTACAGCCCGATCACATAGTTGCCAGCGCCAGCGGACAGATTGTCTTCTCCGCCCAGCAGCTGGATGTCTGCGACCAGTCGCTCCCGGTCGCGGTCAAATATTTCCTGGGCTGTCTCATGGCCACCGGAACAGGTGTAGATCTCGCAGAACTCGTCCGATACCCAATCCCCGTCGTAGCGTTGGTGCATGTCCATATCGATGTAACTGACACTGGCCTCGACGCTCAGCGTATCGGCCAGCCGCCATGTGCCGCTGGTCGTCACCGCCAGCACCTGCTGCTCGTCCTTGCCGGGTTGATCCGACCAGGTGGTGCGATTGTTCTCGATTGACCAGGGGTCGTGCCCATTGTCGGCATCGAAATACAGCAGGCCCAGTTCATACAGCGCGGAGTCAGTCGGTGACCACTGCAATCTGCCCCGGGTGGTCAACTCGTCGAAGTTGTTGGTGTCGTCCTTGTCGAGGTTCTCGTTTTCGATATAGCCATCACTGTTATTCTGCTGCACCGCCAGGCGACCCTGTACGGTATCACCCAGTGGACCACTCAGTACCAGCCCCGCGTTGTAGCTGTCGTAGTTGCCGGCGCCGCCGCTCAACTCGCCCTCAAATGTGTCTGTCGGGGCATTGCTGATGATATTGATCATCCCGGCGTGGCCGCTGGCACCGTAGCGCGTGCCCTGTGGGCCCCGCAGTACCTCTACCTGATTGACATCGAACAGCATGCCGGCGTTGACACTGTCGCCCAGCTCCAGGTTGTCCAGGCGCATGCCGACGGACGGGTAGTATTTCGGGTCATAGTACTGTTCGAGATCGCCGATGCCGCGTATTTGCACGAAACGGCTGCGCGATGCGCCGGAGGCCCAGGTGACGTTGGGCACCGCGTTGAGGACATCCTCCAGATGTTGTGCGGCGCGGTCGGTGATGGTGCTCTGGGAGATCACACTGACACTGCCGACGGTTTCCATCAGCGTGGTATCGCGAAAATTCGCGGTGACGACAATTTCTTCGAGTTTGGGACTGTTGGCAGTCAACGCACTGGGTGAGCCAGATATACCGGCCAGCGCCAGCAGGGGTGCCAGGATTACAAAAGGTTTGGACATGATGAGCCTCTATAAAGTCAGAGACCCGGGCAACGACGTCAGATCGGTTCGATTACACCTATTCCTACGCCGGTATTAACCGGATCAGGTTCAAGGGTTCGTTTGTTACCAGCACAAACATCTCAGGCCGTAGCCACCCCTTAGGATGAGCGGGGAGTATAGGTTGTGGACGGCAAAAATTAAAGCGGTGTTTGCGAGATAGTGGTTTATGCACGTTCACTGTGCTATCTAGGGGTACACAGATATCGCTTGCGTGGAGGCGGTGACATCGATGCTATTCAATGATGCAGATTGCCTGGCGCTGGTGCAGCGCTCACCGGCGGCGGTTGCTGCACATGACAGGCAAGCCTGGTTGGCGCTGTTTGCCCGCTACAACCTGGTGGAGGACCCGGTGGGCTCTGCGCCCCATATCGGCGGTATTTTTGATGCCAGATCCGGATATCGCTCCAACGCGCACTTGCAGCGCTTCTACCAGACGTTTATTGCGCCGAACGCGATTCGCTTTGAGGTGGATCGGGATATCGTGTGTGGGCTCCATGTCGTTCGCGATCTCACCATAGAAATCACAATGGCGCCGGGTGTGGTGGTCCGCGTACCCGTGCACCTGCTGTATGAACTGACGGTCGAGGACGATGCGCTGAAAATTTTCCGGCTGGCGGCGCACTGGGAACTGTGGCCCATGCTGCGCCAGCAGTTCGCCGCCGGATGGCCCATGTTGCAGGTGGGCGGTGCCTCCACGCTGCGCATGCTTCGCCATCAGGGCATTATCGGTACTGCCGGATTCATGCGCGCGCTGTCCAGTGTCGGCGAGGCGGGCAAACACCAGATCATCCGGTTTGCGCAGTATTTTAACGCCGGCAACGCGGCCGCACTGCAGAGCCTGTTTGCCGCGTCGGGCCCCCGCATAGCCTTCCCCTGTGGGCAGCCCGAAGTAACGCCTGCCGAGTGTACTGCTGAGGGAGGGGAGATACGCCTGGGTAAACTGTTGGCGGCGGGCAATCTGGTGTCGGCCACCGTGGACTACAACAGAGCCGATAAACACTGCCGCGGCGTGGCTTTTTTCGAGCTGGACAAGCGCCGCTTGCGCATTGTAACAGCGAGCTTTTACTGGTCCGTCGCCTCTGCAGCCGTCGATGCCACGGCGTGAACCTGTCGGTAGCGCAGTGGGGTGGTGTTAATCGCGGTAACGCGAGAGTGCGTGTGGGATTTAGCACGCCCACGCCGTATAATCGCGAGTCTGTTTTTTGATACCCCGGAGCCCCATGACCGTACGCACCCGAGTTGCGCCATCTCCCACCGGCGATCCACACGTGGGCACCGCCTACATTGCCCTGTTCAATCTCTGTTTCGCACGCGCCCACGGTGGCCAGTTTGTGTTGCGTATTGAAGATACAGACCAGGCCCGCAGTACGCCCGAATCTGAACAGGCGATTCTCGACTCGCTGCGTTGGTTGGGGCTGGATTGGGACGAGGGCCCGGATGTGGGCGGTGCCCATGGGCCCTATCGCCAGAGTGAGCGAATGGATATCTACGGCGAGTATGCGCAGCAACTGGTGGCCGAGGGCAAGGCCTTTATCTGCTATCGCACCGAGCAGGAGCTGAACGCGCTGCGTGAGGCGCGCCGCGCCGCCGGTACCAGCACCGCCCTGAAACCCTCGGAATTGCGCCTGGGTGAAGCCGAGGTCGAGAAGCGTCGTCAGGCGGGCGATCCCTACGTGATCCGCATGCTGGTGCCGGAAGAGGAGGGCAGTTGTGCGGTAGAGGATATGCTGCGCGGCACGATCGAACTGGACTGGGGCATGGTGGATGCGCAGATACTGCTGAAATCCGACGGTATGCCCACCTATCACCTCGCCAACGTGGTCGACGATCACCTGATGGGTATTACCCATGTGTTGCGTGGCGAAGAGTGGATAAACTCCGCCCCCAAGCACAAGTTGTTGTACGAGTACTTTGGCTGGGACATGCCGCAGCTATGCCACCTGCCGCTATTGCGTAACCCCGACAAATCCAAGCTCAGCAAACGCAAAAACCCGACCAGTATTCTGTACTACCAGAGAATGGGGTTCCTGCCCGAGGCGCTGCTCAATTACCTGGGGCGCATGGGGTGGTCGATGCCGGATGAGCGAGAGAAATTTTCGCTGGCGGACATGGTGGAGCACTTCGATATTCAGCGCGTTTCGCTCGGCGGGCCGATTTTTGATATCGAGAAACTCCGCTGGCTCAACGGCACCTGGATTCGCGAGGAACTGGATGAAACGCAGTTGGCGCAACGCCTGATCGACTGGGCTTTCAATCGCGACAATCTTATGCAGGTTCTGCCTCACGCGCGACAGCGCATGGAAACCCTGAGCGATTTTGCACCGCTGGCGAATTTTCTGGTTGCAGGTACCCTGCCGCTGAGCGAGGACAGTTTTTCCGCTATTCAGGGCGATCGCGTCGATACTGTCAGACACTTGCAGTTTGCACTGTGGCGTCTGGAGGCGCTGCGTCACTGGACGCGCGATGATGTGTGGAAGGAGATGAAGACGCTGGCAGACGAACTGGGCGTCAAGGTAAAGGATTTTCTGGCGCCGCTGTTTATCGCAATTGCCGGCTCCAGTGCCTCGTTCTCCGTGGTGGATTCGATGGCACTGCTGGGGCCGGATATGAGTCGCGCGCGAATACGCCACGCCATTGAGGTGTTGGGAGGCGTGTCCAAGAAAGCGCTCAAGCAACTGGAGAAAGACTACCGCGTATTGAGTGAGGGATAGGTGATGGCGGGCAATATTGCGACCTCGATGATTGCGACCCTGCTGCGCGCCAGCAATGGCATCCAGAGTTCGCCAGCGGCAGTCAAACCCGCGCGAACCCTGCAACTGTTCGATATCGAGAACTGCCCCTACTGTCGCCTGGTGCGTGAGGCGCTGACAGAGCTGGACCTCGATGCGGAGATATTTCCCAGCCCCAAGTCGGGTACACGGTTCAGGCCCCGACTCGTGGCTCGCGGCGGCAAGGCGCAGTTTCCCTATCTCGTCGACCCCAACACCGGTGTGGAGATGTATGAATCCCTCGACATCGTCGCGTATTTGTTTGAGACGTACGGGCGGCGGCAACTGCCGCTTAAGTGGAAGGCGGGCAAACTGCAGACCCTCGGGTCCATGCTAGCC
>CAXBLZ010000061.1:0-26389 GCA_963976735.1 uncultured Halioglobus sp.
TTTGTGTCGATCAAAAACGACAGTGTTGCCGAACTTCACAGTTTCCCGTCACTGACAGGTTTTATCGGCGCTGCCGGCAATGCCCGGCTCACGGTCGAACTGGAGAGTGTCGAGACCCTGATAGACGTGCGCAACGAGCGCATGCGTGAAATGCTGTTTGAGACCGTGAAATTTCCGGTCGCCACCATAGCCGCAGAGGTTGACCCCGGTGTGCTCGCGATGGCCGCAGAGGGCGGTGTGGTGACGGTAGATCTGCCTGTCACCCTGAGTCTGCACGGGCAGGAGAAAGCGCTGACCGCATCGCTGGTGGTTGTCGGTGAGGGAGAGAAGCGCCTGCGCGTTTTCACCGCCACGCCGCTGCTGCTGAACGCTGCTGACTTCGGACTTGTTGAAGGTGTCGCGGCACTGCAAAAAGTGGCAGGGTTGCAGGCGATCAGCACCGCCGTCCCGGTGACGCTGCAGTTGCAATTCGTCAAGGTCCCCTAGGGCGTCCTCAGGGGGCCTTGCCTCCCAGGCTCTGGTAGAGCTGCTGATAGCCGCGATTGCCCGGCGCAATCTGCGTCAGGCTTCTGGCGTATTGCAGAGCATTCTCGCGCTGGCCCAGTTCCGCGCTGTAATTTGCCAGTGCCAGCAATACCTCCTCGCTCTGCGGCGCGCTGCGCAACAGGGCCTGCAGTTGTTGTATCGCCTGCTCCGGCTGTCCCAGGTCGTGTAACGCAATACCGTACACAAAGCGGTGGCGCGTCCCCTGTGTTTCCAGCGCGGCGGCCTGCTTCAGATAGGCCAGGGCGGCCCCGGGTTTCCCGCTGCGCGTTTCCAGCAGTCCCAGCGCATGCAGTGTATTCCCGTTCTCTGGCGCCACTGCCAGCGCCTCCAGCAACACCTCGCGCGCCGCGTCATCCCTGTTCTGGCCGCGCAACAGATCGGCGAGATTCAGGTAGGCGGGAATCAACTGTGAGTTCAGGTACAGCGCTTCCCGGTAGGCCGCTTCCGCCGCTGCGAAGTCGCCGCGATTGACAAAGAAGATACCCATCTGCAGTTGCACGCCGGGCATGTCGGCATCCTGCTGCAAGGTGCTGACATATTCGTCAAACAGCGCACGCAACCTGGTCGCCTGTTCCGGCGGTATCTGCTCCAGCGGCACGCTCGCAAGTGAAGACGCAACCTCCATGCGCACGGTAGTGACCGGATCATCAATCAAGTAGTCCAGTAGTTGCAGGCGCTGCTGTAGTGGCAGGAACTCGATCGCGCGCACGGTACTCGCGCGCAGCATAGGATCGTCGTCATACAGCATCTGCGTGGCTGCCTGTAGCGCCTGGCCGCCGCCGACTCCGCCCAGCGCTTCCATTGCCGTCGCCCGCCAGATCGGGGCAGCACCGGTGTCGCCCGCTATTTGTGCAAGCTGCGGTACCACGCGGTTGTCGCCCTCTGCAATGCGCTGGAACGCCCGCGCCGGGTGCGTGCTGGTATCGCGGAACTGCACTCCCCACTGCTTCAATGCCGCTAGTGCCCACTGCGCGTCTTGCTGCTGGTGGCACTGGTTACAGGCATTCGGTGTGCCCATGACCATGGTCAGGTCGGGCCGGGGTACGCGCATGCTGTGATCGCGGCGCGGGTCGACCCCCATATAGGTTGTCTCGGGCATATGGCAGTTGGCGCAATCGGCGCCTGGTGAGCCCTCGAGATGGTGGTGGTGTTGCGGTGTATCGTAGCGCGTCGGCACGTGGCACTGGGCACAGACGTCGTTACCCGGCGCGCGCAGCTGCAGGCTGTGGGGTTCGTGGCAGTTGCTGCAAACCACACCGGCCTGGTGCATTTTACTCTGCACGAACGAGCCGTAGACATAGACTTCGTCGCGAATCTGGCCATCCGGGTAGTACAGCGGCCACTGCGGCATTGCGAGACGATGTGTGTCCAGCAAATCCGCGCCATAGTGGTAATCTCCCAGTGTGCCGCGACGCGAATGACAGCGGGCACAGCTGTCAATCTGGGCGTTTGACGCCAGTGGGGTAGTGCGTTTTGCTATATGCGCATCCGGTGCCAATGCCCACTTTCCGCGCTGTGCCAGCGCGGTTGGAAATCCACCGTTGGGCGCGTCGTCGAGCGTCCCCGCCTCTGCCAGTTGCAGATGCTTCTCGCCGGGGCCGTGGCAGGCCTCGCAACCCACATTCAGCTCCGCGAATTGGGTATCGAAGGAGCGCGTGGCTGCCGTGTAATTTTTCTTGAGATCGGTGCTGTGACACTCGGCGCAGCTGGTGTTCCAGTTCTGGTAGGTGCCGGTCCAGTGCAGCGGATCCTTGTAGTCAATTTTTTCGTCCGGATACAGATGGTACCAGCGCTGCCCCCCCTCGGTGGCAGGGCGTGCATCCCAGGCAATGCTCAGGGCCTGGAGCCGACCGCGCGACAGCGGCAGCAGATACTGTTGCAGCGGCTCGACGCCGAAGACATAGGCGACTTCGAAATCCTGTATTTTGCCGTTTTCACCATCGGTGCTGACCATGTACTTGTCGCCGCTGCGGAAGAAGCGGGTGGTGACGCCGTTGTAGGTGAAGCTGGCATCGTCAAAATCACCCAACACGGTATCTTCACTCGGCAACTGCATGGCCAGGTCGTGGTGAGAGCCGTGCCACTGCGTGTACGCCTCCTCGTGGCAACCGCGGCAGCTTTCTGAACCTGTGAAAGCGTAAACTGCGCAGCTGCACAGCAGTAGTGCACATAGGATGAATGCTGATCGAAACACGTCGCGGTTACCTGATACGGAAAAATCGTACAGACTACCAGCCTGTTCGCGGTATGGACAGTATTGCAGGCGCTACCTATGATTGGGGCCAGCTGCGACCGACCGGCGCAGAGTTGATCCATTACAGCGAGTGCAGACGACAGACCATGAAGCTGGGCATATTGAAAACAGACGCAGTAAGACCTGAATGGGTGCCCGAGTACGGTGAGTATCCGGATATGTTCATGGCGTTGCTGGGAGAGGCCGACCCGACCCTGGAGTTTGCCGTATACGATGTCGAGCACGGTCAATACCCGGCGGATATCGATGAGGTCGATGCCTATTTGATCACCGGCAGCAAGTCCGGCGTCTACGAGGACAAACCGTGGATCGCCCAGCTGATGGTGTTTGTCCGCGAGTTACATCGCCGGCGCAAAAAACTGGTAGGCATTTGTTTCGGCCACCAGTTGGTGGCGCAGGCGCTGGGCGGCAATGTTAAAAAGTCACCCAAGGGCTGGGGTATGGGGCTGCATACCCATCGCTTCAACAGTGCGCCGGGCTGGCACGACCAGGGTGATAGGGACCTTGATATACTGGTCAGCCACCAGGATCAGGTGCTGGAATTGGCTGAGGGGGCAACGGTATTGGCGGGCAGCGCGTTTTGTGAGAACGCCGTCATCCAGATCGGCGACCACATCCTGACGTTTCAGGGGCATCCCGAATTCGTGTCGGACCTGTCCCGCGAGATCATGGAGTTCCGGCGCGACCTGATCGGCGAGGATGTCTACAGTTCGGGAGTGGCCTCGCTACAGGGCACCCACCAGGGCCAGCGCGTGGCGCGCTGGATCGTGCGTTTCCTGCACGGCAATGCATGAGCGTCGCCGGCCGTCTGCTCACCAGCTACCGGTATTTTGCATCGATGCCCAGGGTTCCTGTGGCGGTAGCGCATCACCCGCCTGCAACAACTCGATAGAGATGCCATCTGGTGAGCGGATGAACGCCATGTGTCCGTCGCGGGGCGGGCGATTGATCACCACTCCCCTATCCATCAGGCGTTGGCATAATGCGTAGATATTGTCGACGCTGTACGCCAGGTGGCCGAAATTGCGCCCGCCGTCGTAGTTCTCGGGATCCCAGTTCCAGGTGATCTCCACCAGCGGGCTCTGGCCCTGCTCCGCGCGCTCGACATCGTCAGGTGCGGCGAGGAAAACCAGCGTAAACCGCCCTGCTTCGCTGTCGTAGCGACGGATTTCGACAAGCCCCAGTTTGTCGCAATAGAACTCGAGTGTTGCATCCAGATCGCGTGCACGCACCATGGTGTGCAGGTATCTCATCCGCGTTTCCTCCCCGCCACTTGCCTGCCGGCCAAACGCCCGGTGAATGTTGCGTCCCCAACTGACATACCGCTGCTGTAACCCTCGGCGCGTCGCACCACGCCACAGGCGGTACGACCCGCCGCATAGAGTCCGGGAATGACGTCACGCTGCGGATCGACCACTTCTCCGGTGGGCAGTGTATCAAGCCCCCCCAGTGTGAAAAAGGGCAGGAATGTGCCGCGCCCTGGTGTGATATCCAGTGCCACCAGCGGGGGTTGTAGCGGTTCCAGCCACTCGGCCGCCTTGTGGCACTGGGTGTCTTCACCGCGCACACAGTCCTCGTTGTAGACCTCAATGGTCTGTTGCAGGGTGCCTTCGCGCAGCCCCAGTTCCTGTTCCAGTTCCGCCACCGTCTCGCCTGTGCCAGCGACCTCGGAACCCATATAGCTGACGCGTTCGTAATCACCGTACTGATCGACGGTAAGGATAAAGTAAAAGCGTTCAGACTGCTGGCGCAGGATGAAGGCGCCGAGCCGTCCGTGGTAGACGTCCTCGTTGATGAAGCGCTGGCCCCGGTCATTGATCACAATACCCTTGGTCATACTGGCGGGAGGGTAGTACGGAACGGTGATGAAGCCCTCGTGCATATTGATCGCGGCGGCGCCGACAGACATGCCCATCAGTATGCCGCTACCGGTATCACCGGGATTGCCGATAGGCGTATTGCCCCGGGTCAGCATGGGCGCGTACTTGCGTACCATCTCCTCGTTCATCACGAAGCCACCGGCACACAGAATGACGCCCTGGCGCGCGCGCACATTGAGCTCCTGCTGGTCTTTGCGCACGACCAGTCCCACGACTTCGTCATCTTCATTCACAATCAGGGTCAGCGCGCGGGTTTCATACTCGACGGTGATTTTGTCGCGCTGCTCCACATTCTCGGTCACGATCTTCATAAACAGCGGGCCGCCGTTGTCGCCTTCCACGTACAGGTTGTGCCCTCGGGGGCACGGCTTGGCCTGCTGTGCGAAGGGGTAGGCTTTCTCGCTGCCGGTGTAGAGCAGGCCGTCATCTGTCAGGCACATGATGGCGCGCTCTTTGTGGAAGCTGTCCTTGAAAGGCACGCCGATATCGACCAGCCACTGGAAATGGTCCTTGCTGTTTTCGCAGTAGTTGCGAATCTTCGCCTCGTCCGCCTGCGGCCCGGCGGCCATCATCATATAGGTCACCATATCCTCGGTGCTGTCCTCAAATCCGCAGGCCTGCTGCACACGTGTACCGCCGTTGCCGCCCATGTAGATCTCCGCGCTGGACATCGCGGTAGACCCGCCGCTGGCGCTGGCGACCTCGAAAATAGTGACACTGGAGCCCGCGTCCGCCGCTTCAATGGCGGCACAGCCCCCGGCGCCACCAAAACCAACGATGGCGACATCGGTTTCGATGTCCCAGTGCTCGACATCGCGTATCTTTCGCGGCTTGGAAGGGCTGGTTTTTGCGGTGCTGGACATTGGTACCTACCTCTGTGTCGGGCGCTTTGTACAGTGCGCCCGGCGTATTGTATCTCGGGATAGGGGATTAAAGCGGTTTCGTGCCGTGCTTACAACGAGGCTGCTGGTCTGGCGGGTTAACAAATTGTACGGGCTCTGGCTTTCTTCCCTGTGCGGTTTGGGCGTAGGCTGCCAGGTGTGCGGCAGGAACCCGCTGGTATTGCAGCGCTGCTGGGTTACAATCCCCCGCTTTTGCCAGAGGTATAGATTCCCCATGTGGTTCAAGAATATTCGCGCATATCGCCTGACCAAGCCGTTTGATCTCGCGCCTGAAGCGTTGGGAGAGAAACTCGCTCCGCGCAGTTTCGTGCCCTGCGCCAAGTCCCAGCCGCTGGCGTTTGGCTGGGTGCCGCCGCTGGGCGATGAGTCGGGGGCCCTGGTGCACGCGGCTGCAGGCCGTTTCCTGCTCAAACTCAAGCGTGAGGAAAAACTGTTGCCGTCCACGGTAGTACGCGAGCAACTGGAGGAGAAAGTCGCCGATATCGAAGCCGAGCAGGGCCGCAAGGTCTATCGCAAGGAGCGCCTCAACCTGAAAGACGAGATTGTGCAGGATTGCCTGCCGCGCGCATTTACCCGATCCACGCATGTCTATGCCTACATCGATGTCAAAAGCAACTGGATCTTCGTGGATGCGGCCAGTGCCGCGCGCGCTGAGGAACTGTTGAATCTGCTGCGCGAGTGCGTGGGCAGTTTTCCAGCCCTGCTGCCACAGGTGAACAACGCGCCCTCTGCGGTGATGACGGCCTGGCTACTGCACCGCAGCCTGCCAGACGATTTTGAGCTCGGCCAGGAGTGTGAGTTGCGCGATCCCGGTGAAGAGGGTGGCGTGGTGCGCTGTCGTGGCGTTGATTTGTTGAGTGAAGAGGTGGAAACTCATCTGCATGCGGGCAAGCAGGTCGCGCGCCTGGCATTGAATTGGGATGAGCGTCTCTCGCTGTTACTGGCAGAGGATTTGTGTCTGCGTCGCCTGAAGTTTGCGGATGAGTTGATGAAAGAGAACGAGGACATTCCCGAAGCAGATCAGGCGGCGCGCCTGGATGCTGACTTCGCACTAATGGCCGCTGCAATAACCGGCCTGCAACAACGAGTGCTGACGCTGTTTGGCGGCGAAGCAGAATAAGCGACGACGATGCCAGCGCGCCCCGACACTGACGACTATCGCGCGCTTTTTCTCAATCCCACCCCCATGATGGACATGCGCGCGCCGGCGGAATTTTCGCGCGGTGCATTCCCCTGTGCAATAAGCCTGCCGCTCATGACCGACCATGAGCGTGCACAGGTGGGGATCTGCTACAAGCAGCGCGGCCAGGATGCGGCCATTGCGCTGGGCCACCAGTTGGTTAGCGGAGATCTGAAATCGCAGCGCCTGGCGCAATGGCTAGCGTTCGCCCGCCAGCATCCCCGGGGCTATCTCTACTGCTTTCGCGGCGGCCTGCGTTCACAGACTGTGCAACAATGGCTGCGCGACGCCGGTATCGACTACCCGCTGGTTGTCGGCGGTTACAAGGCCATGCGGCGGTTTTTGCTGGAGGAACTGGAACGCTCACTGGACAGGGCTTCGCTGGTGCTGGTGAGTGGCAAAACCGGCACTGGCAAAACGCGGGTGATTGCACGGCTCGAGCGAGCGGTTGACCTGGAGGGCTTGGCCAACCATCGCGGCTCCAGTTTTGGCCAGATGCTCACGCCGCAGCCCAGCCAGATCGATTTCGAAAACGCTCTCAGTATCGCGCTGTTACGATTGTTGGCCCGGGGTGAGCAGCGCGTCTTGCTGGAAGACGAGGGCCGCCTGATCGGAAACCTTGCGCTGCCGGAATTACTGCGTGAGAAAATGCGCGAAGCACCCATGGTAGTGGTAGAGCAAAGCCTTGAGGAGCGCATCGATGTCGTGATCGAGGACTACATTGTGGATTTGGGCAGGCGCTTTGCCCTGATGTTCGGGGACGCAGGCGCGCGTCTGCACAGCGAAAAACTACAGCAGGACCTCGACAAGATCAGCCGTCGTCTCGGCGGATTGCGCTGCCAGCAAGTGAGTGAACTGATGCATATGGCGTTCGAGCGCCAATGGCAGACCGGGGATGTCTCTCCTCATCGGCACTGGGTGGGCATATTGTTGGAGAAATACTACGACCCGATGTACGAGTACCAGTTGTCAAAACGCGCGGGCAAGCGTTTGTTCACTGGTGATCGCCAGGCCGTTTTGGCCTGGGCGCAGCAGGGCGCTTAACGTGCATACGCCCCCCGAGCTGCAGCGCGACCTGGTACTGGTGGGTGGCGGCCACAGCCATGTGCTGGCGCTGCGTATGTTGGCCATGCGCCCGATCGCCGGCCTGCGCATCACACTCATTTCCCCGGCCAGCCACAGCCCCTATTCCGGTATGCTGCCCGGCCTGGTATCCGGCCACTACTGTTTTGAAGAGTCACATATCGACCTGGCGCGCCTGTGCCAGTGGGCCGGAGCGCGCTTTGTAACAGCGCAGGTTACCGCTATCGATACAACCGTACGACGCCTGTCGCTGGCGGGTCGCCCCGCCATCAGCTACGACGTGGTCAGTCTCGATATCGGTTCCGAGCCGGAACTCGATTCGGTGCCCGGCGCGCGCGACTATGCAACGCCGGTAAAGCCGGTGGCCGGTCTATGGCAACGCTGGCAGGCACTTTACGAGCGGGTCGTGACCCGCGCGGAGCACGAACATTTTCATATCGCCGTGGTCGGCGGCGGTGCCGGCAGCGTGGAACTGGTGCTGGCGATGTCGCACCGACTGCAGGTGCAGCCGGGGCAGTTCGACCTGTGGTGTGCTGCCGGTGAGATCCTGCCGGGTCACAGTGCGCGCGCCAGGCAATCCGTGCTGTCGGAACTACAGCGTCGCGGCATTCGTGTGCATTGCAATGCGCGCATTGCTGCAGTGGGTGACGGCGAACTCACATTGGCCGACGGCAGCCGCGCCGCCTACGGCGAACTGTTCTGGTGTACCGGTGCCGCACCGGCACCGTGGATTGCCGCCAGTGGACTGGCCACTGATGAACAGGGGTTTCTTGCGGTGCGCGATACCCTGCAGGCGATGCATGACGATTGTATTTTTGGGGCCGGGGACATCGCTGTCCAGGTCAACTACCCACGCCCGAAAGCGGGTGTGTATGCGGTGCGCCAGGGCCCTGTACTCGCACACAACCTGCGTGCGCTGTTGCTGCAGAAACCGCTGCGACAACACAGGCCACAGCGGCGATTTCTATCGCTGATCTCTCTGGGCGACAAGCGCGCAACCGCAGACAGGGGCGGTTTCAGCGCAACGGGTCGCTGGGTCTGGCGCTGGAAGGACCGCATAGACCGGGCATTTATGGCGCGTTTCGAGGATTTGCCCGTCGGCATGGACACAGCCGCGAGGGACAGTCTGCCCCGGTTGCAGCGCCTTCCCACGCAGCCAGTTTGCGGTGGCTGCGGGGCCAAGGTGGGTGCGGACGCGCTCGGTGCCGCGCTGGCACAGCTCTGCCTCGAGTACCCGCAACACTGTGTCGGTGGCGGGGACGATGCGGCGATTGTGCCCGCACCAGCGGGTGTCGCGCTGGTCCAGAGTGTGGATGTGCTGCGCGAGCTGGTCTCGGACCCGTGGTTGATGGGCCGTATTGCCGCGCAACACGCGCTCAGTGACCTCTATGCCTGTGGCACTCAACCCCTATCGGCACTGGCGACCGTAACCCTGCCCTATGCGAGCCACACGATACTGCAGCGCGAGTTGCAACAACTGCTGGCGGGCGCCCTGCACGAATTCGCCGCTGCGGACTGTCGGCTGGTGGGCGGTCACAGCATGCAGGGCAGTGAGCTCAGCATCGGCTTTGTTGTCAACGGTGTCCCGATGGCCGGCGACGGGAAATTGCTGCCGAAGGCCGGTGCACAGCCGGGCGACGCGCTGGTGTTGAGCAAAGCGCTGGGCACCGGTGTACTGTTCGCCGCCCATATGCAACTGGCGGCGGACGGGCGCGATGTCAGTGCCGCGATAGCCGCGATGTTGCAGGGCAATGCCGCCGCCGCCGAAGTGGCCGTTGCTCATGGCGCCAGTGCCTGCACAGACATTACCGGCTTCGGCCTGCTCGGGCATTTGCTGGAAATGCTGGCGGGCGTTCACAGCGCCCGGGTGGCGCTGTCACAGGTGCCGGTCCTTGACGGTGTGCTGCAACAGGTTCGCGCGGGTATCGAGAGCACTATGTGCGCTGCCAATGTGCGCAGCGCGGGGCCATTTTTGCAGCACTCATCCTCGGTAGATGAGGCGCGACGCCAGTTGTTGTTCGATCCACAGACCAGCGGTGGACTGTTGATTGCGATGCCCCATGTGCGCGCTCGCAGTCTGTGCGATGCGCTGCGCAATAGTGGATACAGCCAGGCGGATATCATCGGTGAAGTGATCGAGGCTGTGCCGGGAGAGGCAGCCACAGTCGAGCTTGTGGGCTAACGTTTCACGCCACGGTGCGATGTCCGGTCGGATCAGGTGAGCGCGGCAAGACCGCCCTCCAGTTTGCCTGTCTTCCCGAGCAGATTGTTGTATTCCCGCGGGTCTCTGGAGAGGTCGTACAACTCCTCTCCCCCGTCCGGGTAACGCGTCCAGCGCCATTTTCCGATGCGCGTGGACAGTGCGTCACCCCAGCGCATTTCGGCCGGTCGCGCCCTTGCCTCCTCGGGCGTTATCCCCAGTAGGCTGGTGCCCTCAAACTGTGCCGGTTGCGGAATGCCCGCGATATCCACCAGCGTCGGCGCCAGGTCGAGCAGGCTGACCGGGTGGTCGAACCCTCCGCCCTGTTCCAGTAATCCAGGGGCGCGAATGAGCAGCGGCACACGGTTCGCGCGCTCCCACAGGGCCATTTTCCGCCAGTGCAGTTTTTCGCCCAGGTGATAGCCATTGTCCGACCACAAAACCACAACGGTGTTATCCGCATGGGCGCTGGCATCCAGCGCCTCCAGTATTTGGCCAACCATTGCATCGGTATGGCTGCAGGCCGCGAGGTAGGCCTGTACGTGTTGTGGCCAAAGCCCGGACTTCATCACCAACTCGTTCTGGGTAACCTCCTCCGTGAGCATTTTGGCGATTGGTTTATTGGCAAGAATGACGCCGTCTGCGGGAATATCGTCCAGGTCATCGGCGCGCACCTCGGGCAGCACGACTTTATCGATGGGGTGCAGATCGAACGCCCACTGCGGCAGCCGCCACGGCACGTGAGGTTCAGACAGGCCGATCGCCATGAACCAGGGTTTGGTGCGCGCCATCCCCAACTGCTCAATGGCGAAGTTTGCCGAAACCTGATCGGTGTGCATTTCCCCGGGCGGCAGCAGGCCGTAGTCAAACAGCGTGCCGTGCTCGCCGAAGCCCGCATTAGCTTCCTTGTAAGGCTGGTATACATCCCAGAAACGCTTTGTGCCCATGCCCCAGTGAAACACTTTACCGGTCGATATCGTCTCGTATCCCGCTTCGGAAAAGTACTGCGGCAACGGGCGCAGTTCCCTGGACAGCAGTAACTCCCGATAGGCGTTCAAATCGGATTCATCATCCACTTTGGTCGATTCAGCACTGAGCCCCCACAGTGCAGAGGCGCGACTTGCAATACAGACCGGCACAGAGCAGTAGGCGCGATTGAACGAGTACGATTGCGAACGCAGGCGATCAATGTTCGGCGTGTAGACTCCCGGATGCCCCCCGAGATAGCCAACCCAGTCATTCAAATCGTCGATACACAACATGAGAATGTTGGGCCGCTTGCCCGCGACGGGTTCGGGCGCCTCGGGTGCTTTGCTACCAGGCACAGGTGTTGACGAGACGCCACCAGCGTTGACCGGATTCTTGTCAGAGCATCCGACGAGAGCGGCTGCGGCAGCGGTCGCGGCGGCGGTGAGTAACTTTCTTCTATCTATGTCCATATCAATTCAGACGCTCGACCAGGCTAAAAGTTGCGGGCGGACCGTGGGTTTGGCAGGAGCACGCTACTTTCCGTCCCAGTATCGGGTCATTTCCAGGTAAAGGAAAGACGCAGTCCAGGTGACGAGAACCAGACCCGTCAGGGATTCCAGTCCGGCGAGGAAGCGCAGGTCGCCAAGGGGCACGATATCTCCGGTGCCGAGCGTGGTGTAGCTGGTGAACGAATAGTAGACGCAGTCCAGCAGGCTGCCATCGAATTGCCCGGTAAGCGAACCCCAACCCTCGGCCCTGTTCATCAGGAAATAGGCAACGCCGAAAATCCAGATCTCTGCTGCATGCGCCGAGAGCGCAAAGACCACGCCAAGCACGATACGAAAGCGATGCCGTATCTTCATTTTCGGCATCAGCAGCGTGATCCGGTGCAGGAACTCATAGTGAATCATTACTGCGAGGCCAATAATGGCCATGTTGACGGTATATACAGCGATCACAGTCCCGCATCTCCCTGCGGTGAATTACTGCCAGCTACTTTAACCTGATTTCCCGGTTGGCATGAAGTATCACCCCGTTTTTTGGTGAAAATCCCATGCATAAATGCCGTCGTAAGGGGGTGTGAATTTCGCTAAACAGCCCTTATAGTTCGTACCCCTACAGTCTCGCTTGCCAGCAAGCATTGATATGAAATACAGATCGAAAACATTAGTGCTCCTCGTCGCTATCCTCTCTTTGGCCGCCTGTACTAAAAAAGCGGTCTATGTCGACGAGAGCTTTTCCAACGATAGCCCCTTCAAGTTGCGGGTCGACGATGATATCGCACTGGCCTGTGAGAGCGCGCGTCGTTCGTTGCTCGGGCAGGGTTACCTGATTGAGCTTGCGAACAGTGACGCAGTGAGGGGGCGCAAGGCGACGAGGGGTGAAAACACCTTTATAGAGATGAACGTGGTTTGCGTACCGGAAGTCAACGGCAGTACGATTTTTGCCGCCGGTGTGCTCAGTACCTATGATCTGAAGAAGAATAGCAGCTCCGCCAGTGTTGGCCTCAGCGCACTGGGATCCATTTCGCTTCCAATCGGACAGAGCGTCGATTCACTGGTAAAGGTGTCGGAGGAGACTATCGACGACAAAGACTTTTACAAGCGTTTCTTCGCAGCCGTCGATAAAGTGCTGGGTGAGATGGAAGATGGCAAAGCACTTGCAGAGCCAGAGCAGGAGACTGTCGTGGAATCCGTTGAGGGTGAAACTGATCCAGCGTCGGTGCAATCTGCGATCTGGCCAGAACTCTTTCCTGACACCGCTGGGCCCGAGACTGCAGCCGAGCCTCTTCCTGCGCAAACCGTGCCCGAGAGTTTGCCCCCGCCAGTGGTCACAGAGTCTGCGCCCTCTGCCTCAACAGCGCCAGCGCCAGTGCAACCAGCAGCACCGGTGACACCCGCTGTGCCTGCCAGCGCGGAGGGAGTGTCGGGCGCATTGGCGCCGGCTCACCCTGATGAAGAGCCGCTGGGAATTTCCCCGCAGCCTGGCCCCGATGAGGAGCCGTTAGGTATCCCCGCGATAACCGAGGGTGACGCCGAGCCCGAGCCGATGGGGATTGCACCACCGTCTGCTGGCATGGAGCAATCACCCGGCCCTGACGCCTCAGCGTTAACGCCGATACAGACGACGGCGAAGAAAAAAATCCTGCCAGTGCCTGCCGGTAGTGCAGTGCAGCCAACACCGGCGCCTGACAGCACCCAAACTGAAGGCGATCGGATCGAGGATCTCTTCTAGCAAGCGGTTGCCGCATCCCTGCGGCCCCCGCACGGCGCTTCCGCCGTTGTTATTGACTGATTGAATCGTAACAGCTGCAGGGGTCCACCGAGTTCACGTCACACCAGACGGCACAGGACTCCACCGGTATCCAGTACACGAAGTCCATGTAGCGGGTTGTTCCATCCTGCTGCTTGATGGTGGATTTACCATGGCAGGCATTGCAGTTGGAGCGCTCGTAGGACTCCATGGAGTTATTGCCCAGAAAGGGGCGTGTTTGTCCCTCCGGGGAAGATACGGCTACCTGGGGGCGCTGCAGCGTGCGGCTTTTGCTGCTGGCGAACTCAGGAGCAGCGTTGGCGCAGCCCACAGGGGCGCTGGGGAATTCGTACCACTGCGTGGAAACCAGTTGATAGTTGCTCCAGACTGAATACTCACCCAACAGTTCCGCATAAGTGTTGTTCCAGGCGAAAGCGCTGGGGTAGTTGGCTTCAATGGGCACCTGCCGGCACAGCTGGGATTTTCCTGCGACAGCCGCGGGGGGTTGGTCAAGGCACCAGCCAACCTGTTTCCCGTTTGGATCGGTGACGCACAGGCTCAGTGGATCGTTGGTGTCAGGGGTGGCATTGCACTCGGCGCAACTGCCATCGGCGCACTGTGGCGAGGCGAAATGGTAGGTTCGCGACAGTGTGCTGGCGTCGGGGCAATTGGTGTTTGCCGACGAGTTGCCCTGTGATCCGGCTGAAGGTAGCCCACCACACTCTGGAGAATTGTACTTGTGCTCAAAAGTGGCCCAGGTGTAGTTGGGCTGCTTCAGGGTTTTATGTGCGATGTGCATGCCCACCATGGCCATGGACTTCAGTTCACAGGAGGCTGTGCCGGTGCTGCTGCGATAGGAGGGGGTATAGAGCAGCAGGTCCTCACGGTGATAAGTCGTATCCGGCAGGCCCTGTTCCATCCAGGCCAGCTTCACTTCATAGGTTCCGGAAAGCGGGTTGGCGGGGTCACCACCGGTATAGGATTCATCGCCGCACAGGTTTGCCACGTCTTCATTCAGTGTGTAGAGATGTTCCCAGTCATAGTACCGGTTATCGACCACATGCTTGTAAAAGGCAGGGTTGACGAGAATTTCGTAGCGCACAAAGTCGCCCTGCGAGGTAAGGACCGGACTATTGGAAAGGCCTCCTGTCTTTGCCTCAAGAAAACTGTCGTCAGCTTTGTTCGCGTTATCGAGCACGCGGTACTGCGTATGGTTGGCCACCTCCTGGCATTCCGGTGGATAGTAGCGGGTGCCCGAGTTACCACAGTCTCCGTCCGGACAGACACAATCGGTATCATCGAGATTGCAGCGTATCAGTTCAAACGAGGACGACCATGCGCTGTACTGTGTCGGGTTGTCTCCATACAGAGACACACGCGCACCTACCTCGGGAGCGTTGAGCGCGAGAAAGGTCTTCCAGGAGTATTCGTCGATATCGGTTTGCCGGGTGTCCGGAATATCGCCGGGCAAGTCGTAGGCGAGTGCTGGATTCTCGGTGGGAGGGTTTTGGTCGTTACTGCTACTGCAGGCGGCCAGCAGTGCTGTCAGAATACAGGCGACTATCAAAAACTGACCTGTTTGAATCATTGGATACTCCATTCGTTATAAAGGTTATAAGGGCTTGAATTTTCTGGCGTGGACTACCGCCGCGCCGATTGGTGTTTAGGAGAGTCTCTGCAGGTTGACGGCGTGCAGTACGCGCGCTATTTCCTCGAGAATTACCGGGTCATCAATGGTGGCCGGCATCGTGTAGGGTTCGCCGTCGGCTATTTTCCGCATTGTACCCCGTAATATTTTCCCGGAGCGGGTTTTCGGCAGGCGTTTTACCACACGCAGGTGCTTGAAGCTCGCCAGTGGGCCGATGTCGTGTCGGATCATTGCCACAACTTCTTTTTCCAGTTGCGGCTCGCCGATGTCGGCGCCGGTCTTCAGCACTGCAAGACCTATCGGCACCTGGCCCTTGATCGGGCATTTCACTCCCAGCACCGCGCATTCGGCAATCGACTGGTGATTGGAGATCACCTCCTCCATGCCGCCGGTAGAGAGGCGGTGACCGGCAACATTCATTACATCGTCGAGGCGACTCATGACATGAACATAGCCGTCTTCGTCGATGAATCCGGCATCGGCGGTCGCGTAGTAACCGGGAAATTCCGCAAGGTAGGAATCGATAAAACGCTGGTCATCCTGCCACAGTGTCTGCAGACAACCGGGCGGTAATGGCAGTTTCACCACCAGCGCACCAGTTTTACCAGCCGCCACTGGTGCCGCGTGTTCATCCAGCACCTGGATGTCAAAACCCGGTACCGGCACCGTGGCACTGCCGTATTTTACTGGCAGCAAGCCGAGGCCCAACAGGTTTGCCGCTTGCGGCCAGCCGGTCTCTGTCTGCCACCAGTGATCAATCACCGGGACCTGCAACTGGTTTTCCGCCCACTGGATGGTGTCCGGGTCTGCGCGCTCGCCTGCCAAAAACAGCGCACGCAGACAGCGGATGTCATAGCCTTTCAGCAACTCACCCTGTGGATCTTCTTTCTTGATGACGCGAAATGCGGTGGGTGCGGTAAAAAACGTCTTCACCTGATGCTGTTCAATGACCCGCCAGAAAACCCCGGCATCCGGCGTGCCCACCGGCTTGCCCTCAAACATCACGGTCGTGTTGCCATTCAACAGCGGCCCATAAACAATATAGGAATGCCCTACGACCCAGCCGACATCGGAAGCCGCCCAGTACACTTCACCGGGTTTCGCGCCATAGACATTCTGCATCGACCACTTCAGCGCTACCATGTGGCCGCCGTTATCGCGCACCACGCCCTTTGGTGTGCCGGTAGTGCCTGAGGTGTAAAGGATATAGAGCGGATCGGTCGCAGCGACCGGAACACAGTCCTGCGGTTCAGCCGCGTTCACTGTACTCTGCCAGTCGATATCCCTGCCGGACACCAGTGTCGCAGTGCTGTTCTCACGCTGGAATATGACGCACCGCTCGGGCTTGCAGCCTGCGAGCTCAAGCGCCCGATCAAGCAGTGGCTTGTACTCGACCACCCTGCTGGTTTCGATACCATGTGAGGCGGACAAGATAACTTTGGGCGCGGCATCATTGATGCGCTTGGCCAGCTCTTCCGCCGCGAAACCGCCAAAGACCACGGAATGGATTGCGCCGATCCTGGCGCACGCCAGCATCCCGATCGCCGTTTCGGGGATCATCGGCATGTAAATCACTACCCTGTCGCCCTTGCTGACACCCAGAGCCACCAGCACACCGGCAAAGCGAGCCACTTCTGACTGCAGTTCCCTGAACGTGTAGCTGCGAACAGTGCCGGTGACCGGGCTGTCGTAAATCAGCGCAGCCTGCTCACCGCGCCCCTCGTCGACATGGCGGTCGACGCAGTTGTAGCAGGTATTGGTCTCGGCACCGGCAAACCAGCGGTAGAACGGCGGCTGGGCGCTGTCCAGCACGCTATCCCAGGGCCTGGTCCAGACCAGAGAGGCCGCGGCCTCTGCCCAGAAATCCTCGTGGCCTTGACGCCATTGTTGCCAGCTGTGCTGGTAAGTGCTCATGTGATGCGTGTTCCCCGTAATTACCTTAGCGTTTCTTGTAATCCTACATTGGAACGGGGTGTTCTTTCACCTATGGTGCCCTAGTATCTGGGGGTCCCAGCGATACAATTCCAGACACACTCTGGCTGCTCCGGTGAAAGATTGATCTGACCGAGGTCAGGCTGCGTATATCCATCAACATTAACGTTTGGCCATCACCGGAACTGGCCGGTGGTGATTACTACACTCACGAAGAGAATAACACTATGGAATCAGTCCTGATGGAGAGAGTTGTGTCGCCGCCACTGGCGATATCCGATGAAGCCCGGTCAGTGAGAGAAGCGCTCATTGACCGCGGGCTGGAAACGCCGCTGGTGTATAACGGCCTGAAACGAGACCAGAAATACGAGCGCATCAAGCAGTCCTTCGCTGATATCGCACAGACCCTGGGACTGGACCTGTCCGATGACAGCCTCTGTGAGACGCCGCACAGGATTGCCAAAATGTATGTGGACGAAATCTTCTCCGGCCTTGATTACGCTCACTTTCCCAGGGCGACAGCTATCGAGAACAAGATGGGCGTGGACGAGATGGTGCGAGTCAGGGACATCTCCGTGGTCAGCACCTGTGAGCATCATTTTATTACCATAGACGGCGCCGCTGACATTGCTTACATACCGGCAAACAAGATCATTGGCCTGTCGAAAATCAACCGTATTGTCCGGTTCTTTGCGCAGCGACCGCAGGTACAGGAGCGTATGACGCAACAAATTCTGGTTGCGCTGCAGACACTGCTGGAGACAGAAGACGTCGCAGTCACGATCAACGCCGCGCATTACTGCGTCAAAGCCCGCGGGGTGATGGATGCCAACTCGACAACACGGACCTGTGCGCTGGGTGGAAAATTCAAAATCGATCCGTTGACTCGCGCGGAATATAACAGCTGAGTTGCGCACTCCAACAGTCGATCCCGGTGTGCCAGCAGTGAGTAGATCGCTGCTGTATACCGTCGTCAACGGGTTGATGTTCAACGTCACCTGGTTCGTGATCGTGGCGACGGCGTCGTCGCTCATCGCACCACTGGCCGCTGCCCTGCACCTGCTCATTCACTTCGCTGTGATGGGTAAAGGGTATGTTGAAGTGAAGGTGATAGCCCAGGTAAGCCTGGGTGGCGTAATCATTGATCAGCTACTATTCTATCTGGGTGTGTTTACTGTGTCCGGCGCACCAGCACTGCCGCCGCTGTGGCTAAGCTGCCTGTGGCCGGTGTTGGCAACAACTTTGATGCACGCTTTTTCGGGGCTGCAGAACCGCTACGCGCTGGCCGCGTTGCTCGGTGGCGTTGGCGGCGCCGCTTCGTTTATCGCGGGGACGCGTCTCACCAGTGTGGCGTTCGAGTCCGCCCTATATGGGCCTGTCATCATTGCTGTTGTCTGGGCACTGGTCTTTCCCCTGTTGTTACAAATTCCAAGGTTGAATACCGATGATGCATTCCGGCACTAACCCGACAATGCCACCAGCCGCCTTACCACTTGCCGCGAGGGTGCGGGCCGTGCTGCTGCTCTTTACCACAGTAGTGCTTGCCGGGTGTCTCGGTATGCCGGCAGGCGTGACGCCGGTGACAGGCTTCGACAGCGATCGCTATCTGGGGACATGGTATGAAATTGCGCGACTTGACCACTCGTTTGAGGAGGGCCTCGACCGCGTCACAGCCGAGTACTCACTGCGCGAGGATGGTGGGCTCAGTGTCATCAACAGGGGCTATCTAACGCAGGAGAAGCGTTGGGAGGAGGCCCAGGGCAAGGCTTTCTTCGTCAATGGAAGTGATGAAGGCTACCTGAAAGTCAGCTTCTTCGGCCCGTTCTATGGCTCATACGTCATCTTCGAACTCGATAAAGAGAATTATCAGTACGCATTTGTGTCCGGGCCTGATACCTCGTTTTTATGGTTGCTTGCCAGAACCCCCACCGTCGAGCCCGAATTGATCGAACAGTTTGTGGCCCGGGCATCCAGCCTAGGCTTCGATACCCGCGAGTTGATCTTTCCAAAGCAGTAGAGCACATTCGCAAAATGCGCCCTTGGTCATTCTGACAAGGGTTCAGCTGGCAGCGGCAACCGGCTACATGATCACACCACTTTCCCTCAAACGCTGGATACTGTCGCTGTCGAAGCCCAGTTGCTGAAGAATCTGATCGGTGTGTGCGCCGAGTGCAACGCTGTGAAAGCCGCAACCCGACGGTGTTTTGCTGAAGTTCGCCGGGTTGCGCGGTTCTACAATGGGCCCGGCGACAGGATGTTCACTTTCGACAAACAACTTATTGGCCTGCATCTGTGGGTCGGCTGGCAACTCGTGCAGCGCGTTCGCGCGCGCACAGGGCACATCCGCCGCATCAAGCTTGGCCAGCGTTTCGTCCAGGTCCATTGTAAGCGCACGCTCAAAGATCTGGCTGCTTGCGGCGGTCACCAGCTCTGCGTTCGAGAGCCTGTCGATTACAGTCTTTAGCCGCGGATCACTGGAGTCGACGCCGAAGGCGGCGCACCAGCCGTGAAAATCAGCATCTGATACCGGTGCTGCCTGCGCATAGCCGTTGCTGAACTTTATCAGTCGTGAGTCCCGCGATATTTGCATGCCTGGGTCGGCGTGTTCCGATTTGAAGGTTGCCGTGCCGGAGGCATCCGGCCACAGAAAACTTGTGGCCGCATCTGCCATCGACAGCTTTACCTGCTGTCCCCCGGCCCCTCGCTCTCGTGCCAGTAGTGCGGCCGTGATCGCCTGGCTTGCGATTGTCGCTGTCAGCTTGTCGACGAACAGCTGTTGGTACTGAGCAGGTTCACCGTCGTGGCTATTTATCTGGCTCATGGCGACGCCGGTAAACGCCTGCACGACATTGTCGTACGCCGCTTTTTTCGACATCGGGCCCTCGTGGCCAAAGCCGCTGACCGAGACGTAGATCAGGTTCGGATTGATGGCGCTGAGCGTGGCGTAGTCAGCCTGCAGTTTCTCCACCACGCCGGGGCGAAAATTGTGGATGAGGACATCCACCTCCGCGATCATGCGATGCAGTATCTCCACGCCAGCCTGTGACTTCAGGTCGATGGCGATACTGTGTTTACCACGGTTCACACCCTGAAAAATTGCGCTGACACCGTTGCAGGTGGCGCCGACATAGCGCGTTAAATCACCGATGCCGGGCTGCTCTACCTTGATCACTTCAGCGCCCTGGTCGGCCAGTATGCCAGCGGCCAACGGTGCGGCGATCATGCTGCCGATATCGAGAATTTTGATGCCCTGCAGTGGGCCGGATGAGGGATTCACGATTGCGCCACCTCGCTTGCCCTGCAGGGCAGCCTTACCGTGGCCTTGCCTGGCGTGGTGATTCCCACCTGACTGTTCTCCAGGTAAATATCGAGGTCGACCAGCGCTCTGCCGTCCTCCATTCGCCTGTCGGTAACCCTGGCGTGGGCCCTGACAATTGCTCCCGTGCCATTCATTCCGCGCATCTGGAAGTTGATCTTCTCCACCCAGCCACTGCGTCCGGCCCAGTCGGTGAGCAATCTGCCAAGCATTCCGGTGGTCCAGCCAGTATTGTAGAAAATGCCCGGCATGCCGCTGTTCCGGGCAAATTCCGTATCGTGGTGAACCAGGTTCCAGTCCTGCGAACCACTTACCTGCAACACCATGGTGGTGGCGTCCAGCTCAACACTGAAGCCCGGTAGTTCGTCGCCAATGGCGACGTCCTCCCAGTAGCGCTCTTCGCTGTAATCTATTGCGCTCATGCGTCACCTCCTTCGGTCGAGGCCGATGCCTCGCGCTCCGCATCCCTGCTCACCTGTTCCGGTGAGCGGTGTACCAGCATGGTATTGCGCCATTTCGCGACAACGGCATCGTGTTGATTCATGAACGACGTCTCCACCATAATCCAGATAGCGTGTGGGTCCAGCTTGATGGGTTTCTTGAAAACATCGGCGATACGCAACTCCAGGCGCAATACGTCGCCCACGCGTATCGGCTCGAGGAACTCCCACGTCACCTCCATGTTGATACCGCGATCCCCTGGGGTGGGGACACCAAAGGTGAAAAGTGGTGTATCTGCGTCAGTACCGGCCTGTTCTGTTGGCGGCCACGGCCCTCCTGCGGCGAAGTATGTCGGCAGCATTGAGGGCGGCGAAATGACGGCGCCGTAGGGGCCCGCTTTAGCGGTTTCCGGGTCCAGGAAGGCCGGGTTCAGGTCGCCCACCATATGACAGTGGCGGCGAATAGGATCGTACTCCACCGGGTAACGCCCCGATGACTCGCTGATCAGTTTGCCGATCCACTCCTTCCTGACTGCCTCGAGATCGTAATCCAAGGGGTGAATATTGCTCATAGCCCAGAGTGTCCGTTTTGTGATTGAGTGTCGGGCTCAGGTTAACGCGCCTGTTCCGGTTGCACAGGACCCATACCGTATATATTGGCAATAAACACAAACTGGTTCACCCCGACAAACCAATCGATTAACGGAATCCTGGATGTGTGTCGGGTTCCCGTGCAACTTGCGAGGGCGTGTGGGTCAAGCAGCGTGTTGCCAGCCTGATCGCATTCAGGCCGGTGACCGCCGTAGCTATAGCTGGACTGCCAACGGAGCCGCTATCGATCGGTCGCCGATCGCCACTTTTCGCGCAACTTCCTGTCAAACACCTTGTCCTTCCTATCCTCTGCTGAGGCATACAGCACAAATTCAGTGCCGTCGTTTTTGACGATGGTGAAAGTTGTGTTCGCGTTCCAGTTCGCTGCGAAACGGGTTTTGATATCATCGACATCTTCAAGCGCGGCACGACGCACCTCGAGATCGTCATTCTCATTAACCCAATATGAAAATACCTGGCTTTCCGTGAACCCATTGCCGTCTGTGCGGATGTCGAAGTCTGCATCGCTGTAAAACATCACGATATCCTCATCAGCTGGGACTATCCCGTTTCTCTGCATGAACTTGAGATCGTGATTCCAGACCGCATTGCCGTCCACAGCCTTGCTGTTGGGTAGCAGGTTCAGCTCTACCGCGCAGCTAAAAATAAAAAACGGAATAAGAAACGCCGTCAACAGGTAGTGGCGAGGTCGCCATCGAGAATGGTGTGTGATGACGCTGTTCCCAGGTTCGCCTATGTGATTGATGTAGTTGGCCAGGGGAAAGACCGCCAGAGGGGCGATCAGGGTGAAAGCCATACCGTAGCTGACCGCGTTGGCAAGTATGCCGAGCATAAAATAGAACACCGCCATCGTGATCATCAGCGCCTTACCCGGCAATTGATGTGTATGTCCGGCAACGGAGTGCTCGCGCGAGAGTTTTTGATACAGTGGGTAATACCAGAACGGTGAGAATATGCCTCGTGCAATTGGCATTATTGAGCTTTTCTCTTTCGCCTTTACGCATTTCCAATTGCGGTAAAACCAATAGGACGTATAGATGCCAAAGGTTGCTAAAGAGAGCAACCAGAGCTTGAACAAAGAGACCGGGTAAAACATGTCAATGTCATACGGCTGCTCCTTCCTGGCGTCCAAGCGCCAGCCCACGATGGCCAGCAGGATGACCAGGCAGTAGGCACCCAAAACCGCGAGAATCCACTGCGATATATACCTGCTGTCATTGTCGTGATTTGAAGAAGCCAGGGCGGGATCGATATAAGTGAAAATACTATAGCTGGCGTACTTCAGCATTTCGTCACGGGCATCGAGATACCGCTGAATATCCCTAACCGGGACGTGATCAACCTTGACATTCAATTGGTAATTCAAAAATAGCGTATTCGTTGAATCATCGTAGTGCACGTCGTATTCGAAGTGGAAGAATGGATTGTCTACAACATGGTTGTCATCATCGAACTGCCAATTTCCCTCATCCAGTTTCACCTCAATGGTTTGCCAAATATTGGTGGGGAATGTCAGCGCGTAGGGCGATTCTCTATTCAACTGTTCAGGTTGGGCAATCTCTGAGGAGACAAGATTTGCATAAAAACTGGCGTTGAACTTGTTCTCGCTTTCGTCTGTCTGCCAAAAGTCGGTAATTTCAAACTCTTCCGAAAGCGTCAGTGTCCCGCTGTCCGGCTTTGAATCAACCTGTATCTTGGTGAGTCGCTGCGTTCCGGGGTAGTAGGCCTGGTAGAAGTTGTCGAAACTGTCTTCTACATCGCCCAGTCCACTCATTGCAATCTGGCGCCGCAGGTGTTCCGCGCGATCGCCAGAGTATTCGCTTCTGCTGCTGTATTTCACTGTGCCAGTACCGCCCAGTGTAAGGTCAAACACATCGTGAACTCTGAGTGCCGATACCGAATGATCGACGTTCATTTCTGTGAGCTCAGATGACCCGGGTTGTACCACCAGAGCGAAGCCGAAGTCAGCCTGGGGAATTTCGTCAATACTGCCGTACTGGTACTGGCGTGTGGGATCAAGCCAGAACGATTTGCCGCCGACTTCAACAGCAACGATTACATGGTCAAAGGCATTTGCATCGGGTGGCAACAGGCGCTCCGGTCTCATCCCGTTGGTGTTTACCAGTGCCGGAAAAGCTTTAACGCCCAGCTCATCAAGAATCGCTATCAGGAGTACGGTTTTGTCCTTGCAGTCTCCGTAACGTCTTTCCAGTGTTTCATAGGCCGGACTTGGGCGGTGTGAGTTCGCACCGGTCTCAATGCCCATATAGCGAATTTCTTCCTGCACATATACCAGCGCATCGACCACTTGTTGTTCCCTGTCCTGTGTCGATGCCCTGATTGTGTCTGCTATCGCTTTCACGCCTTGTCTGTCAGACAAGGCATCGCGGTACATCGGCACCGACCAGTTCACCACATCTGACCAATCTGCGGACTCGCTAAACAGAATCAGTCCGTAGGGAGAAAACCAGGAAGGTGTCTCACTGTTGACTATCGCCGGTGTTGAATTCAGGGATGCAAAAGCATACTCGATCGCGTCAGGCAACAGACTTTCCGAGACTTCGATGTGTGTATTCATCGTGCTGACATGCAGTGGATCTTCTTTCTTCCAAAGCAAGCGGAAATACTGCTTTTCCAGCGGGACTCCCCACTGAGTGAATGCCCAGGTTGAAAAAATGCCGTCGTATATTGGGTTGTCGCCTTCAATGGTATAGCTATAGTCTATGATGTCACCGACACGGACATCATCGAGAATGGCGTTCGCCGTTAGCTTCCCGCTGTAAATCAGGTCCTCTAGCTCGGCCTCTCGCTGGAGTAATCTGAAGTTCACGGTATCCAGCTTATCGAGGATCTGGTCTCCCCGAATTATTCGAAGCTTGTGGAACACCAATTCCTGATAGGCCGGATCAAACTGCACTCTGATCTGTGAGCTGTATTCCAGGCCTCTCTGGTTAACAACGACTTCGGTGTAGTGCTGGAAATATTTGGTCGGTTTGTCTTCTTCTACCAGAATCTGCTCGTCGGAAAGCAGATAATGTACACCGTTATCAATATCCTCTTCCGGTATGGTATCGGGCAGGACAAAGCGTCTTTCAACAATCCAGTCGCCCTCGGGAGCGGTCGTAACCTCCTGCGGGTTGGCGGCTTGCAACGGGAAACTGCACAACAGAACTGCAGTGAGTAGGAACCGGATATAAATCTGCATTACTTAATTTTGTCGAGCGATACTGCCACAGCAGATGCCACCCGGTTTGCTCCATGATGGTTAGTACTATCGATGCAGTATACTGGTGTCACTGCAGGCATCCCGACGAGTCTAGTCTGGATCACAGTGAATCGCACACGATTTTATGGCCGCAGTTTTTACTGGCGTGAACACGCACAATGCACGTTTCTTAGAAGCGTCTGCAGCGACAAAAGTGTAAGTATTGCCTTTTGTGAGTATCACGATCCAGGATGACATTGAATTGCTGGCCTCGTTGCTCCAGATCCAGGGGCCGGTGAGGTGAAACAGCGGAGACACTTTGCAGGTAAACCCTGTACCGCAGCCGCTTTCCATGCTGCCTGACTTGTCGTACAGCGATTGCAGCTCTGCCACCGAAGGCAGCCTCCAACCATTGCCTTTGTCGGCGCAATACTTGCCAGCTGCATCCCAGGCGATATCGGAACCATTATCCGCTTGAGCCCATTCAAGACCGGTGGCTACCTGCTTCAGGACGCCGCCTCCCTGGTCGATCACTTCAGCGCTGGAGCTGCTGTTCGCCGCAATTGCCTGACTGGAGATAACGGCAGCCAATACAAGGTACATCAACTTTTTACTGATAGGACACATGGCACTCACCAGCTGGAATATTTTGTCGGCTATTCTGTACTCGTTTACGGTAATGGCAAGTCAATTTGCGACCCATTTTCTTGTACTAATACACCATTGAGATCACCAGATCCGTCAATCGTGGTTACAGCCCCTTGTCGCCTCTGAGAGAGTCGAAACATTCCGCTATGCGTCCGTGTGCTATAGTCTGGTGACGGGTATACATTCCAGGAACAATCCAGAACGGAGAAATCCCAATGCGACGAAATCCAGGTTGCGTGATAGGCATGGTTTTTGCACTGCTGCTGTGCGTGCCGCAGGCCGCTACGGCAGGGCCCATTCTTTTGCATGCCGGCGACAGGGCGCTGTACACAATAGAGTTTTCCGCGCTGGATATGACAGACGCCTACTGGTTTGATTTCGACCTCCAGGTAAGCCCGCTGCCTGGAGATGCTGCCTCTGGCTATACGGAATCCTGGGAATATACTGATGGTCGCTTCGGTGTGGGGCCAATCGGCCCCGTTACCAGGACTTCCTTTGAACTTAAACAAAGTCTCGGAAGCACTGCTAATGCGCTGGTCTCGACTGCGTTCTTCGATTACCAACTGGTCGATGTTCAAGGCTCTGTAACTAACAGTCTGCTCTACTTTTTTGACATTTCGGTAAGGTCCAGAAGCGATGTATTTCTGGGGAACCCATCCATCAGTGCAACGGTTTCCGGTGTTCCCTCACCAGGGACATTGCTGTTGTTGATCCTCGGTTTGCTGGCGTTACTTACCCTGCAGGGCGGTTTCCGTAACAGGGTGCTGCCCGTTCCCTATTCAAAAGGAACGGCACGCTGATCATGGCCGCGATGGGGTTGTGGAGTTTCTTGGCGATTTACAGCAGCGGCATCACCATCATCGCCAGCCCGGCAACACCAACCCCCCAGACCAGGCTGCGCACATAAATAATGCCAGCAAGGTAGATGGGCAGGTAAGCGACCCGAGCCCAGATAAACACGGTTGCGCCCAGCAGGGCCTCATCCGCAATGCCGGCAAGTTGGGCAACCAGCGCAAGCGGCGCGAACATGAGAAGCGCCTCAATGGAATTCGCCGCCGCCCGCTCGGCCCTGCCGCCCAGCGGTGTCGCCTCAGGCACATTGTCGCGATTGCTCACGCCAGCCTTGAAGCCCTCCGGAGTCCATTCACGGTTGCGAAGAAAGGCACCGAGCATGATCGCCAGAAATGTCAGTAAGGTCATGTAAACAACCAGATCAAGCATAGGGGTCATCGTCGTTCTCCAGCTATAGTCTCGGGTTTGTCAGGTGTGAAATTGAGCGCACAGTATAAACAAAACATCGAGCATGGGGAGATGCCGGCGG
>CAXBLZ010000062.1:0-26154 GCA_963976735.1 uncultured Halioglobus sp.
GCCGGCAAGCCTGAGCATGGCCTACAACCCTGAGGATTGCTTCCTGGCAGACCTCTCACTGTACCACTGCGTGCAGTCCACTACAGAGCCCCGCATTGATTTGGGTGGAGCGGGCCTATTGCGGACTTGGAGGGCGTCGGTGCGAAACAGCTCTTACTTAGAGCCACCGAATAATAACCTCGCTCCCGTTCAACTAACCCGATCGGAGTACAGAACCCATCTCGCACCACGTCGCCCACCAAACAGAAAGACGTTCCCCGCCTATTCAGAATACCCAAAGGTTAGCGCGCCGCAAGCGCCCGCAATGGAGCAATAGGCCCTCTCCACCCAAAGCAATGCAGCGGCCCAAAGGGCCGCCAACCCACAGCCATCAATGCAAAGACTCATCCGCCCGATGATCGTCAAACACAAACTCGAACACCTCGCGGAAATTGCGCGCAAAGTGCACATTGATGCCCTCGCGCAGATAGTCCGGCAGCTCCTCAAAATCACGGCGGTTGGCGAACGGCAGAATCAACTCCATGATCTTGCTGCGCCGCGCCGCAATCACCTTCTCGCGTATGCCACCCACCGGCAACACCTGTCCCGTCAGGGTCAACTCGCCGGTCATAGCCAGCGGGCGCTTGATGCGCTCGCGGCGCGCCAGCGACACCAGCGATGTCGCCATCGTGACACCGGCACTGGGGCCATCCTTTGGCGTAGCGCCCTCGGGAACATGCAGGTGCACCATACTCATATCGAAAAAGTCCTGGTCGCAGTTGTAGTCCTTCAGGTGGGCAACCACATAGCTGTAGGCTATTTCCGCCGACTCCTTCATCACATCACCCAATCGGCCTGTGAGCTTGAAGCCGCGATTGAGCGTGTGCACCTGGGATGATTCGATCGGCAGTGTCGCACCGCCCATGGCCGTCCAGGCGAGCCCGGTGACAACACCGACGCCCCGCAGCGGCCGCTCGGCCTGGAATGGCGGTTTGCCCAGCAGTATCTCGATATCCTTCTTGCCCACCCGCAGTTTCTTCGATTTCCCATCCAGCAGCCGGACAATCGATTTGCGCATGATGCGCGCGAGCTGCTTCTCCAGGTTCCGAACGCCAGCTTCCCGGCAGTAGGAGTCGATTACATACTTCAGGCCGGCGTCGTTGATCTTGAGCTGGTCATCCTTCAGCCCGTGACGCTGCAACTGCTTCGGCCAGAGGTGATTCTTGGCGATGAACAACTTCTCCTCGGCGACATAGCCCGACAGGCGCAGCGTCTCCATGCGATCCAACAGCGGCCCCGGTATGGTGTCGAGCTGGTTGGCTGTGCACACAAATAGCACTTTCGACAGGTCGATGCGAAGATCGAGATAGTGATCCAGGAACTCTCCGTTTTGCTCCGGGTCCAGCACTTCCAGCAGCGCTGATGCCGGGTCGCCCTGATAGGAAGCGCCGATCTTGTCGATTTCATCGAGCATGATAACGGGATTGGCGACCTCCACCTCTTTCAGCGCCTGCACAAACTTACCCGGCATGGCGCCGATATAGGTTCGCCTGTGCCCCTTGATCTCCGCCTCATCGCGCATCCCCCCGAGACTGAAGCGGTAGAATTTTCGCCCCAGCGCTTCGGCCACCGATTGTCCGATGCTGGTTTTTCCGACACCGGGCGGCCCCACCAGCAACAGAATGGAACCTGCAATCTCACCCTTGAAGGCGCCGACGGCAAGAAACTCCAGAATGCGATCCTTGACGTCCTCCAGACCCTCGTGATGTTCGTTCAACACTGTGCGCGCGTGTTTGAGATCAAGGTTGTCGTCGGACAACACGCCCCAGGGCACGCTGGTCGCCCAATCGAGATAGTTGCGGGTGACGCCGTATTCTGCAGAACCCGTCTCCAGCACGGAGAGCTTGTGCATCTCCTCACTGATACGTTTGGCAGTAGCGTCCGGCATTGACAGATCCTTGATCCGCTGCTCAAACATCTCCACATCAGAGGTGCGATCATCCTTGGAGATACCCAGTTCCTTCTGAATAATTTTCAGCTGTTCACGCAGGAAAAACTCGCGCTGCTGGGCCGAGACTTTTTCATTGACCTGACTGGTAATCTGGCCCTGCAACTCCGCCACCTCGCGCTCCTTGCGCAGCAGGGTCAGTACTTTTTCCATACGTGAGCGCAGCGGTAGCGTATCCAGGATTTCTTGCAGTTCCTCCCCCTTCGCAGTGGTCAGCGCGGCGGAGAAATCGGCCAGCTGGCTGGGCTGGCGGGGGCTGAAATTGGCCAGATACTGTTTCAGCTCTTCGCTGTAGAGCGGGTTGAGTGGCAGCAGTTCCCGGATCTGCTTTATCAGGGCCATGGCATAGGCCTTGATTTCATCGTCGTCGCGATCACCCTGACTGCGCGGGTACTCTACCTGCACCAGGTAGGGCGGCTTGTCATTCAGCCAGCGCACAATACGAAACCGCTTGATGCCCTGCGCGAGGAAATGTCCGCTCTGGTCCGCCGCCATGGGAGAGCGATGCAGGCGCACAGCGCACCCTATTTCCGGAAACTGGCGAGGCTCCGCATTCCCCGAATCCGTCATCTCCACATAGGACAAACCAATCAAACCGTGGCCCTCTCGCTGCAAGGCCTCCAGAGTGCTCTGCCACTCCGCGGGGTTGATTCCGATTGGCTGCACTTGCCCCGGGAAGAACGGCCGATGCGGGACCGGCATCAAATACAGGGTATCCGGCAACACATCGTCGGCCACCGCCGGTGTTTGCTGCGTCTCCTGTGCAGGTTCCACTTCTATTTCTGTCGAATCTTGCGGCTCACTCATGGTGCTTCAATTCCTGTTCCATCTCTGGCATGGGTCGCCCTGATGCAGGCGCATCAGTTCTTTATATAGGCTGAACGGTAATTTTCAAGTTTCGGCGCGCGCAGGCGTGCTGCAGCGGGGCTGTTCCCGTTATACTCTCTCGCTTCATTTTCCACTGCGTATCGGCCGCAGTTACACGAGGACAACACCGTGCATATCGATCAGCTATCAGTCGCCGAGCTCGCGACAGAACTGAACTCCCTGCAGGAACAGTACAGCGCATTAAAAGGCCGCAACCTGTCGCTGGATCTCACCCGGGGCAAGCCCTGCACCGAGCAGGCGGCGCTGTCCAATGCCCTGGACGGGATTCTTGAGGGCAATTACTTTTCCGAGGACGGCACCGACGTGCGCAACTACGGCGGCCTGGACGGACTCTCTGAAGCCCGGGCCCTGTTTGCACAGGTGCTGGGCACCGCTGCGGCGGAAACCCTGATTGGCGGCAATTCCAGCCTCTCGCTGATGTACACCGTGATTGAATTTGCCCTCTCGGAGGGGCTGGCTGGCGCGGAGTCTGCCTGGGGCAATAGCGATACGGTGAAATTCCTCTGCCCCGCGCCCGGTTACGATCGCCATTTCGCAGTCTGCGAACACCTTGGGATTGAGATGATCACCGTACCCATGCTGGACAGCGGGCCCGATATGGACGTGATCGAGACGCTGGTGAAGGAGGACGACTCCATCAAGGGCCTGTGGTGTGTGCCGCGCTTTTCCAACCCCACCGGCTGTGTTTACAGCGACGACACGGTCGATCGCATTGCACGCCTGGGATTGATCGCTGGCAGTCATTTCCTGGTGATGTGGGATAATGCCTACGCCGTGCACACCCTGTATGACGATGCACCGCAGCTGGCCTCTATCCGCGACTTCTGCCTGCAACACGGCACCCTGGACAGCGTCTTCCAGTTTGGCTCCACCTCCAAGATCACCTTTGCCGGCGCCGGCGTGTCCTTTCTGGCCAGCAGCGAAAAGAACCTGGCGGCCCTGAAACGGCACCTCGCGTTTCAAACCATCGGCCCCGATAAGGTCAACCAACTCCGCCATGTGCGCTTCCTGTCCGACCCGGATACGCTGGCCCGGCACATGGCTGCTCACGCCGCCATCATCAAACCGCGCTTTGAGTGCGTACTGGACACGCTGCAGCGGGCACTGGATGGCAGGGGCATGGGTACCTGGGCGGCACCTCGCGGCGGTTACTTTGTCTCCTTCAATACCCTGCCGGGGTTGGCCCGCAAGGTCGTACAGCTGGCCGATGCGATCGGCGTCAAGCTCACACCCGCCGGTGCGACCTTCCCCTACGGCAATGATCCCGACGACAGCAATATCCGGCTGTCGCCCACCTACCCCTCGCTCGAGGATCTCAATGCCGCCATCGAGGCGTTCGTGGTATGTGTGAAACTGGCCTCGATCGAGGACCAGCTGCAGCGCAAGCAATAACAGGAAGGCTGACCCGGGGCTGCGAGCGGGTGTGCGCTAGTACCGCCACTCCTCGCCCCATAGACTGCGGATGTAGTTGACAATATCCCAGATTGCCTCGTCACTGCCCAGTTCAGTGCGCCAACCCGGCATCGCGGCCCCCGTGCCGTCGGCGATGCTGTTGAAGATATCCTGTTCCGAGGTTCCGTAGAAATAGGCCAGTGGATCGGCGAGATTGGTTGCACCCGGCACAGGGTCAAACCGCGCTGCGTTGCCGGCACTGGCATCAACGCCCAGATAGTCCGGCGAACCGGATTCCATTGAGGATTTGTGGTAGGTGTCAATCGCTCTCGTTACTGTCCCGAGCACTTCCGCCCTGACGTCCGGCTCGCGCTCCGGAGGCGGGGTCTCGGCCCACTCCGGCCAGTCTTCTTCGGGCGCCACATAGACGGGCTCCGGCTCTTCGCCACCTCGCACCAAATCGACCAGTTCGGCGTAATCCTCGGACACCTCCATCTGGACCGTATCGTAGAGCTCGCTGTAAGTGGCCGCGGTATCGACACCGTGGCAATCGCTGCAGTAGAGGTCGTACAGTTCCGCCCCTGTGTTCAAGGATTGCTCGTCGTAGGGGTCCGGAGCGGCAAATACATGACCGGGTAATGCCGTGCTAACCACAAGGGCAATCGCTAACAATGTCGAATCGGGGCGGTGGCGCTTTTGCGTGGGGAGTTGCATCGGCTATCGGCGCCTGGTTTACTCTTCGCCGCCCTTCTGCCCGGGAGGGAAACCCGCAAACGGGAAACTGGTTACATTGTTCTCAGAGGCTGAGACATCCGACACCTTGCTGCTGCCTTCCTTGTCCACCTCATCGATACGAATAATCGCCTGCAGTGGGATGTAACTGCGTTTTACGCCGCTGAATTCATTCTTGAGCTTCTCCTCGCTCGGATCCACCAGTATTTGCGAGCGCTCACCGAACACGAACTCTTCCACCTCGATAAAGCCCCACATATCGCTCTGGTAGATCTGGCGGGCAAAGACTTCGAACACCTGGTTGCCGTTCTGGAAAATCACCTTGTATACGGGCTGGTTTGCCATTGTCATCTCGTGTATCGCATGTGCGATGCGCCTATCTGCTGTAGCGGCGACAGGGCAGCTGTTTTTAAAGGGCGGCAATCTTACCACCATGGCCGTAGAATACCAGTTTCCGGCCCGCAGTGCTGCAGCCTGGTGCGGGCCAATCCTGTCGCTGTAAAAGCACGCCCGATGACACCGTTGATGGCGCTGTCGGTCACAGAGGGGGCACTAGGTTTGCTCCCGCTAACTAGGTATACTCCGCACCCCTTTTGCTACAGAGCGACAACAGCGCGGGTTCCGCTGCCAAAATCCAGTGAACAAGAAACTCTACATCAAAACCCATGGCTGCCAGATGAACGAATACGACTCGGCCCGTATGCGTGACCTGTTGCAGCTAAGCCATGACCTGGTTCCCACGGAGAACCCGGAGGAAGCCGATGTATTACTGTTAAACACTTGTTCTATAAGGGAAAAAGCTCAGGAAAAGGTGTTCCATCAGCTGGGTCGCTGGAAGCACCTGAAACAAAAGAATCCCAACCTCATCATCGGTGTCGGCGGCTGTGTGGCCAGCCAGGAGGGCGCGGAAATCGGCCGTCGCGCACCGTATGTGGATTTGGTGTTCGGGCCGCAGACCCTACACCGACTGCCGCAAATGATGGAACAGCGTGGTGCCGGCGGCACGCTGGTGGTCGATATCAGCTTTCCTGAAATCGAGAAATTCGACAATCTGCCGCAGCCCAAAGTAGAAGGACCCTGTGCCTTCGTATCGGTAATGGAGGGTTGCAGTAAATATTGCACGTTCTGCGTGGTGCCCTACACCCGCGGCGAAGAGGTCTCGCGGCCACTGGATGACGTCATCGCTGAAATTGCCCACCTCGCGCAAAGTGGGGTCCGCGAGGTCAACCTGCTGGGCCAGAATGTCAACGCCTATCGCGGCCTCAGCCACGAGGGCGAGGTTGTCGATTTCGCTGAATTGCTGCATTTTGTCGCGCGCATACCCGGCATCGAGCGAATCCGCTACACCACCTCGCACCCGGTGGAGTTCTCCGATGCGCTGATCGACGCCTACGCACAGATACCGCAACTGGTTGACCACCTGCATCTGCCAGTACAGAGTGGTTCTGACCGTATTCTGGCCGCCATGAAGCGCGGTCACACGGCGCTGGAGTACAAATCCAGAATACGCCGCTTGCGTAAGATTCGACCGAATATCAGCCTATCGTCCGATTTCATCATCGGCTTTCCCGGCGAGACTGAGGCGGACTTCGCCGCCACCATGAAGTTGATCGAGGAGATCGGCTTCGACAGTTCCTTCAGTTTCATCTACAGCGCACGCCCGGGCACGCCGGCGGCGGACCTGCCGGACAACACCGACGAGGACACCAAGAAGCAGCGCCTGCAAATTCTGCAGACGCGGATTCTGCAGCAGGCAGCAGAGATCAGTCGCAATATGGTCGGCAGCAAGCAGCGCATCCTGGTTACCGGCGTCTCCCGCAAAGACCCGGGGCAGTTGCAGGGGCGCACAGAAAACAACCGCGCGGTAAACTTTTCCTCAACGGACCCGTCCCTGATCGGGGAATTTGTCGATGTACAGATTATCGAGGCACTGCCCAACTCTCTGCGCGGCGCGTTATTCACAGGTTGACGCCTGTGAATTCCCGTATATCCTTAACCCGTACTAGCATTGCCCACAGTGGCGACAGGATACTTTGAACAACGAACCTCCCCCGCAGCCGTCACCTCGACAGTTGACCCAACAAACCCTCACGCTGGAACCTGATGACGCGCGTCATCTGGCGATGTTGTCCGGGCACCTGGACAGCCACCTGCGCCAGATCGAGGACCGACTCGGCATCACAGTCAGCCCGCGCGGGAACCAGATCCGCCTGAGCGGACCCGCTGAGAGCGTCGCCACGGCCGAGCAACTGCTGCGCCACCTCTACGCCGAGATTTGCGAGGGCGTGGGACTCAGCCCGGAATCGCTGCATTTGCAATTGCAGGAGGCAGGACTGGAGGACCTGGTGGTAACGGGCCAGGATGCCACTGTTCAGCCCATCAGGCTCATTCGCACCAAACGGGCGTCCATCAAGCCACGCGGCAAGAACCAGCAGTCCTATGTGCAGATGATAAAGGATTGCGATATCAATTTCGGTATCGGGCCCGCCGGCACCGGCAAAACCTACCTGGCCGTGGCCTGTGGCGTGGAGGCCCTGCTGGAAGAGCAGGTGCGTCGTATCCTGCTGGTGCGACCGGCGGTGGAAGCGGGTGAAAAACTGGGCTTTTTGCCCGGTGACCTGAGCCAGAAGATCGACCCCTATCTGCGCCCGCTCTACGACGCACTTTACGAAATGCTCGGCTTTGAGACGGTTAACAAGTTTATCGAGCGCAATATTATCGAGGTCGCACCACTGGCCTTTATGCGCGGTCGGACCCTGAACAATGCGTTCATCATTCTCGATGAGGCGCAGAACACCACCCGCGAACAGATGAAAATGTTCCTCACGCGCATCGGCTTCGGCTCGACTGCAGTGATTACCGGCGACGCCACCCAGATCGACCTGCCGCGCGGCGCGCAATCGGGCCTGACCCACGCAAGCAACATCCTGGGCGATGTCCAGGGGCTGGGCTTTACCTATTTTGGTAACAAGGACGTGGTGCGCCACCCGCTGGTACAGCGCATCGTCGAGGCCTACGACAGCGCCGAAGACAGCGCCACGCCGCTGGACAAGACCCGGCGGTGAAACTGACAGTGGATATCCAGACAGCCAGCCGTGAGCCTGTGCCCGCCGGGGCGGACTTGCGCCGCTGGGTCACAGCGGCACTTGCCGGGCGCACTACACAGCAGCAGGTGGAAATCAGCGTGCGTCTGGTCGACACTGAGGAGATGACACAGTTGAATACCGGCTACCGGGGAAAGGAGGGGCCAACCAACGTGCTGTCTTTCCCCGCCGACCTGCCGCCCGAACTCGGTTTACCGCTGTTGGGTGATATCGTGATCTGCGCCCCCGTGGTCGCAGCCGAGGCCGCCCAACAGGGCAAGAGTGCCACTGCGCACTGGGCCCACATGACGGTTCACGGCACACTGCACCTGCTGGGTTACGATCACATCGAAGAGGAAGATGCACAGATTATGGAAGCCCTGGAAAGCGCCATTCTCAGGCAACTGGACTACAGTTGTCCTTACGAAAACCACCTGTCCCACGAGCAAATATCGCAATGAGTGATGACCGTTCTGGCAGCGACAACGCTGACCGATCCTGGATAGACAAAATTGCCCTGCTGTTCAATTCCGAACCGCGCAACCGTCGCGATCTCGAGGATGTGCTGACGCTGGCGGTGGAAAACGAAGTCATCGACCAGGATGCCCACAGTATTATGGAAGGCGCGATGCAGGTCAGCGACATGCAGGCGCGCGACATTATGATCCCGCGCTCGCAAATGGTGTATATCAAGGCCGATAGCACGCTGGAAGATATCCTGCCACGGATCATTCACTCTGCGCACTCGCGGTACCCGGTGATCGGCGACAGCCCGGATGTGATTCTCGGCATCCTGCTGGCCAAGGATCTGCTGCCGCAGATTCTCAACCTGGATAACGGCAACTTCAAAATCGAGGAGTTGCTGCGCCCGGCCATGGTGGTCCCAGAGAGCAAACGCCTTAACGTACTACTGCGCGAGTTCCGTGAAAATCGCAATCATATGGCGATTGTGATTGATGAATACGGTGGTGTCGCCGGTCTGGTCACCATTGAGGATGTGCTGGAAGAAATTGTCGGCGAAATCGAGGATGAGACCGATGCACGGGTGGATCGACACATCCAGATGATCAATCCAAATGACTACATGGTGAAAGCCCTGACGCCGATCGAGGAATTCAACACGTATTTTTCCTGCAATCTAAGCGATGATGACTTCGACACGATTGGCGGGCTGGTGATGCAGGCCTTTGGGCATATGCCCAATCGCCACGAGGTCGCCACCATTGACGACTTCAAATTTGAAGTGATCAAGGCCGATCAGCGCAAAATCTATACCCTGCGCCTGCAACTGCAGCAAACGTAGTGCCTGCCTGGCCACCTTAGTCAATGCGATCTGAATCCAGCCTCCCTCCACTGTTTGTCCTGATCTGGGCGCCCCTTGTCGGTGCGCTGGTAACACTGTCGCTGGCACCCTTTGATTTTTGGCCCGCGGGCATCCTGAGTTGCGCCCTCTACGCTCACCTCCTGTGTACCTGCTCTACCAGGCAGGCTGTTTGGCGCGGCTGGCTCTACGGCCTTGGCTTGTTTGGCAGTGGTGTCTCCTGGATTTACGTGAGCATTCACGTACACGGCAATGCCGGCGTGCCACTGGCGGCGGCGCTCACCGCGCTATTTTGTGCGGGCCTGGCGCTGTTTCATGCGCTCTTTGCCTGGTTCTACGTGCAGTTTGTGCGACCGCTGCCCGGCGGCATGCTGGTGGGATTTCCCGCGCTCTGGGTGCTGTTTGAATGGCTGCGGGAATGGGTGCTTACCGGGTTCCCCTGGCTGTATCTCGGATACGCGCATGTGGACACCTGGATTTCAGGCTGGGCCCCGATAACCGGGGTATTCGGCCTGTCGTTCATTTGTGCTATCTCTGGCTCCTGCCTGTTTCTGGCATGGCGCAGCCGCAAAGCCGTCTCCTGTACCACTTACGCGGTAGTGCTGATCACACTGTGGGGCGGCGGCGCTATCCTCAAGCCGACGCAGTGGGTCGGAAAGGCCAGTGAACGCCCTATCACGGTCGCGATGGTGCAACCCAACGTGCCCCAGCAATACAAATGGGACCCGCAGTGGTACAGGCCCATCCTGCAGCAGCTCAGTACCGCCACCGACCGCGTGCTCGGGTACGATATCGTGATCTGGCCGGAGTCGGCGGTACCAAATTATTTCCAGCGGGCCCAGGGGTTCCTGGAGCCGATCTCCCAGCGTGCCGCAGCGGCTGGCACCACCCTGATCACCGGCGTTCCTTTTCGCGCATCCGGCAGCACCGACTATTACAACAGCATAGTCGCAATGGGCTCTGGTAGCGGCACCTACCACAAGCAGCGACTGGTGCCTTTCGGCGAATATGTACCGCTGGAGGACCAGCTGCGCGGCCTCATCGATTTTTTTGATCTGCCGATGTCCTCTTTCAGCGCCGGCCCCGCCGAGCAGAAAGCCCTGTCCGTGGGCGCCTACCGGGTCGCGCCCTTCATCTGTTATGAAATTGTCTACGGCGACCTGGTGGCCCAGAACGCGCAGAATGCAGAGCTGTTGATCACCATCAGCAACGACAGCTGGTTTGGCAATTCCATCGGACCCTGGCAACACCTGCAAATTGCACAGATGCGAGGGCGGGAAAATGGGCGCTATGTGCTGCGTGCGACCAATAACGGCATCTCTGCCATCATTGACCATCAAGGTCGAATCCTGAAGCGCACTGAGCAGTTTGTTGAAACCACACTGACCGGCCAGGCCGAGGCCATGCTGGGCAACACCCCCTTCAGCAGCTTCGGCAACAAGCCGATGATATTGGGTTGTTTCCTCGGCCTGATACTGATGAGCCTGATGTATCTGGGTTTCTGGCGGGATAGCTAAGCGCCAGAACTTTCGCGCACTCCATCAATTACTGCTAGAATCCGCCCTTCATTTTCGCTCGCGACGGCCTCCCGCCAGGCCCTGCCCCGACCGATTTTCCAGCAGATACCAAGGACGCAACGCGCACCCCGCAATGGATCAACAATACAACCCACAGGCTCTCGAAAAGGCCGCGCAGGAGCACTGGCTGTCCAACAACAGCTTTGCCGTACAACAGGATGACACGCGGGAGAAGTTCTACTGCCTCGCCATGTTTCCCTACCCCAGCGGCCAGCTGCATATGGGCCATGTGCGCAACTACACCATTGCCGACGTAATCGCGCGCTACCAGCGCATGCAGGGTAAGAATGTACTGCAGCCGATGGGCTGGGACGCCTTCGGCCTGCCCGCTGAAAACGCGGCCATCAAGCACCAGGTGCCGCCGGCGCAGTGGACGGCACAGAATATTGATTACATGCGCGAGCAGTTGCGGCGGCTTGGCTTCGCCTACGACTGGGATCGGGAACTGGCAACCTGCGACCCAAGCTACTACCGCTGGGAACAGTGGTTTTTCACCCGCCTGTTTGAAAAGGGCCTGGCCTACAAGAAGAAAGCCGAGGTGAACTGGTGCGAGACCGACCAGACCGTGCTGGCCAACGAACAGGTGGTGGACGGCTGTTGCTGGCGCTGTGACAACCCGGTCGAGCGCCGTGAAATCGACCAGTGGTTCATCAAGATCACCGACTACGCCGAACAACTGCTGGCGGACCTGGACACACTGGATCAGTGGCCAGAGCAGGTGCGCACCATGCAGCGCAACTGGATTGGCCGCTCCGAGGGTGTCGACCTCGACTTCACCCTCGCCGACGGCTCGGCACTGAGCGTATACACCACGCGGCCGGATACACTGATGGGCGTGACCTACCTGGCGGTGGCACTGCAGCACCCGCTGGCAAAAGCCGCCGCCGAACGCGACCCGGCGCTGGCCGCATTCATTGAGTCACAGGGCAATATCAAGGTGGCCGAGGCCGATATGGCCACCATGGAGAAACTGGGCATGGCGACCGGCATCACCGCCACCCACCCGCTCACGGGCGAGGAGGTGCCGGTATGGGTCGCCAACTTCGTGCTGATGAGCTATGGCTCCGGCGCGGTGATGTCCGTACCCGGCCACGACCAGCGGGACTGGGAGTTTGCGACGAAATACGACCTTCCCATCACACAGGTCATCGCCCCCACAGGCGATGAAACCTGTGATCTCAGCCAGGCAGCGTTCACCGAGAAAGGTCTTCTGGTCAACTCCGGTGAATTCAACGGGCTGAATTTCCAGCAGGCGTTTTCCACCATCGCGGATCGCCTGGAGCGCGAGGGCAAAGGCAAGCGCACTGTCAACTTCCGCCTGCGCGACTGGGGTGTATCCCGACAGCGCTACTGGGGGGCGCCAATCCCTATCATCAATTGCGACAAGTGCGGCGCCGTGCCCGTACCGGCCGCCGACCTGCCTGTCGTCCTGCCCACTGAGGTAGCCTTTGAAGGTGTCGGATCGCCGCTGAAAGCCATGCCGGAGTTTTACCAGACCCGATGCCCCTGCTGTGGCGGCGAAGCCACGCGGGAAACCGATACCTTTGACACCTTCATGGAATCATCCTGGTATTACGCGCGCTACGGTTGCGCTAACAACGATACCGCCATGCTGGATAGCGAGGCCGATTACTGGGCGCCGGTAGACCAGTATGTAGGCGGTATTGAACACGCCATCCTGCACCTGCTTTACTCGCGCTTCTTCCACAAGCTGATGCGAGACGAGGGGCTGGTCAGCTCCGACGAACCCTTCGTACGCCTGCTGACCCAGGGCATGGTGCTGAAAGACGGCGCCAAGATGTCCAAGTCCAAAGGCAACACGGTTGACCCGCAGTCGCTGATCGAACGCTACGGTGCTGATACAGTACGCCTGTTCAGCATGTTTGCCGCGCCACCGGAGCAATCCCTGGAGTGGTCGGACTCGGGAGTGGAAGGCGCCAACCGCTTCCTCAAAAGGCTGTGGAAAATGGCCGGTAACCACGCCGCAGCCGGCCCTGTCGCGGCACTGGACACAGCGGCATTAAACGAGCAGCAGAAAACCGTCCGTCGCAAGGTGCATGAGACTATCGCCAAAGTCGGCGATGATTACGGTCGTCGCCAGACTTTCAATACGGCGATCGCTGCGATCATGGAACTGTGTAATGACCTGGGCAAGCTGGACAGTGAGCCGCAAAGTCGCGCTGTGCTGCATGAGGCTTTGCACGCCATTGTGTTGATGCTCAATCCTATCGTGCCCCATGTGAGTCATGCACTGTGGCCAATACTCGGTGGCGAGGGCGATATCCTGAATGCGCGCTGGCCACAGACCGATCAGGGCGCCCTCACTCGCGACAGCATTGAGATGGTGGTGCAGGTGAATGGCAAAGTGCGTGCAAAAATGGACGTTCCCGCCACTGCGGATAAAGACACCGTCGAAGCGCTGGCACGTTCACAGCCGAACGTGGCCCGGTTCCTGGATGGGCTAAGCGTACGCAAGGTCATTGTAGTGCCGGGTAAATTAGTTAATATTGTGGCCAACTCCAACTAGCGAGACTCACTATGTACAGGCGTTTCACGCACTACAGCTTGCTCCTGGGCATCACTTGCCTGCTGACCGCCTGCGGTTTCCATCTGCGTGGAATGGGCACTGCCGGTGCATCGTTGCCCGATTCCTGGAAAAGCATGAACCTGGTGACGGCAAGCCCCAATAGCGAGTTCAGTCGCGATGTCATCGCGCAGCTCTCTGCCAACGGCGTGCAGTGGACGGACCGCGACAAGGCCAATTTCAGTCTTCTGCTGGGCCCGGAGCGTTTCGAGCAGCGCAGCCTCTCGCTCAACTCCGAGGCCAGGGTGGCGGAGTACGAACTGACCATGAGTTCGCAGTTTTCGATCGTCGACGCGAGCAATAAGGAGGTAGTGGCGCCAACCACTGTGACCGTGGTCAAACAGATGGAGAACGACCCGCGCAATGTCGTCGGCAAGGAGGGCGAAGTGCGGTTAATCCAGGGTGAGATGCGCTCTGACCTGGCCCAGCAAATTCTACGCCGCATCAGTTTTTACTCCGCCAGCATGACCCAGCCCCAAGGCCAGCCCAAGAAAAGCCCGCCCGCAAACAAGTAATGCGTCTCTATCCCGAGAAACTGGCCAGTCACCTGCAGCAGAACCTGCTTCCTGTCTATCTTGTCAGTGGTGACGAAACACTGCTGGTACAGGAGTGCTGCGACCTGATCCGGCAGCGGGCCAGGGAGCAGGGCTGTAACGAGCGGGAAATCATCGACGCCGATGTCGCCGGCTTCAACTGGCAGGACATTCTGCACAGTGCTGCCAGCATGTCGCTGTTTGCCGATCGCAAACTGGTGGAACTGCGCCTTGCCAGCGGCAAACCCGGAGCACCGGGCAGCAGTGCCCTCTGCGAATACCTCGATATCAGCAGCGGTGATGATGTGCTGCTCATCGTCTCCGGCAAAATCGACAAGCAGTCCACCAACAGCAAATGGTACAAGGCGCTCGACAAGGCCGGTGCCACAATCCAAATCTGGCCGGTAGACGCGAAAAACCTGCCGCGCTGGCTGCAACAGCGGGTGCGTGGCGCGGGTATGAGCATCGATGACGATGCGCTGCAATTACTGTGTGACCGGGTGGAAGGCAACCTGCTGGCGGCGGTGCAGGAAGTGGAGAAATTGAAACTGCTGGCCACCGATTCTCGTATCACCACCAAAACCGTTATCGATGCGGTATCTGACAACGCCCGCTACAACGTCTTTGAAATGACCGACAGCGCCCTCAAGGGCGATGCCAGTACCAGTCTGCGTATGCTGCACGGCCTGCGCGCGGAAGGTTCTGAACCACCGGCGGTACTGTGGGCGCTGGCTCGCGAGATTCGCACCCTGTATGAAGCAAAACAGCAATGCGATAGCGGCCGCAGCGCACAGCAGGCACTCTCCACCCTGCGCGTCTGGCAGAACCGCATGCCGATCATGCAGGCCGCCCTGGCCCGCCACGATGCCGCTTCCCTTTCCCTGCTGCTGGAGCAGGCTTCCCAGGTAGACGGCAGCATCAAGGGCTTCGCCGGCGGCAAGCCCTGGGACAATCTCGAACGCCTCGTCACCAGTCTCAGTCGCGTCGCCCGCTAGTCGATTTCCTGTATCTCTTGTGAGGTTCCAAGGGTGCGGAGCAGGCCAGTGACGGCCGCAAGCTCGCTGTCCCCTTCGGGCTGCTGCGGAACTCGACCAAAAATGCTGCGCATTTTTTGGGACTCAAACAGTCCTCGCAGAAAGCCCCCGAAGGGGACAGCGAGCTTAAGCTGCGGCCTGATTGTCACTGGCCTGCTCCGCACCCTTGGAACCTCATCCAACATCGCACCGTAATTTATTGTTCCTTTTGTTGCACATAGGAGAGCCCTGGGGGGAGTGCCAGGCCTTGGTGACAATGAGGCCACGCTTAAGCTTGCCAGCAGTTGCGGGAAGCTTTCGGCGAGCACTGGCGAGTCCAGGAAATTGCGCAGCAATTTTTGTCGAGTTGCGCAGCCGCCCGCAACTGCTGGCAAGCTTGTGGCCGTCACCAAGGCCTGGCACTCCCCCCAGGGCTCGGCCCACACATGACCAAAAACCCAACAATTCATAACTTGCATTCTGCCTTTTTCAATACTACTGTACATACATACAGCATTATTGGACAAACGATCCCCAAGAGGTAAATGCCATGAATATGAATGAGATGCTAGAGCAGGTCACCCGTCGCAACGACACCTGGCGCGGCCACCATCGCTATTTCGATAACCACGGAACCTCCGCAAACAATGATTGCCACGGCACCCGGGGCCTCGCCACGGGTTATGCGAAACTGGATGCACAACTGCAACAGAATGGCTGGCCGCTGGACAGCACCATAGAACTGTTGAGCGACGGCAGCGGGCTGGGAGCCATGGGGCTGTTTCTGCCCGCGATGGAGCACCTCAGTGAACAGGGCCGCTGGCAGGTGTTTATCGCTCCACCCTATAGACCTTACGCCCCTCTACTGGCCGCGCGGGGCATCGATACCCGGCAGGTTTTACTGGTTCACCCCAAAAACAGGCAGGATCTTTTATGGGCCACAGAACAGGCGTTGCGCAGCACTACCTGCAGCGCAGTATTCAGCTGGCTGGGGGCACAGGAGTATAGCTACGGCGAATTGCGCAAACTGCAACTGGCCGCTGCCAGCGGCGACAGCCTGGCAGTGCTGTTTCGCCCCAACCAGGCCGGGCACAACCATGCCCCCGCCAGCCTGCGCCTGCAAATGCGCGAGTATCGCAAGGTACACATCCTTAAACAGCGTGGCGGCAACCAGTCCGTCGATGTAGACTTGTCTGTGGAAGAAGATACCCCGCTACAACCGCAACTGTGGGAATTACCGGTCTGGACAGGCAACAGCCCGCACAGTAACGCGATGGGGGTACACTCACCTGTAGCCTGATGACCGATTAACCCACCAGGAAGAAGCGCAATGCAGGATTTACCACATCGATACAATGTCACTGCCAACACGGAAGCCGAGGCGGGATGCCTGATCACCAATTCCCTCTCTGCGGAATCCCATCTTGAGACCAACATCATGGTCGCAGCCTGAACAGGGGCGCACCGAGATGGATAACTGGCTGACCGAATACGGCGTCACCCTGGGTGTCGGTGCCCTCATTCTGTTTATGCTGTTCATCGTGTGGGATCTGGCCCGGCGCAGCAACGCCGGTCGATTCGGCACAATGATTCTGTACATCGGCCTGGCCATGGGTATTGCAGGCTTCCTGATGAAAGTCGTCATCACTTACCTGCTGGAGAATGCGGGCTCTACTTCTCTGCAATGATATTGGAGCGGATTCGGTACTCGATAACCTCCTCGTCATATATCCGGGAAAAGTCTTCCAGTCGCTCAACCAACGCCAGGTGCTGCCGACGATTCATGACATCGCAGTCCATATAGGCCCGCGCCTGCAGCAGGTACTTTTCCGCTTCCAATTGCGCCCGGAACATTTCCTCTTCACTGGCAATGGCGCCATCCGGCAACACCGGTAACTCTCCTGGTCTCGCTACAGGGCAAGCGGCAGAGACATTGAATGCCAGGCAAATCAGCACAGTCATCAATACAGTTTTCATCAGTACATCCTCACTTGTAACCTTAGGTAACACACCGCAGGTCATTTGTTACCCACTATCCCCTTATTTCTGGCTCATGGCAACTCCATTACGGTATAAAATACATTGAATAAAGGAATATTATTCACACAACAAAAAGTGATCCGGAGCGCGGGAACACATCACATAACGTCACGTAAAGTAACGTTTTGAAAGTAATGTGATTCTGGGCCGGCCTTGCGCAAGGTTTCTCCTGTCACTCTGGACAAGCGTATCCATGTCAATAATACTGTATATATGTACAGTATTATTGATGCAACAGGGCTACCACCCACGCCAGCCACAGGCCATGACTCCCGGGGCAGATCATGAGCCTGTGGCTGTGCCTGCGATTTGACCTGCTGTCCTTGCAGAGCCTGAGCCGCTGCGAGCGGCAGGCAGTGGTCGTATTGGCGTCACAGCGCGTGCTACAAGCCAATGACTGCGCTGCTATTGCAGGGGTACGCCAGGGCATGAGCAGCGCGACGGTACGTGCACTGGCTGGCGATGACCCGGTGATCTTCCTGGAGCGGGACGAACAAGCCGAACAACGCTGCCTGCAACAATTGTGCTGCTGGGCCTACAGTATTACGCCGACGCTGTGCACCTGGCAGACAGACTGCCTGCAACTGGAAATCGGCGGCTGCCTGAGCCTGTTCCAGGGGCTGGACGCCCTGCTACTGGAAGTCACCCGCGGCATCAGCAGTCGCGGATACCGGGCGCGCTATGGATTGGCGCCCACCCCCAAAGCAGCCTGGCTGTTATCTTTTGCCGCACCGGGCATCGCCATGGCAATACAACAACCACTGGAGGAGCGACTCGGCCCACTGCCGCTGAGCCTGCTGACCCAGTTCACCAGCGCCGTGGACTCCCTGCGCCGGGCCGGGCTGCACACTCTGGGTGACGTGCTCAGACTCCCACCGACAGCGCTGGGCCGACGCTGCGGCAGGGAGTTTACCCACTTCCTGCAGCAGCTATTGGGTCAGCGAGAGGATTTGCAGGTCGAATACCAGCCCCCCAGGGTCTTCAACGACAGGTACTGGTTTGGTTACGAGGTCAAAACCAACGATGAATTGCTGCCCGCAGTACAGCGCCTGCTGCAGTCCCTGTGCCGCTTTCTGCGCAATACCCAGTTACAGACCGGCGAAATTACCTGGCAGCTGGTCGGCATAAACCAGAAACAGCAGGATGTATGTGTGCGCAGCACCAGCAGCCACAGCAACTGGGAGAATTGGTTCCAGCTCAGCCGCATTCGCTTTGAACGCCTGCAACTGCGCGGCAGCGTGGAAGGCCTCGCCCTGGACTGCCACCAGTTACGCCCCGCACAACAGGACAGCATCGACCTGTTCAGCCCGCGCAACCAGCGCGAACCCCTGGCCAGCCTGCTGGACAGGCTCCACAATCGCCTCGGCTTACAGGCAGTCGAAAAAGTGGGCTGCAGGGATGAGCACCTGCCGGAGTTTGCGCTGCTCGTCAGCAGCGACTATAGCAGCGACGAGCACAGCGCCACGACGCACTGTGCCCAGCGGCCCTTCTGGCTAATGCCGCAACCGCAACCCCTGCGCCAACACGGCTCGCAGCTGTACTGGAACAGCGCCCTGAAACTGCTGCACGGACCGGAGCGTATCGAGGACAACTGGTGGCAGAAAGCAGTGAGTCGGGACTACTACATCGCCACAGATAGCAGCGGCCAGCACTACTGGGTATTTCACGATCGCCTGGGCAAGCAGTGGTATATCCACGGCGTATTTGCCTGACGATACGCTCTGCCTGCAAACCGGGCGCGGCGCATTAGAAAATTCCAGTGTCTTTATCGTTAAGGCTTTTCGTATTCTTTTGGGCCCAGTAGTCGCGTATTCCGGCTTCACCGTGGTTTCTTGCCCATTTGTTCAGTGTGGGCCGCTCGCCCTGCAACTCATAGTACGGCACGGCGTAGCCGCAGGATGTCTGGACCAGCTCCAGATCCAGAGTGAAAACCTGGCGCGCCCCCAGGTATTCTGGAAACAGTGCCAGCAACTCAGCCCAGCGCTCATCACGAGGATGCACCACCGTGGCCTGGCCGTACAGGCGCATAATCAGCGGCTGCTTGTCGAAGGAACAGAACATCACTGTCATGCGTCCGTTTTCCAGCACATGTGCGGCGGTCTCATTGCCGCTGCCGGTCAGGTTCAACCACGCAACCGTGGTATCGTCCAGAATGCGAAAACTGTCCATGCCCTTTGGCGACACATTCACAAAACCCTCTGCACCCGCAGTGCCCACGAAGTACATGTGCTGCTGGCGGATGAACGCTTTCAGCTTATCGTCAAGTTTGTCAAACCGCTCTGCCACTACTTCTATCCCCTGTTTAGTAAATCACTATGCATGGCACCACTCACGCCTCGAGATCGACATAAGCGGCGCCCGTAAAACGCGGCGAACAGATCGCCAGAAACACCAGGTCATCAGTGCCGATGTTGCTGATGCGCTGCCGCACCTGTGGCGGAATAATCACCACATCCCCCGCTGTCACACGGTGCGGCGGCAGATCACCGATTTCCACACTGCCCACCCCCTGCAGCATGACATAGCGTTCGCCGGTGTCGCGCAGACAGTGCCAGCGGGTGGTCTTGCCCGGCTCGACGCGCGCACGGACCACCGAGACATCGGCGTCGTCGCTGGAGTTGGACAACTCGGTAATAAAGCAGCCCTCCACAAAAAAGTATTCCTGTGCGGCCTCCTGGGATTTAACACAGGCATTCATCGACTTTGCCGGGCGTGCCATAGCACCTCTTCCTGATGATCAATCTGCCACTTCATCGCGCGCCGCACCATCGGTGTCTGGTGACACCCGATAACGCCGCGCTCAAACAGGCAAAAACGCTTAGATCCATGCCCGCATCGATCTCCTATAATGCAGCCACCGACGAATAATTGCCATCGAGGCTTCGCGCGCCCGCTTGAGCGCATCACAGTGAAATGCTAGTGTCCGCTTGCTCCCCAACGGCGAACACAAAGGCTTGCCAATCCCGGGCAGCTTTCCCGCTCATAGCTAGTCAGGAGACAATCCATGCTATCTTTTCGCATCCAGCGACACACCTTGCTGATACTCCCGTTGCTGGCGTCACTGCTGGCCTGTCAGAATGATGTGGACGAGGGTACACACACACAGTTCACGCAGGGCAATACCCCGGCCACCGACAACACTGCAAAGGCCAATGCACAGGTCCGCGAGGAGTTGGATCTCGCCGACCCGCAGGATTTCGAAAATGCCAGCAGGGGACTCATCGCATCACCGGCATCACTCCAGGTCCCGGGGCCCGGCAAGTCGCTGGTGTGGGATATGCCATCGTATGACTTTATCCAGGGGGAGGCACCGGATACGGTTAACCCCAGCCTGTGGCGCCAGGCTACACTGAATAACTATCACGGCCTGTTCAAAGTCACTGAAGGCGTCTACCAGCTACGCGGCTTCGACCTCTCGAATATGAGTATCATCGAGGGCAAAACCGGCTGGATTATTGTGGACCCGCTGACCACAAAAGAGACCGCCGGCGCCGCCATCGCCTTTGCCCGGGAGCACCTGGGAAATAAACCCATTTCAGCGATCATTTTTACCCACTCCCATGTCGACCATTTTGGCGGCGTACAGGCCGTACTGGGCGCAGACGCAAACACCGAAATTGTCGCCCCGGTGGGCTTCATGGATGAAGCCACCAGCGAAAATGTGATCGCCGGCACCACCATGAGCCGACGCTCCATGTTCATGTATGGCAGCCAGCTTGAACACTCGGCTCGCGGCCATATCGGCTCCGGACTCGGTAAAGGTCCTGCCTTCGGCAGTGTCGGGATTGCCCAGCCTACACGCATTATCGATACCACCGGTGAAATCGTCACTATCGATGGCGTGGAGTTTATCTTCCAGAATGCACCCGGCTCGGAGGCACCGGCAGAGTTGACGTTTTACCTCCCCCAACTCAAGGCCTTCTGTGGCGCCGAAGTGGTCTCACGCAATATGCACAATCTGTATACCCTGCGTGGCACCAAAGTGCGCGATGCCCGCAAATGGAGCCATTATATCGACCAGGCGATCAACCTGTTCCCCGACGCCGAAGTGTATTTTGGCAGCCACCACTGGCCACTGTGGGGCAATGCCGAGATCATCGATTTCCTCAAGAAACAGCGCGATGGTTACAAGTATATTCACGACCAGACACTGCGCCTGGCCTCACAGGGTTACACACCGCGCGAAATAGCCGACATGTTGCAGATGCCCGAGGCGCTGCGCAAAAACTTCCCCAACCGCGGCTATTACGGCACGCTCAAGCATAATGCCAAGGCGGTCTACCAGATGTACTTCGGCTGGTACGACGGCAATCCGGCCAATCTGGATCCGCTGCCGCCCACTGAGGCAGCCGTGCGTTATGTCGATATGATGGGCGGCGCGGATGAGATTTTGAGCCGCGCGCGGGAAGATTTTGACAACGGCGACTACCGCTGGGTGGCCGAGTTACTCAACCACCTGGTATTTGCCGAGCCAGACAACAAAGCCGCGAAGGAACTGTTGGCCAAAACCTACGACCAGATGGGATACCTGGCTGAGTCCGGGCCCTGGCGTGACGTCTATCTCACCGGTGCACTTGAATTGCGCCAGGGCACACCGGAGACCGGCATCAGCATCGCCAATGCCATTGACCTGATCGACAAAACACCAGTTGACCAGTTCTTCGAGTTGATGGGAGCGATGCTCAACGGCCCCGAAGCAGACGGCGAGACTTTCACACTGAATATCGAGTTCACCGATCTGGGTAAAGTCTACGTGCTGGAGTTGGAAAACGCCGTCCTGCACCAGCGCGAGGGAAGTCCGGTCGCCAATGCCGATGCCACCGTGCGCATCACGCACCCACTGTTTGTGAAGATGCTGACCGGCCGCGCCGGGGTTCGCGAGATTCTGTTCTCGGATGACGTCTCTGTCGAGGGCAGCAAACTGGGTCTGCTGCAGTTTTTCGCGCTGCTGGACAGGCCCAACGAGACGTTCAATATCGTGACACCCTGAGCGCAGCGCCCGCGGCTCTCTTACACTGCCCAGCCACAGAACCTTGCTATTGCGGTTCTGCGGCTAATAGGCAAAGGCAGGGGCAAACAGTGCCTACCGTGGTCGCACCCAAAACCAGCTCACCACAACCAGCCCGCCAAAACCTGTGTAGCACACAACAAAGACCCAGGGTGGCGCATGATAGTAAAGCAGTTCGCTTAGCATATGCGTGATAAAGGAGCCCTCATAGACCAACTCGCCGGCTTTCGCACGCAAGTCCATTTCCCAGATAGTCAGCGGACAGATAAGGCCAAACCAGGACTGCAAAACAACGACGCCGATAGCCAACAGATGAAGCAGTCGAAACCAGCGATTCCTGACCCACTGCCAGCGCAACAGCTTGCCGGCAAAGATCAACAACAGCCCGAACACGATAAAAATCACGACCAGAATATGGATCACAAGCAGCGCATCGGCGGCCAAAGCGTAGAACAACCGGATATCCATCACTGCACCTTCCGGCCTGGAGGCTCTAATGATCCACAGAAGAAAGAAGGTCGGTCACCTCTTTCACATCGACAGGTCGAACCAGGCGCGCCACTTCAACGCCAGATTGCAACAGTATCAAAGTGGGCCAGAGCTTGACCTTGAACGAGCGTCCCAAGGGTTTACCCGGGCCATCAAAAATTTTGATATGCGGTAACGCCCGCTCCGATAACACCGCCTTGATTGCAGGAAGCGCCGCCCTACAGTGGCCGCACCAGGGGGCACCGAACTCAAGAACAGCGAAGCCGGCCAGGCCTTTTAGCTGATCAATCGTCGGCCCCTCCTCCTCGTACTCGGGATTAAACCCCTTGTGGCAGGCCTTAAGCATTTAACAGCAGCCAGTCGACATCAAGTGTCTCTGCACCCAATGGCGCGAAGACGCGGCTACCCGGTCTCATGGCGATTTGCTGGAAACAACTGCCCTGCAGCAGACGGGCCGATGCCAGGTGAAACGCATTATCCTGAACCTCCCACTTCTTCACCGAAAATCCTGTCTCCATGCTAAAACCTCCCGAACTGTGTTGCGCAGAAATTCCAACCGACGCTGCCCTCTCCGACGAAGCTGTGAATTTTTGAGGCTGCATCGGCAAGCCTTGCGTCCAGGCAAGGCATGCTGCAGCCAGAGTCTGTTAAATTCAGTTTTTCGCATAGCAGGCCAACAATACTATACTGCCGATGAGTTGCTCGATACATCGAACTCATTCAGCAAGTCGAACTTCAAGGTTGGATATTGATCTTCTCTCCGGCGTCACCAAAAAAATCGTTACCAATCTGTCCCTTGTGGTAGCCAAACTGAATCACCAGTGACCCCACCCTAAACTCGTGACTGATCTGACACAGCGCTACTATGCTCCCTTGGCTATACTTGCGATGCTTTTACAGTTTCAATCCCAAATACCATGCAGCGCAATACTACCAACTCAATACATGTTCTTTTTATAATCCAGCTCCAGTCCTTTCGCCATAGCGCCCGGCAAAGACACCGCTACACGAGCAGCTTTTGCCTGCAAAGAACTGTCTTTACTGTGCTTGATGTGAGCCTTGAATATTTCCACAGCAATCAAATCTTCAGGCGCCTGTGTCGCGGGCCAAAGCGCTGACCTGCCAAGTGCTGTGCTCTGCGTTATTCGCATTGAGGTAGGAGTGATTTTTGTAATGATCTTTGGCTCCTTGCCTTGCACTATGAAGCGCTGCAAAAGATGTTTATCAGTGCAAAGCTCTGCTGAGCCTTGCAGTTCAAATATATCTGTGCAGCCTGGCACCAGAGCTATAATGCTGATCTTCGGTTGCTCTAGAATATTGCGAAAGCTATCAATTCTTCGATTACCGGGTCGATCCGCTAAATAAATAAAGCCGTCTTCTTCCTGAATCAGAAATTTCTGCGGGTCGCCCCTGGGACTGACGTCGGCTTGCCCTGTACTGTTTATGCTAGCGAGTGCCAAAAACCTGCATTGCAGCAAAAAACTTGATATTTCGTCGTGTGGCTGTTGTGGTGACTGAGGCGCCCAAAACTTTGAGCGCCGAAAGGCTTTGGCACAATGCAAATAGCACTCTTCTACTTTTAGGGTCAGCAGCTCATCGGATATATCCGAGACCTTGCCATTAACGCGCAAGGTTTCATCCATGCCGCTGACGATAAATAGCGCTCCAAAAGAAAAATCAACCTCAACGATACTTTCCGAGTCTAACGCGGTTAAAGGAAGCAGCAAATGCGTGGAACCGGAAACAGATACAAAACCTTCTTCACCTCCTGCTGCGGAGAGCTCAATATCTGCAGCTTTACCAAATCCTATAAAAGCGAAGCGGGCATATGACAGCCAGCGCTTGGCATGCTCGTCAATGTAATCTATGACTTTAAGGTCTCGCGGAGCAGGTAATTGTCCAACGCACTTCTGCACGTGCTCAATAGTGGTCAATTTCACAAAAACTCACTCCTTGTGTTTTGAGCATTACGCTTACCGCACCGGCGGCAACACGGAACAGCGGTTAAACCGTTCGGACCCAATAGAGCGCACTGCCGGCACTAGCTTTCTCGGGGCTCATATAAGCAACAACAGTACAGTTATGATCGCTGCGATAACGAAAAATATTTGACCAAGTGAGCGATTTGATCTGTGCTGCCGTTGGATTTTCTCCTTGAGCTGCTCCAGACCCCGCTCGTCGAGCTCTCCGCACCAACGGCACTTATCCAGACCTTGCCGATAGTATAGGCCACAACGATCACACTTCCGGCGCTTTGGCTGCATGGCCTCCCACGCAGCTCGACCGCCTATACCTCCGGGCATTTTTTTTGCCTGGACATAATGTCGCTGGCCCAGGCGAAGCACGTGGGCCGGCGACCGAAGGGAGCGTATTGCCCGTACTTGTTACGCGGCATCAAGGGTAACCCTTTGTACGCGATTAAGTTTTACACCCTTCCTCGCCTGGAAGAGATCATATGCGCCCTGCATGGTTAGCCAGCTTTCAGGACTGCAACCCAATGCCTTAGAAAGACGCAGCGCCATCTCTGGACTAATGCCACTTTGCTTCTTCAGGACTCGATTGAGCGTGGATGCGGCTACATCTAGCTGCTCCGCCAAATAGCGGCAGCTAAGGCCATAAGGCTCCATATAGAAGGCATTCACAACTTGACGCCAAAATGGTTTAGCGCGGAAACCATAGCAAAATAGCTAACAATAGTTGCGCTAATGGAAACGCCAAGACTAAGGTAAAATCCCCAGCCGATTTTCAGAAGTAACGGCAACACCAGAAAAAGAACCAGCGAAGGTAACACCAGCCAGAAAATTCCAGAAGATAACGCGCTAATTTTTTCAACGTTCCTGGTATCAATGTAAAGCCAAATCATTGCCAGAACCGATACAAGCGGCACTGAGGCTAGAATTGCGCCAATTAGTGAGCTGCGCTTTGATATTTCGGAAATTACAACCACCAGAAAAGTGGTGGTTAATATCTTGATCAAATAGTACGTCAATTTATGCCTCTCAACGCTGCTGTCTTATAACGCTGCCGGCACAGGCGAACGAAACGAAGTGTAGGTCCCGAAGGGGCGCACAGCCGGTACTTGTTAAATGCTGACATCAAGTGCATGTTCCTGGCACCAAGATAGCAGCGCTTGCTTGATCGATTCTTGCTCATATTCGTACCACTGTTCAAGAATATTCCTTTCCTCCAATAGTGCTTTGTACTTCGTGTATGCACCACGGGAGCGAAAATACGAGCGAACAGATTCGAGGTCACTAGGTAAACGGTCTGCTACGAAATCTAGTACTAGTGGCATTCCGATACCAAGATCGCGCTTTGATGGTACTAAAACATACTTCCCTTCCTCATCGAGATCATCAGGGAGTTCCACGTCGACAGCGTCGGAACTAAGGTAGATCTGGCCGGTTTCCACGCAAATATATGCTTCGCTCTCTCCGAGAGAATCGAAAGAGGCGAATTCAACAGCCATTTCTAAGTCATCATAGTTTAAGGGCATGACGACATTCT
>CAXBLZ010000063.1:0-25040 GCA_963976735.1 uncultured Halioglobus sp.
GGCTTCCAACTGCTCGCGGGTGAGCGGTGTGGTGGTCATTCCAGTGTCCCCCAGTAAAAGACTGATTATTCTAGGACGATAAGGACGCCATATAAATCGGAATTTTCAAGCATAAATGCATGCCTGAATGTCGACCTGCATATCGAATTGCTGCTTCGAATACAGGTTGAATGTTAATACTGAGAAGGAAGACAGGCACTGCGGGGCGGGTCATGCCCGGCATATAGGGCGTGCTTAAGTTTGCAAGCCATTTCGGGGGCTTTCTGCGAGGACTGTCCGAGTCCCGAAAATTGCGCAGCAATTTTGGTCGAGTTCCGCAGCAGCCCGAAATGGCTTGCAAGCTTACGCCCGTTGCCGGGCATGACCCGTCCCGCAGTGCCGACAATCTATCGCGGCATCAGAACGAAAACCTAATCCTTGTACCCGGTAATCGACTTGGCAGCCTGATAAGCAAACGTCATCGCCGGCCCCAGCGTAGAGCCCGGCCCGGGATAACAAGGCAACGTCGGCGCACTGCAGTTACCAATCGCATACAATCCCTTGATAACACTACCGTCCTCATGCAGCACCTGCGCATCCGCATTGATGACCATCCCGCCCTGGGTGCCAAAGTCGCCCGGATCAACCTTCATCGCGTAATACGGCGGCTTGTCGATAGGCCCGAGGCAGGGATTGGGTGTCACCCGCGGATCACCGTAGTAGCGATCGTAGGCCGATTCTCCGCGATGGCAATCCGGGTCGCTGCCACTGCGCGCATACTCGTTCATTTTCTTCACGGTGTCCTGCAGTCCATCCGCATCCACATTGATTTTGCGCGCCAACTCAGCAATGGTATCCGCCTTGGCGAAGAATCCCTCCTCCTCATAGCGTTTGGGCACCGCCCAGTCCGGCAGGAACTTGCTGTTGTAGAGTGGGCCGACAAAATACGTCGCGCGGAAGTTTGCATCGAAGATCTGCCAGCTGGGATTCAGCGGGTTTTCCTCTGTGTGCTTGGCAAACGTCTCCTGCTGGAAGGCCATGTAGTTCTGCGATTCATTACTGAAGCGCTGCCCCGCCGGATTCACCATGATAGAGCCGGGGTAGGATTTCTCCATGATACTCAGGCGGGGAATCTCCTCACCTGGCACCGAGATCGTATTGCACCACCAGGCCTCATTCATGCGGTGCATTTTTGCCCCCAGTCGAATGCCCTCGCGAATCGCATCACCGGTGTTGTCCCGGGTGCCAGCGCTCCAGCGATGATCTGTGGGTTGCGGCAGGTACTGCTCACGCATCTCCTGGTTGTGCTCGAACCCACCCGCCGCCAGAACGACCGCCTTGCGGGCCTGGATGCGTACGGGTTTGCCGTCACGAATCACTTCCACGCCGACAACCTTGCCATTCACATCCACGACTTTCGTCATGGCCGTGTTCAGCCACAGCGGGATATCCCTGTCCTGCATCGAGGCGCGCAAGCGCGCAACACCGGCACAACCGGTGGCCAGCCGGCGGTGAAATTTGTCCTTGAATCGCCAGGGGATGTCGAAAAGGTAATCCACCACCAGTTTCACGGCGGTTTTCCACCAGCCGGGTTGCTGACCAATCAGCAGTGCCGCCTCTACCTGGGTAAAGCCGATGAGCCCGCCCAGATGCATCATCGGGTGGGTGCGACGCAGGTGTCGCCACTCCTCGCCCAACTGGTCCGCATTGAAGGTCTCCGGCTCCATCGAGCGGTGGCCGTGCATGGCGCCCTCGAGATTGGTGTAATAGTCGGGGTAGTGCTCCAGGGTCTCGTAACGCATGCGGGTGCGCTGGTGCATGAACTCCACCATCTTCGGGCCGTTCTCGAGGTAGGCGTCCAGTTGGTATTCGGGCACCTCCTCCTCGGTGATCAGTTGCCGCAGATAGGTCTTGGCGTTCTCCAGTGAATCCTCGGCGCCGGCGGCCTGGGCGTAGCGGTTGCAGGGGATCCAAACGCCGCCGCCTGATATAGAACTGGTGCCCCCGTAGAGATTGGATTTTTCGATAACCACAACATCCTTGATACCCATCTCGTAACTACACAATGCCGCGGTCATACCGCCGTTACCGGACCCGACCACCACAACATCGAAACTGTAGTCCCACTTCTGCTTTGCTGCCATCGCACCAACTCCTTGAATACTGATGCCATGGTAGCGCAATCACTGCGCAATGCCGCCCCATCAAAGCCGTAAGAAGCGCGAGGTTTAAGAAATTGGTCGCAACACGCCTGTACCGCCCCACAATACGGGCAAAATTTTCCTTGTCAGCCACGTCGCGGGGTCAATACACTGTCCATTGGCGGTCTTCCAGCAGGCGACACCCATTCACAACAAGGAATTTGGCATGCAACACTCTCAGCGCAACATCTATCTGGCGATTCTGATCATCACCGGTCTGGCGATCTCTCCGCTGGCTGTCTCCCACTTTGACGACAAGGAACCGGCGCAGTCGTATCGGCAGTCCTGGTTTGCATTGATGGCGGCAAACTTCGGCCCCATGACGATGATGGTAAAAGGGGATATCCCCTGGCAGGAAGACGAAATGGCAGCCTATGCCGACCAACTCGCAGCGCTGGTCACTCTGGACGTGATGCGAGGCTTTGCCGATGGCACCGATAAGGGCACGACGCGAGCCAAACCCGAAATCTGGGAAAACAAGGCGGATTTCGAGGCCAAGATGAACGATCTGACCACGGCCGTGAACGCGCTGCAAGTGGTTGCCAACCAGGGCACTGATCGCAAGGCCATTGCTGAGGGCGTAGCCGCTACCGGCGAGGCCTGTAAAGCGTGTCACGACGAGTACAAGTCGAAGAATTACCTGTACTAGCATCATTAGACCGGGTCGTCTGTAGTCGTTTGCAGCCGTTCCTGGCGAGATCAACCCTGTTCGCTCAAAAAAGCTCATTCGCTCTGCAGGATTGATCGCGCCAGGAACTCCACCGTATCGAGTGCCGGAATAGAGCTTCGATTCTCTCCTGCAGGAATTACGCCGCGATGCGAGGCGTCTGGCAGTGGGAAGACCCTGCGGCGAATGGCCTTTTCTTTTGAGCAAGCGGGGTCTTCCCACTGCCAGACGCCGTCAACGGACGAACAAGCTCAGGCCGAACCAAACCCCTCACCAAACTGACGCGTATCGGCATCCAGAATCTCCCACTCAGCCTTCGAATCAACATGGATATGCTGTTTCAACGGGATACCGGGATCAGAATCCAACAACCCGACAGGAATCCAGTACAGCTGATATTCGGCAAGAAATTGCGGCAGGATGGAGCCGCAATCGGGACAGAAACGGCGTTTGAAGCCGCTCTCGCACTGGAATTCCCGCACGCCCTGCTCGCCCTGCAACCAGGAAAAATGCCCCTCACCCACCAGCGCCGCAGCGCTGGAGGCACCGCCAAACGCCTTGCGGCATTTGGAACAGTGGCACTTGAAGATCGCTGAACTGAAATCGGTGACGCCGAATTGCACGGCGCCACAGAGGCACGTACCTGTAATCATCGTGCTAACCCTGCGTCATTTACAAGCTGACGCAGGAGGATAACACACCCTACTCGTGCCCCCTATCCGCAAAGGCTCAGGGGGTGTTGCCATTCAGCAGGTTCTGTTGCATTAACAACAGGTCGGCAATATCCAGGTCGCCATCGCCGTCGATGTCACCGAGCGCCGTCTCTACTGCCGTAGGTTGGATCACACCGTTGACCATCCGTGTCAGAAGCAGCAAGTCACCCACATTCACCAGGTTGTCGGGGCTGCCCTGCGGCGCGACGTCACCGACATTGGAGGCATTCGGATCAGTGCCGTAATCGGCCTCCCCGTCCACAAAGCCGTCACCGTTGCCGTCTATGCCAGCAGGGTAGGATGCCACGGTAACGATGCCACCGGCGCCATCTACCAGGCCGTCACCGTCGGAGTCGACGCTGTTGGGGTTGGTGCCATCCAGCAGCTCCTGCGCATCTGTGATGCCATCACCGTCGGCGTCGGCAATCTCCAACGCAACGTTAAGGTTGAACTGGCCATCGCTGTTGGAACTGTAACGGGAGACACGAATCAACAGTGCATCACCTGAATTGACCAACAATGCCAACGCAGAGTCCACACTGGGGGGACACGGCGCAGTGGGATCGCCATCAGCGTTTGCCCAGTCGTCATTCAGTGCCAACTGGTTGGCTGCGCTGCCAACTATGCCGGTGTCTGTATGCACGGACACGACGGTGTCTAAACCGGTGAGGCTGCTGCTGCCGCAAGTATTCACCCTTAGGGTACCGGTAGCCTGCACTGTGTAGGCATACCATACATCGGGCTCGTTCGCCCCAAGTCCGCTGGTGCTGCCGTCGATGGTAGCGCCCAGCAGAGTCCCCTGGAAGGACCCTCCGGCAGGGCCTATCTGTGTAGCGCTGCTGAAACTATCGTTGGCGAGGTAGGTCACATCCACCTCTACTGCACCCAGATCGCTGGCAGGGCCAAAAGGCCGCGACACGCCGCGCTGGTCGTTAGCAGGGCTATTCCCCGTTACCAGCGCCGCATTCACTGCGGGCGACCCCGAGAGCGGAAACATGGTATTCGTCGGCCCGCCATTGTCGCCAAGCGGTGCCAGCAACGGATCCAGTGGGTTGACCGAGGTGCCCGTCAGCGGCCCTGCCGGAAACTGGCTGGTCACGCTCTGGTTGTTGCCGATCAGGTTCGCGCCGGTGGACACAATCGTGGAACTGTTCGAAATATCGGGGCCACTACCCGGATCGATGTTGGCGGCAACAATAGAATTCTCGATAGAAGCTATCCGGCTGTTTCGAATACCACCGCCTGAACTCGTAGCCTCATTGGCAGAGATCGTCGTGTGAACCAGGGTTAAGGTACCAGAGAAATTGTAAACGGCACCCCCGGTCGCGGCGGTGTTGCCAGTCAACGTCGAATTGGTGATCGTCAGGATTTCAATCGGGTTACCGCCGTTTTCGCCACTGAAAATAGCACCGCCATTGGAGCCTGCCGAGTTACCATCCAGCGTGGAATCAATGATGGTAACGGTACCGCGAGCATTGCTGATAGCGCCTCCAGAAGCCCCGGCATGGTTCCCTGTGAAGGTCATGCCGATCAAATGCAGCACACCGCCGTCGACGTTTACACCACCGCCATTAGCCCCGGTAGAACCCCCGGAAATCGTAAAACCCCTTAGTTCAAGTGTTTTATCCGCAGAGAGCTGGAGCACCCGCAGGGCGTCATTACCGCTGACAACCAGCCCACCCGACAAACCCGATGCATCGATAGTGAGGTTTTTATTAATCTGCAGAGTGCTGGCCAGCGTAATCGTCGCGCCATCCAGCCCGGCGCCGAAGGTGATCGTGTCGCCTTCGGTGGCATCCGCTATTTTCTGCCGCAGCGAACCCGGACCGCTATCCGCATTGGTAACGACCTCGGGCACCACAGCTGTAAAGATTTCCACCGCACCGATGTCCGGGAACAGCCCGGAAGGACGAACTTCCCCGCGTTGATCGGCAGTTGGCGTACTCGGCAGCAGGATGCCACCTTCTACTGCAACACTGGCCGGCAAAGGCGGCATGGTTTGAGTCGGGCCGCCATAATCGCCCAGCACCCGTAGCATCGGGTCTACAGGGCTGATTGCAGTACCGACGAACTGGCTGGCGGGAAACCATGTTTCGACCGAGCTATTATCGCCAATCAGGTTATTGCCCGACGCCCGGATATCAGACGAGGCATTTGCCGCGATATCCGCGTTCTCTACTGCAGCGGTATTGCCGGCTACGATGGCATTCTCCAGGCTGATAAACCAGGGGGCACCAAGTTCATTGTAGATTGCACCACCGTAATTGGCGCGATTCCCCGTCAGGGTGGCGTTAACCAGCATCAGGGTGCCCGCATTGTTATAGATAGCTCCACCAACGCCCCACTCGTCAAAAGACTCATTATCAAACAGGGTTGAATTCACCACTTCCAATGTGCCGACGTTGAATACGGCACCACCACCAAATGTACCCACATTACCGTGCAAGGTCGAATCAACGATGCTCAGGTTGCCCCTATTGCTAATTGCGCCACCAATATATCCGGCACCATCTGTGAGCGTGAGGGCACGTAGCTCAACAACGGCCACATCAGAGGAAACATTCACGATCGCACCGGTATTGTTACCGCTGAGAGTCAGTCCGTCGGGCAAACTGGACGCATCTATTGTAAAGTCCTTGTCTATCGTCAAGGGCCCGCTTGTAAGAGTGATCGTCTGACCACTCAGAGCGGCAGACGGAACGAGGGTAGAGCCAGCGGGAAACGCGGCGATCATGTCACGCAGCGAACCGGGGCCGAAGTCAGCGGTTGATGACACCGTGTTACCTGCGTAGATATTCAGCGTCGCACTGCCTGTGCCGCCGTCGTTTGTCGCGCCCAGTTGCAGCGTATAAACGCCAGGCGTGGTCACTGTGCCGGAAATCAAACCGGTGACAGTATCGACGCTCAAACCGGGGGGCAGACCTGTCGCATTGAAACTGGTGGTGCCATTACTGCCCGCAATCTGGTATTCAAAGTCAAAAGGCAAAGCCTCAATTGCAATGTCATCTGTGGCGCTTATGATCTGCGGCGGCAGCAATTCGTAGATCGCCACGAGGCGAGTGTCAAACGCTTTCGAAAGACTCGCCACGGGAATACCAGGGAAGCCGAAATCCTGCCCATTCTGCATCCATTTGGAAAAGCCATAGGCGCCCACTGCAGACTGTGCATTAACCTGAACAAGCGCTGGGTTATTATTAAAGATTCGCAGAATATCGCCGCTCCCGTCCTGGCGTCCGTTCCTGTCGGCTTCACTGAGCGTAAACTCTGCTGAGAGCGCATCGCCCGCTTCGGTGCGAGCGACAACACCAATATTCCTGACATTTGCCGGGCGTATCGAGTAGTCATAAGACACTCGAAGGGTAACACCATCAAGCAGTATATCGGGATTGCGATTGTAGATAGGGTCCGTATCGGGCCCAAAATCCGCCAGCCCATTCTTACCCTCACGCCATACGCGCAGATCAGCCCACGCAGAAGGGCGTGAATAAAGCAGCTGGTCTGATCCCAAAGTGGGAACCAATGTCAACAGGAGCGACGCATCGGAAGCCAATCCTTGTGGCCTTGTCTGACTCGTAATAGCGCCGGGGGGAGGCAACATGTCATACCTGCTTTTCCAACTAATCTTCTCGCGCGTCTCCTGGCTATAGTGCCGGAACTGGTATGCCTCACCGCCCTTCTCCAGATTGGAAAGCCCCGAGTGCTCAAAAACCAACTGTACATAAGAGGTAAACCCGGGACTTTTTCCCTCTGCAAAGCTGGCGGATACGCCGTATGGATCTACCAGCTCTATGTTGAGTATGCGAATGTTCTCCTCGTTAGTCGCGAAGAAGCCAAGCTCGAATAAATTCAGATCAAGCATATCGCCGTGATTAAGCGCATCCAGCTGATCCTGATTTAACACATAGCTCTGAGTTTGGGGTGAGGTCGTTGACGGTGAGAGGATATATTCATCATAGATACTTTCAGCTGTTGTCGCGACCAGGTTCTTGTACACACTCTTGATAAGGTCTTTCTGCACTGTGGTCAATGAACCAGGCGGAGTGCCAGTAGCGACAACAGCGTTGATCTGGTTAAACAGGGGTTCCAGATCGAGCGTGCCACTGTAAGGTTCCACAATACGATATTCATAGGCCTTGGCCATATAGTAGTGGTACTTCAGCAGCCGATCGAAGGCCCGACGCTCCAAATCTTTCAGGTAAGCGTTGACACGCGAATCGATGATGTTTCGCTGTGGCCCGAGGGTAACATAGAACGCATCGATCGCCAGGATGTTACGCGTAATCAAATCCGACAGGCCGGTAACCTTGCGAATAGAGGCGCTGAGCTTATCCGCGAATTGCCGTTTGTCGTCAAGCAACTGGGTAATCTCATCGACAAGCTCTTTATATTCGGGGTTGGTTTGGCGCAGCTTATTGAGTTCCTTCTCGATTTCTGAAGCCGGTGCCTTGGAACTCTCCAGTGTACTATTGAGCCCCTGGATGCCGTTGGAAAGCGCAAGCGCGCTTTGGCTGAGACTCTGTAGGTTCTGAAGTCGTGCCGTTGCACTGTCCAAAGCAGCAGTGTCCACCCCGTTTTTCTGCGCTGTCTGGTCGTCTGCAGCCTGCTGGATCCCGGAGGCGGCATAGGCCTGGGTCAACTCAAATACGCCGGTCACGGTACTCCAGGGCTGCTCGGGGTCATAGTTGGAAGCCAGATTCAATGCGCCCCCGGCGGTGCCCAGTGCTGGCTGATAGACCGGCACCATCTCACAAATCGTACCGGCGACCTTCAGGCCCACCCGCAGAGCCACCTCCCAACCCGAGGGCGTTGGAGTTGCGTTGATCACTGCCTGTGCGCGCAGTTCGTTGTCCTTGGCTTGCAGGCTGAGTTGCAGGTTTGTCACTCGCTGATTGATCAAGTCCGAATCAACCGTCAGGGCATCCATCTCTGCAAGTGCGGTATCATAGTCCACCTTGGCAGTGTCAATATCGGTCGAGAGTTCGTCTCGTGCCTTTGCCAGTGCCGCAATGGTCGCTGTGGCATCTTCCTGTTTTGCGGTGATCCACCTGGCCAGGTAAATCATATCCAGGCTGCGATCAATTTCCTGGTTGAAAGCGGTAAGCGCGACCTCGAAACTGAGCATCGGCACCCAGCCATTGGGGTTGCCGAAGTAATCCTGGCCGTTGGCGATCTGCTGGCGCAGCAGTTGCATTTCGTCATACATCTGGCTGAGTTCGTAACGCGTGATCTCAGGTGCAGCGCTCCAGGCGCTGGTGTCAGCGCGATAGTCGTCGATAATCTGGGTGTAGTCACTCAGGACAGATTCCGCAGTACTGATTCTGTTCTGCAGGTAATTGTCCTTGACGCTGGCGAGAATCTGGCGCGACAGCTGAGGGTTCAGCCACGCATAGTATGTTGCCTCTGTGGCAAATTGAACCTGGCCCCGTGTTCCCGCACTTACAGATGGGAATTCAAAGTCTAGGCCGGTTACAGAGTAATGCGGGGGAAATGGTAAAACGCTGTCAATGCCGACCAACAGCTGGAGCGAGGCTATTGGGGTACCGGCATTACCACCTTCAATAATGTCTGTGCGGGTATGGGTGCCAGTTGGCACAGCGATGCCGTTGTTGCCAGTCGCGCCAGCCTCGCGAAGGTAGGGGAGGAACACATTGCCTCCTCCACGAAATACCGTGAGGTTACCGCCGTTGCCACCTTTGCCGGGGATGCCAGCCGGCCACGCGTCTTTGCCGTCGGTTGGGACGTCCGCAGTCCCGAAAATATAATCTCCGTTCGTATACCTTGCGCTGGTAACACAGAAGCCCTCAGGCGTATTATAAAATAGTGTGAAAAAGGATTGGAACTCTAAAAGACCCGTACGGCATTCCAGCATCGTTCCATCTTCACCATGCTTCCCTCGGCCGGCGTCCTGTCCTTTGGAGCCGCTCAGGTCGAAGATCGGACTGTTGGATGACAGTTTGACGATCGAGCCAGCATAGACGTCCACAGAACCGGCGCTCATGCCATCCACGCCATCTTCACCAGCCTCAATTTGCCCTGGTTCAGATTCATACGCATCATAGCCCCGCACTGGTGACTCTTCCCCGGTCGTCTTGATCTGGCCGTTGCCCTCAAAGCGCAGCTCGCGGGCATAAATCTTGATGTCAGTTCCCTTCAAGCGCCACGGGCTGCGTATAATCACGGTCTCCGCCATGATTTCCATTGATTTGATATCTTTCCTGTTCTGATAGGTCTCATAGACGTTGTTGACACCGTTCTGCTCGATAATCAGTACGCCAGACTGGATGAGGCTCACCGCATACGTCTTTCTCTGTGCGTGATTGAACGGTTCGGCAAAAAAGCTCTCACGCTCCAGTTTGATGAGATCTATGGATGCATCATTGCTAAGCTGAGTTCGCTCACCCGTACCAAAAACAGTAAACTCCGCCGGCTGGTCAGCCGACGCCGAGGTGATTGCAATCACGGCGACCAGCAAGGCCGAAATGAGCGAGCGGGCAGCCGCTATCAGTTTGCTGCTTACATTCATGCGCAACATAAAAATGGCCTTATTGTTATTGTTGTAAGCAGCCTTGTCTCAGCGCTGAACGGGGTGCCCCTACAGGCGGTAAAACTACAGATCTATTGCGTGCGTCAACACCGGCTCTACACCCGGAATCACTGCACCATTCATACCAATATAATAGCTGTTAAAAGTATCGACACTGAAATTGGCCTTGGCCGCCGCGGGAGTGCCCCCAGAAAAATAATTCAGCCTGACCGAGAGATCCGCCAGGAACGAAGAATTCGGACTTGCCGTAACCAACGTCTTGAAGCCCGCTGGATTGAGCAGGGTAACAAATATCGTACCCGTGCCATCGCCATTGGAAACCACGTTGTAATTCAACTGCACATACGGGTTGTGATTGGAAGGCACCACCACCGGTTCCAGGCCGTTGGTGAAAAACGTGTCGTCATTGTAGTTAATGGCGAAGAACGCGCCGCCCACTTCCGTAATACCTGCCAGGGTATCCGGACTGACAACAAAACTGTTGGGCGTAGTATTATAGGCGCCAAACTGTCGCACAAAGTCCACGTCCTGCGCCGAGGTGCCCGCGATGATCTCCAACGGCACTGAGCTGAGGTCCCCCTCGACACTGTCGGCGGTGTTCACCAACTTATTGCTCGGTGAGCTAACGGATATTGTTGCCGGGCCTACAGCCAGCGGAAGCGGGGATGAATACTGCTGGGGATAAGTCAGCGGTATCACCACCATCCAGCCACCATCGTAGGGCACCATTCCTGTTAGGCCCACGGCCTGATTGGTGCCATCAAAGGTGAAGGTATTCATTTGCGCGCTGTAGTCGATGTAGGACTTGAAGATAAAACGCGGTTCGAGGTTGAACTGTTGACTGTTCGCGTCCGTCAGCGTGATTACGAGGTCGCTCTTCTTGAGCACCGCTTCGCCACCCGCATTGCGGATGATACCACCCAGCCCAACGGTAATATGATCCCCCGCGCGCGCATAACCGGGAGTCGGCTTGGTTTGTACGCAGCCACCGAGCCATAGCAGCGCCACGCACACAGCGGCGACTTTCGTGTAATTTATACGATTAAACATACCTGTATCCCTGTTGTTATGAGTCGGTCGGAGACCATGCGTTTGGGCAAACCGCTTTCCCATTCAGTTTCGCTCAAGTTTACGCCTTAATTGTTGTACCGCAATGTCACTGGCACCTTTTTATCCGCGGTTCAAAGATGAACGCAACAGCATTCATTACGTCCGGAGCTACAGGATCTCGTGTAACGGCGCAAGAACCATACCTATATTAGTAACTTCTTATCAAAACAGCAGCATACGGTCCTGTCGTGAGAAAGCCTTTCAGGCGCAGGAGCGGGAAACGTAAAGAAACCTGACACGGCAAGAACCTGTTTCACCCTCGCTAGGCGGCACACACCGGCACGGCGAACGGCGCTCAGGGCGCGGGACCAGCGCGTAAAAGAGTTTGCAGTAGCAACAAGTCGGCAAGATCCAGATCACTGTCGCCGTCCATATCACCCAGTGCTGTTTCCAGCGCATTGGGCTCAACCAGGCCAATGACCATACGTGTGAGCACGAACAGGTCTCCGAGATTGACGATATTATCGGGACTTCCCAGCGGCGCCACGTCGCCGATATTCGACGTATTTGGGTCGGTAGCGAAATCCGCTTCGCCATCGACAAAGCCATCGTTGTTGCCGTCAATACCGCCGGGATAGGACGACAGCAAAACCAGCCACCCTGCCCCGTCCACCAGCCCATCGCCGTCACTGTCAACGCTGGCTGGATTGGTGCCCAGCACAGCCTCTTCATCATCTGACAGCCCGTCGCCGTCGGCGTCTGGTGGCCCGGGTGTAAACACCACCTGATCCAGCCAGGCGGCATCGAGCCCGGCTGCAACCGACCCATTTTTGGCGTAGGTCCAGCGCACCATATGGTTGCCCTGCGGAATCGCAACCGTGCGCTGCTGCCAGCCGCTGTCGCCTGACATTGGCGTCACAGCGGGGTGCTGCACATCATTCCAGTAGAAACCCAGGTAATCCCCATTCAACTCTGAAGACACCTTCCACCAGAAGGAAAGACTTCCCGGGCCGCTAATTTCAGTGGAGACAGAGGCCTCCACTGAATCCAGGATGGGGTAATGGGTGGCATGATCCACACCGTCACTTGCCGTGCCAGACAGCTCACCGAACCAACTGCCCTGCGCAAATGTCAGCCCTCCCTCGCTCCAGGCCAGTTCCGTGGCATCGAGCGCCTCGGCAATCGGCCGCTGCACCACATCGCTGAAAAACTGCATGTACATAGTGGGCGTTCCCGCGGGGTTGAGCACCTGCAAGCGCAGGCCGGATGCTGCACCACTCCACCAGTTTGCGTTCGGTAAAGTGCTGTCACTGAACGCCATGAACGCATCAAACAGGTCCTCGCTGTCACCCCTGTCCCGATTAGCCTCCAGATCAAAAAAGCCATCGGCCTGTTCCAGCGACAGTTCATAATGCTTGGATGCCGTCATCTGCTGGCGCATATTATCGGTGGTGACGGCCTCATCCACATGCCAGACAACAATGCCCTTATCTGGCGAGGCATTCGCCCAGCGGTCGTCATCGCTGCGATTCTCGATCAGGAAATACTCGGTGCTACTGCCGGGTTTACGAACACGGTACCCGTACCCTCCCGCTGTCAATGAACGCTGTGTGGCTACGTCCAATGCCAGATCAGTTATCGAGGCCCAGCCGGAAAAATCTTTCAGGTACAGGTCGATAGGAGCGGGTGTCCTGCCGCCGTTCAGGTAGTTGCCGGACCCCATCAAACTGTGTTCCCCGACACCCTCGGAGGCACCGTCGGAGGGATCCGTATCGTAGAAATCCGGGTAGTCCAACACCAGATGGCCAAGTTCATGGCACATGGTGCCGATCACCGGTGCCGCGTTGGGTACATTGGTCACCTGGTAGTCATAAATGTAGCGAGGGTTACCCGGTGACCCGACATCCAGATTGGAACTCAATGACCAGGAATGCGGCCACAGACCTTTGGCCCACACGCCAGAGAGGTTTCCCGCGAACATCAAACTGGTAGCAACCACACGATTGAATGCATCCAGCGTCAGGGCGGAGAAATCAAACGCGCTCGATTGCAGAGCGACGACGGCATCTGTAACCAGCATCCTGCCGGTGGTGCCGGTATTAAAAAAAACCGTGTTTGCCGGGTAATTGGAGTAATTGTAATAGTTCCTTGGGTGCGGCAATGTCACTACCGCAGTGACGATCTGGGTGAAATCCAGCTGGCCTGAAGACTGATCGGCAAAGTAATCGCGAATGGAGCCAGTATTCCCGTCGTCGCCATAGCCGATCTCATTGCTATACCGTTCCATTTTTGTCTGTGTCGTGGGGAAATTCGTGGGGTCGTTGGCAGCAGTGGCCGGGTCGTCGGGAAACTGTACCAGAATCATCAGGCCAACCCTGGCGCCACCAACCGCAACAGCCGAGGCCACGGGTGCAAAGCCCGACACTGCGGCGCTGGCATCACGATTGAAACCGGATACAGGTGACAAGGCGCGTGCGCGCTGGCGCTTCACTGCCTTTTTTTTCCGCTCCCATCTCGCAGCCCGTTCCGGTGCGTACTTGCGGATATTCTGCTCGCGAATAGCGGCGACAATATCCCTCGGCTCAAGCAGATGTTTAGCGAGGCCCGCAGGCGGCGGCCGGGATGCGATCACCCCGGAAGACACCAGTGCGCGACCGCGCGACTCGGGCTCTGCATAGTAGTAGGCCTTGTCCGCTTCGTTGTAAACAACGGTGTAGCCGTCGGCTGTGGTTGTTCTGGCGTAAAACTCGTCCCCGTACAGGCTCAGCGACAGCACTGTGCCATCCGGCTGCACCCACTGTGTCGACAGGCCCTGGGGCGGATACGGCGCCGCATCTGCCGAATCCAGTGTGATCATGCAAAGTACAACGCAGCAAACCCAACACCAGATTCCAGCTGCGCTCGGTAAACGACGGGGCACTAAATCAGCGCGCAAGGAGCCCGTTATCATTATTTCTCCCGTTTTGACTCGGCACTCTCTCGCAGCCCTGCGGCAATTGCCTGACTCGAATCCTTCAGGTGCCTGGCAAGATTCATCGGTGGCGCGCGGTGCGCCGCGATCGACGAGGCAACAAGTGTCTCGCCGTCGGGACCCGGTACAGCATAATAGTAAGTCTGATCGTCCGCCACAAACATCACTGTGTAACCGGCTTCTGTCTCAGTACGGGCATACCGTTCGTCGCCATACACCCGCAGTGTTATCGTGGTACCGTCAGCCTGTGTCCAGTCTATGACCAGGCCCTGCGCGGGATAGGGTGCGGCCGAGGAAACGTTACCGCCGACAACGCTGACGAACGCTGCCAACAGCAGCGCCAGTGTGCGCAGCGCCAGAGCAGGAACACAGGTGTGAACTGCGCGCATAGGAGCTGTCAGAACACCAGCACCGGCTTCGGCGCCTGCTGCAGGCCCCACCAGAGCGCGAGCGAGACCACTGAGAGAATGAGTACGGCCCACCACCACGACAACGGGCGCGCAACACCCTGGCGCCCATCGGCCGCACCGCGAACCATAGCCTGCACGAGTTTCTCTTTTTTCCAGAACTGGTGGTACCCCACTGCCAGGATGTGCACACACACCAGCGCCAACAAGCCGTTGAACGCCACATCGTGAACCACCCCCATGGTGTCGCGAAAATCGCTGTCGGCCCAGTAGTACAGGGGGCCGGAAAACAGGACATCATCGCTGTTAAACAACCCACTCACAGCCTGCAGCAATAACAGGGACAACAGCAGCACCACTGACCACCCCCCGAGGGGGTTGTGCCCGACAAAGCCGGTGCGCTGCCCCCTTGCATACGCAAGCACAGCGGAGGGGCCAACCAGGAAATCAGAAAAGCGTGAATGACGACTGCCGACAAGTCCCCAGATAACGCGAGTGGTTACCAACACGAGAATGCTATAGCCGGTCCACTCGTGTACGTCGTAGCGACCGTATTCTGCACTCCACCAGGCCAGCGGCAGGCAACACACTATCAGCCAGTGAAATACGCGTGTCGGGATATCCCACAGCGGCTGGCCGGCAGACTGTGCTGAACGGCTCATGATTGCTGCTCCATCAGTGGCGGGTATCTCGGATCAACATCCCTGTACTGGTAGCGCCAGCATTGACCCTCCAGTACTGCACGATGCCGGGCCCCGGGTTGTTCACCATCAGCGCTGTCGTACCCGGCATCGCCGCGAAACATCACCAGCACCTGATCGCCATCGCTGGCGAAAACCGGGAACACTTCGGGTGCTGGCGAATGCCGTTCTACGGCAATCATCGCGGCCAGATTGTCGTACTGCGTCAGGCGCTGCAAGGTAATATAGGTCGGCGGCAGCATGGAGAGGCGTCCCGCCTCATGCTCCACTGTGGCCTCACGCACACCGAACCACCTGTGATCGTGTATCTCGCTACCATCGATAACAACCTCGGTATCTGCCGCCAGCGGCGCGGCGTAAATCCAGGTTGAGAAACGCCTGGGCTCACCGACAGGCGTTGTCCAGTGACTCAACAACACCATATCCTCCAACTGTGGCGACAGCCCGCACTCCTCCTGCGCCTCCCTCGCGGCGGCGATACGCGATGCCGCAACCACGTCGCCATTGCCCGCGTCCAGATCTTCCGGATCCAGCGCACCGCCGGGAAAAACCCAGGCGCCACCGGCAAACACCAGTGCCTTGTTGCGCTTCAACATCAGCGTCTGCAGGCCATCTGGCGTATCGCGCAACAGCACCACGGTACTGGCCAATCGAACTTCTGTGTCATCAGACATCGCTCTCTCCAACACACTGCCCGCTCTTATCGTTCAAGAAACCTGGATGCCATCACCAGATCAAAACCGCGCTGCGCCGCCTCGGCAAACGCCTGCTCCCGCACAGCCTCATCACAGCCGGCAACCCACAAGTTGGCGCAGCGGGTTCCTGTGCGGCAAAACGCGAGCACGGGGCGATCCGGATCATCCAGCAGATCACTCATCGCATCAAAAGCGGTGCCAGGGAAACTCTGTGCGGTGACCGGCATGTGATGGTACTCCAGACCAGCCGCCCGCGCGGCCTCCTCAATGGCAGCGCTACTGGGCTGATCGTGTTCTTCACCATCGGGGCGATTATTGATCAGCACCCGGTAACCCTCAGCGGCTATTACCGTGACATCATCGGGTGTGATCTGCGCGGATACCGCGATAGTCTCAGTCAGTCTTACAATTTGCATACGAATTCATTCCCTCTGTGCACTGGGCGCCACACTATTACTCGCCGCGAAATTCCGGCTGCCGTTTTTCCTTGAATGCCCGGGGGCCCTCACGGGCATCACTGGTCATCATAACCGCAGCGGCCTGTTCCATCTCAAATTTGAAAGCATCCTCCCACGGCAGTGTGTGGGTTTCCAATGCGGTTCGCTTGATGGCCTGCAAAGCCAGCGGCGCCTGCCTGCAGATATTCTGAGCGTAATGTTCAGCACGTGCGTTCAGTTCCGACAGTGGCACTACCTCGGAAACCAGCCCCATGCCCAGTGCCTCATGAGCACTGATGGGCTCACCCCCGAGCAAAATCTTCATCGCGTGAGCCCAGGGTAGCTGGCGCGCCAAACGCACCATAGAACCCGCTCCTGGCACCACTCCCACTTTGGGCTCGGGCAGCGCAAATACCGCATGACCGGCAGCGAGCCGGATATCGGTCGCCTGCAGCAGTTCCGTGCCACCGCCCAGTGCGCGCCCATTGATTGCCGCGATGACCGGTTTGTACAGCGGCTCACCCTTGAGCATAATCTGGTCTACTATCATCGGATCGGCGAGCAGTCGCTGCTCAGCTGGTGTCTGAGCTTGCCGGGCCCCCGTCCACAGCGGGATGACGTCTGACAAATCGCCACCACAGCAAAAATCCTCCTCCCCGGCGGCAGTGAGTACCGCTACGCGAATCGCGTCGTCTGCTCGCACTTCTGCCCAGGCATCCGCCAGCTCCACGAACATCTCACCGTTTATCATGTTCTTTGCGTGCGGCCTATTCAATGTAATCCACGCCTGCTGGCCGCGCTTTTCAAACACAATACTAGCCATACCTGTCTCCCGAATCGCGTATAAAAGGGTTGTTGGCAACACTACAACGCACTGGCACCATCCCATAATAACTTGGCGCCGATCAACACCAGGCAATAGCTCACCACCCGGTAGTAAAAAGTCGTCGTTGATCGCTTCACCAGGTAGTGTCCCAACTTCACGCCCAGCGGTGCCAGTGGAACCAGGATCAGCGAATACATCAGGTTGCTGCTGCTGAACTGCCCAAGGGCGAAATACGGCGGTAACTTGACGATATTGACGACAGCAAAAAAGATACCCGCCGTTCCCGCGAACAGCAAGGGCGGCAATTGTTTGGGCATCAGATACATGGTCAGCGGCGGGCCGCCGGCGTGAATACTGAAACTGGTAAAGCCCGCCAGTGCGCCGAACAGGCTGCCACTGACAACTCTATGCTCTCTACTGGCAAGGGCCTTTAGTCCAAACAGGGTTTGCAGACCGAATACCAGCGACAGCACACCGATCAGGAGACGCATGTAGTGTTCATTCATCGCCCCGGCAGACAAATACCCTACCGCCACCCCAACCAGGGCCCCAGGTAAAAGGAGAATGAGGGCCCGCCGATCAAAGACTCCCCAGTACGTCTTGACCACGAATATATCCATCACCACCAGAATGGGCAGGAGAATCGCAGCGGCCTGTGTCGGCGGCATCACCAAAGCCATCATCGGAACGGATATCACGGCCAGTGCGCCACCGAAGCCACCCTTGGCAATACCGTACAACAGGACTGCAGGGATGCTGACCAGGTAGAACCAGGGATCAGAGAGCAAAAGCGGGCTCAGTCAACAAGCGAGAACTCGTTGCGCAGCACTTCGATAATCTCAGCCCGGGGGTTGTCTGCCAGTTCCAATGTGCCGCCGATGATTTTCTCTGCAAGGCCCACATAGGTTTTTGATATCGCCATCAAGACCTCAGTGGGCAGTGCATTATCTCGCGCGAGCGCCTGGCGTTCGGGCATACGGCTTTTGTTCAGCAGGATATCCGGATCCGGGAAGTGCTGCAGCAGCAATTGGCGGAAATCCTCTTTGGAGTTTTCCACGATTCTTCCCTCGCGCAGCGCCGCGCCGTCCCAGATCCGCGAGGAGTCAGGCGTGCCGACCTCGTCCATATAGATCAACTTTTCATTGCCCGATTTATCTGTCACATAACCAAACTCGAACTTGGTGTCGACAAACACCTGGTCCAGCTTCGCCAATTCGTTGCTGATCACCTCGAAACCCTCTCGCAGCAGAGTTTCGTAGCGATCAATATCATCCACACTGCGAAAATTGAAGGCGGCATAGTTGTTCTCGATGTCTGCACGGGTGATATTGACATCGTCCACCGCAGGAACCCCGGGTATGCCTTCCAGAATACCTTTACTCGAGGGAGTGATCAGCAGTTCCGGCAGTTTCTGGTCGCGCTGCAGGCCATCGGGAATCTTGATGCCGCAAAACTCGCGCTCGCCTTTTTCGTAGGACCGCCACATGGAACCGGTAATGTACTGCCGTGCGATGGCCTCGATCATGACAGGTTTTGCTTTCTGTACAATCCAGACCAGCGGGTGGGGAATTTCCAGAATATGACTGTCAGCCAGACCCTGCTCGCGGAACAGGTGGAACCAGTGATTGGAAATGGCATTCAACGCTGCGCCCTTGCCGGGCACCCCGCGCATGCCACCTTGCGCATGCCAGATGCAGTCAAAAGCGGAGATCCGATCCGAAATCACCATAATGGCCAACGGTGCATCCCGCGCTACATCATAACCCCGGTCGAGGATCAGTCTCGCGCTGTCGACGGCGGTCAGCCAGTAGACCGAGCGCACCTTGCCACTGTGGACGGGCGCATCAGTGCGAATGGGTAAATCATCATTAACGGCCAATACCTTGTCGGCAAGACTCATAATAGTTGTCCTGTATTCTCGTGCGGGATAACCCGGAGGCAGTCAACATCGCGGCACCGCGACGTTGAAAAGCGGTAGATTCTAGCAGAGGAAATGCGCTCAGGCACCCCTGACCAGCCAAGCGCAACCTGGATGTCTGCTACCAGGATTGGAGGATGAGCGGTGCAAATATTATCGCGCCCACCGATGCGGCACCCACCGCACTCAACAACACTGCTCCGGCCGCAACATCCTTGGATTTTTTGACCAGCGGATGAAATTCGGGAGACGCCACATCGCAGAGCAGCTCAAACGCCGTATTGAGCGCTTCAGCGACCCAGACCGCCATCATCACCAGTATCAGGAAACACCACTGCACAGCGCTCACACCGAGGAGCCAGCCCGCTGCGATCACCACCACGGTAGCCGCCAGGTGCACCCACGCGTTGTGCTGGCTCCTGAGCATTTCAATAATTCCTTCCACCGCGTGGACGCCACTTCGAATGCGACCGCTGAAAGAGAAAGTATCGCTGTTACTGTGCATAAGCTCACCGTGATCCGCTCACTGTCTGTGCAGGCCAGCGTATCGCAGTTGCACCACCGCTTACAATCGGGGGTAACTGGGCACTATAATGGCTAGCCCCGAAGGAGCGATACAGCTTGCGAAAGAGGACAGCCCGTTATGAACGATTCTCCCCAAACCCCCTACCAGATACTCGGTGAGGACGGCATCCGGGAATTGTGTGCAGCGTTCTACGACATCATGGATACGCTGCCCGAGGCCGCAGGCCTGCGCGCAATGCACGCTGCCGACCTGTCCCCGATGAAAGACAAACTGGCTGACTACCTAACAGGTTGGATGGGCGGCCCACCGCGCTACGCTGACAAGTACGGCACGGTCTGTATGACCACACCGCATGAGCACTACCACATCGGCCCCGCAGAGCGCGACCAGTGGTTGCTGTGCATGCACAAGGCGCTGCAACAGGTCAATGCCAGTGACGAACTGGTGGAGATGCTGACGGTACCACTGTTTCGCATCGCCGATGCGATACGCAACAGGGAGGGGCCCAGCAGCGCGGACGGCAACCCGAATATTATTGCCGCCGGTTGAGGGTACGCAATAGCCCCGCTCTCTGCTGCCGCTTGCTTGTCGCGGCGCGTCAAATTAGGCTATTCCACCCTGTAGCGACACTCCTCCACCCTGAACTGGATGCAAGCCATGAACGACACGATGCCACAGACCGATGACTTCGCAGCGCTTGATGCGACCGCCCAGGCCGACCTCGTCCGCAGGGGCGAGGTCTCTGCATTAGAACTGGTAGATGCCGCAATCGCTCGCATTGAGCGGGGAAATGCCGCACTCAACGCGGTCATCCACGAGCGCTTCGATCAGGCCCGGGAAGAGGCAAAAGGCGCATTGCCCGACGGCCCCTTCCGTGGCGTCCCCTTTCTGCTGAAAGATCTCGACGGCTTTTCAGCGGGTGACCCTTACCACGCGGGCAACCGGGCACTGGCGGAGGCTGGCTATGTGGCGCCCACCGACAGCTATCTCACCGCGAAATTTCGCCAGGCTGGCCTGGTCATCCTGGGGCGCACCAATACCCCCGAATTCGGACTGATGCCTACCACGGAGCCATTGGCCAAGGGGCCGAGCCGCAATCCGTGGAACCTGGAACACTCGACGGGCGGCTCCAGCGGCGGCTCCGCGGCTTCCGTGGCGGCCGGTTTTGTACCCATGGCGCATGCCGGTGACGGCGGTGGCTCGATTCGTATACCCGCATCAGCCTGCGGGTTGGTGGGATTGAAACCGACGCGAGGACGCCATTCGGTCGGGCCTGAGGCCGGAGAAGCCTGGGGTGGCCTGGTCGCGCGCATGGCGCTGACGCGGACGGTGCGAGACTGCGCAGCGGTACTGCAGGCTATCCAGGGCGCCATGCCGGGCGACCCTTACACCGCACCGCCCCCCACGCGCCCCTACCCCGATGAATTACTCAACACGGGACGCCGATTGCGTATCGGCTTCACCACGGTTGCCGGCGACCCCGCCTGCGTCACTGCGCCGGAGTGTGTGCAGGCCGTCCAACGGACAGCGAGGCACCTTGAATCTCTGGGCCATCAGGTGAAGGAAGCCAGGCCTGCAGCCTGGCAATCACCCGATTCCTTTGAGGCAACCCTCGCACACTTCATGGTCGCCTACGGCGTATGGACGGCGGCCGAACTCGACAGAGTCGCCGCGATGATTGGTCGCCCTGTGACAGAATCCGATGTCGAGCCCGGTACCTGGATCATCGCCGAGCCCGGCCGTTCCGCGACGGGCCTCGCCTATCTGGCGGCTATAGAGTCCTTCCACAACGTATCGCGGGAGACTGCCAAATTCTGGTCGGAAGAGGGTTTCGACCTGCTGCTCACCCCCACTGTTCCGGAGCCGCCACCACTGCTGGGGCAGTTTCACGACGACAACAACCCGCTGGCCGGTTTGATGCGTTCATCGCAAATCATTCCGTTTGTGGCACCGTTCAATATCACCGGTCAGCCGGCCATTTCGCTGCCCCTGCACATGAGCGAGATGGGCCTTCCGATTGGCGTGCAATTCGTGGCCGCCTCCTATCGGGAGGACCTGCTACTGCGCCTCGCGGCGGAACTGGAGACCACCATGCCGTGGTCGACGGCGCCCGTTGTGCCAAACGGCAACCGCTGAGCGAGGGTAACGGAGACAACCGTGCCTCGCGCGCTTACCTGAGCGTAAAGACGGTAGTGGCTGCCACCGCAGCCCATAGCAACTCCTCGAGGTAGCTGCCCACGATCAGCAAGCCGGCAGTCACTGCGAGGATCGCGATCAACCGCTCTGCCCAGGGGTGAGTATCAACTCGCGGCTTATAGCAACCCTCATCGCCGGGCGGCACAGCACTGTGTTCCCTGCGCTGCAGGAGTTGGCGTGTGATCTGGTATTCCATGTCTTTCGCTGCGCTCATCGGGTTGCTCCCTGGTGTCATCAATACTCAGGGGGCAATGATTACCGTCGCACAGCCAGGGCGCCATCTGTCGTTTTTTCAACACGATTGAAAACGCGACATATCGTTTATCGCCGCATCAACCGTGACCGGCGCTGGCGAAGGTATCGCAGGCAGCAAAATCGCCGCTTTCGAAGCCGGTCCGAAACCACTTCACCCGCTGTGCTGATGTGCCGTGTGTAAAACTGTCTGGCACCACCTGGCGACCTGCCTCGCGTTGCAGGCGATCATCGCCGATTGCCGTTGCGGCCTGCAGCGCCTCTTCCAGATCGCCGGGATCCAGTAGCTGGCGCTCGACATTGGCGGCGTGCCCCCAGAGCCCGGCGAAGCAATCGGCCTGCAATTCCTGCCGCACGGACAGCGCATTGACCCGGGCCTCACTGGCGCCGCGGCTGGCTGCGCGGACTTTCTCACTGATGCCCAACAGCGTTTGCACGTGATGGCCAACCTCGTGGGCAATGACATAAGCCTGGGCAAAATCACCCGGCGCGCCGTACCGCACGTCAAGGTCCTGAAAAAAAGAAAGATCAATATACAATTTTTGATCAGCGGGACAGTAAAAGGGCCCCACGGCTGCACTGGCGTTGCCGCAGGCGGAATGTACAGCGCCGGTGAACAAGACCAGTGTCGGCTCGCGATACTGCAGCCCGAGCTGGCGAAACCTGGCGTGCCATGTGTCCTCGGTATCCGCCAGTACCACCGAAACGAACTCAGCGCTCTGTTGCTGGGCCTCGCTCACCGGCGCCGAACGCTGCTGGGAGGTCACAGGGCCACCCGCCAACAGGGACAGCACATCGATACCCAACACCTGGCCGCCAACAACAGCAACAACACCCACAACAAGAATGATGCGCCCGACCTTAGTGCGAATCAGCACTGGTAATAATCGCAGCACCACCGGGCCTGCGCCCGCGGCACCATAACCGGGACCCAGACCCCGCCTATCTTCCACATTGTTACTTCGTCTTCCGCCCCGCCAACGCATGGTATATTCCTGTCGATAGCCGCCAACCACTTGATTATACTGTGCCAGGTTGCCCATCACAGTCCACTTGCACAGGATAGACGAATACATGACCGACGGTATTTTGATTGGCGGCTCTGCCGGCGGCCAGATTTTTCTGAATCCACGCTACGCAAACCGTCACGGTCTGGTCGCCGGCGCAACCGGCACCGGAAAAACGGTCACCCTGCAGTGTCTGGCAGAGGGTTTTTCCGACCTCGGGGTGCCGGTCTTCCTGGCAGATATCAAAGGCGATCTATCCGGTGTCAGCCAGCCCGGTGCGCCGCATCCAAAGGTCGATGAGAGGGTGCAGACAATCGGCATGCAACACTACCGGCAACGTGGTTTTCCTGTTGCATTCTGGGATCTGTTCGGAAAAAAAGGGACGCCCATCCGCTCTACCATTTCCGAGATGGGCCCGCAGCTGATCTCACGACTGCTCGATCTCAATGAAACCCAGGAGAGCGTGATCACCCTGGTATTCGAGTTTGCCGACAACGAGGGTATGTTGCTGGTGGACCTGAAAGACCTCCGCACCACGCTGGAATACCTGGGTGACAACAGCAAGGAACTGGGCACCGGTTTTGGTGTTTCCAAGGCCTCTGTCAACGCCATCCTGCGCCGGCTGCTGATGCTGGAGCGCGAGGGCGGTGACCAGTTCTTTGGTGAACCGGCGCTGCAGCTCCAGGACTTTATGCGCACCGGCCTCGATGGCAGAGGAATGATCAATATCCTGGCCGCCGACACCCTGATCATGAACCCGCGCGTCTATTCCACCTTCCTGTTGTGGCTACTCTCGGAGCTTTTTGAGGAGTTGCCGGAGCTGGGCGACCCCGAGCAACCTGTGCTGGTGTTTTTCTTCGATGAGGCGCATCTGCTGTTCCGCGACGCACCGCGGGCTTTGCTGGAAAAAATTGAGCTGGTCGTGCGCTTGATCCGCTCCAAAGGTGTCGGCATTTACTTTGTATCACAAAGCCCGGGTGACATACCTGACAGCGTGCTGGCGCAACTGGGCAACCGTGTACAACACGCATTGCGGGCCTACACGCCGAAGGAGCAGAAGGTCGTTAAAGCGGCCGCCCAGTCGTTTCGCGAGAACCCGGATCTCGATACCGTTACCGCCATTACCGAACTGGGTGTGGGCGAGGCACTGGTCTCCATGCTACAGGACAAGGGTATTCCGGCGCCCGTGCAACGTGTACTCGTGCGCCCACCCTACTCACGCATGGGTGCAGCCAACACTGCTGAGCGACAGGCCATACTGTCCCAAGATCTCAATCAGCAGCGCTATATAACCCCGATTGACCCGCGCTCAGCACACGAGGTGCTACTCGAACGCACCGCCGAGAGGCAGAAACAGGCACAGGAAGCAGAGCTCGCTGAGCGGGCTGCCAAAGCCGAGAGCAAACCAAAAGCGCGCTCGAGCAGTCGCCAGAGCGCCGGCGAGGCATTCCTGAAAAGTGTCGCACGCGCGGCCGGCAGCAGTCTGGGCCGCAAACTGTTTCGAGGGGTTCTCGGCTCCCTGTTGAAGTAATACTGCGGCTGACCCATTCAGGCGGCACGCAGCCGCTGCACCAGTGATACCAGCGCCGTCACCACCGCGCCAGCCACCACCCCGATCAGCACACCACCCAATGTCGGCGTCAACGCCGCCAATACCGGGCCGACCGTGGCCACTTCCGCAATCATCGCTGTCAATGCGACAATACCCTCATCCAGCAGGTGAAAGCCGTGTACCAGGATACCGCCACCGACCATAAACATCGCTATAGTCCCAACAACAGCGAGAAACTTCATCAGCCAGGGCGCAAAACTCACCAGGCGGGAGCCGACCCAGCGCACCGAGCGGGACCAGCTGTCAGCCCCGTTTCGTTGCATCAGATGAATTCCGGCATCATCCAGTTTTACAATGCCTGCGACCAGGCCGTAGACACCGACCGTCATCGCCAGCGC
>CAXBLZ010000064.1:0-24501 GCA_963976735.1 uncultured Halioglobus sp.
CAGACGGGTATTGCGTCCGCTATGCAGTGACGATACTCTCTACTAACACTCAGTAGTTCACGCGACGAACACAAAGTAGACACTGGTATGGTGGCATTGATAAAGAAACAGGCAACCTCTCTCGCACTGATTCTCCTGGTCTCCCTTGGAGCGACTGTGCATGCGGCAGCCGACACAGACATCAGGGCGGTGACGCTGGATGGGCGCCCGGTGCTGCTGAAAGACGACCAGACCTGGGAGTTTGTCGAGCGTCAGGAAGGTGATCCTTCCGTTAGCGCGGTACTCACGGTAACGCAGATATGGGATATGGAGAAGGCCTGCAAGTTGCAGTTCCGCCTGCAGAACAACCTGGGTTACAGGATAAGCACGCTGGTGCCCCGACTGTCGGTGCTGAACCGGGACGGTGTTATCTACGACAGCAAGTCTATCTCGTTTGCCTCCATCAAGCCGACGAACTACAAGTTCACCGATGTGCAGTTCGCCGGTATCGGGTGCAAGGAAATTTCACACGTCAAGGTGATAGACGCCAAGCACTGTAATATGGGCGATATCGACCAGTGGAATGAAGAAGAGGGCGAGTGTTTGAGCCATCTGTATGTCGAGCCCAGCGAGCTGATTAATATCTCAAAATAACCCGTCCCCCGCGGGCATTGTCCACAAGAGTATACCTTCCATGAAATTCGTATTATCCACCTCATTCAGCAGCGTGGCGCACCTCACGCAATTGGCGCCCGTGGCGGACACGCACGGCTGGCACTCCATGTCGTTCTCGGACCATGTGGCCAACCCGCAGACCATTGAGACGCCCTACCCGTATACCCAGGATGGCAGCCGCCGCTGGCCACCGTTTACCGACTGGCCCGACCCCTGGGTGATGATAGGTGCGCTGGCCACAATTACAGAGAAGCTGCGCTTTACCAACAATATATTTGTGCTGCCATTGCGCAACCCCTTCCTGGTGGCAAAGGCGATCAGCACGGCTGCGGTTGTCTCCAATAACCGGGTGACACCGGCGATCGGTGTGGGTTGGTCAGGTGACGAATTTGCACTGATGGGTGCGGATTTCAGGACTCGCGGCAAGCGGATGGATGAAATGCTGGAAATCCTGCGCCTGCTGTGGACCGGTGAACTGGTTGAGTACCAGGGCGAGCACTACCAGTTTGCCCCGCTGGAAATGAACCCCGCGCCAAGCGAGTACATACCGATCTGGATCGGTGGTATTTCGGATCCCGCCATGCGGCGCGCGGCGCGACTGGGCGATGGTTGGGTCACCGATCTGCAGACCAGTGATGAGATAATCGAGTGTATTAACCGTATCAAGGCATGGCGCAAGGAGTTTGGGCGCGATCATTTGCCCTTTGAGGTGATGGCCACCCCTTCAGACGCCTGGAATTACGACGGCTACAAGCGTCTCGAAGATGCCGGCGTCACTCACATTTTGACCATGCCCTGGCCGTTTTACCACGGTGAAACGGATGAGCTGGATAAAAAAATCGACAGTGTGAAACGCTATTCTGACGATATTATCAGTCAGTTTTCCTGAGCCCGGGCTGAGGCCCGGCGGCTGGGTGGGCGCGGGTGTTCACGCCCGTGAAAGTCCTCCCGGCCGCAACAGGCCCGAATGTCCTCGCTCAGCGTTGGCTCGTCTTAACCCATCCCGCCCCAGGCCCGCGGCATCTGCATATTCAGGCGTTCCAGCCCGCCGTTGACGCCGAGGATTTCACCGGTGACATAGCTGGCAGCGGGTGTGCATAAATACAGGGCGCCCAGTGCGATATCCTCCACCTCCCCCAGGCGGCCCATCGGTGTCAGGTCTACCATCACCTGTTCCACTTCGGGGGTGAGAACAGTGTTGAGCGCGTCGGTTTTGGTAGAGCCGACAGCGATCGCGTTCACGCGGACCTTGGGTGCGAACTCCTGCGCCAGCTCCTGCGTTAACAGGGACAGTGCGCCTTTGGCGGTGCCGTAGGCCGCGAAGCAGGGCGTTGGCTTGTGCCCGGCAATCGAGGAGATGTTGAGAATTGCGCCGCCCCCTGTGGATTCGACCATCAGCGGTGCACAGATGCGAGAGAGCTCAAAGGCGGTGCTGACATTGAAGCGAAAGGCGCCCTCGAACTCGCGTGCAGTGGTCTGTGACACCGGCTTGGGCGGGAAGCCGCCGGCATTGTTCACCAGAATATCAATGCGCCCGAATTCTTCCATGGTGCGATCGGCGAGCTGTTGCAACTGGCTGAAGTCCAGCACGTCGGTCTGCACACACAGTGCACGCTGTCCCAGCGCCTCTATCTGTGCCGCCACACTCTCGAGGTCGGACATCGTCCGCGCGCCGATCACCACATCGGCACCGGCCTCGGCAAACGCCCTGGCGATGGAGGCACCGATGCCTTTGCCCGCTCCGGTTATCACGGCAACTTTGCCGTCCAGTCTGAAATTATCAAATATTGACACTCTACACTCCTCGGGTTTCTAGCGGCCACGCCACCGTAAGCAAGGCGTCGTGTATTGTGGCTGGCATTGTAAGGCGCGTCGCTTGCGGCCGTCCAGCGGCCCCGGCGCCGCCTGCGCTCAACACAGCCGTCAAACGGGGTGCGTGTAAAAGATTCAGGTGATCAGTACACCTATGCTAACCTCGTGCAACGCCTCTTCAGCAACCCGGGTATTGTTATGAAATACATCGCGCTAGGTTTTTTACTGTTCTCCCTGCACGCCACCGCGAATCCGAAACTGTATGTCTTCGATTGCGGCTCTGCTCATCTCGACAGCCTGGAGATGTTCAATATCAAGCCGGAAGAATCGGATGTGCGAGAGTTGTTTATCCCCTGTTATGTAATTGAGCACGACGCTGGGAGGCTGTTCTGGGACGGCGGATTGCCCGCCACAGTGGTGGGTAACGAGCCGCCAGAGGACGCTCCGGGGCCGGTCATGCGCTACGAGCGCTGGATTATCGATCAGCTGGCGGATATGGGTCTCAGCCCCGCCGACATTACGTACGCGGCCTATTCCCACCTGCACTTCGATCACGCGGGGGCGGCGAACCAACTGGCCGAGAATACTGTGATCATGCAGCAGGCAGAGTGGGATACGGCCTTTGAGGAGGGGCATGAGTTTGTCGATCCCACGTTGTTTGCGGGACTGAAATCCGCCAACGTGAAGCTCATCGAGGGTGACTACGATGTTTTCGGCGATGGCAGCGTGCGACTGATTTCGACTCCCGGGCATACGCCCGGCCACCAGAGCCTGCTGGTGATGCTGGAGAACACCGGGCCAGTAATGTTGTCGGGCGACCTCTACCACACCCGCGCCAACCGGGAACTGCGCCGTGTCCCGACGTTTAACTACAATGCCGAACAGACACTGCAATCCATGGACAAGATGGATGCGCTGCTCGCGGAGACGGGCGCTACACTGTGGATAGGGCATGACAAGGCGCTGGCGGACACGCTGAAAAAAGCGCCCGCCTATTACGATTAGTGATCGAAGGGCGAGGCGTGACAAAGGTTGCATTGGTTACCGGTGGTGCCAAACGTATCGGTCGTGCGATTGCCTGCCATTTGCACGGCCTCGGGTTTGATATCGCGCTGCACTACCACAGCTCCGCCGAGAGTGCGCAGTCGCTCGCCGATGAGCTTTGCAGTGTGCGGCCAGGCTCCTGCCGTCTGTTCCGGGCTGATTTGCAGGATGAGACGCAGATCAACGCAATGTCGCGCGAACTGCTCGCGTGCTACCCGTCGATTGAACTACTGGTAAACAATGCCTCAAGCTATTTTTCCTCCCCCATCGACAGCAGCACACCCGCGCAGTTCGATACGCTGGTGGGCGCCAATCTGCGCGGCCCTTATTTCCTGGTTCAGGGATTGTTACCGGGGTTGCGCTCTGGCAGCGCCAGCATTGTCAATATTCTCGACGTGCACATGGATCTGCCACTGCGAGGCTTCAGTGTCTATGGCGCGACAAAGGCCGCACTGGCCGCGCTGACGCGCAGCCTGGCGGTGGAGTTGGGGCCGGAGATTCGGGTCAACGGCGTGGCCCCGGGTGCCATACTGTGGCCCGAGGGTGACGACAGCTACGACCAGACGATGCGCGAGCACACCGTGCAACAGACACCACTGAAACGGCTGGGTGAGCCGATGGATATCGCGCGTACGGTTGCGTTTCTGGCCTGTGATGCGCCGTTCATTACGGGGCAGCTGATCAAGGTAGACGGCGGCAGAAGCCTGGTCAGCTAGCGCTCGAGGCGGTTACCAGATCAGCAGTGCCGCGCGCACGACCAGCGTGAACAACACCAGCGACGAGAGCGCGAACAATACGAAACGGACCTCGATCTTGTTCCACAGTGTCTGGTGCAGAGTGTGCACGACCCGCAGGCCGACATAGCACCACGCCAGTGTGACATTCACTCCTTCACCGGCACCGAGCAGCGCCAGCGTGAGGGCCACGGCGTAAAACATCACCGGCTGCTGTAGCAGGTGATTGTAGTTGTCCGCCTTCCAGCGCACCCGGGGCGGCAGCGCTGACATCTGTTGGCCGTTCGGGAGATTCTGGTCCATTTTCATCCCGGCCTTGTTGATGGCCGGGATGCGGGTGAGATACATCCATACCCAGACGACGCTCGTCAGCAGCAGCAGCGCCACCACCGGCGCGAGAATGTCAGTCGAGATTGGCATAGATGGTCAGCATCTCACCGTTGCGTGCAACCTCAACCACGTTCAGGCTGAGCCCGAGGAAAGACGGCAGCGGGAAACTGCCAAGTCCTCCTGCCAGTGATGGCAGAAATGAGCCCACGATTTGCGGCAGTAACGCTTCCACGCTGGACAGGTCTGCCCCGATCGGGTTCTCTACCGACTTCACCGTGATATTGAAGGGGCTCGGCTCTGCCAGCTCAAATACCAGCGAACCACTGCCCTCATCGACAGTGAGATCGATTCCGACATCGGCGTCGAGCATCATCTCTGCAGCATCGAGGACCACCACGCCGGATTCAGTAGTGACATCAACCAGCACATTCAGGTGCAGCTGTGCGATCTTGAGCAGGGCGAGCTCGCCGCCGGGGCCAGCAGCCCCCGTGATCAGCGGCGCCATGATGGGCTTGATGGCGATGCGCGCCGGAGAGTTGGGTGCAAGCCCTCCGAGCTCGGGTATGAAATTCGCGAGCAGCCCGGACGTCAGCGGTATCGGTGTCCCGGTGCCAAACAGATCAAGCTCGGAGATTGTTGCAACCAGCAGCCCACACTCGACCATCGAGCGCAGCAACTGGTTGAACCCGGAACTGGAGATTCCCATGCCGATCTCGTAAGGCGAGCCGCCGGGCGTGTTGCTGCCGAAGCTCGGGAAGGGCTGGGCGACGTGGTAGGAGGCGGTCAGGTCGGGCGCGCCCGCCGGTGGATTGCACTGCCCCGGGCCGGTTCCAAAATTGGTTATAAAGCGGGCATCCGAGCCCATGGTGATACCGCCTGTGGTCTCCTTCACCTGGAAGAACGGTGCCTCGAGCTGCGCGTTCAGTGCCTGGCCGATAGAGCCTGAAACATCCACCCCGGCCAGTGCTGTTTCGATCGCCGCAGCGATCGGCGTATTGTTGTTGCCATCGGTGGCATTGAGGAAGTTCTTGAGCCCATTCACGACCAGGGGCTCGACATCGCCGACGATAAGCTGAATGATGTCGCCGACAAGAAATGTGTTGCAGGCGCCGCTGGTGAAGGTCTGGTCAAAATTGACCACCTGTGTGGAAATGCCGCCCACTTGCGAGACATCGACCCGTGTCGGCGTGGTGGCATCAGGTTCCAGCGCATAGTTGCCTGACAGTGTAAGGCTGCTCGCCATAAGGTTCAGGTTGCAGTTCGGCACCAGTACCCAGGAACCGCCATCGATGTAGACGTTCAGGTTAAAGCCGTTCAGTGAGATATTGGACCGTATGCTGTCCTGTTGGGAGCCCACGTCCAGCGCAAAACTCGAAATACTGGGCGCCGGGTTTCTGATCGTTATCGTCGCCCGCCCCAGGCAGGAGCCAAACGGCCCGTTGATAACACAGATATTGTTCGCCACCACGGTACCCGTTGGCAGCAGTGACGGCAGATCGAGATCCACCAGGTCTGCGATCACCGGCTCGAGCGAATCCAGGCCGGAGGCATTGATCTGCAGTGCGATCGCCTCGGGCGAGTACTCGCCCTCGGGAATGGAATCCCCGGCGATGACAACCGTTCGGTAGCTGTCCACAAAACCCGTTGACAGCTCAAGGATATCGGCTTCGATGGCATTGAATACGGCGATCGGGTCGAGCAGGATATTTGTGCTGTAGCTGCCATCCGGCGCAATCGGTACCGGCGAGCCGTTAATTTCAAGCGCCAGGTCTTCCACATCGAGCGGGAAATCGTCCGGGGTGGTACTGAAGACGTTACCGCTGACTGTTACGGTAGGTTCCTCGATAAACTCGCCGTCCACAGGGTCATCGATCTCGACGCGCATACAACCGGTGACAAAGGCGCTGGTGACAAAAACAAAGGGAGCCAGATATTTTGTAAAGCTATTCATTACTAACATTATTATTCTCCTTTTTTGTTCTCTTCTATCATGCGAACTTACGCCTGACGGAATTCTTATGAGAGCAAGCTGATGCAGTTACGAATAAATGTCAACTGGAAATAAAATAAAGTGAGACCGCCATCCAACAATGGAACAGCCTTGCCGAGGAGATTGCAGTCCAGGGAGGCTGGCATCAACAAGCGCTATCGTGATCTTTTGTGGCGCTGGACGTCAGCGTTTCTGTGCCTATCGGGCCTCAGTCTCTCTGGCTGTGGCGAGCCCGGCGATACGCTAGTGTATGAGCAGGCTGAAAGGCCCGATACATCGCCCGCACAGGAGTGGCGATCCTATCTGGGCGACCCTGGCTTTCAACACGCCTCGCCGCTGGCGCAGATAGACGCCACCAATGTCAGCCAGTTGCAGGAGGTCTGGCGCTACGATGCCGGCGGTGCGGGGGCCGACGGTTCGACCCAGATGCAGTGCAGCCCCATTGTAGTGAAGGCCGTGTTGTACTGCACTTCACCACGGCTTGCGGTGTTTGCACTCGATGCCGCCTCGGGCAGGGAGCTGTGGCGGTTCGACCCGGCGGCCGAACTGGGGCTGTTGCCCAATCCCAATCGCGGGGTGGTGTACTGGGAGGCCGCCGGGTCCGCCGAGTCGCTGGCGAAGGTCGCTGTACCACAGCGCATACTATTTACCGCTGGCTCCTACCTCTACGCCCTGAACGCGCGCACCGGTCGCCCGGTCGCCTCATTTGGGGACAACGGCAAAGTGGATCTGCACGAGGGGCTGGCACCGCAGTTCGCGGATGCCGCCGTGATCGCGACGACGCCGGGAAGTGTCTACCAGAATCTGTTGATTATCGGGTCGCGTGTCAACGAGTTCAAAGGTGCGGCCCCCGGGCATATCAGGGCGTTTGATATTATCAGTGGCAGTTTGCGCTGGGTGTTTCACACCATACCCAGGCCCGGTGAGTACGGTGCCGACACCTGGCCCGAGGGCGCCTGGGACAGAGCGGGTGGTGCCAATTCATGGGCCGGAATCGCAGTTGATCATGAGCGCGGACTGGCGTTTGTGCCAACCGGATCACCGACCTTTGATTTTTACGGTGATGATCGCCACGGCGACAACCTGTTTGCCAATTCGCTGCTTGCGTTGAATGCAGAAACGGGTGAGCGCGTCTGGCACTACCAGTTTGTGCGTCACGATATGTGGGACAGGGATTTGCCGGCGCCGCCCAATCTCATTGAACTCCAGCGCAACGGCGAAACCATCCCGGCGGTGGCGCAGGCAACAAAAACCGGACATCTGTTTGTCTTTCACCGGGAGACAGGGGAGCCGCTGTTCCCGATGCACGAGGTACCGGTGGTGGGTGTGCCAGTGCCGGGCGAGCAGGCAGCACAGAGTCAGCCGCTGCCGCTGGTGCCGCCGCCATTTGCCACGCAGCAATTCATACCGACCAACAGAAACGCCGCGATGGCGGCAGCCGTCGAGCGCCGGGTGGCCGATCTCGATTACGGGAATCCATTCATTGCCCCCAGTACCCGTGGAATGGTGTTGTACCCCGGTATGGATGGCGGTGCTGAATGGGGCGGTGCGGCCTACGATGCGGCGACGCAGCGCCTCTATATCAACAGCAATGAAGTGCCGTATCTGTTGCAGTTGACGGCCGTGCCGCAGGATTTAGGCATGAGTCCGCAGCTCGGTTACCTGATGCTGTGCGCGGGGTGTCACGGTGCGGACAGGCGCGGTGACGGCGTGTCCGTGCCGGGCTTGCTGGGCCTCGCGGACAGGTTTTCCCCGCTGGAAAGTTACCGGATTGTCAGCCATGGCCGCGGCCGCATGCCCGCGTTCGGGAATTTACCCTGGTACGCCCGGGCCGGTGTGCTGTGGTACGTGTACACGGCGGACGAGGAGTCTGCAGCCGGTGCCGCTGGTGCTCCCGATAATGCCGGTACCGCGTATGTGAATGCCGGTTTTCAGAAGCTGACAGACCCCCAGGGCTTGCCCGCTTCAGCGCCGCCCTGGGGTAGCCTCACGGCTATCGATTTGCAGCGAGCGGATATTGCCTGGCGAATACCACTGGGTGACTACCCGCAATTACTGGATCAGGGGCTGTCTGGATACGGCTCGGAAAACTACGGCGGGCCGATCGTGACGGCCGGTGGTCTGCTTTTTATCGCCGCCACGCCCGACCAGTTGATCAAGGCGTACAACAAGGAGAACGGCCAGCTACTGTGGCAGGCCACGCTGCCGGCTGCAGGGTTTGCGACACCGATCACCTACGCGGTCGAGGGGCGACAGTTCCTGGTGATCGCTGCCGGTGGGGGGAAGCTGGGGCAGGCCAGCGGTAGTTATTACATAGCCTTCGCGTTGCCAGAATCCGACTAGTCCTCTTCCTCGGCATCGCGCAGCCGCTGCCGGCGGCTTTCTTCCTCGGCCAGCGCGGCCTTGATTTCCAGCATGACACCGTCGACGTCGGCGCTGTGTGTGTCTACTGCAAACTGGCCGGTGAGTTCCCTGTCCGGGTGCAGTTCGCCTTCTTCATACAGTGCCCACATTTCCTCGGCATAGTGGGTATCGCGTAACTCGGGGGCGAACTGGCCGTAGTAGTCCGACATATTTCTCACGTCGCGCTCCAGCATGCTGCGTGCATTATTGTTGGCCGCCGCATCCACTGCCTGCGGCAGGTCGATGATGACCGGGCCACTCTCATCCACCAGCACGTTGAACTCGGACAGATCGCCGTGTACCAGGCCGGCGCACAGCATGCGCATCACATAGTGCATCATCAGGGCGTGGTCTTCCCTGGCCTGTTCGGCAGACATTGAGACCTCGTTCAGCCGCGGTGCGACATCACCGTTTTCATCGGTAATCAGCTCCATCAGCAGCACGCCATCAAAACACCCGTAGGGTTCCGGTACGCGCACGCCCGCTCTGGCCAGTCGGTAGAGCGCGTCCACCTCGGCGTTCTGCCAGGTATCTTCCTGCTGCTTGCGCCCGAACTTGGAGCCCTTTTCAATCGCCCTGGCCCGCCGGCTGTTGCGCACTTTGCGGCCCTCGGTATATTGCGCGGCTTTTTTGAAGCTGCGTTTGAGCGCGTCCTTGTAAATCTTGGCGCAGCGAATCTTGGAGCCACAGCGCACAATGAAGACGTCAGCTTCCTTGCCGCTCATCAGCGGGCGAATGACTTCGTCGACCAGGCCATCCTCGACCAGTGGTTGCAGGCGATTGGGCGTTTTCACAGTGTGTTCAATCCGTGGCTGGACAATGGCTGGCTGATGGCGGTTACCCTGAATATCGATGTGGCGTAACTGAAGTGAGGGTATTCTGTCATGTCTCCTGCCGTGGTTCAGCAATAAAAACGGGTATCCTCCGGGTAGTTTTTGCCTGGTACTCCTCATAGGGCGGGTAGGCCTCTACCGCTGCTGCCCACAGCTTTTTGCGCTCCTGCTCATCGCCCACTTCCCGGGCGCGCATGTCGAACACCTGGGTCTGGTCGCGAATCTGTACGTCGGGATGCGCTCGCAGGTTGTACACCCAGACAGGGTTTTTCGGTTGTCCACCCATCGAGCCGATCAACACGTAGCTGCCGTCCACCTCCACGCGCATCAACGGGATTTTGCGAATGCCACCGGTTTTGTTGCCCTTGTGGGTCACCAGAATACAGGGCATGCCAGTGTCCAGCAGAGTGGTTCCCTGCGTGCCGCCGCTGCTCTCGTACAGTTCGACCTGTTCGCGTACCCAATCCAGCGCGGGGGGAAGATAGTCAGCCATTGTCAATACTCCTCTGGTGGGTTGGTGTTGCAGTGAGCAGGCTTGCTCTTGTGCGAAAAACGTCTATCGCTTACGGTTAGCGCAGCAGCGTGTACTATGCCTCAAAACGGTCGATGAGACGTAAAAAGTTTAGCAGAGGGTGCATGCTATGCTGTCATTTTTGATGTCTGGGAAGAGCTTTTGTGCAAACTGTAGTGATTGATGAACCCCTCAATGTTTTTGGCGAAACCCTGCTCTCGTGTAGCGAAGACCCTCTCACAGGTTTCCTTCGCGACGGCTGCTGCAATACCAATGCGCAGGACGTAGGATCCCATACCGTCTGCATTCAGGTTACTGAAGCGTTTTTGCAGTACTCGCGTTTTGCCGGCAATGATCTCAGTACACCGATGCCCGAGTACGGGTTTCCAGGGCTGCAGCCCGGTGACAGATGGTGTTTGTGTGCGTCGCGCTGGCTGCAGGCTTACGAGCAGAAAATGGCGCCCAAGGTGTTTCTTACGCGCACCCATATTCGAGCACTCGAAACCGTTCCGATCGCTGTATTGCGCCAGTTTGCAGCCGACCTGAACTGAACCGAATTGCAACGACTGACGACTGCGCCATAAACAGGAGAGTCCATGCTGGCTGCCCCCCTTCCCACGGTGGAACTGAATCCCGCCAGCCCGCCGGTCGCGGTTGTGATCTGGCTGCACGGGCTGGGTGCCGATGGGCACGACTTTGAGCCCATCGTGCCGGAACTCGGGCTGCCCCCCGGCCTGCCGATACGGTTCGTTTTCCCGCATGCACCAGAAATGGCCGTGACGGCGTTTGCTGGGCAGCGCGCGCGGGCGTGGTTTGATTTCGATCCCGCTGGCGGCGCTGATCAGTCGGGGATGAAAAAATCTGCGGCGCGCATACGGGACCTTATCCAGAACGAGATCGACAGCGGTATGCCGGCCGAGCGTATCCTGCTGGCGGGCTTTTCCCAGGGCGGCGTGATGGCTTTTCACACCGGGCTTCACTACCCGAAGCCGCTGGCCGGCATCCTCGCGCTGTCCACGTTTCTGGCCGAGCCAGAAAACCTGGCCTCTGCCAGATCGGGTGCCAATGCGAATATCCCCATCCTGATGTGTCATGGCCAGCAGGATGCTGTGCTGCCAATCTCGCTGGGCAAATCCTCGCTGGCAAGCCTGCAAGGCGCCGGGTACGCGGTCGAATGGCGTGAGTACCCGATGGGGCACGAGGTCTGCCTGGAGGAAATACACGACATCAGTCATTGGCTGCAGGCCGTTCTGCGCTGACCGGGTTTAGCGCACCGGTGTTGGTTCCCGCCCGGGGCGAAGGGTTTCGCTGTCCGTCCCTAACACTGCGGATCCAGTCGCTGCAGTAACTCCGCCGCGGGTAATTCGCGGCATCCCGTCGTATTCTGGCCGCTCCACAGTGACGTGAAGTCGTCGCTTCCCCTGGCTTCGGCGGCGGCGCGCAGCAGGGCAACAGGCCCCGCTGCTGTTGGGAATGCGGTTGCCGCATCGGTCATTGGGCCCACCTCGCGCACCAGCCGGTTGACGATGCTGCGGGCCGGTCGCCCGGTAAACACATTGGTCAATGCGGTGTGTTGTGAGGCATTACTCGTGAGTGACGCCCTGTGCAGGGCACTGGTCTGTGCTTCCGGACACAACAAGAAAGCCGTGCCGATCTGCACGCCGGCGGCCCCCAGCGTCATCGCGGCACGGACACCCTCGCTGCTGGCGATACCGCCGGCGGCGATGACCGGCACCGACACCGCCGCACAGATTCGCGGCACCAGTGCCATCGTACCTGTCTGCGTGGTCATGTCCTGTGTGAGGAAACAGCCGCGGTGACCACCGGCCTCCAACCCTTGCGCGATGACTGCGTCGGCGCCGTGATCTACCAGCCAGCGCGCTTCGTCCTCGGTGGTCGCGGTGGACAGTATCTTTGCCCCCCAGGATTTCAGTGGCTCCAGTAGCGCCGGCGCCGGTAAGCCAAAGTGAAAACTCACCACCGCCGGTTTGAACTGCTCCAGCACCGACAGTGCCGCCTCGCCAAATGGCTCTCGCGATACCTGCAAGCCTGCTGCGGGTGGTTCGACGGCCAGTTCTTTAAAATACACAGACAGCCTCTGCTGCCAGCATGCAGCCTGCCCGGGGCTGACTTTGGGTGTGTGATGACAAAAGAAATTAACATTGAAGGGTTTGTTGGTCAGCCTTGTCAGGCGTCGCAGTTCCGCTTCCAGTGCCACCGGGCTCAGCATGGCACAGGGCAGGGAGCCGAGTCCGCCCGCGTTCGAGACAGCGGCAGCCAACTCGGCATCCTGTACTCCTGCCATCGGAGCCTGGATGATGGGCCGTCTGGTATGCAGAAATTGCACTGTTTGCTCTCTCCTGGGTTTTGCCTTTGAGTTTACGGCTCCGGGGCGCGATGGCGCCAATGCGAGGTTTGGACGATCCTCTGAATATAGTGGCGTATCGACGACCACGCCTGTGTCGCTTCCGGTACGCCGGCTGTCACCAGTCCGTGCCAGCCCTGAATCATTCCGGGCCAACTCTCTACTGTCACCTCGACGCCAGCGCGCAGTGCATTTGCACCGAGCGCGATGGCGCCCTCGCGCATGGTGTCGAACTGCCCGATCTGCAAATACATCGGCGGCAGGTCATGCAGGTCGGCGTAGGCCGCAGAGACGTTGGGATGATCCAGGGGCAGCGCACCAGCGAGGTAGTCCCGACCCCTGTTGCGCACCCATTCAGGTGTCAGGAAGGGGTCTCGTCCAGGCACCTGCAGCCCGGACACGGACAGGTCGAACCAGCCCGTCAGCGAGACGAAGCAAGCGGGCATTGGCAGCCCTTCCTCGCGCAATCGCAGCAGCAGGCCCATGGCGAGGCTGCCGCCACAGGATTCCCCCATCAGTGCAATGGTTGATGGCAGTGTGCCCTGCTCAAGCAACCCGCAGTATGCGTGAAAACAGTCATCCGCAGCTGCGGGGTAGGGGTGCTCCGGTGCCAGTCGGTAATCGGGCATGACGACTCTGCAGTCTGTGTGCTGCGCAATGATCCCGGCGTAAAAGTGGTATTCGTCCAGTCGGGTTGAGACGAAGGCCCCGCCGTGACAGTGGAACGCCGTCAAGCTGTTCGAGGCGCCTTTCAGCGTGTAATCGCCACAGCGCACACCGCCGTAGTGGCGTATCTCCACCGTCAGATCCTCGGAACACGGATGCCCGTGAAAGGGCGCGAACATCGCGCGAACCGCTTCGAAATCGGCCGCTGGATCGGCAAAATCCGCCGGTATAATGTCGATGATCGATTGTAGTTCCCTGCTTGGCACGACACCCACCCGCTAGCTCGTTGACAGTATGTTCATCAGGCCGTGGCCGTTTTTCGGCGCTGCGTTCTGCCGAGTTTGGCCAGGTCTGAGAGGATATCAATAAAGGCCTTCACTGAGGACAGTGGCGCTGACTCAGACATGGTGTGGTAGCCCGAGGTGGGGATCTGCAGGGTCGTGCCGTCCACCAGGCCGTTCGAGGCGCTGATAATTCGGCCCATCTCCGTCGACCCGAGTGAGCGGGGATCCTCCCCCTCAGCGCGCAGGCGCACATTCAAGGCCTCAACGTAGGCGTCCTTCATCTGGATGTTTACGCCGCGCTTCTCGCACAGCTTCGCCAACTTGCGTGTCAGTTGCGGATTGAAGCGGGCGTTTGCATCCTTGTTTCGCAGCACCAGTTGCTGTTGTGAGGCGGATTGAAAGTCCGGGTAGGGGCTGGTATCGACAACGATAAGCTGATTGGTGTTGCTGCCAAATCGACGAAACCACTCCAGCAGATAGCGCCAGCTTTTGCCGGCCTCCTCCTGCGACGTGAAAAAAACCGTGCCTTTGAAACCCAGCTCAAACAGGTACACCAGCGCGGCGGTGGTCAGTACATTGTCCAACTGTCCGACCAGGGCCTGGTCGGTAATCTTCAGCGTATCGGCAAAAGCCACCGGAGTGCCCGCGACCAGATGCTCCAGGCCCTCGACTTCGAAGATCAGGTTGTTGCGGTACTCGCAGATATACGCGCGCGTGATCTCACCGCGCCCGCGGTACATCCCGGACCAGGGCTCGTAGGCGTAGACGTACTCGGCGCTGAAACGGTCGACTATCTTTTTCATCAACTGTTCGCCGACCGAGTTGCCCAGCAGGTCGGATCGGGAACCGGCGACAAAGGCGGCATACTGGAACTCGTTGGGGCCGGTGCAGATTAAACCGTGGCGGTCGATGTGTGCAGACAACATCAGGCTGTCCGGTTTGCTCCCGCGCGCAACGAGCAAGCCCTCGTACCAGGTCACCTGCGCGCCGCGCTCTTCCAGTTCCCGCTGCAGCACACGGAAGAAGCTGTGCTCCGAACCGACCACACTGGGCTGTCGGATCAGTCGCGCCAGTAGCTCCAGAAAGCCTGGCGGGAGATCGACGACTTGTGCATCGCCCTGTTCATTTGCGCGATCTGCGACGGTGGGCCTGTGTGTCATGTGAACTCCAATCGCAACGAAAAGTTAGCGCGACAGCAAGCTGCGATAGCTCAGCAGAATGAACTATGGTCGGCCCTATTGGCAACCAAATTGTCTGTACTGCGATCGCTTTTTTCGCCGCGCATCTGCAGTAACACAGAAAGGGTGGTCGCGGGAGCTATCCCGGCGCTGGTCAGGTAACATAGTCACACCAATATCGGTGCGCAGGTAGCCGACTCCTCCGACCATAGAGCCGACATGTTTCGACTATTCTTCCCCCCCGCAGAATTGGCAGCTGCAGACAAAACGCTGCTGCTGTTGCTCGGTGCCGCGTTCTTTATCGGCAACTACGATATGTCTGTGCTCAGCCTCGCCCTGCCCGATATGCAGGCGAGTTTTAACATCGCCGAGGAAGATTTGGGGCAGGTGATTGCCGCGGCCCGCCTTGGCGCATTGCCCGCCATATTCCTGGCGCTGTTGTCTGACCGTATCGGCCGGCGGCGCCTGTTGATGGTCACCTTGTTGGGCCTTTCCGTGACAACGGCCGCGACCGCCTTTGCCCGCACAACGGAGGAATTTGTCCTGATCCAGTTTTGTGCGCGAGGGTTTGCTACCGCGGAGGAAATCATCGCTGTGATCTATGTGCTGGAAATGCTTCCGGCCAGGCACCGCGGCTGGGGCGTAGGGTTTTTGGCGGCAATGGGTGGCCTCGGGTCCGGGGCCGCCTCGCTACTTTATGGGCTTGTCGACATACTGCCCGGCGGCTGGCGTGCGCTGTACCTGATTGCGACCTTGCCCATCCTCTATATTGTCTGGTTGCGTCGACGCCTGCCGGAGTCCGGCATGTTCACTCGCCACGCTGCCAGCAGTGAATCGGCGCTGCTGTGGCAGCCATTCAAGGATATCTGGCGGCACCATCGACGCGAAATGACTGCTACCGCGCTGATTGCGGGCGCGTTCTGGTTTCAGCTCGCTGCCACCCTGAATTTCATGTCGAAGTACCTGCAGGAGGACCGCCACTTCGATCCGCAGCAGGTGAGCCTGATGTACATTGTCGCGGGTGCGATCGCCATTCTGGGCAATACCACCGCGGGGAGAATATCGGATTACCTCGGCCGTCGCCCGACGCTGGTCGCCATGCTTGTTCTGCACTGCGTCGCGACGATCACGTTCTACAATACCGGGGGATGGTTGCTGTCGGTGACATGGATCGCGGCACTGTTTGGGTATTTTGCGGTCGAGGTCATGGTCAATGCGATGAGCGGCGAGTTGTTTCCCACCGCCTGTCGCTCGACGGCATCCACGCTGCGTTCTATCAGTGCCATGTTCGCCGCGGTAGCCGGGCTGGCGGTGGAGAGCATTCTCTACTCCAGTCTCGGAAGCCACTCTGCGGCGATCTCGATTATCAGCCTGAGCTCCCTGCTGGCGATTCCTGTGGTTGTGCTGATGCTGCGCGAGACATCCGGAACCGAGCTGAGCTAGTATGGGCCACCGAATCCGGCTGCCCTCAATCACCAGCGCACAGCCGGCAGACTCTTCGGCTGCTTTGGCTGGTGATCGCATAGCCCGGGGCTCCATAGATACAGGTAGAGTGCCCTGTAGCAGACAGAGGTTACGTTGTGCCAAACCCGATTAAACACGCTGCAACCGCCAAAGTCAGGAACCACTTTTCCTTCAAGAAAATCATGACAGGCTCGGACCTGTCGCGCAGGCGCTTGCCTGTGATGTCAGCGACCAGTGAATCTCCCGGCCCGGTGGTGTGGTTAACCGCCTGCAGCCACGGCAATGAAGTCAGCGGCATTGTTGTGATTCAGGAGGTGTTCAAGAGTATTCGCAAACGTCTTGCCCGTGGCGCCGTGCACGCCTTTCCGCTGATGAATCCACTGGGTTTCGAGGCTGGCAAGCGGCACATCACCATGAGTGGTGAAGATTTGAACCGGTCTTTTCCAGGCAATGGCAGCGGCTCGCTGGGTGAGCGTATTGCACACCAGATATTTGAGACAATAACCGCCACAGAGCCCGACCTGGTGGTGGATTTTCACAATGACTGGATCGAATCCATTCCTTATGTGCTGGTGGATCACGATCCCGGCAGGGCGCACAGCAGGTCCTACAAAAAAACCCTGCACGCGGCCAAACAGGCGGGAATGTGCGTCATTGTCGATGAGGAGGAACTGCATGAGAGCCTGTCGTTCAACCTGCTATTGCGTGATATTCCTGCTTTTACGGTCGAGTTGGGCAAGCCCAATATTGTCAGCGAATTGAATGTCGCATACGGCGTGGAAGCTATCTGGAATATTCTCGCGGATCTCGACATGATTGCCGCTCGCGAGACGCCTTTCCGATACCCGCTGCCCGACGGTTATACGCATGACAAACCACTGCGCTACAGCGAGAAGCCCTACGGCACCAAGTCGGGCATTATTCGATTCCTGGCGGCACCGGGCGATGTGGTCAGAACCGGCCAGCCGCTGGCGAGGGTAGTGAACGCCTTCGGCCGACGGCAGGAGACAATGACCGCGATCCGGGACGGCATCGTACTCGGTCATTCGGACTCCTCGGTAGCCTTCCCGGGTGTGCCTGTTATGGCGTTTGGCGTTGCTGAGAGGCCCGCCGCGGTTGCCGGAAACGGGGGCAGTGACTAGAAGCCCGTCGCCAGGCAAGCAGGTATCCCGACATTTTGCCAAACAATGGTTCATCCTCCTCGAATAGCCGTTTACACTCTATGCCGATCAAGGATGACAGTGTTACACGGCAATAATAATGCCCTTGATTGATAACGTAGACCGAAAGTGAGATATGCGAGTCGTTGGTCCTGAAAAAACAGCGAAAGTCGGCAAAATAGGGCGTCCGATTCGTCGTATCGCCATCCTTGCAGCGGATAGTTCAGTATTGAAACCTGTGCAGCGGTCGCTGGGAATTGTCAGCGAGCAGCGCTCGGAGGGAGCGTTTAGTACGGCCACGTACAAGGGTGCCACAGTGATAACGGGGGTGACACCCGCAGGCTTGGTGTCGGCGCAGGCGTCGGCGGAGGCGTTGTTTTTGAGGTACGGCGACAGCATTGATCACCTGTTTATCGTGGCCATCAACAGCGCGTTTGATCTGCACCTGGGCATAGGCGAGGTGGTGTTTCCCGAGGCGGTGGTGGACTGTCGTGATGGTATCGCCCGGTACCCGGTAAACCCGGGTGAGCGCGACTCATCGGGCGTGATTTACAGCAGCGACCACCGTCAATGTGACGACGACTATGTAGCCGCGCTGAACCACTACGATGTGTCGGGTGTCGATAGTGTGACCGGCGCTGTCGCTGCGGTTTGCGACAGGCACGGATGCGCTTTCACTGTTGTCAGCGCGGTGAGCGAAAAAATGGATCTGCTCGCGGAGCCCCGTGACCTTTTCCAGTTGGCCGGGTTACCCAGCTACCGGTCGGCGCTGCGGTTCGCGCTGCGGCGGCCGCAGCGAATTGCCTATCTCATCGCAATGACACTGGGAATAAAAAAGGCGATAGCGCGTGCCGCAACGGAAGTGTTGGCCAGTGTTGAGAGTCTGCTGCAACAGCCCCGGCAACACCAGCACACAGGGAATGTCAGTACTGCTAGTAGCGTGCGCCCGCAGAGTGCCGTCCTCGTTGAGGCCAGTAAAGGCTAGACAGACAGCGCTGTTCCGGGGCTGGTTGCAGCAAAATCGCACTGCCATTTATTGATCGAGAAATCGCTGTAGTTGCCGCTCGAAATGCCGGTTCTGTCTCTCCAGTCGCTCTTTTTCGCGCAATAAATCGATCACCATGGCAACAGCAACCCAGTCAATGTCCAGATCAGTATGCAGTCGCACAGCCTTTTTCAGCCAGTGGACACCGCTGGCATCAAAAACCCAATCGGCGGTACTGCGACCCGCCACAGGTTGCGCGATATCGTGCTCCACGACTTCCACAATCAGTTGTTCGCTGAGATCATCGTACTGACACAACTCGTGCAGTGAAATACTCAAAACCAGTTCAGTCATTGTTAATTACTCCACTGGGCTCTTGGATCAAAGGCGGCTTCTTCGGACAGTGACTGCCACAACGCCGTTGCTTTGCTGGTTGTCGACGGCGGCATCACAACCTTCAACAGGGCAAACAGGTCACCGTGACCGGTTTTGGTGGCCAGACCCTTGCCCTTGATTCGCAGGCGCTGCCCGGCCTGGCTGTTCGGCGCTATGGTAAGATTGATCTTGCCGGTGAGCGTGGGTACGGTGATCTTCGTGCCCAGCGCGGCTTCCCAGGGAGCCAGCGGTACAGTCAGCACCAGGTTGTGGCCTTCTACATCAAATAACGGGTGCGGCACCAGGCGAATATGCAGGTACAGATCGCCGCTGCCGCCTTCCCCTATCCCGGATCCTCCCTGCCCCTTCAGGCGTATTCGCTCGCCATCCTGGACCCCAGGTGGAATCTTCACCTTGAGGCTCTTCTTTACCTCTTTCATCTGGCCGTTCTCGATCACCGGAATCCGGTACTCGACCAGTTTGGAAGCCTCGGAGATCGTTTCCTCCAGGAAGACAGGCATTTCGATCTCTGCGTCCTGTCCCCTGCGGCCAGAGCGGAACTGGTGGCTTTCACCGCCGGCACCACCAAAGATCGAATTGAAAAAGTCGGAAAAGTCGCCTTCAAAGTGACCTGAGCCTGCGCCTGCACCGCTGAAACCGGCGTTGCTCTGCCATCCCGGCGGTGGTTCAAAGCCGCCCCCTGCGCGACCGCCGTATTTGCGCAATTCATCGTACTCCGCCCTGCGGCCCGCGTCCTTTAACGCCTCATAGGCCTCTGCGACTTCCTTGAATTTCTCCTCAGCACCCTCGTCCGGGTTCACGTCAGGATGGTATTTGCGAGCCAGTTTCCGGTAGGCTGTTTTGATCGCCTTGTCGTCTGCGTCGGGTGTTACACCGAGGATCTGGTAATAGTCTTTAAATTCCATAAAGCAATTCAATCCATATATGGCAATGGTATCGTGGGCGAGAGCTGCAGTGCAGTTGCCACCTCCGTTGCGTCAAACCTCGCACCGTCAGCGCTGCGGCCCGAACCTATTGTAGCGCCTGTGTCGATATTTCCCATACCCGCGAAGCGACGAGCGCGGCCCTGCAGTGGAATACAGCAAGGTATACACCCCTATACCGCAGGGGGCAATGTTTGGGGCTGTTTGATCTTTGTTCGCCGGGCACATTATTATCATGACCCCTGGTGCCTGTTTATTGCGGCGTTGCCGTATGACGAATTTGAGAGTAATTATCGATGACTGAAAAGTGCCCCTTCCAGTTCGACCTCATGAACCCCATGACGCACAATGAAAAGCTGCCTTTCGAAGCGTTTGCGACCTTGCGAGCACAGTGCCCCGTGTCCTACCAAAGTGGTGCGCCGGAATTTGGAGGTGACTTCTGGGCCATTACCCGGCGCGAAGATCTCGACTTTGTGTCCAAGAACCCGGGCAAGTTTTCCTCCAGCGCCAATCTCGCTCACCCGTCTCCCGCTGGCGACGACCCCGAATCACAGGAGATCATGCGGCAACTGATTATCAATATGGATCCGCCGGACCATATCAAATACCGGCGGGTGGTGAGCAATGCGTTCACGCCAAAGGCTGTTGAGGCGCTGGCGCCATCCATGCGAGCGTTTGCCAAGAGCATTGTCGACAACGTAGCGGCCAGGGGGGAGTGCGAGTTCGTCTCTGAGGTGTCTGCGGAAATGCCGCTGTTTGTTATCTGTGCACTGATGGAGATGCCGGCGGAGAAACGACAGAAGTTTGCCAGTCTGGTCGATACCATGATTGGCATGGATGACCCGGAGCTGGATGTCTCCGCAGAGGATGGCCAGCTGGCAGCGGCGGAGATTTTTGGTATCGCCATGGAACTCGCCGCCAGCCACAAGGAAAACCCGCAAGGTGGGACAATCATCGATGCATTGCTGAACGGCGTGGTAGAAGGTGAGGCGCTCGACGAGTTCCAGTTCTGTACCTTTTTCCTGATACTGATTGCCGGCGCAGTCGAGACGACAAGAACTGCCACCAGTCAGGGGATGCGGCTGCTGATAGAGCACCCGGAGCAGCACCAGATGTTGATTGATAATCCGGCGATGATTCCCGATGCAGTGGAGGAAATCCTGCGTTTTTACCCTCCTTTCATTCATATGCAGCGAACCGCCACCGAGGATATTATTGTCGGTGACATGGAGATAAAAAAAGGCGATTTGGTCAAGCTGTTTTACCCCTCGGTGAATCATGAGTCCGAGGTGTTCGGCGACGACGCGGAAGTCTTCGATATCACGCGTGCCCAGCGCATGGCAGATTTGAAAAACCAGCACCGCACCTTCGGGGTCGGGCAGCACTTCTGTATCGGTTCACACCTCGCGCGCAAGGAACTGTGCATTATGTTCGAGGAGATTATTCCGCGGCTGAGAAACCCCCGGATGGTAGGCGCGCCGCACAATCTGGTGTCCAATTTTATCCCCGGTATCAAAAGCATGCACATTACCTTTGATCCGGAAAAACAGGATTAGCACACCGCACCACACTTCAAATAATAAAAGAGGCAGCGCACATGTTACAGAAGTTCATCTGGTGGACCGGGTTGTCGGATTTTCTGGTGGGCGCGGGGACCTGGGCCGGCGCCATCGGCATAGCCATGGCGGCGGAACCGGTTATGGGACAATTTGTGCCACTGATCACACTGGGTACCTTTCTGATGATGGCCGCAGCGCTGCTCATGTGGTCTTCACACGATATGACGAATCGCGCCCCGGTTTTTTTCTGGCAGGGTCTGGTGCGCTTGTCGGCGGTGTTAGCGGTGATCTATGCGGTGCCGAACCAGCTCTCTGAAACCTGGGAGTACTGGTTGTTGGCGATCGACGGCCCGATCGGCCTGGTCTATGTTATCGGTGCGATGAAGATAACGGGATGTTCGTTTGTGCAACTGCTGGGTTGTAAAACGACGCCCCACTGAGTGTTATGGCCGCGCATCTGCATCGCAGCATGAACATCGGCCTGCACTGGGTAACGCCCGGGGGCGGTTCACGTCCACCCTTTTCTCTTGAAGTAGAGGAATAGCGTGCCCGAGGTGACGATAAATACCATCCAGATGGCGGGGTAACCCCACGCCCACTTTAACTCCGGCATTGATTCGAAGTTCATGCCGTAGATGCCGGTGATGAAAGTGAGTGGAATGAACACGGATGAGAATACGGTGAGCACCTTCATCACCTCATTCAGTTTACTGCTGATGCTGGATAGGTAGATTTCCAGCAGGCTCGAGATGATCTCCCGGTGGGTTTCAATGGACTCTATGATGCGCAGCAAATGATCGTGCACATCCCTGAGGAAGAGGCGCGTATTGGGATCTATTAACGTGGATTCGCTGCGCAGTAGTCCCGCTGAGAGGTCCCGCATGGGCGATATAAAGCGTCGCATCCTGATGACTTCAAGCTTGATCTCGTGGAGCTTCTCCAGCAGCGCCGGGGTTGGCAGTGCAAATATCTCGTCTTCAATCGAAATCAGGGTCTCCTCCAGTTGATCCATGATGTCGAAGTTCAGATCGACGATCGTATCCAGTACCGCGTACATCAGGTAATCCGACCCCATACTCCTGATGCGTCCCCTGCTGTTCTCGAGACGCTTTATCACAGGAGTCAGCAGCGAGTCGGTCTTCTCCTTGAAAGTGAAGACAAAGTCTTTGAAGATCAGCAGGCTGACCTGCTCATTGACTACAGTGAATTCACCCTCCACCCGCAACAGGCTTTTCAATACGACAAACAGGTAGTCTTCATGCTCTTCGAGTTTTGGTCGCTGATGTGTGTTGAGAATATCCTCCAGCACCAGTGGGTGAATATTAAACTGCTGGCCAATTGATTCGACGATGCTGGCATCGGCGAGGCCCTCCACCATTACCCAGGTGACGGATTCCCTGTCGCGGTACTCCCTGATGTCTTGCAGGGACTCTATCGTCCTCACCTCACAGTGCGCCGCGCTGTAATCGACCAGCGTTATGCAGCTGTCCGAGTCGTGTACGTCGCCCACATGGATCAGTGAGCCAGGTTCGAGGCCGGTCTTGTCGGATGCGTATTTCAGGGATGTCGCCATAATTCAGGACCTGTGCGGCAGTGTATTAGTTGAACCAGCGTATACTCTTATAGTTGAAGTCGCCTTTGATGGTCGGCTTTACTATTTCAAAATAGGGCGATAAGTCGAAGTCTCTCGGCGTGAAGTGGCTGAAATGCCTCGACTCCAGCAGTTGGTCGTCGCTATGGGCAGGGATGTCGCCCTCGTCAATCCGCCGGTACTGCGGCAGAATCGGATAGCGGATGGATTGGAAGGCCTGCGCAATCAGCGTGGAGCAGATCGCCCGGGTGGGATCGCCGCTGCCCAGGGCGATGAGGTGACGCCGAAACTGCGACGGCACCGGTGGCGTCGGCATCAGGTAGCGCACAAGGTCTACAATATTGCGGGTATCGTAACGATAGCCCAGGCGCTCAAGCACGAAGTCGGTGGTGGCTGCCCTGTCCTCTTCAGTGAGATTCACCGCGCGACAGATCCTGAGATTGTAGCCGTCATATTTTGACAGGGGTGCGCGGATTACGCCCTCCACCAGATCAGCTTCAACCACGAAGCCGGAACCGGTTTCATCGAGGCCAGTGTACATACAGACATGGGACCAGGTGGACTGCGTCAAATACTTAATCGCGGTGCTGACTCGACTGTTTCCCTCGACCAGCAGCAGATCAGCCGGTTGCAGTGATTGGTAAAGCTGCTCCTGGCTGAGTACCGAGAACTGCTGGTAGCTGCGATGAGGCTTGGTCAGAAATCGTGCCAGGTAGGAGCCAAACTGTTGAAGAATGGTATTCATAACATTCCGGTAGCCAGGTGTGTGCCGTGCGGGTGTAAGCTGTGGCAAGCATAGAGCGCTGCTATTAAAAAATCTATGGCCGACAATAACGCACAGATTCAACTGCTGGCGTTACATCAATAGGCCGCGCTCGAGACCACTATACCTTCTTTACGCATCCCAAATGGACACCTGTAATCGCACTGGTTTGCGCGGCATCTATCCGGGTCCATATGCTGGTTAACGCGTGATGGTAAAAAAGGATTATTCCGCTACACTAGTACCAGCCGTGCAGCATGCGGAGCAAGACTATCATTCAGAACGGTAAGGAGAGAGCAACAATGGCAGCCACCAAACCTAAAGCCAAGGCCACTCGTAAACGTGCGACGAAAAAGAAAGCTTCCAGCAAAGCCGCATTGAATCTCGGAAAGTATATGGACGAGATCAAAATCGGAAATTACTCCTGGGACGATGTGCTCAAAAGTACCAGTAAGAATATGGATGCTGTTGCACAGGCGAACCGCGCAATCATAGATGGGTATTCCGATATCGCCAAGCGGCAGTATGACATGCTGAAGGGGCTGTTGCAGGAACTGCGTAAAGTGCGCGGTGATCGTGACGAGGTAGTGAAGGAACTGAAACGGGTTATCGAGCGCGCGAAAAAGGATGTGCAAACGCTGCAGAAAATGGCGAGCAGCACTAACAGCAAGGCCCAGAAAATAGTTAAAAAGCGTGCAGACGCCAATCTCAAGGCCTGGAAGCTGCTGGTTTCGGAAGCCAAAAAATCAGCGAGTGACAATATCGCAGCAATAGAGAAGTCCGTTAGCGGCAAGAAAGCTCCAGCCAAGAAGAAGGCTCCGGCCAAGAAGAAAGCTCCAGCCAAGAAGAAGGCTCC
>CAXBLZ010000065.1:0-23556 GCA_963976735.1 uncultured Halioglobus sp.
TCAGCTTCCCCATCAACTGCGTGGGATGGGGATCGACGCAGTTGATGGCATTTTACTGGATCTGGGCGTTTCCAGTCCCCAGCTTGATGAGGGTGACCGCGGATTCAGTTTTATGCAGGACGGCCCGCTGGATATGCGAATGGATACCAGCCGTGGGGAAACGGCGGCGCAGTGGCTGTCATATGCCGATTTACAGGATATCAGTGGTGTGTTGAAAGAGTACGGGGAGGAGCGTTTCGCGCGACGCATCGCTGCGGCGATTGTGGCGGCGCGAGAGGAGTCCCCGATCGAGACCACGGCCCAGCTGGCCAGGGTGGTCAGGGAGGCGCACCCGCGCTGGGAAAAGCACAAGCATCCCGCCACACGCTCATTTCAGGCGATCCGTATCAAGGTCAATCGCGAACTCGAGGATCTGCAGCTGTTCCTCTCCACGGCGCTGGATCTGCTGAAAGTCGGTGGGCGCCTGGTGGTGATCAGTTTTCACTCGCTGGAGGATCGCCTGGTGAAGCGCTATATGCGCGATATGGCGCGTGGCGATTCCCTGCCTCGCGGTGTGCCGGTGACTGAGCAGGCGCTCAACCGGCGCATGCGGCTGGTGGGGAAGGCTGTGCGGGCCAGCGACGCGGAAGTGGCTGGCAATGTTCGAGCGCGCAGCGCGGTGATGCGTGTTGCGGAAAAAATAAATTAACCCGGGGATTGGGTAGATAACGTGGCAGACAGCAGTGTGATAGGCACAGAGATACGGGGGCGCGAGCGCGGCGGTAGTCGACAGCTGCTGCTGTGTAACGCCGCCCTGCTGTTGCTGATCCTGGTATCAGCCTTTGCCGCGATCTACTCTACCCACGCCTGCCGTGCCCTGTACACGCAGCTGCAGGAGCTGGAGTCGTCCCAGTGGTATCTGCAGGAGGATTACGGCCGCTTGCTGCTGGAGCAGAGCACCTGGGCGTCGCATTACCGGGTGGAAAGAGTGGCCCGCGGCGATCTCGGCATGACGGCGCCCGATCTCTCCTTGTTCAAGGTGGTGCCGCAGTGAGGCGGGCGGTCAGCCAGCCGTTGCCGCTGTGGCGTTTCTACGCTGTGGTGGGTGTGCTTTGCATACTGCTGCTGCTATTGGTGTGGCGGGTGCTTTCGCTGCAGATACTCGATCTGGAGCACGGTTACGAATTCCTGCAGGACCAGGGCGCCATGCGCTCGGTGCGAACAGCGGAGATCCCGGCCTATCGCGGGGTGATAACAGACCGTCGCGGCGAGCCGCTCGCAGTCAGCACGCCGGTGGTTTCGATCTGGGCCAATCCGCAGCTGCTAAAAGATTCAACGCGTCTGGACGAGTTGGCGCAAGCGCTCGACATGACATTGCCAGCGTTGCAGGAAAAACTGGATCGCTACGAAGGCAAACAGTTTATGTACCTGCTGCGCCACCAGGTTCCGGCGCACGCCAGAGCCATTCTTGATCGAAAGATAGCAGGGGTTTTCGGGGAGCGCGAGTACCGGCGTTTCTATCCTGCCGGTGAAGTTGCCGCGCAGCTGGTCGGCTTCACCAACGTTGATGGCCAGGGGATTGCGGGGCTGGAGCTGACGTTTAACGAGTGGTTGCAGGGCGTGCCGGGCAAAAAGAAATATATCAAGGATCTGCATGGCGATGTGGTCCGTGATATTGGTGTGCTGCAGCCGGCACAGCCGGGCAAGGACATGCGCCTGAGCATCGACTTGCGCCTGCAGTATGTGCAGCACCGCGAGTTGCAGCGCGCGGTCACCGCCCTGGGGGCCGAGTCGGGTAGCGCCGTGACGCTGGACAGCCATACTGGCGAGGTATTGGCCATGGTCAACTACCCGGTCTACAACCCGAATGGATCGAAGTCAGGGTCGCCCGCTGGCATGCGCAACCGCGCGATCACCGACGTCTACGAGCCCGGCTCGACGATGAAATCCCTGACCATGGTGGCGGCGCTGGAAAGTGGCAGGTTTACGCCCGAGACCATGATCGAGACGTCGCCCGGTCGTATCCGTGTGGGCCCGAAGGTCTATCCTGATCCGCGCAATTACGGCCTCATCAGCATGACGCGGGTGCTGCAAAAATCGAGTCAGGTGGGTGTTACCAAGATTGCGCTGGACCTGGGCCATGAACCCATCTGGGAAGTTTTCCACCGCTTTGGTATCGGGCAGCCACCGGGCACAGGATTCCCCGGAGAGAGTGCCGGCGAACTGCCGAATCGCCCGCGCTGGTACGCGACCGAAAAAGTGTCGCTGGCCTTTGGTTACGGTATCACCGCGACACCGTTGCAGCTCGCCAGTGCGTATGCGGTCTTTGCTAATGACGGTGTGCAGCAGCGGGTCTCACTGTTGGCGCTGGACGGTGAACTCCCTGAGGGCAAGCGCGTGATCGCGCCCGAGACGGCTGCCAAACTGATGACCATGCTGCACGCGGTAACAAATGAAGACGGTACCGCGCGCAAGGCGCGCGTGCCAGGTTACCAGGTGGGTGGCAAAACCGGCACCGTGCACAAGGTCGGCCCCGGTGGGTACGAGAAAAACAAATATGTCGCGCTGTTTGCTGGAGTGGCACCAATCGAAAACCCGCGCATTGTCACAGTGGTTGTTATCAATGATCCCAAAGGCGCCCTGTACGGTGGTGGTGCGGTCGCAGCACCTGTCTTTGCCGAGATGACCACCGCTGCCATGCGCCTCCTCAATGTGCCTCCTTCGGAGCTGAGTACAGTGGACACAGCAGTTGCCAAGGCAGCGGGCGGTAGTACCTGATGCTGGCCATGCAACCATTCTCTGCAGCGCCAATGCCATTGCCGCAACTGCTGGCCAGTGATACCGGTGCCTATGCCGATATCGTAATCAGTGGCATGCAACTGGACAGCCGCAAGGTGCGTCCGGGGGACCTGTTTGTGGCGCTGCCGGGAGAGACACACGACGGCCGACAGTTTATTGAGCAGGCGGTGGCCAACGGCGCTGCCGCCGTCATCGCAGAGGCGCCAGTGGCCGGTTTTGTGGAGGCTATTCCTGTACCCCTGATCGAGGTGCCGGAGCTGCATTTTGAGGCCGGTCTGCTCGCTGCACGGTTCTACCGCAAGCCCAGTCATTCCATGCATGTGATGGGCGTGACAGGCACCAATGGCAAGACTACAACGAGTCGCATTATCGCGCAGTTGACACGAGCGCTGGGCAAACCCTGCGGTGTCATCGGTACGCTGGGCGCGACGCTGGCAGATGATGTCGCCGCGGCGGCCAACACCACGCCGGATGCGTTATCGCTGCAGCGACAGTTGGCGCAATGGCTGGCGCAGGATGTGTTTGCGGTCAGCATGGAAGTGTCCTCCCACGCCCTGGAGCAGGGCCGGGTGAATGGCGTGGAGTTCGCGACGGCCATCTTCACCAACCTGTCGCACGATCACCTGGACTATCACGGCAGTATGGAAGCGTACGGGCGTGCGAAATTGCGCCTGTTTGCCAGCGAGGGTTTGCGTTATGCGTTGATCAATGCCGATGACCCCTTCGCTGACAGCGTGCGCGCTGCGGTGGCCGCAGGTGCGCAAGTAGTAACCTATTCGGCGCGCGGCGGGGCAGCCGATGTGCGTGTGGTCAAGGCACAGTTTCAAACAGACGGTGTCCATGCCGAGCTGCAGAGCCCCTGGGGCGTGGCGGATTTTTTCAGCCCGCTGCCTGGCGATTTCAATCTCGCCAATCTGGCGGCGGCGATAGCGGCGCTGGTACTGGCGGGAGAGGAGTTGCCATCGGTACTGGATGCGGTAGCTCATCTGCAACCTGTTCCGGGCCGGATGGCGCTTGTCCCCAATACAATGGGTTTTCAGGTAGTCGTGGATTACGCCCACACACCCGACGCACTGGAGCAGGTGCTGCAGGCATTGCGACCGCACGTCGGTGGGGCGCTGGTCACTGTGTTTGGTTGTGGCGGCGACAGGGACAGGGAGAAAAGGCAATTGATGGGACGTGTCGCCTGTTCGCTGTCGGATCGCGTGGTGGTGACCAGTGATAATCCGCGCAGTGAGGAACCGCTGCAGATCATGCGTGAAATCGAAGCGGGATGTTCGGGGGAGTACACCCTGATCGCCGATCGCGCCGAGGCCATTGCGACAGCTGTTGCCGCCGCCGCGCCGGGCGATTGTGTGGTGATCGCAGGAAAGGGTCACGAGGACTATCAACTGGTGGATGGTGTGCGAATGCCATTCAGTGACGAGGCACATGCTCGCGCCGCACTCGCCGGGAGAGCAGTATCGTGATGCGCACTATGACCTTGTCCGAATTACTGCAGCCACTGTCTGCACAGTTGCTCGGTGCAGATGTCGCGATAACCGGTGTCTGTACAGACAGCCGAACTGTCCGCGCCGGTGATTTGTTTGTCGCGCTTCGTGGCGAACACTTTGACGGCCATGATTATCTGTCGCAAGCACAGCGCGACGGGGCCGCTGCCGCACTGGTGGTCGAGCCCAGTGCCTGCTCACTGCCCCAGCTGCAGGTGGCCGATACCCTGCAGGCGCTGGGACGCCTCGGCGCATACAACCGTCAGTTTTTTAGCGGCCCCCTGGTGGCGATTACCGGCAGTAGCGGCAAAACGAGTGTCAAGAATATGGTTAGCGCGGTGCTGTCCCGCGCCGGCCAGACGCTGGCGACACAGGGAAATTACAACAACGAAATCGGTGTGCCACTGACACTGTTGCGACTGCGACCGGATATTGAGTTTGCGGTTGTGGAAATGGGTGCAGCGAAAGCGGGCGACATTGATTGGCTGTGCGAACTGGCCCAGCCCACAGTGGCGTTGCTGCTCAATGCCATGGCCGCACATTTGGAGGGTTTTGGGTCGGTCGAGGGCGTCGCAGCAGCCAAGGGTGAAATTTTTGACCGCCTGGATGCATCCGGTTTTGCGGTGATCAATGCCGACCAGTCCTGGGCCAGGCAGTGGCGCAAGCGAGCGGGGCCGGCGACAGTGCTGGATTTCGGCTTGCAGCAACCGGCAGCGATCAGCGCCCGCGGAATACAGAACCGGGGCATCGACGGCACCAGTTTTACCGTGTCCACGCCAGTGGGTGATATGGCGATGCGCCTGCAACTGCCAGGCGTACATAATGTGGCTAATGCGCTGGCGGCTGTGGCAATAGGGCTGGCCTGTGATGTCGCCCTGGCAGATATCCGCGACGGACTGGAATCGGTGCAGGCCGTCGGCGGCCGCCTGCGTTCACTGCGCTCGCCAGCGGGAGCCTTGGTGGTCGACGATTGCTACAACGCCAATCCCGGCTCTGTGCGCGCGGCGATTGACATGTTGGCCGCCTGTCCCGGTCGGCGCACTCTGTTGCTGGGCGCCATGCTGGAACTGGGTGATAACAGTAGTGCAATGCACCGTGAAATCGGCGCCTATGCCCGCGCTGCCGGCATCGATCAGTTGTGGGGCGTCGGTCCTGAGCTTGAGATCTGTGTCAGTGCTTTTGGAACGAATGGCCGCTATTTCGCCGATCGATCAGCGGCTCTGGACGCGCTTGATGGTCAGTTTGGCGAGGGCGACACCGTGCTGATCAAGGGGTCGCGCAGCGCTGGCATGGAGCAGCTGCTGCATGCCCTGGTGCCGGATCTCGCGGCGGGGGAGCACTGATCATGCTGTTGCTGCTGGCGGAATTCCTCACCCAATACGAAAGTGCATTCCACGTATTCCAGTACCTGACATTGCGCACAATACTGGCAGTGGGTACGGCGCTTACGATCTCGCTGATGGTCGGCCCGTTGATGATCCGGCGGCTGAAGTTTTACCAGATGGGCCAGTCGGTGCGCGACGACGGTCCCCAGAGTCACCTGAGCAAGGCGGGCACGCCGACCATGGGAGGCGCCCTGTTACTGGTGGCGATCGCGGCGTCCTGTCTGTTGTGGGGTGATCTACGCAACCCTTACCTGTGGCTGGCGCTGCTGGTGACGGGTGCCTTCGGCGCCGTGGGTTGGATCGATGATTATCGCAAGGTTGTGGAAAAGAATTCACGTGGCCTGCCCGCGCGCTGGAAGTACCTGTGGCAGTCTGTGATTGGGCTCGGCGCGGCCCTGTTCCTCTATTTCTGGTTCGATACACCCGTAACCACCGAGCTCTACATTCCGTTCTTCAAGGATTTTGCCTGGAGCATGGGGCCGCTTTTTATCCTGCTCGCCTACTTTGTGATTGTCGGTGCCAGCAATGCCGTGAACCTGACTGATGGTCTGGACGGCCTCGCAATCTTGCCGACGGTGCTGGTGGGCACGGCACTGGGCATCATTGCCTACCTCACCGGACGAGTGGACTTTGCTGACTATCTGCATATTCCGTACATCGCTGGCAGCGGTGAACTGGCTGTCTTCTGCGGCAGCATCGCCGGCGCCGGTCTCGGATTCCTCTGGTTCAACACCTATCCCGCCCAGGTCTTTATGGGTGATGTCGGGGCGCTGGCACTCGGTGCTGCACTGGGTACGGTGGCGGTGATTACCCGTCACGAGATCGTGTTTTTCATTATGGGCGGCATTTTTGTGCTGGAAACGGTGTCGGTGATTGTGCAGGTGGCGTCGTTCAAGCTCACCGGTAAGCGGGTTTTTCGCATGGCGCCCATACACCACCATTTTGAATTGAAAGGTTGGCCGGAGCCGCGCGTGATTGTGCGTTTCTGGATTATCACAGTGATGCTGGTCCTGTTCGGACTGGCCACATTGAAGTTGCGTTAGGTGAGAATGACAGTGGCCTCACAAACAGTAGCGGATAGCGGGTACCGGGTGGTAGTGGGTCTGGGCGCCACCGGTTTGTCCTGCGCGCGCTTCCTGTGGCGACGCGGCATCCGCTTCGTCATCGTGGATACACGTGCGCATCCGCCGGGACTGGACGAACTGCGCAGCGAGATGCCGGGTGTCACGGTGTACGCCGGCGAGTATCCGCAGGACATTATCGCTGCAGCCGAGGAAGTGATTGTCAGCCCCGGTGTCGCCATGGATGCAGGCGTGGTGGTCGAGGCTGTGGCAGCCGGTGTCGATATTGTCGGTGACATCGATCTGTTCGTGCGCGAGGCGACTGCCCCTGTGATTGGTATCACCGGGTCCAACGCCAAATCAACGGTCACTGAACTGCTGGGCCAGATGGCGCGGGACGCGAACATGAACGCTGGCGTCGGCGGGAACCTGGGCACCCCGGCTCTGGAATTACTGGCGCCTGAACGCGAGCTGTATGTGCTGGAGTTGTCCAGTTTTCAACTGGAGCGCGCGCATGACCTGAACCTGCAGGTGGCCACTGTACTCAATATCAGCGCTGACCACCTCGACCGGCACGGTACCATGCGGCGCTATCGTATGGCCAAGCACAGGATATTCAACGGCTGTAAAAATGCAGTCGTCAATCGCGATGATCCGCTCACGCAGCCACTGCTGAATGCGGATGTGACTGTCGTGAGCTGGGGGATGGGGGAGCCGGAGGCGGGGAACTTCGGGCTGTGCTGGCGCTCCGGGACGGAATACCTGTGCTTTGGCAATGACGCCCTGGTGCCGGTGGCAGAGTTGAACCTGGTGGGCCGCCACAATGTGGCCAACGCGCTGGCGGCGATGGCGCTGGGGCACTGCGCTGGTTTGCCGCTGGCCAGTATGGCGGCTTCGCTGCGCGTTTTCCGTGGCCTGCCACATCGCTGCGAGCGGGTTGCCGATATTGACGGCGTGCGCTACATCAACGATTCCAAGGGCACGAATGTCGGAGCGACTGAAGCGGCACTGCGCGGCCTTGGCGGCGAGCGCAATGTGCTGTTGATTGCTGGTGGACAGGGTAAGGGCGCGGACTTTACCCCGCTCAGGGAGTCTGTGGCACGCCACTGCAAGCTGTTGCTGGTGATCGGGGAGGACGGCCCGTTGCTTGCGCAGGCACTGTCACAGTCTGTGCCGGTACTGATGATGTCGACACTGCAAGACGCTGTGAACACAGCGGCAGCGCGCGCCGAACAGGGTGATATCGTGCTGCTGTCGCCCGCCTGTGCCAGTTTCGATATGTTCAGTGGTTATGTCGATCGCGGCAATACGTTTGTCGCACAGGTCAGGGATCTGGCGGAGGGGCGACAGTGAGGCCATCGGGCAATCAGTTTTCTGCGATAGGTGCACCCGACATCACCCTGGCGCTGTTGGCGCTGGCGCTGTTACTGGTGGGGCTGGTCGCGATAACCTCTGCGTCCATTGAGTATGCCGAGTGGCATTTCCAGAACGCCTGGTACCACAGCCAGCGACATTCAGTGTACCTGCTGGCCGGTATCATCGTGGCCACGGCATGCTACTGCGTGCGCACAGACTTCTGGCAATCCAGTGGCTGGTGGTGGTTGTTCGCCTCGCTGGCACTGCTGATACTCGTGCTCATTCCCGGCGTGGGTCGCGAGGTCAATGGCAGTCAGCGCTGGTTGCCGCTGGGGCCGTTTACACTGCAGCCCTCGGAGTTCGCCAAACTCGCCGTGGTGGTTTACCTGGCCGGTTACATGGTGCGCCGCGAACACGAGGTGCGCAACCACTGGCAGGGCTTCCTGAAGCCGATGACAGTGCTGTTTGCAACCACGTTGTTGCTGATGATAGAACCGGATTTCGGTGCCACAGTGATCGTGGCGGCGACAGCGTTTGGTATGTTGTTCCTGGCCGGTGTGAAGGTCGGCCACTTTATGGTTGTGGTGCTGGGAGCGCTCGGGGCCCTGTTGGTACTGGTGGTTGCCGAGCCGTACCGGGTGAAACGTTTGACAGCCTACACCGATCCCTGGGCAGACCCTTACAACACCGGTTTTCAGTTGACCCAGTCACTGATCGCGTTCGGGCGCGGCGAATGGACTGGCGTCGGCCTGGGCAACAGCGTGCAGAAATTGTTTTACCTGCCGGAGGCGCATACCGATTTCGTGTTTTCGATCTGGGCCGAGGAAACGGGTTTTCTCGGCGCGGTGGCGGTGATTGCCCTGTTCGCCGCCCTCATCGGCAGAATCCTGTGGACAGGGCTGCGCGCTATTCGTGCCGGCAACGCGTTTGGTGCCTACATCTGCTACGGCGTTGCGCTGGTCTTTTCCGGCCAGGCCTTCGTCAATATGGGCGTGAGTTCCGGGTTACTGCCTACCAAGGGCCTGACCCTGCCTTTTGTCAGCTACGGTGGTACCAGCCTGATTGTCTGTTGCGCGATGCTCGGTTTGGTGCTGCGCATCGATCGCGATATCCGCAAGCCACCGCAAAGCAGGAGACAGGCCTCATGAGCGCGCCAAAACCGCTCGTAATGATGATGGCCGGCGGCACCGGCGGTCATGTGTATCCGGCGCTGGCGGTGGCCACAGAGTTGCTGGCGCGCGGTTATCGTGTGGAGTGGATAGGCACTGTGCGAGGACTCGAACACCGCGTTGTGCCTGCGGCGGGTATCCCGTTGCACTGCCTGCCAGTGCGTGGGGTGCGCGGTAAAAGTCCGCTGCACAAACTACTTGCGCTGTTGTTTTTGATGGCCGCCTCACTGCAGGCCCTGTGGCTGGTTTTCCGGCGAGCGCCGGGCTGCGTAGTGGGCATGGGCGGCTATGTTGCTGGGCCTGCCGGGGTAGCGGCGTGGCTGCTGCGCAAGCCGTTGTTGATACATGAACAGAACGCGGTGGCCGGTACCACTAACCGAATGCTGGCACCGCTGGCGACAACCATCGTGGCCGGCTTTGCGGGCGCCTTCCAGCACGGTATTCACACCCGCGTGCTCGGCAATCCGGTGCGTCGCGAACTGATACAGGCGCGTGCAGCGAATTCCTATGCCTTCGATGGCCAGCGCCCCCTGCAGTTGCTGGTGTTGGGTGGCAGCCTTGGCGCGCAGCCTATCAACGAGGTGGTGCCGGAGGCGGTGCAGGCCCTGGTGCGTGAGCACGGTGCCAAAATACAAGTGCGTCACCAGAGCGGCGCGGGACACGACATCGGTGTGCAGCAGCGCTACGGCCAGCTGCTGGAGCAGGGTATCCAGGTCGCACCGTTTATCGAGGACATGGCCGCCGCATACGCCTGGGCGGACCTTGTGTTGTGTCGCGCCGGTGCGCTGACCGTCGCTGAGCTCTGTGTGATGGGGCGCCCGGCAATCCTGGTGCCGCTGCCGCACGCGATCGATGATCACCAGACCGCGAATGCGCGTGCGCTGACGGACTGTGGCGGTGCCATTTTGTTGCCCCAGCGCGACATGAATGCCGCGTCAGTGCTCGATCTGTTGCAAGCGCTGCAGGGCGACCCGCAGCGCTTGTGCGCGATGGCGGCGGCAGCGTCCGCTGCAGCGACACCCGATGCAGCGGCGCGCGTCAGCGACTGCTGCGAGGAGTTGATGTATGCCTGAGATCGTCAACGCCTTCCCACTCCCGGAGATGCGCCGCATCCGTCGCATCCATATGATTGGTATCGGCGGCTCCGGCATGAGCGGTATCGCCGAGGTGCTGGTCAACCTGGGCTACGACGTCGCCGGTTCCGACTTGCGCACAAGTGCGGTCACCGATCGCCTCGCCGCGCGCGGTGTTGAGATTTTTGTCGGGCACGCGGCGGAGAATGTCGGCGCCGCCGATGTGGTGGTGTCATCCAGTGCGGTGGATGACGAGAACCCCGAGGTGATCGCCGCGCGAAATGCCAGAGTCCCGGTGGTACCGCGTGCGGAAATGCTGGCTGAACTGATGCGCTACCGCCACGGTATTGCGGTGGCCGGCACCCACGGTAAAACCACCACCACCAGCCTGATTGCCGCCGTATTTGGCGAGGCGAAGCTCGATCCGACGTTTGTGATCGGCGGGCTGGTCAATAGCATCGGCAGCAACGCGCAGCTGGGTGCAGGCCGCATCCTGATCGCCGAGGCCGACGAGAGCGATGCCTCCTTCATGCACCTGCAGCCGATGGTGACGGTGGTGACGAACATTGAAGCCGATCACATGGAAACCTACGGCGGTGACTTTGCCGTACTGCGGCGCACCTTCCTGGAGTTTTTGCACAACCTGCCATTTTATGGCGTCGCCGTGTTGTGCATAGACGATCAGGTGTTGCGTGAGATGCTGCCGGACATCACACGCCAGGTGATCACCTACGGTTTCGCCGACGATGCCGATTACCGCATTTCGGACATGCAGCGCAACGGATTGAACACAGCGTTCACCGTGCACCGGCCCGGCGACGCAGAGCCGTTGGCGATCAACCTGAACATGCCGGGGACGCACAATGTATTGAACGCCACGGCGGCTGTCGCCGTGGCCTGCGATGAGGGCTTGTCCGATACGGATATTCAGCAGGGGCTGGCGGGATTTGCCGGCGTCGGCAGGCGCTTCACTCGCCTGGGTGAACTGTCCTTTCCCGGCGGCAGTGCTGAGCTGGTCGACGACTACGGCCACCACCCGACCGAGGTGAGGGCGACGCTTGAGTCAGCGCGCCAGGCCTGGCCGGAGCGGCGGGTGGTGATGGTATACCAACCCCACCGCTACACGCGCACGCGCGATCTGTACGAGGATTTTGTCGCCGTGCTGTCGGTCTGCGATGTGCTGGTGTTACTGGATGTATACCCTGCCGGTGAAGCGGCCATTGCGGGTGCAGATAGCCGCAGCCTGGCGCGCAGCATCCGCCAGCGCGGACAGCTGGAACCCATTTTTGCCGAGAGCATCGAGGATGTGCCCGAGTTGCTGAGTACCGTCGTCCAGGATGGCGATATCGTCATTACCCAGGGCGCCGGTACTGTGTCGCGACTGGCGCAGGACCTGGCCACGCTGTACGTCAAGCAGGGGGCGTTGCTATGAGCCTTGATCAATTGCGAATGGGCCGGATCGCTGTCCTGTTCGGCGGTAACTCGGCGGAGCGCGAGGTCTCACTCAACAGTGGACGGACTGTGGTCGAGGCGCTGCAGTCACTGGGCCTGGATGTGATTGGTGTAGACCCGTCGTCGCCCGACTGGGCGTCACAACTGGGCGGCGTGACGCTGGCTTTTATCATCCTGCACGGGCCCGGTGGTGAGGACGGCAGCATGCAGGGTGCGCTGCAGACCCTGGGTATCCCCTACACCGGATCCGGTGTTCTGGGTTCCGCATTGGCGATGGACAAGACACGCAGCAAAGAGCTGTGGCAGGGCATCGGGCTGGCAACTGCCGGTTTCGTCACGCTGCACAAGGACACCGACTGGCAGGGCGTGATAGACCGTTTTGGCAAGGTGTTTGTCAAGCCCGCCTGCGAGGGCTCCAGCATCGGTATGAGCTCAGCCGACAGTGCGAGTGCGCTGCGTGCGGCTTTTGAACTGGCCAGCCAGTACGCGGGCGAGGTGCTGGCGGAGCAGTTTATCGCCGGGCCCGAGTACACGGTGGCGATTCTGGGTGATCAGGCGCTGCCATCAATACGACTGGAGACAGACAACGAGTTCTACGACTACCAGGCAAAGTATATTTCCAACGATACGCGCTACCACTGCCCGAGCGGCCTCAGTGCGACGGAGGAGGCGGAGGTGGCCGCGCTGTCGCTGCGCGCTTTCCGTTCGCTGGGTTGTGCCGTATGGGGTCGCGTGGATCTGATGCGCGACGCCGCCGGGGCTTTTCAGGTACTGGAAGTGAATACAGTTCCGGGAATGACCTCGCACAGCCTGGTGCCTATGGCAGCGGCAGCCACGGGCATGTCGATAGCCGATCTGGTGCAGCGCATTGTGGAATTGAGCCTGGAGGAGGGACGCTAGCATGGCCGGCATACTGCGTAAGAAGTCGGGCGATACCAGCGTGAGGACGGGGCGTAAGGATACGCGCGGCGGGCCGCAGAAAAGGCCCGTCAAAGCGCGCGGTCGACGTGCGCCCCAGGGCGCGACACGCAACCCTGTGGGTGCCGCCAGGCCGCAGGGCAGGGCGCCGGGACAGTCGTCGCTCTGGTTGAACCGGCTGTTGATTCTGCTCGGCGCGGGGGTGGTGCTGACGGCCGCTGTGAAAGCGTTTATCACCGTGCAGAGCCTGCCGGTGCAGCGCATCAGTGTGACCGGCGAGCTGGAACACACCCAGGCGCAGGCGGTGCAGGATATGGTGCAGCCCGGTCTGGTCGGCGGTTTTCTCAACGCCGACCTGCAGCAAATACGGCGTCAGCTGGAGGGGTTGCCGTGGATCTACGAGGCCACCGTGCGCCGCAAATGGCCCAATGCGCTGGAGATCCATGTGGTGGAAGAGCTGCCGATTGCGCGCTGGGGACAGGATGGTTTCCTGAATCATGAGGGGGGCGTGTTCCACTCGGATAAAGCCGGTGACTGGGACGCACTGCCGCGGCTACAGGGGCCGAAGGGCTCCGCCAAGTCGCTGGTTGAGAAGTACCAGCGACTGGTCGAAATCCTTGCGCCGCTGAACCTGGCGGTAGCACAGCTCGCAGTAGACGAGCGGGGGCAACTGGAGGCGGTGCTGGAAGGGGGTATGCAGTTGAGCCTGGGTGGTGATGATTTTCTCGAACGGATGCGCCGCTTCACCGGTATCTACCGCACGGAGTTGGCAGCCAGGCAGGCAGAGGTCGCACGCGTGGATTTGCGCTATGAGAGCGGCGTGGCAGTGGCGTTCAAAGAGCCGGTACAGGCAGACCCGTCACAGGTGGCGGGAATATAAGAATGCAGATGATAGTGAATGGGAGACTCTGCCATGGGCAGCGCGCAGGATAAAAAATTGATTGTAGGCCTCGATATTGGCACCTCCAAGGTGGTGGCGATTGTCGGCGAAATCGGTCTGGATGGCAGTATCGAAATCGTGGGAATCGGGTCCAACCCGTCCAAGGGTATGAAGAAAGGTGTGGTGGTCAATATCGAGTCGACGGTGCAGTCCATACAGCGCGCGGTGGAGGAGGCCGAACTGATGGCTGGGTGCCAGATTCACTCGGTGTATGTCGGTATCGCCGGCAGCCACATCCGCAGCCTGAATTCGCACGGCATCGTCGCGATCAAGGACAAGGAAGTGTATCGCGCGGATCTGGAGCGTGTGATCGATGCCGCCCAGGCGGTGGCGATCCCCGCGGACCAGAAAGTCCTCCATATTCTGCCGCAGGAGTACATCATCGATAACCAGGAGGGCATCAAGGAGCCGCTGGGCATGTCCGGTGTCCGACTGGAAGCCAAAGTCCACCTGGTGACCTGTGCGGTGAATGCCGCGCAGAACATCGAGAAATGTATTCGTCGCTGCGGCCTCGAGGTGGAGGAAATCATTCTCGAGCAGCTTGCGTCCAGCTACTCGGTGCTCACGGATGACGAGCGCGAACTGGGTGTCTGCCTCGTGGATATCGGCGGTGGTACTACCGATATCGCTATCTTCACCGAGGGTTCGATCCGCCACACCGGTGTGATACCGATCGCGGGAGACCAGGTCACCAACGATATTGCGATGGCGCTGCGCACACCGACGCAGCATGCGGAGGAGATCAAGATCAAGTACGCCTGCGCACTGACGCAGCTGGCCGGTGCGGACGACACCATCAAGGTGCCCAGTGTGGGTGATCGCCCGCCCAGGGACCTGTCCAGGCAGTCGCTGGCGGAGGTGGTAGAGCCGCGTTACGACGAGCTGTTTACGCTGGTGCAGGCGGAGTTGCGACGCAGCGGCTACGAGGACATGGTGCCCGCCGGTGTCGTCCTTACTGGCGGCACCTCAAAGATGGAGGGTGTGGTGGAGCTGGCCGAGGAAATATTCCACATGCCGGTGCGGGTGGGATATCCGCAGTCCGTGCGCGGTTTGAACGATATTGTGCGCAACCCGATTTATGCCACCAGTGTCGGGTTGTTGCAGTACGGCATTGTGCACCGTCCCGAGAGCGGGGGTGGCTCCTCGACAAGATCCGGCAGCTCTTCCGAGAGCACCTGGGGTCGGGTCAAGTCGTGGTTTCAGAGCAATTTTTAGTGGGTTTGTGGTTGTAGTGTTGTTGTAAAGGGGTTGCGTGTAGGCGCGGCGCGTTATTATAAAGGGGAGTAAGACTATGTTTGAACTAATCGATACTGTTCCATCCAATGCGGTTATCAAAGTCATCGGTGTTGGCGGCGGTGGCGGCAATGCCGTGAAACACATGATAGAGAACCAGGTGGAGGGCGTGGATTTTATCTGTGCCAACACTGATGCCCAGGCGCTGTCTGATGTCGCATCCAAGACGGTGCTGCAGCTCGGTGGTGATATCACCAAGGGGCTGGGCGCAGGTGCCAACCCGGAGATCGGTCGCGCTGCGGCGATGGAAGATCGCGAGCGTATCGCTGAAGCACTGCGCGGTGCGGATATGGTCTTTATCACTGCCGGCATGGGTGGCGGCACCGGTACCGGGGGCGCTCCGGTCGTGGCTGAGGTCGCGCGCGAACTGGGTATCCTCACTGTTGCGGTGGTGACGCGGCCATTCGCCTTCGAGGGCAAAAAGCGGCTGAATATTGCGCAGGAAGGTCTCGCTGAGCTGGAGCAGCATGTCGACTCGCTGATCACCATTCCGAATGAGAAGTTGCTGGAGGTGCTGGGCCAGAACACCAGTCTGCTGGACGCGTTCCGTGAAGCCAACGATGTGCTGTTGGGTGCGGTGCAGGGGATCGCGGATCTGATCATCCGCCCCGGTATGATCAACGTGGATTTTGCGGATGTGCGCACAGTGATGTCTGAAATGGGCATGGCGATGATGGGTACCGGCTACGCCAAGGGCGAGAACCGCGCGCGGATGGCGGCTGAAAAGGCCATCAGCAGCCCGCTGCTGGATGACATCAACCTGGCTGGAGCCCGCGGCATACTCGTCAATATCACAGCTGGCTTCGACCTGTCGCTGGGTGAGTTCTCCGAGGTTGGGGAAACCATTGAGGAGTTCGCCTCGGAGGAAGCGACCGTCGTGGTGGGCACGGTAATCGACCCCAGCATGAAGGAAGAGATCAAGGTGACCGTGGTTGCCACTGGCCTTGGTGGCGGCGCAGTGCGTGTCCCGCTGCAGATTGTCGAGGGTGCGCCGAAGGCGGCTGCGATTGATCCCATGGCGGAGCCGGACTACAGCAAGTTCGAGCGTCCGACGGCAATGCGCAATGCGCACCGTTCGGCAGAGGGCTCCGCTGCAGGCGCGGCCGATCCAGCCAGCGAGGATTACTTTGATATTCCCGCGTTTCTGCGACGCCAGGCTGATTAGCCGGGCGCTCGCCGCTACTCCTGTTCCCGCACTGGCCTCAAGCCAGGGTCGCAATTTTGGGAACAGGGGGGCGGGGTGCAGTGGGGAACTCGCCGGGGGACTGTGCAACGTGGCGATCGGGAGCGATGCGGGGTTCGGCCAAAGCCGTGGCTATCTGGTAAATTGTCACAAATTCTGGCATAGTCGCGGCAACTTCCACGATTGTAATCTCGTTCAGTGAAGAATTAATGAAAGTCATTTTTGTTAGTCGAAAGCACGGCGGCTCGCGCTCTATTGAGCTGAGCCGTTGGTCGCGCGCGCTGCTGTCACTGTGTTGCCTGGGTTTACCCATCGGTCTCGCCGCATCCGGCTATATCGCCGGGCAGGAGAGCGGGGCACGTGTTGTTCGCGGCGAAGCGCTGGACGCAGTACCGGACACCAATGGGCGGCAACCCGACGCCGCCGATACGGCGCGCCTGAGCCAGCGCCAGCTACAGGCGATGACGCTCAGCCTGGCAGAGCTCGAGGCCAGGATGACCCGGCTGGACGCGCTGGGACAACACCTGACGACGATGGCCGATCTGGAGGAGGGCGAGTTCGATTTCAGCCAGCCCCCCGCACTGGGTGGGCCGTTATCGAGCGCATTCAGTGGCGACTTCTCCTCACTGGAGTTCGACAGTGAACTGGGGCGTTTTGAGTCCCGTCTCGACAATCGTGAGCAGCAGCTGGAAATGCTCGAATCGCTGCTGACCAATAGCAAGTGGCAGGAGCAGGCCTCGCTGTCGGGGTCACCGGTGAAAAGCGGCTATATCTCGTCCCGCTATGGGTGGCGCACCGACCCGATCACCGGCAAGCGATCCATGCATACCGGCCTTGATTTTGCCGGTAAGGCTGGCTCTGAGGTGGTAACGGTGGCCTCGGGCGTCGTCACCTGGACAGGCAAAGATGGAGCCTACGGCAACATTGTGGAGGTGTCCCACGGCGACGACTATGTCACGCGCTATGCACACAATAAGGAAATCCTGGTGAAAACCGGCGATGTGGTGCGCAAGGGAGACACCATTGCACTTATGGGCGCCAGTGGTCGCGCCACCGGTAACCATGTGCACTACGAGGTCTACAAGAACGGACGTTCGGTTGACCCTTCCAGCTACGTCGCTCGCACCGAACCCTGAACCAACGCTGTTTCATCTCTGCGCGCCCGGCCTGCTTAGCGCGGCTGGCTCTTCTATTTCCAATACGATGAATCATCATGTTAAGTAAAACACTGAAGAACGTTTTCGGCACGCGCAACAGTCGCCAGCTGAAGCGCATGGGTAAAGTGGTCAAACAGATCAACGCGCTGGCGGACGACATGAAGGCGCTCGACGATCAGCAACTGGCGGCTAAAACCGATGAGTTCAAGGCCCGTCTGGCACAAGGTGAGAGTCTCGACGACATTCTGCCGCAGGCGTTTGCCGTGGTCCGCGAGGCGAGCGAGCGAGTGCTTGGCCTGCGTCATTTTGATGTACAGCTTATCGGTGGCATGGCCCTGCACGAGGGTAAGATTGCGGAAATGCGCACCGGTGAGGGCAAAACGCTGGTGGCGACACTGCCCGCCTATCTCAATGCCCTCGGTGGTGAAAGCGTCCATCTGATTACGGTAAACGACTACCTGGCCAATCGTGATGCCCATTGGATGGGGCCGCTGTATAACTTCCTGCGCTTGTCCTACGGGGTGATCAGGTCAGGCCAGACGCCTGATGAAAAGCGCGCGGCGTACAAAGCCGATATCGTCTACGGCACCAATAACGAATTCGGCTTTGATTACCTGCGCGACAATATGGCGTTTTCGCTGGAAGAGCGCATGTTGCGCGGTTTGGGCCTGGCAATCGTCGATGAAGTCGACTCTATCCTGATCGATGAGGCGCGCACACCGCTGATTATCTCCGGTGCATCCGAGGACAGTTCCGAACTCTACCGGCGCATCAATCGCATGATCCCGTCGCTGCGACTGGATACGGAGGGTGAAGCAGGCCATTACACTATCGATGAGAAGCAGCGTCAGATCGAACTGACGGAACTGGGTCACGAGTATATCGAGGAGTTGATGATCAGTGAGGGTTTGCTGGAAGAGGGGGACAATCTCTACGGCGCCACCAACCTCAATTTACTGCACCATGTGTATTCGGGACTGCGTGCCCACGCCCTTTTCCACAGGGATGTCGAGTACATGGTGCAAAACTCGCAGGTGGTACTGATCGACGAACACACTGGCCGCACCATGCCCGGGCGGCGGCTGTCCGAGGGCCTGCACCAGGCCATCGAAGCCAAGGAGGGGGTCGATATCCAGAGCGAGAGCCAGACGCTGGCCTCGACAACTTTCCAGAACTACTTCCGTCTCTACAGCAAGCTCTCGGGTATGACCGGAACGGCGGATACCGAGGCGTTCGAGTTTCGCCAGATATACGGTCTCGAAGTACTGGTGATACCCACCAATGTGCCGGCTCAGCGCATCGACCTGAATGACCTGGTGTATCTCAGTGTGGAAGAAAAGTTCGATGCCATTGTGGCCGACGTCAAGGAATGTATGGCCAAGGGCGCGCCGGTGCTGGTCGGTACCGCATCTGTGGAGACGTCCGAGGCGATGTCTGCGCGTTTTACCAAGGGCGGGATCGAGCACAAGGTGCTGAACGCCAAATATCACGAGCAGGAGGCGGAAATCATCGCCCAGGCCGGGCGTCCGGGAGTAGTCACCATCGCCACTAATATGGCGGGGCGTGGTACGGACATCGTACTGGGCGGTAATCTGGATTCGGAACTGGCCGCGCTGGGTGAGGTGGATGAGTCCGAGAAGACACGCGTTCGCGAGGCGTGGAAGAAACGCCACGAAGAAGTGCTCGCTGCCGGCGGTTTACACATTCTCGGCACCGAGCGGCACGAGTCCCGTCGCATCGATAACCAGTTGCGTGGTCGTGCGGGACGCCAGGGTGACCCGGGTGTCTCCCGCTTCTATCTGTCCATGGAAGACAACCTGATGCGGATCTTCGCCTCCGAGCGGGTGAAAGGCTTTATGCAGGCGCTGGGGATGGAGAAGGGCGAGGCCATTGAGCACCGCATGGTTTCCAATGCCATTGAAAAGGCACAGCGAAAGGTCGAGGGCCGCAACTTTGATATTCGCAAGAATTTGCTGGAGTACGATGACGTCGCCAATGACCAGCGCCAGATCATCTACCAGCAGCGCGATGACCTGCTGACGGAGCCCGATATCTCCGACACCATCACCGCCATTCGGCGGGATGTCGTGATGCAGGCTATCGACAGTTATATTCCGCCCATGAGTGTGGAAGAGCAGTGGAACGTGCCGGGGCTTGAGAAGCAGCTCGAGGCAGAGTTTGCCGTGGCGCTGCCGCTGCAACAGTGGCTGGATGAAGACGATAAACTGCACGAGGAGGCGCTGCGGGAGAAAATCGTTGACGCTGTGCAGGCCGCCTACGATGCCAAGAGCGCTGCTGTTGGGGACGACATGCGGCGTATCGAGAAGCAGATCATGCTGCAGATTCTCGATACCCTGTGGAAAGAACACCTGTCTACCATGGATCATTTGCGCCAGGGTATTCACCTGCGTGCCTATGCCCAGAAAAACCCGAAACAGGAGTACAAGCGGGAGTCGTTCCAGTTGTTTGAGCAACTGCTTGTCAACCTCAAGTACGAGGTGGTGAAGGTGCTCAGCCATGTGGAGATCCGGCGCCCGGACGAGGCTGCGTTGATCGAGCAGCGACGGCGTGAAGAAGCCGCGCGCGAGCAGTTGGCGTTCCAGCACGCGGAGGTGCCCTCGTTGCAGGGTGAGGCAGCGCAGCAGCAACCGGCGGAGCCGGCAGTGCCGCAGACTTATACCCGCGATCAACCCAAAGTCGGGCGCAATGAGCCCTGTCCGTGTGGCAGTGGCAAAAAGTACAAGCAGTGCCACGGTAAACTGTAACGTCCATCTCACACGGGGTTCGTCAAGTAATGGCAGTTGGTGAAGGTAGTCTCGGGCCGTTGCTCGCAGTGCCTGGTGTGCGGCTGGGTACAGTGTCCGCAGGCATCAAAACGCCCGGTCGCAAGGATCTGGTGCTGATCGAAGTCGCGGCCGACACAACGTGTGCGGCCGTGTTCACGCGCAATGCATTTTGCGCCGCGCCGGTGACAGTGGCGCGTGAGAATCTGCACGCCAGCGCGTACCAGCCCCGCTACCTGCTGATCAACACCGGCAACGCCAATGCCGGGACCGGGGATGCCGGGATCGCGGCGGCCAGGGCCTGCTTGCAGGCGGTGGCGTCGGTGGCCGGTGTCGACGCCCACTGCGTCCTGCCTTTCTCCACCGGCGTGATCGGTGAACCGCTGCCGGTGCAGAAGCTGGAGCAGGCGGTACCCGCCGCCCACTCGGCGTTGTCTGCAGACGGCTGGCTGGCCGCAGCCGAGGGCATACTCACTACAGATACCCGCCCCAAGGCGCACTCGGTCAGCTTCCAGTGTGACGGCGACGATTTTGTGGTGACGGGCATCGCCAAGGGCGCCGGCATGATCCGCCCCAATATGGCGACAATGCTCGCGTACATCGCCACCGATATGGCGGTGGAACAGTCGCTGTTGCAGGCGATGCTGGCACAGTTGACCAGTATTTCCTTTAACCGTATTACGGTGGACGGGGATACCTCTACCAATGACGCCTGCCTGTTGCTGGCTACCGGTGCAGCGGGCAACCCGGCCGTTCGCGATCGCGAATCCGCTCTCTACCAGGCGCTGTATACGGCGGTGGAAGAGGTCTGTATCGCACTTGCCCACGGCATCGTGCGCGACGGCGAGGGCGCCACCAAATTTGTCACTGTAGAGGTCAATGGCGGTCGCAGCGAAGCCGAGTGCGAGGATGTGGCGTTCACCATTGCACATTCACCACTGGTGAAAACGGCGCTGTTTGCCAGCGATCCCAACTGGGGCCGTTTGCTGGCGGCTATTGGTCGCTCCGGCGTGCCCGATCTCGACGTGGCGCGGGTGGGCTTGTACCTCAACGAGGTGCTGATTGCCAGGGGCGGGTGCCGGGCGGAATCCTACACGGAAGCGCAGGGCGTCGCCGCGATGGCCCCGGAAGAAATCACTATTCGTGTCGAACTGCATCGCGGCGAGGCTTCCGTCTCTGTGTGGACCACGGACTTTTCCTACGACTATGTGCGTATCAACGCCGAATACCGCTCCTGAATGACATCGGTGCATGTCGCGGTGGGTGTGATCCTCGATGAGGCGCAGAATATCCTGATTACCCGGCGCGCCGCGGGCGCGCACCAGGGCGAGCTGTGGGAATTTCCCGGTGGCAAAGTCGAGGCGGGCGAATCACTGCAGCACGCGCTGGCGCGTGAGTTGCGCGAGGAACTGGGAATCGACATTGGTCGCACCAGCGCACTGCTGCAGGTACGGCACGATTACGGGGATAAAGCGGTGCTGCTGGATGTGCATGTGGTCTGGGAATTCAGCGGTGAGGCGCGGCCGATGGAGAACCAGCCGATGAACTGGGTGGCGGCGGCAGACCTTTACCGCTACGCTTTTCCCGCCGCGAATGCGCCGATTGTCGAGGCGGTCAATACGCTGCTCGCGCCCTGAACGAGCAAGCGCCTGATAACAGGCCTAACGGCGGCTGCTCTCTGCGCGCAGCAAAAACTCCTTATGCAACTCATCCACCTGCTGGTTCAGGTCATCCAGCGTGCCGCTGTTGTCGATTACAATGTCCGCCAGCGCCAGTCGCTCATCCCGTGCCAGTTGCGCGGCCATGATCCGTTTTACCTGGGCCTCGTCATTGCTGTCACGCTGTATTGTGCGCTGCAACTGCAGTGCCTCGGGCGCATCCACCACGACCACGCAGTCCACCAGTGCTTTCTGGCTGGTATCCAGCAACAGGGGTGAGCTCAGTACCGTGTAGGGGCTGCGGGAGGCGCCGAGCTGGTCGACGATTTCCTGGCCGATCAACGGGTGCGTCAGCTGCTCCAGCCAGCGGCGTTCGGATTCATCCGAGAAAACCCGGCTGCGCAGCGCCGCGCGATCCAGCGTGCCGTCGTCCTGCAGGATGTTGGCGCCAAAATGCTCCGCAATGGCGGTCAATGCGGGCCTGCCGGGTTCGACTACGATGCGGGCGACAACATCCGCATCGACCACCGTGATACCGTGCTGTGCAAGTCGCTGTGTCACCGCCGACTTGCCGCTGCTGATGCCGCCCGTGATGCCTACCACCAGTGTCATATCAGGTGAATCCCCAGCTGCGCGAATACGGAGCCGTAACTGCCGTCTCCCAGCAGGAACGCGAGCCAGCCCGCGACCGCCAGATAGGGGCCGAACGGAATAGGAATCTCCTTGCCGCGCCGTTTGACCAGCATCAGTGCGATGCCACATATCGCGCCCACCAGAGACGACAGCAGAATGATCTCCGGCAGCATCTGCCAGCCGACCCAGGCACCGAGCGCAGCGAGTAGTTTGAAATCGCCATAACCCATACCCTCCTTGCCGGTCAGCAGTTTGAATAGCTGGTAGATCGTCCACAGGATCAGGTACCCGGCCATTGCGCCAATCACTGCGTCCTGCAGGCTGACGTAGGTTTCCTGCACGTTGAACAGGAGGCCCAGCCACATCAGTGGCAGCGTGATGTCATCCGGCAACAGTTGGTGATCGACATCGATCAGGGTCAGTGTGATCAATGCCCATGTCAGCAGTATCGCGCCCAGCAGCGCAGGGGAAAAACTGAAAAACCAGGCCAGCGCCAGCGTCATCAATCCGGTGACCATTTCCACGATGGGGTAACGCACAGAGATCGGTGCGGCACAATGGCCGCACTTCCCACCCAGCATCAGGTAGCTCAGTACGGGAATATTCTGCCAGGCCTTGATGGGTGTCTTGCAGTGTGGGCAGTGGGAGTTGGGCGTGGCCAGATTGAGCGGCGCCTCCTGTTTCTCCGGCTCAAGCTCGAGCAGTTCACAGCAGTCGCGGCGCCACCGCACCTCCATCATCACCGGCAGGCGGTAGATGACGACATTGAGGAAGCTGCCCACCAGCAAACCCAGGCACAACAGGCCGGTGCATAGCAGGCCCATTGGCACGATTGTCTCTGGCATGAGTGAACGGCCCTTGAAAAGTGAGAGTCTAGATCACCGATCCCAGCATGAAGATGGGCAGGTACATGGCGATCATCAGGCCGCCGACCAGTACCCCGAGGATGGACATGATCAGCGGTTCCATCAGCGAGCTGAGGCTGTCCACCGCATTGTCCACGGCTTCCTCGTAGTGCGTTGCGACTTTGTCGAGCATCTCATCCAGCGCACCGGACTCCTCGCCGATGGACACCATTTGCAACAGCATATTGGGGAACAGGCCGGTCACCTTGATGGAGTTATACAGCGTGGTACCTGTGGTGACATCGTCGCGAATGCGGCGAATGGCCTTGGCGTATACCGAGTTGCCCGCTGCACCCGCCGTGGAGTTCAGCGCGTCCACCAG
>CAXBLZ010000066.1:0-22873 GCA_963976735.1 uncultured Halioglobus sp.
AATTACCAACCCCGTAGTTCATCGAGCTACGGGGTTTTTTATGGGACACTATTTTGATGTGTGTAAATTCCGCTACACAAGAGGTTGAGTAGGTGGCAGATACTAAATTGTCCTCAGAGATCGGTAGTAGAAGAACCTTCGCTATCATCTCGCACCCCGATGCGGGTAAAACAACGATTACGGAAAAACTACTGTTGCTAGGCAACGCTATCCAGGTAGCCGGGAGCGTCAAAGGCAAGAAGGGCCCCCATGCGACCTCCGATTGGATGAGCATGGAGCAGGAGCGGGGTATTTCCGTGACCTCGTCGGTGATGCAGTTCCCCTATCGCGAGCGCACTGTAAACCTGCTGGACACGCCTGGACACGAGGATTTTTCCGAGGATACCTACAGGACACTCACGGCAGTCGATTCCGCGCTGATGGTCATCGATGGCGCAAAAGGGGTTGAGGATCGCACGATCAAGCTAATGAATGTCTGCCGGCTCAGGGACACGCCAATATTCAGCTTTGTAAACAAGATGGACCGCGATATACGGGACCCTATCGAACTGCTGGATGAGATTGAAAGTGTGTTGCAGATTCAGGGTGCGCCTGTCAATTGGCCCATAGGAATGGGGCATGAATTCAAAGGTGTCTACAATCTCTATACCGACACCATACATCAGTACACACCAGGCAAGGGCAGTGTGTTGCCCCCCGATGTACGCATACAGGGTTTGGACACAGCTGAGGCGCGGGCGTTGCTTGGTGATGAGTACGAGAGTTTTTGTGAGGAAATTGAGCTGGTGCGCGGCGCCAGCCATGAGTTTGAGTTGGAGTCATTCCTCGCAGGCAGGTTGAGCCCCGTGTTTTTTGGAACCGCACTGGGGAATTTCGGCGTACGCGAAATGCTGGATGATTTCGTGCGCTGGGCGCCAGCGCCGTTGGATCGGGACGCTACTGACCGGACGGTAGGTGCCTTGGAAGACAGTTTCAGCGGTTTTGTTTTCAAAATACAGGCCAATATGGACCCTCGTCACCGCGACCGTATCGCTTTCATGAGAGTATGCTCAGGGCGCTATCTCAAAGGCATGAAGATGAAGCACGTGCGCATCGGCAAGGATGTGAAAATCGCAGATGCAGTGACTTTTCATGCCGGTGAGCGAGTATTGGTAGAGGAGGCTGTGTCAGGTGACATCATCGGCCTGCACAATCACGGCACTATCCAGATCGGAGATACGTTTACAGAAGGTGAGACGCTCCAGTACACCGGTATCCCGCATTTCGCGCCGGAGTTGTTCCGGCGTATCCGCCTGACAGACCCAATGAAGTCAAAGCAGTTGCAGCGCGGTCTGCAGCAGCTGTCAGAGGAGGGCTCAACGCAGGTCTTCTCGCCACTCAACTCCACGGACCTTATCGTGGGTGCCGTGGGGCCGTTGCAATTTGATGTCGTGGCTTACCGGCTCAAGGACGAGTACAAGGTGGAGGCCCGTTACGAGCCGGTGAGTGTGTATACGGCGCGCTGGATTAGCTGTGATGACAAGCGCAAACTGGAGGAATTTCGCAAAAAGGCCGCTGAGCATCTGTCAATCGACGGCGGTGGTTACCTCACGTATCTGGCCCCGACCAGGGTCAATCTGTCACTGATGGAGGAGCGTTGGCCCGAGCTCGAATTCCGGGCCACGCGGGAGCACTAGGCCTTTCAGCCAAGCAGCTTTTCTATATCCTTGGCGATAGCTTTGGGTGTGTCCTTCGGCGCGTACCGTTTGATCACGGTGCCCGAGCGATCAATCAGGAATTTGGTGAAATTCCATTTGATACCCTCGGTGCCCAATGCGCCCGGAGCTGCTTTCTTCAGGTGCTTGAACAGCGGATCGGCATTGGCGCCATTCACTTCAATCTTGCCAAACATGGGGAAGCTGACGCCATAGTTCAGCTGGCAGAACTCCATGATCTGGTCGTTGCTGCCCGGATCCTGCTTGCCGAACTGGTTGCAGGGAAAGCCCAGGATCACCAGGCCTTTGTCCTTGTACTTCTCGTACATCTCTTCAAGCCCGGCAAATTGTGGCGTGAACCCGCATTTGGACGCAGTGTTGACCACCAGCAGCACCTTGCCCTCGTAGTCCTTCAGTGACTTGTTCTCGCCGGACGGCGTTTGGCAGCTGTAGGTGTAAACAGAATTACTCATGGTGCTATCTCCGAGACAGAGTGCTTAAGCCAACCGGGCCTGCTGGAATTGAACCTGTTCCATTAAAAGACCCAGGCGCTTGCGTTGCATTTTGAGAGAATACTCCAGCGTTTTCAACTTGGTATGCAGTGCCGCATTTTCCCATTTCTGCTGCAGTTGGTGCTTGCGCTCTTCAAGCGCTCCCGTCAGTTGTTCTTTGGTACGCTCATAGCGTTCCGCCTGTAGCGCAGTCCACTGGTTGACCGACTCCGTGAACAGCTGATATTCACGCTCCAGCATTTCTAGCAGGGATTCGCTGTTCTGGGCGTGCTCCAGCTTGTTTCTGGCGCGCTGGAACGCGGTGTCGAGTATCGCGCGCTGGATCTTGAAATCGGGGACCCGGTTCAGGTTCCGGGCCAGGCCTACATGGCTGCACAGCGCAATCATCCATTTGGTGGGATCCCACTGCCACCAGCGAATGCCATTGCGATAGTCCGCCTGGAATATGTGGTGGTAGTTGTGGTAGCCCTCGCCGTAGGTGAGAAAGGCAAGAAAGCCGTTGTCCCGGGCGCTGTTGGTCTCTGTGTACGGTCGGCTGCCCCAGAAGTGCGCAAGAGAATTGATGAAGAAGGTGACATGGTGGTTCACCACCAGCCGCAACAGCCCAACCAGCAGTACCGTGCCTATGATGTCACCGTGCCAGATGCCCAGCATCAGCGGCAGGCCAAGGTTCATCAGTAGCGTCAGTGCGACATAGTGCTTGTCCTGCCACACCACCACAGGGTCGCGGAGCAAATCAGGTGCGTTGCTGAAATCCTGATCGTTGCTCTTGTATGTGCGCAGCATCCAGCCCATGTGGCTGAACCAGAGGCCACGCCCGGCGGAATAGGGGTCCAGCTCATTGTCATCCACATGGCGGTGGTGCCGGCGGTGATCCGAGGCCCAGATCAAAATACTGTTCTGAAGCGCTCCTGCTCCCCAGAGTGCGAAAAACCACTTCAGCGCCGGACTCGCCTCATAAGCTTTGTGTGACCAGAGCCGGTGGTAGCCGCCGGTGATCGACAGGCCATTCAGGTAGAGGAATGCCAGTGCCCACAGCCACTGAAAGCTGTCGAAGCCGTGATAGACGCCCCACAGGGGCACGAGTATCAGGGCCGCGACGGGTAGGCCGGCGAAGATGATAACGTTGACCATGTTCAAGGGGGGCTTGTTTCTGCTAGTTGTCATAAGGGGTGTCGAGTCTCGTATAACCTGAATTCTTGATAATCTTTGGTTTTCAGTTAGTTAATGTCATTCCGCACACTTGATAACGGCCGTGGCGGCAGGCTCTAGGGTACCACGAATCGTCGATTCACCCAGCTTAACTGCCGCTTGATTTTAACGGTTCGGGCAGTCGCAACCGCGTTGCTTGGACAGCTGTGTTGCGATGGAAGTTCCCGGTCGGGGCAGCCCCCGGCGGCGCCGTCGGCGCTAGAGCTTTTCGAGGTAGGACTGGTACTCGAGCAGGGTGATACGCTTGCGGAACTCCTCCACTTCCTGCTGCTTGGTCAGCGTGTAGATGCGTTGTAGTTCGGTGCCGAGGCTGTGGTGGATGAAGTCCGACTCGCTGAACAGTTTTACTGCATCTGGCATGTACACCGGCAATTTGTCTTTCTCCTGGGCGTACCCGTCGCCGGTCGTTGGGTCGCCGGGAGAGAGATTCTGCTCGATACCGTCCAGTATGGCGGACAGCAGCACCGCAAACAGCAGGTAGGGATTTGCATCGGCACCGGCCACCCGGTGCTCCAGCCGTCGGGCCGTGTGATTGCCGGCGGGTACGCGCACAGCCACGGTCCGATTCTCGTAACCCCAGCTAGGATAAGTAGGGGCGTGGCACCCCGGCTGAAAGCGCCGATAGCCGTTGTAACTTGGACAGAAGATGGCTACGGAGTCGGCCATGTTTGCCAGGCAACCGCCGATGGCATTGAGCAATAGTGGTGAGCCCTTCTCGGTGCCGTCGTCAAACACGTTCGCCCCTGACTCATCCAGCATGCTGCAGTGTACGTGCATGCCGTTGCCCGATTCCGTCTCAAACGGTTTGGGCATGAAACTGGCGATCAGGTTGTGCTTGGCGGCAACCCCTTTGACCAGCCGCTTCATCATCAGGATCTGTTTGGCCGCCAATACCGGGTTGTCCACATGCTGCATATTGATCTCATACTGTGACGGCGCGGATTCCTTGGCCACGCCGTCGAACGGTATGTCCTGTACCTCGCACGCCAGACGCAGATCTTCCAGCATGGCCTGGTGATGGTTAAGCACGTCCAGCCCATAGGTATTGCCGCCGATGGGAGAGCCGCCAACGGGCGAGGGGCAGGTGTGCAGCGGAACGGAGGAATCCCACTCGACCAGGCTGAACTCGAGCTCGGCGGCCACCACCGGCCGCCAGCCTGATTTGTGAAACCGTGTGAGCACCTGTTTCAGAACCTGACGCGGATCGCCCGCATAAGGAGTGCCGTCGGCGTCAAACATGGAGAGCATAACCTGCCCGTGGCTGCCGTCGGCGGACCAGGGCGTTGGCAATAGGGAACCTTCCACTGGTCGGCAGATGCCGTCGGCATCGCCACTGGCAAAAACCAGCTGTTCCACGTCGCGACCCCAGATATCGAGGCTGAGTGCCGTCTTCGGAAGTTTGAGTTCGCCGTCAAAGATGGTGCTGAGTTTGTGGCGGGGGACCCATTTGCCCCGCATGACCCCATTGCAATCGGGGAGCAGCGCTTCTATGGTCGTTATTTCAGGGTGAGCCCGCAGGAACCAATCGGCTTCAAGCGACATGCATCCACCGTACAGTCATTGGTAAGTACGCACTATCCATGGTTAGACGAGGCCGCTCAATACCCTACATGGGGCAGGCTATCGCGGGACGATCGGGCATCGTGATTGCCCCTGGTATTTCTCACTCTCCGCGTCCTGCAGGTGCGTCGATTCGGCCCAAATCTATGGCCCCGGAGGCGACATATAGATACTGAGGGGATCTTCTCCGGCCGCCTCTCCCATACAGGACATCGCGTTCAAAAACAGTGAAAACAAATCGGTTTGTGAGCTCACATCCAGCTTGCGATAGATACTCTTGCGATGCCGGCGCACTGTTTCCACTGCTATATCCAGGCGTTCTGCTGAAATGTGCGTACCATAGCCGCGCAACATGAGTTCGAGAACGTCTTTTTCCCGGGGAGACAACAGGGAAGCGCCAAATGTTCGAAATGCAAGATCAATCTGGTGATTGATGCCAGGCTGAATAAGGTGTGTGGCGGCAAAGTCGTTGTGCTCCGTGTGGGTCTTGAGTAATTCCGAGACCGGTTCGGCCAACAGGTACAGGGACTCGTACTCTTCATCCGTGAATGGAGAGCGGCTCGCCAGTCGCATCATGCTCAGATTGATGACATTGCCAGCCTGCAGTTTGGCCAAGTATACCGCTTCGTCACAGGTGCCAGTGTCGGCGTAGTAGTTCCGGTAGTAATCGGATTCCTGTAACTTGCCCATCGTGACGCGCGACAGTCGGTAAATTTTGGAGCGTGGCTGATGCATGGAGGTTTGATAAAACGGGTCCTCGCGGTAGGGACCTTCCAGATACTGATCAATCTGGCTGGCCACGGCATGTTCGGGAATGCCGTGATACAGTATTTGTGGCGGCAGATCTCTGTGGTATAGCCAGACCTGGGGATAGTCGATCCTCACCTGGCCATTGATGGCCTCGATCAGCGTGGGGAAAAACTGATCAGTACCCAACGCCGCAATTGCCCGGGAAATATCCCTGTTCCACTTGCTGAGTTGATTTATGTCTGTCATTGGAAAGTGTGCTATTTATGGTTAGCGTTCTCCCTACATAGTGATCAGGCGCCACAGCGTTGTCAAATCCCCAGTCCAACTAATTGAGCCGGGCGCCCCGCAGTTCACCCCGGCGGCAGGGATGCGTTATGCTGTACCGCCTGTCAGGAGAGTATTTTCGCGTGTCGAAAGAGGCCATTAATCCAGCGTTGTATAACGAGCCAGTGCCTATGGAGTTTACCAAAGCACTGTTGGCTCAGGCGCGTGCCTATAACCGGGATCTGGAAGCCATACTGCGCGCCGCCAGGTTCCCGTTTGACCCGCTGCGTCAGGACTCCCAGACGGCATTTGTCTCGCGTGAGCAATACTCGAGGTTGTGCCTGGAGCTGATTCGCGAGCTCGGTGACGAGTCCGGGGGCGTGATGCCTGACGTGCGTACGCCAGTCGGCACCACGCGACTGATAGCACTCAGCATGATCAACAGTTCAACGCTGGCCGCCGCCATGCACCGTGGCATTGAGTTCAACCAGGTTTGTCGTGTGCGTCATGGCGCAGAAATCGTCAACCAACTGATCCTCGACGAGGAGCAAAAGGAAGCGACGCTGACCTACTTCTGCGGCGATGACGCGCGTGAGTTCCAGCACAGCGTGCTGTGTAATCTTGCCATGTGGATGCGGTTCAGTGGCTGGCTGATCGACCAGCATATCGACGTGAACAGCGCGCGCTGCGCCGGCCCCCAGCCGCGCTTCCTCGCCGGTATTCGCCACTTTTTCCCGTGCCCTGTCGAGTTCGACCAGCCGGTGAACTCGGTGACTTTCAGTGCCCGGCACCTGGAATCTGAACTGGTGCGCGATGAGGAAGATCTCACCGAGTTTCTCAAGCTGGCGCCGTACTATATTGTTATCCAGCCTCAGGCCAGTACGCTCAGTATCACGCATCGAATTCGGCAGATCCTTGGTGATGACTTTAGACAGGAAATGCCCAGCTTCGAAGCGCTGACCAGCTTGCTCAATATGTCAGCGCGCACTCTGCGGCGGCGGCTGGAAAAAGAGGGTACGTCCTACCAGCGTATCAAGGACAATGCCCGCCGTGACAGGGCGATCTCCATGCTTAGTCGCGAGGGGCTGACGGTAAGTGAAGTGGCGGAACAGGTCGGCTTTTCCGACCCGAGCGCCTTTCATCGATCTTTCAAGAAATGGACTGGCCAGTCTCCGGGCAGCTATCGCTAGCGCCGGCAAGTGCGCTCTCACTTGCCGGGCTGTAATCTGGCGTGAATGCGAGGGCTAATTCAGTGCGGTTTGCAGGAAAGCCAGGATATCGGCCTGTGGAATGAGCTGCGATTCCTCGCCACGACGACTTTTATACTCGATATTGCCGTCGGCCAGCGCGCGATCGCCGATGACAAGACGGTGGGGGATGCCGATCAGCTCCATATCCGCGAACTTGACGCCAGGCCGCTCATTGCGATCATCCATCAGTACGTCCACGCCCGCTGACCGCAGTTGCTGGTAGAGATCCTCTGCGCACCGGGCCACGGCTTCTGATTTGTGCATATTCAGCGGTATGATGGCCAGTTGAAAGGGAGCCATTGCGTGCGGCCAGATGATGCCACTGTCGTCATGATTCTGCTCGATAGCCGCAGCGACGACGCGGCTCACTCCGATGCCGTAGCAACCCATTGTGACGGTGATATTTTTACCGTCCTCATTTAGCACCCTGGCATTCATGGCCTCACTGTATTTGGTGCCCAACTGGAAAATATGCCCCACCTCAATACCGCGAGTGATTTGCAGTCGGCCGTTACCGTCAGGGCTGGGGTCGCCGGCAATCACATCGCGCAGGTCGGCAACCTCGCCAAGGGCGCAGTCCCGTACCCAGTTGACGCCGGTGAGGTGGTGGTCATCTTCGTTCGCGCCGCAGGTGAAGTCTGACAGTTGTGCGGCGCTGTGATCGACCATGATCGGAATCGACAGGCCCACGGGTCCCAGTGAGCCGAAACCCGCGTTGCAGGCGGCGCGCACCTGGTCTTCACTGGCCATTTGCAGGGGCGCAGCCACCCCCGGCAACTTTTCTGCTTTGATCGCGTTCAACTGGTGATCGCCGCGCAGGACCAGTGCGACCAGAGTTCCCTCTTCCTCGCCTGCAACGACAAGTGTTTTGACGCTGGCAGCTGGCTCGATAGAGAGAAAGCTGGCCAGGTCCTCAATCGTGCGGACGCCGGGTGTTGCGACCTTTTGCAGAGCTGCTGCGGGTGCGCTGCGCGGCGTGGCGGGCGCAACCGCCTCGGCCATCTCCACGTTGGCCGCGTAATCGCCGCTGTCGCTGAAGGCAATTGCGTCCTCTCCTGAACCCGCCAGCACGTGAAACTCATGGGACGCATTGCCACCGATGCTGCCGGTATCGGCAATCACCGGCCGAAACTCCAGTCCCAGACGGCTGAAGATGGCGGAATAGGCCTCAAACATGACCTGATAAGTGTCTTCCAGCGATGCCTGGTCGGCGTGAAACGAGTAGGCGTCCTTCATTAGAAACTCGCGGGAGCGCATGATGCCGAAGCGGGGGCGGATTTCATCGCGCACCTTGGTCTGGATCTGGTAGAGATTCAGCGGCAGCTGTTTATAGCTCTTGATCTCGTCGCGGACCAGGCTGGTGATGACTTCCTCGTGTGTGGGGCCGAGGCAAAAATCGCGTTGGTGTCGGTCCTGAATGCGCAGTAATTCGGGGCCGTACTGTTCCCAGCGGCCTGATTCCTGCCAGAGTTCTGCTGGTTGTACCACGGGCATACTGACTTCCTGGGCACCGCAGGCCTCCATTTCCTCGCGAACTACGGCCTCCACCTTGCGCAACACACGCAGTCCCAGCGGCAACCAGGTGTACAGCCCGGCGGCCAGTTTGCGAATCAATCCGGCGCGCAGCATCAACTGGTGGCTGATGACCTCAGCATCTGCGGGTGTTTCTTTCTGGGTGGCGATCAGGAATTGACTGGTACGCATGAATTCTTCCGGCGACTTGGGTGTTGAGTGGGCGCCTAGTTTACGTGTGAATAACTTGAGCGTACAGCGCTGACTCGCGTATTGAGCATCAGTGGCGAGTGATCATTTCTCCGCAGCAGAGAGCGCTGGTCCTGTCATGCCGTCTGCCCGGGTAGGAGAGTCTGAGACTAGTAATATAGGGTTTTTTTGGCGCAAACGCAGAAAACACTTGTATTACAGCGTTTCCTGATTTATACATTCTCCTGCGGCTTATGGCAGGGTGTTTTTATCGGTTTGGGAACCACCCGGTTTGGGCTTGCAGAGGGTCTCACTTCAAACATTTAGGGAAGGTTGAAAATAAAATGGCGATTAAAAAAGCAGCTAAAAAAGCTCCGAAAGCGACAGCAAAAAAAGCCGTAGCGAAAGCAGCACCGGCGAAAAAAGTCACAGCGCTCCAGACAAAAATGACCAAGAGCCAGATCGTTGCCAGCCTGGCTGAAAGCACCGGCCTGACCAAGAAGCAGGTCAGTGCGGTGATGGACGAATACGATACGCTGGTTCAGCGCAGCATCAAGAAGCGCTCCGTGGGTGAGTTCACCATGCCTGGCATGTTGAAAATCACCACTGTCAGCAAGCCGGCTCGCAAGGCACGCAAGGGAATCAATCCATTTACTGGAGAAGAGACCATGTTCAAGGCCAAGCCAGCCAGTACTGCTGTTAAAATCCGTCCGCTGAAAAAGCTGAAGGAATTCGCTGCCTCCTGAGTAATGCCGTCGGTCAGCTTGCCGAGGCAAGCTGACCGCAGTATTCCCGCCTCCAGCGCCTGCCGGTGCCGGGATTGTCTGCTCTTCGATTCTACCCCCTGTACGCTTGGCCTACACGCTCGCTTAGGTTAAAATTCGCGCCTCGATTTCTGACTCAAGTTTGCGAATTCACCGCAGGTAGGAAAATGCCATGCCGATTTATGAGTACCAATGCGAGGCTTGTCATGAGCAATTGGAGGCCCTGCAGAAAATAAGCGACGCTCCGTTATTGGAGTGTCCCCGCTGCGGGAAGCCCGCCCTGAAGAAAAAAATCTCTGCCGCCGCTTTTCGGCTGAAGGGCAGTGGCTGGTATGAGACGGACTTTAAAACAGGAAACAAAAAGAACCTCGTCGGCGGCAGTGAGGGCGCCGGAAGCAGTTCTTCCTCCTCCGGTTCTGGCGACAGTAAATCGAGCGAGAGCACACCCGGTAAGAGCAAACCAGGCGATAGCAGCAAGACAGCCTAATCCCTGGCCCTGATAGGGCCTGCCCATCCAAAATGGAATCGAGACTATGCGCAGTCATTATTGTGGCGCCCTGAGTACAGCTGATATTGACGAAACGGTCACCCTTTGCGGGTGGGTGGATCGTCGGCGCGACCACGGTGGTGTCATTTTCCTCGATGTGCGGGATCGCAGGGGCATTGTGCAGGTGGTGTTTGACCCGGATACGCAGGAACACTTTCGACGGGCGGATAGCGTGCGCAGCGAGTATGTGCTCAGGGTGACCGGCCGCGTGCGTGCGCGCTCCGACGCCACCGTGAATCCGGCGATGGAAACCGGTCACATCGAAGTGCTGGGCAAAGAGCTGGAAATCCTGAATGCGGCCGCAACACCCCCGTTCCAGTTGGATGAGTACACCAACGTCGGCGAGGATGTGCGCCTACAGTACCGGTACATGGATTTGCGGCGCCGGGAAATGCAGGATCGCTTGATTCTGCGCTCAAAAATCACCAGTGCAGTGCGCAGCTTTCTCGATGGCGAGGGCTTCCTGGATATTGAAACGCCCATCCTCACCAGGGCGACGCCGGAAGGGGCGCGAGATTACCTGGTGCCCAGCCGCACACATCCGGGAAAGTTTTTCGCCCTGCCGCAGTCGCCGCAGCTCTTTAAGCAGCTGTTGATGGTGTCCGGTTTCGATCGCTACTACCAGATTGCCAAGTGCTTCCGCGATGAGGACTTGCGCGCGGATCGCCAGCCAGAGTTCACGCAGATCGACATCGAGACAGCATTCCTCGACGAACAGGAGATCATGGCGATCACTGAGCGCATGATCTGCGGTTTGTTCAAAACCGTGCTGGATGTCGATCTCCCCGCGTTCCCGCATATGACGTATGCCGACGCGATGGAGCGTTACGGCTCCGATAAACCCGACCTTCGCATACCGCTGGAACTGGTCAGTGTCGACGACCTGATGCAACAGGTCGATTTCAAGGTCTTTCGCGGGCCGGCGGATGATCCGGCCGGCCGGGTGGCGGCGTTAAAAGTCCCTGGGGGAGCCTCTATCAGTCGCAAGGAAATAGACGATTACACCAAATACGTGTCGATTTACGGCGCACGCGGCCTGGCCTGGATCAAGGTAAATGATATCGATGCGGGCGTGGAGGGCTTGCAGTCCCCGATCCTGAAGTTCATGCCCGAGGACGTTGTCGCGCAGATGATGACACGGCTTGGCGCTGCCAATGGCGATATTATCTTCTTCGGCGCTGACCGCGCGCGCGTGGTCAATGAGGCACTCGGAGCCCTGCGCATCAAGGTGGGGCAGGACCAGGGCCTGGTAGCAGACGGTTGGGCTCCACTGTGGGTAGTGGATTTCCCAATGTTTGAAGAAGACGCCACGGGTGGCTGGACGCCGCTGCACCACCCCTTTACCGCACCCTCCTGCGACGCCGCGCAACTGGCGGCTAACCCTGGCGATGCGCTCTCTCGCGCTTACGACATGGTTCTGAATGGCACTGAACTGGGCGGCGGCAGCATCCGTATCCACCAGCGCGACATGCAGGAGGCCGTGTTTCGTATCCTGGATATCGACGAGGCAGAGGCAGAAGAGAAATTTGGTTTCCTGCTTAACGCCCTGCAGTACGGCGCGCCTCCGCACGGAGGACTGGCGTTTGGGCTGGACCGCCTGGTGATGTTGATGACCGGCGCAACATCCATTCGCGACGTGATTGCGTTTCCGAAAACGCAGAGTGCGGCCTGCGTGATGACCGATGCGCCCGGAGATGTGGGTGCCGAGCAGTTAAAGGAGCTGAATATTCGGCTGCGCCAAACTCGTGAGGCGGGTGAGAAAGCCGAGTAGCCCGCCCAGGCGCCGACCCGTTTAAAGGGTTTCGGCCAGAGCGTCCACCCCGGCAGTTGATGGCATGGGTGCCCTGTTCGAGGCACCGGATACAAGGTTTGGGTGGCGGACTGCAATTCGTCCGCAAGTATCGGGGAAGCGGGCGAATTGCAGTCCGCCGCCCAAACCCGTCAACCCCGCTCCAAGCCACCCAACCCCTGCGCTGCCTCTCAGAATAACCTCCTGTCTCTAAGCAACCCGTGATGCACCCATTGATGGCAAGTTGACCTCTGCCGCAGTGTTATTTTCTGTGATGTCTGCATTAATGCTGCCTTGCAGCTACAGACCAACACTGTAAATTTGTACATAATGGAAACCTGACGCAGTCGGCGGAAATGGGTATGTCGCTAATCCTGGGGATAGATCCCGGATCACAGAAAACAGGCTTTGGCATCATCAGCTATGTGTCCGGGCGCAGCGAGTATGTCACCAGTGGTGTGATTCGCCTGCCCGCGGGTGAGTTGCCGACGCGCCTGCGGATCATTTTCGACAGTGTGACCGAGTTGATCGGCCAGCACTGCCCACAGGAACTGGCGATCGAGCAGGTGTTCATGGCCAAAAGTGCCGGCTCGGCCTTGAAGCTGGGGCAGGCGCGGGGTGCGGCGATTGTGGCCTGTGCCGTGCAGGGGATGCCGGTAGCGGAGTACTCGGCGCGGCAGATCAAGCAGTCAGTAGTGGGAACCGGGGCCGCGGACAAACTGCAGGTGCAGCACATGGTCAAGGTGTTGCTGCGCTTGCCCGCTGCGCCGCAGGAAGATGCGGCAGATGCACTGGCGGCGGCATTGTGTCATGCACACACACAACACAGTATGATCAATATCGCCGGTGCCACCGCAGTGCGTCGGCGCCGCATTCGCTGACAGGGCGCATTCCAGATGATTGGTAGAATTCGAGGCATTCTCATACACAAGCAAGCTCCCCTTATCCTGGTTGAGGTGGGCGGGGTGGGCTATGAGTTGCACGTTCCGATGACGACACTGTTCCAGTTGCCCGCGCTGGGCTCGGAGGTGTCTCTGGTAACGCATTTTGTGGTGCGTGAGGATGCGCAGCTGTTGTACGGCTTTGCCGAAGAGGGTGATCGCAGCCTGTTTCGCCAGCTGATTAAAGTTAGTGGAGTAGGGCCGAAACTGGCACTGACGATTCTCTCGGGAATGGATGCGCAGAGTTTTGCGCGCTGTGTGCAACGCGACGATATCTCGGGGCTGGTAGCGTTGCCCGGTGTCGGCAAGAAGATAGCAGAGCGACTGCTGGTGGAGATGCGCGACAAACTCAAGGATTGGTTGGTGCGCACAGATGCTGCGGGCGGCGATGCCGATTCCGGGGCTGTGCGCGTGCCATTGACGGATATAGTATCGGACGCTGAGGGGGCACTGATCACATTGGGCTATAAGCCGCAGGAGGCGAGTCGCATGGTGGCGGCTGTTAACGACGACAGCGTGGTGGAAAGTGAAGAGCTGATTCGCCGTGCGCTGAAATCCACGATAAGAGCATGAGGGTGAACTCATGATTGAAACGGACCGCCTGATCGCGCCGCAGGCCAGTGACCCTCGAGAGGACGTCGTGGACAGGGCCATACGCCCGAAGACGCTGGATGAGTATGTCGGCCAGCAGGTAGTGAAGGAGCAGATGACGATTTTTCTGCAGGCTGCCAAAGCACGCGGAGAACCGCTGGACCACACCCTGATTTTTGGCCCGCCTGGCCTCGGTAAGACGACGCTGGCCAGTATTATTGCCCATGAATTGGGCGTGTCACTGAAGACAACATCGGGCCCGGTGCTGGAAAAGGCGGGGGATATCGCCGCGCTGATGACCAATCTCGAGCCCGGCGATGTGTTGTTTATCGACGAGATCCACCGCCTGAGCCCGTTCGTGGAAGAGATTCTGTATCCGGCGATGGAGGACTATCAGCTCGATATTATGATCGGAGAGGGTCCGGCTGCGCGCTCGATCAAGCTCGACCTGCCGCCGTTTACGCTGGTCGGCGCCACCACGCGCGCTGGGCTGCTGACGTCGCCGCTTCGCGATCGTTTTGGCATTGTGCAGCGGCTCGAGTTCTATGAGGTGGCAGATCTCGCACACATCGTGGAGCGCTCGGCGCATATATTGCAGATCGGCATTGATGCCAAGGGCGCAGTAGAGATTGCACGCCGCGCCCGAGGCACGCCGCGTATAGCCAACCGGTTGCTGCGGCGCGTGCGCGACTATGCCGAGGTCAAGGCGGACGGCCACATTACGGATCAGGTCGCCGACCGCGCGCTGGATATGCTCAGCGTCGACCAGAAGGGTTTCGATCACCTTGATCGCAGGCTGCTGCTGGCGTTGATCGAAAAGTTCGATGGCGGCCCGGTGGGCGTGGAGAGCCTCGCGGCGGCAATCTCCGAGGAGCGAGGCACGATAGAGGATGTACTGGAGCCCTACCTGATCCAGCAGGGCTACATCCTGCGCACGCCCCGCGGTCGCATGGCGACGCGCGGAGCCTATCTGCACTTCGGCTTGCCCGCCCCTTCAGGTGCCAACGCTGGCGCGCACGCGAATGTCAACCTGACACTGGACTTGGAACAAGGTGATAAATCCCCGTGAGTGCCACGGAATTTTCACACAAGTTGCGTGTCTACATTGAGGACACAGATGCCGGTGGAATTGTATATTACGTCAACTATCTGAAGTTCATGGAGCGGGCGCGCACCGAATTCATGCGCTCACTCGGTTATGGTAAAAACTACATTTTCAGTTCCAACCTGATGTTTGTGGTGCGGGATGTGGCGGTTACCTATATGCTCCCCGCGCGGCTGGACGATGAGTTGGAAGTCACCGCCAGCGTCGCGCAAGTAAGGGGGGCTGTTATCGTGTTTCACCAGAGTATCTGTTGTGGTGAGGCACTACTGGCACGGGGCGAGGTGACGGTCGCCTGTGTCGACCGGGTCGAAGTCAAGCCGCATCGCTTACCGCCGGACATGGCGGCGCGCCTGCGATTAACGCAACACGTAGAAGCATAAGTCTGAGAGGGACGGGCGTTGGAAGAACAATTGAGTTTGCTGGACCTGGTATGGAATGCCTCGTTCACAGTGCAGTTCGTAATGGCCACTTTGCTGCTGGCATCCGTGGTGTCGTGGTACATGATCGTCAATCGCTACGTTTATTTTCGCGATGCCAATGATGAGATGTATCGCTTCGAGGAGCGCTTCTGGTCCGGTGTAGACCTCTCACAACTCTATCGCGAGGGTAATGAGAGAGCGGCTGATGGCTACGCCATCCTCGGTATGGAAAGTATATTTCGTGCGGGGTTCAAGGAGTTTTCGCGGCTGGCCCAGCAGTCCGGCATGGATTCTGAGGCTATGATCGAGGGGGCGCGCCGGTCGATGCGGGTCGCGGTGATGCGTGAGGAGGAGCGACTGGAGCGCCACCTGGCTTTTTTGGCCTCCGTTGGTTCCACCAGCCCTTACATCGGCCTGTTTGGTACGGTGTGGGGCATCATGCACTCATTCCGCGGATTGGCGAACTCTACACAGGCCACGCTGGCCACGGTAGCGCCGGGTATATCCGAGGCGCTGATTGCAACCGCCATGGGTCTGTTTGCGGCTATTCCGGCAGTACTGGCCTACAACCGTTTCGCGTCCAAGGTCGAAGTGCTCAACAATCGTTATGACACGTTTGTCGATGAGTTTTCAGGCATTCTCTACCGTCAGGCTTACACTGTGCGTTCGCGCGAGAAGAAGGCGGGGTAGGGCGCTGTGTCCAGGAACCGCAACAAGCGTAAACCCATGTCGGACATCAACGTGGTGCCCTACATTGACGTCATGTTGGTGTTGTTGATTATTTTTATGGTCACTGCACCGATGTTGATGCAAGGGGTAAAGGTCGATTTGCCGGAGGCGACTGCCGATCCGGTGGAAGATCAGGACAGTGAACCGCTGATCGTGTCCGTGGATGCTGCTGGACAGTTGTTTCTCAACCTTGGCCAGGAAGAGCAGGTGTTATCGCTGGCAACTATTCAGGACAGGGTGGCTGCAGTGATGCGCCGTAAGCAGGATACACCGGTGCTGATATGGGGAGACCGTGCCGTACCCTACGGCGAAGTAGTCACGGTGATGGTCGCGTTGCAGGAGGCGGGTGCCCCCAGCGTTGGACTGGTGACTGAAAACCCCCAGTGAATACGTCGATCTATGCCAAGCCGATCATGCCGCGAATCGTGGTGCGGCCAGCGCTTGCCACTCTCCTGATTCACGGCCTGTTGGTCTTTTTTCTGACGGCCAATTTTGCCAGTATGGAAGAGCGTGAACGCATCAAGGTGAAACCGCTACCCAATCTGGTGAATGCCCGTCTGGTGGATGTCAGTGATTTAAAGCCAAAGGTGGAAACCGCGAAGCCAGCACCGCCGCCCAAGCCGGAGCCGAAGAAGGTGGAACCACCGAAGCCCGAGCCGAAGAAGGTAGAGCCGCCGAAGCCGGAGCCACCGAAGCCGGAGCCACCGAAGCCCGAGCCGAAGAAGGCAGAGCCGCCGAAGCCGGTACCGAAGAAGGTAGAGCCGGTTAAACCTGAGCCGCCACAACCGACGCCAGCTCAGCAAAGCAGTCGCGACGCGCTCGCCAGGATTGCCCAGGATGAGCTGTCTACCGTGGCTCCGCAGCGACCGACTACAGAGGCGGCCAGGGCCTCCGCGGAAGTGACGGCAACGGCGGAGGAGATGTCCGCCAGCTTCGCCGCCCTGATCAAACGCACGGTACAAAGTTACTGGAGTCGTCCTCCCAGTGCTCGCAATGGGATGGAGTGTGAGTTGGAGGTACAATTGGTACCCACCGGCGAAGTTGTCGGTGTCAGGGTGATTCGAAGCAGTGGTAATGCCGCATTTGACAGTTCGGCGGAGAACGCGGTGCGCAAAGCCGGGGCATTTCCTGAACTGCAGAAACTGCCCAGCGGTGAATTTGAGAAGAAATTCAGGCGCCTACACTTGATATTCAAACCAGAGGATTTACGTTACTGATGAAACGATTATTTGCAGTACTAGCCGCTACCCTGCTGGTCGTGATCGCTACCGGTGCAACTGCGCAGATCTCGATTGTCATCGAAGAGGGCAATCGCGACGCGACCCCGATCGCGATTGTGCCCTTTGCCCGGCAGGGAACGGGTTTCCCGGCAGAGGATCTGGCCGGGATCATCGATGGTGACCTGGCGCGCAGCGGCCAGTTTTTGCCCATTGCCCGGGAGGATATGCTGGGCCGACCCAGCACTGAGTCGGAGGTGTTCTACCGCGACTGGCGCTCCATCAACGCCCGCTACCTGCTGATCGGACGGGAATCGATGAACGGTCCACAGCTGCGTGTCGATTACGAGTTGTTTGATGTGACGAGCCAGAGGAAAGTGTTTTCCGGTTACGAGGCCGGGCCTGTCAGCGAAGCGCGAATGTTGGCGCACCGGGTGGCCGACGAGGTCTATGAGCACCTCACCGGTGTGCGCGGCGCTTTTGCGACCAAGCTGTTATACATCTCGGTCACGCGCGTCCCCGGCGGCAAGGATTATTCCAGGTTGACAATGTCCGATTCCGATGGCGCACGCCCCATTGTGCTGCTCGAAACGCAGGAGCCTTTGCTGGCGCCAACGTGGTCACCGGATGGCAAGGAGGTCGCCTATGTCAGCTTTGAGACCGGCCGGCCCGCTATCTACCGTCAGGAACTGGCCACCGGGCGGCGGCAGCAACTGACGAACTTCAAGGGGTTGAACGGTGCGCCAGCGTGGTCCCCCGATGGTAAGACCATGGCGATGACGCTGTCGAAAGACGGCAACCCCGACATCTACCTGATGGACCTGGCGACCAAGCAGTTGACGCAGATTGTCCGCCACTACGCTATTGATACCGAGCCCGCCTGGATGCCCGACGGCCAGTCCCTGCTGTTCACCTCTGACCGGGGTGGCAAGCCGCAGATTTACCGTTATGATCTGCGCACTGGCAAGACCGAGCGTGTGACTCACGAGGGTAACTACAATGCGCGGGCGCGTGTGTCCCAGGATGGCCGTAGCGTGGTGATGGTGCACCAGCAGGATGGACGCTTCCAGATTGCTGTGCTGGATCTGGTAACCAACCGGCTGACGCCGTTGACTTCGACCGAGCTGGATGAAAGTCCCAGTATCGCGCCCAATGGCTCTATGGTATTGTACGCCACCAAATACGCAGAGCGCGGCATTCTCGCTGCAGTCGCTGTGGATGGGGACGCAAAATTCAGGCTGCCGGCCCGCGAGGGTGACGTGCGAGAACCAGCGTGGTCTCCCTATCTGAGCCGCTGACCAAAGAGTAGCTGAAAGTGGCGTAAATGCCGCACATATCAACCTAAATACTGTACTGTAAGGAAGGAAAAAGGACTATGAAATACCTGTCTACCGCTGGTAAGACCGTCGCACTGCTGTTCTCTGCAGCCCTGTTGGTCGCTTGTTCTGGTAGTGATACGCAAGAACAGGATGAGGCTGCTGCCGCTGCGGCTGCCGCTGCGGCTGCCGCCCACTCTGCGCAGCAAGCCGAGGATGCCGCTCAAATGGCTCGACTGGAAGAGGCCGCAGCAGAAGTCGGCAACGTGTTCTACTTTGAATACGACAGCTCAACGCTGACACCCCAAGCGCTGAGTGCCGTCAATGCGCATATTGCTGTGTTGCACCGCAACACCGAAAACATTCGCCTCGAAGGCCATACCGATGAGCGCGGTACCCGCGAGTACAACATGGCTCTGGGTGAGCGTCGTGCAAACTCCGTGCGTGACTACATGGTGGCCAATGGGATATCCAGCATGCGGATTGAAACCATCAGCTACGGTGAAGAGCGCCCTGTTGCGTACGGCTCCGGTGAAGCCAACTGGGCGGAGAACCGCCGCGTTGAGTTGAAGCCCCAGTAAGCTATGTCTTTATCTCTACGTAAATTGATGGTAACGAGCGGGCTGGTCATTGTGACCGGCCCGTTGTGCTTGATGGCTTATGCCCAGCAGGGCTACGTGGATGTGGAAGCGGAGCGCGCGGCGGCGCAGGCGGCCGGTGTCAGTTACCCTTCCACTGCCACCGGCACACCTCCCGCCTCTGCCAGCAACGATCCCTATGGTGCCCAGCCAGCGCAGGCGTACCCCGCGACCAGCTACGGTGTCAGCAATGCACCGGCGGCCACCTCCGGTATTGCGCCAGATTCTCCGGCGCCCGCGCCGACCACCGCTGCGGCACCGGTCTCTGCTAGTGCGGCGGGTGGCTCTGAGATGGGCAATCTGTTCCTACAGATCCAGCAGCTACAGCAGGAGGTCATGCGCCTCAATGGCAAGGTGGAGGAGCAGGCGTTCGAATTGAGCACGCTCAAGGAACAGAGTTTGCAGCGGTATATGGATCTGGATAAGCGCATCGGTAGTGGTGGTGCGCCTGCAACGTCAGCAGGTCCTGCCCCGACTGCCACTCCTGCAGCCGCGGAGGGGATTGACGCAGCGGGAATGCCGAGTGCTCCCGAAGCACCCAGTTCCACCCCCGGTGTAGAGCAGCCAGGCGAGGCTGACGCTTACCGTGCGGCCTATGCCATGGTGCAGGGGCGGCAGTTTGCGCAGGCTATTCCGGCATTTCAGCAGTTTCTGCAGCGTTACCCCGGCGGGGCCTACGCCGCCAATGCACACTACTGGCTTGGTGAGCTGTACCTGGTGTTGGATCCACCGGATCTGGAGGCGTCGCGGCAGTCTTTTGCGCTGCTGTTGAGCCAGTATCCGGACAACAGCAAGGCACCGGATGCGCTGTACAAACTGGGTAAAGTACAGTTCCTGAAGGGCAATCGCGAGAAGGCCAAAGAGTATCTTGATCTCGTGATCACCCAGTACGAGGGCACCAACAACGCCGTCGTTAAATTGGCCAGGGATTTTATAGCCCAGAACTACTAGGTCTGTGGGCTCGTGACGACTCCTACCGTTGATAATGCCGCTGGTTCGCTGTCGCAAGTGAGCCACGCTTCACCCGCGAATGCTGGCCAGGCTGCCTCCGCGAAGGCAGGGCAGACACTGCGCATCACGGAAATCTTCTACTCGCTGCAAGGGGAGGCCCGCACCGTCGGCCTGCCCACTGTCTTTGTGCGGCTCACCGGCTGTCCGTTACGCTGTGTTTACTGTGACACGGAGTACGCTTTCAACGGCGGTGAACTGTATGTCTTACCGGAGATCGCCCGGCGCGTGGCTGCCTACGCGCCGCGCTATGTGACGGTGACGGGCGGTGAGCCACTGGCGCAACCCAACTGCCTGCCGCTGCTGTCGATGTTGTGCGACGCCGGTTATGAAGTCTCGCTGGAAACGGGCGGCGCCATGACCACGCAGGGTGTCGACCCGCGCGTTGTCACCGTACTGGACCTCAAAACGCCCGCCTCCGGCGAAATGCAGCGCAATGACTACAATAATATCCCTGTGCTGCGTGCCCACGACCAGGTCAAGTTTGTGATCTGCGATCGCGCAGACTACGAGTGGGCCCGCTTCAAACTGGATGAGTACCGCTTGCACGAGCGGGTCGCCGATGTGCTGTTTTCTCCCAGCTTCGGCCAGTTGCAGGGCCGACAACTGGCGGACTGGATACTGGCGGACAATTTGCCCGTGAGAATGCAACTGCAACTCCACAAATTGCTGTGGAATGACGAGCCGGGACGTTGAGTGTGATGAGTGAGCACAGGCGCGCGGTCATTCTGGTTTCTGGCGGGCTGGATTCCTCCACTGTGTTGGCGATGGCCCGTGAGCAGGGCTTCACCTGTTATGCGCTGAGTTTTGACTATGGCCAGCGGCACCGCGGTGAGTTGCTCGCGGCCCAGCGAGTGTCCCTTGCGCTCGGTGATGTTGAGCACAAAGTTGTCAAGTTGAACCTGGACAGCATCGGCGGCTCAGCCCTCACGGATATGTCAATCGCCGTGCCCGAGGAGGAGACGCAGGGTATCCCGATCACGTATGTGCCTGCGCGCAACACGGTCTTTCTGTCGATAGCGCTGGGCTGGGCGGAGGTGCTGGGAGCCCATGATATTTTTATCGGGGTGAACGCTGTGGATTATTCGGGGTACCCTGATTGCCGTCCCGAATACATCGCCGCGTTTGAAGCACTGGCTAACCTCGCGACCAAAGCCGGTGTCGAGGGGCAAAAATTGACGGTGCACACGCCGCTGATGAACCTTGGCAAGGGCGACATTATTCGCGCCGGTATGGCCCTTGGGGTGGACTATAGCCTCACTGTTTCCTGTTACCAGGTCACCGAGGATGGACTGGCCTGCGGTAGATGCGACAGTTGCCGTCTGCGCCGGCAGGGCTTTGTTGACGCGGGGCTCGAAGATCCCACACGTTATCGGTAGCCGCAGGCGAGCCTGCCCCGGGTCGGTAGCTCGAGGTTATTCGCTGGTGTATTATGCCAACCCCCATTACAAGCAGGTAAGAGGAGCGCATGCAGTACTACATCCACAGGCGCAATAAACCGGGTGCCGCGCTATGAAGGCATCGACAGCGGCAGGGCCATCGCGTCTGGTTTGCCTGCACATTCCCAAGACAGCCGGCAGTTCCCTGCGGGAAACCATCAAGGTGGTATACACGCCCGAGCGTATGCACTGGTTCAACGATGACGACGGGCTGTTTGGCCTGCAGCGATTCAAGGAGAGCGCCGTCGCCGACAAACTGTTCGTCGGCGGGCACCGGCCATTGAGTTTCTATCCCGAGGCTGCACCGCATCTGTACTTTGCCGCATTGCGGCATCCTGTGGCGCGAGCGAGGTCCCTGTTTTCCTATTTCACCCGGCCGGAAGAGGGTGGATCCGAGGGCAATATTGCCGAGCGTGAGCGACTCAGGGAACAGTGGCTGCGTCAGGGCATCGTGCCGCAGAGCCTGTCCCGCAGCATCGAACAATGCAAACCCTTCAGGCAGGCGATCGAGAACGAGCAGTGCCGCTACCTGAGTACCGGCAAGGCGACATTCGCGGCGGCGCTGGAGACAATAGAAAACGGCAACTTTCTGATCGGTGACTCCACGAATCTCGGCACACTGCTGGATACACTGGGCACACTGTTTCAATGGCCGGAGACACGGGAGGTGCGCACTAATATCTCTGTCGCGAAAGGGGAGGACGATATCCTGTCGGAACCCGGTGTGGTTGAGCGCATCCTGGAGTGTGGTGGCGAGGATTTAAAGCTCTATGAGTATGTACAGCAGCAACACGGCGGCCTGTTCACTAACTTGCCTGACCGCGATCTGTTCTTTGCCAGTAGTTTGCGCTTTGCCGATGCTGAGCGACGCCCATTTTCCGATCTCGCATGGCGCAAACTCAGGCTCAGCCAGCTAGATGCGGCGGCGGGTGCAAAGCCGGGCAGGACCACGGTTGCACTGTCCTTGCACAATGGCTCACGTGAGTTCCTTAATCCCGAAGAGGAGCAGCGTATCGCCATCAGCTATATATTGCTGGACGAGCAGGGAGAGGCCATAGAACGCGGGAATCCCCGCACGCCGGTGACGGCAATGATAGGGCCGGGTGAATCCCTGGAAATCCCGGTGCAGCTTGTGATTCCTGATAACCTGCCCCGTCCGGCGGCGACGGTACGCTTCAGTGTGATGGTAGAGAAACGCTTCTGGTTATTCCGCCTGTGCCCGGAGCACGGTCTTGATGTGCCTGTGGTGTCGGCATAGTGACGGCCTCGATGTTTCGTATGACCCCCATGCCCGCCGGTATGCCACAGGAGTATGATTTTCCTCAAAAAAGCACTTGAGTTTTTAGCTCAAATCCGTACCATACCGGGCTCCTTCTGGGGCCGTTAGCTCAGTTGGTAGAGCAGTTGGCTTTTAACCAATTGGTCGC
>CAXBLZ010000067.1:0-20919 GCA_963976735.1 uncultured Halioglobus sp.
TCGAAACAGTGCCAGAGTAATCAGGAGAGGCGCTACTAGTGTTCGAACGGCTAGCATAACGCTTCTCCAGGAGTCATTCGCCTGTAGGGCGCAGATCGCCGCAGCAAAAGAACAGGGCACGATGTGAGGTCACTCATGCCCGGTTTGCAAATCAAGCGGCCTGCTGTTTGTCGCTTGTTGACGCAGCAAACTTGTCTGATACAAATTTCCAGTTGACCAACTTCCAGAATGTATCGATATAGGCGCCGCGATCGTTGCGATGGTCCAGGTAGTAAGCGTGCTCCCATACATCGAGCGTCATTAGCGCTGTCACCTCGGGATTACGTACCGGCGTATCCGCGTCGGAGGTATTGACGATTTGCAGATCGCCCGACGGATTCATGGTCAACCACGTCCACCCGGAGCCAAAGTTGCCGGCAGCGGCGTCGGCAAACTCTTGCTTGAATGCATCCATGGAGCCGAACTTTTTGTCCAGCGCCTTGCGCAGTTCGTCCGATGGATCGGACGATTGGCTCGTCGGGCACAGGCAGTCCCAGAAGAAGGTATGGTTCCAGACTTGTGCCGCATTATTGAATGTGCCGCCCTCGGTTGAACGAATCAATTCAAGCAGCGACTTACCCGCAAGCCCCTCTCCTTCCACGGCCTTATTCAGTTTTTTGACATAGCCCGCGTGGTGCTTGCCATAGTGATAGTCCAGCGTTTCCTTCGACATGTGAGGCTCGAGAGCGTCGCGAGCGAAGGGTAGATCAGGTAGTTCGAATGACATGGTGTCCTCCTGTTTGTCAGTGTAATGCAATCTTCCGGAACCGCCAGGGGTCCCGCGCCCTGGTTTATGCGGCGCTCTGTAAGCGATCCTTCAACCACTCGATGTCCAGCTTCCACGGGTCATCGATATATTTTTGCGGATTCTCGTTAATATCACGCAGGAACTCCATGGAGACCTTCCAGTCGATGTCCGGCGCATCCTTGCCGTGTGATGCCAGTTGCAGTGACTCATTATGCATACGAATAGTGAAGTAGTCATGGGGGCTATCCACATCCGTGTCGTAGACCGCCACACCGAATTTACGACCCTCCGCCTGCTCATCCATGAGATTGATGATGTTTTTGATCAGCGGCTTGTCGCGCAGTTTGTTAAGCGCATCGTTGATTACATCCAGCGCACCCATGAATAAATCATAGCTGTCATTACTTTTGCGTTCCGTCGTCATGGTTTCCCTCCTGTTACTGTGTTGATGTCGTCGCGGGTGTTCTCAAACCCCGCGATTTTGGCTAACTCTTTGTTGTCACGTCATTCCTTATAAGCAATCGCTGTGCCAATGCCTGTTACGACACAAATGCACCAGTGCTCGGTGCACAGTCGCGGCCGATCTCGACTGTGGCGGCCTGCTGCCGATACTTTCATCCCGGGATATGGAACTTTTTACAAAATACTTGTATCTCTTACCGGGACGCGATGCTGGAAGAGTTTGATCGATCCGAGAAGCGAAGCGGGCTATTTCCCGAAATCACCCATCAGCCCGACCAGATCGTCGGCATGCTCTTCTTCAACGGCGAGAATATCTTCGAGCATGCGACGCGTTGTTGGGTCACTATCGCCAAGAAATTGTATGACTTCACGGTAACTGTCGATCGCAATTCGCTCAGCGACGAGATTTTCCCGGATCATGTCCCGCAGAGAATCCCCTTCTATGTACTCTGAGTGACTCCGGCGTTCGAGACTGCCGGGCGCCATGTCAGGCTCTCCACCCAACTGCACGATGCGCTCAGCCAACTGGTCAGCGTGCTCGCGCTCCTGATTTGCGTGTTCCAGAAACTCACTCGCCACGCCCTGGGCGTTTATACCGGTTGCCATGTAGTAATGGCGTTTGTATCTCAGTTCACACACGATCTCGGTCGCCATTGCGTCGTTTAGCAGTTCGATCACTTTGGTGCGATCGGCACTGTATCCCGGCGTGACTGCGCCCTGCTCCATGTGTTTGCGCGCTCGATCTCGCAGTGTTTTTACATCGGTCAGGAATTGCGTATCGGCCATTTTCTCTACCTCCCACCGGGCTCACCGGTTTTTTGAACGTTTACAGATACTGGTAAGGATGCAACGTTCATGCCGACTTTTAACTGGCAGATCGGCGCAGTGGTAACGTGCAAAGTGGCGGCCTGCTGCCACCACATGACTCGACTCGAAAGGGAGCACATGAAAGAGAGCATGGGGGATGCCAGCGCTGGCTGCTGTGCTATACAGCAACGGTGTGAGCTTGGCAGGTGTAATGGCGTTTATCTTCAGCGACGCTGTAGCACTGTGGTATCAGGAATGCAGCGCTGCTGGAGTTGCTGCGCCGTCGTCCGCCTCCCCGTCCGACTCCCGGTGGCTGGACGCCAGCACCAGGTAAACGCTGGGCAGCACGAAGAGCGTAAAGAGCGTTCCGATGATCATGCCGGCCACCAGAATGATACCGATACTGTTGCGCGCTTCGGCGCCGGCGCCGGTGACCAGTACCAGCGGGAAATGGCCGACCACGGTTGCACCCGTGGTCATCAGCACCGGGCGCAGGCGCACGCTGGCGCCCTCGATAATCGCCTCGAGTTTGCTCAAGCCCTGCTGCTGCAGGTGATTGGCAAACTCCACGATCAGAATGCCGTTCTTGGCGACCAAACCGACGAGAGTTATAAAACCGATCTGTGAGTAAATATTGATTGTCGTCCACCCTAAAAACGTGAACATCAGCGCGCCGGCGAGGGCGAGCGGCACACAGCCCAGCAGCACCACCAGGGGGTCGCGCATACTGTTGAACAGGATAACGAGCACCAGGAACACGAAAGCCAACGCGAAGCCGAGCGCCCCGAACAAGGTGTTTCCCTCCTGGCGTATCTGCCGCGATTCACCCGCATAGTCGACCACGTAGTTATCAGGCAGGATTTTCGCCGCAGCTTCCTCGACGGCTTTCAGGCCTTCTTCCTTGGTGTAAACCGGGATCACTCCGGCGTAAATGGTAAAGGAATTGCGCTGCTGGAATTTGCTCAGTACCCGCGGCCCGACGCGCTCTTCCAGCGTCGCCAGCGAGGAAAACGGCACGGTGGTGCCACTGGGCGTTTGTATCTGGATCTGCTGTACCGACCGGGCGTCCAGCCGATCGGCATCCTCCACCATGGGCACCACACGGTAGGCTTTACCGTCGAGATCGAAGCGATTGACATAGTCACCTGACATGTAGGTTGATAATTGCCGGCTGACCTCCTCTACCGTCAGGCCCAGATCCGCGATGCGGTTGCGGTCCAGGTTAAAGTGGGTCTGCGGGAAGTCGAGTTTCAGGTCGGTATCGGCAAACAGGAACAGGTTGGAGGCATACGCAGCATCCAGTAACTGTTGCGCGTAGGGCTGCATTTCTTCCACGCTGGCCGGCGCAGTGACCACCAGTTCGACTGAAAATTGACCGGCACTGGGCAGCGGCGGAAACAGGTTGGGAAAAGCGCGCAAGCCGGGAATCTGCGCCAGCTTGCCGAAAGTGGATTGCAGCATATCCATCGGCGTCGTGTCCCGCTGCTTGGGATCGACAAATTCCTGGCCGCCAAACGCACCGTTGGGATTTATCACCTGCCACATGTAGGTGGCACCGGGCAGATTGTTCATCACCTCTACCACATCGTGCATATGCTTGTGTGTGTACTCCAGCGAGGCTTCAGGCGGCGCCTCGGATACTACGAAGATCGAGCTCTCATCTTCAATCGGTGCCAGTTCCTGTTGTGACATCAACAGAAAGGGAACCGCCAGCAGCGAAAAAAATATGCCGAAAACCAGGATCTGGGGTGTCCAGTTCAAACTACCGGCCAACAGGCGTTCATAGCGCCGCCGCAGCCAGTCAAAGCGGGCGTTGACCCACAGTGTCATGCGGCCCTCTTCGCCGCGCGGCGGGCTGGCATAGGCGCTCATGATAGGCGACAGCGTGAGCGCCACCAGGCCGGAGATCAGCACCGCCACTGCAAGTGTAAACGCAAACTCCTTGATCAGAACGCCTGTCAGGCCCGACAGAAAGCCGACCGGCACATAGACGGCGGCCAGCGTGATGGTCATGCCGATAATTGGCTTCAATAGTTGCCGGGAGCTTGCCAGAGCCGCCTGACGACGACTCATGCCCTCGCGCATGAAGCGCGCAACGTTCTCCACTACCACGATGGCATCGTCCACCACCAGGCCGACGGATAACACAATTGCAAGCACAGTGAGCAGGTTGAAAGAAAACCCCATGGCATAGATCATCGCCATGGCCCCCAACAGGGAGATGGGAATCGTCACCAGCGGCACCAGCGCGCTGCGTAGCGACCCCATAAACAACAGCACCACAATGCCGACCAGCAATACGGTTTCGGCCAGCGTGAGAAAAATCTCCTTGAGTGCATCGCGCATATACAGCGTGCCGTCGTAACCCACACTGATTGTCATCCCATCCGGCAGCGTGGCATTGATCTGGTCGAGCACCACATACAGGCGGTTGCCAATTTCCAGTTCATTGGCGCCGGGCAGGCCGTACACTGCGAGATAGATGGTATCGCGCTGGCTGAAGCGCGCGATCTGGTCGCCCTCCTCTTCCCCAAGTTCCACACGGGCAACATCACGAATACGCACAATCGCGCCAGCGACATTGCGGATGACAAGATCCTCAAAATCTTCCCTGCTTTGCAGTGTGGCGCTGGTCTGCAAATCGATCCGCTGTTGTGCGTTTTCGGTGCGCCCTATGGGTGCGATAACATTGTTGCTCGCCAGTGCCTCCCGCACTTGCTGGGCACTGACGTTGTAGTAATTGAGTTTCGCCGGATCAAGCCAGATACGCATGGCAGGAGCTCGACCGCCGATAATGGGCACCCTCTGTACTCCCGGAATTGCGGACATCACCGGCACGACATAGCGCGTCATATAGTCGGTAACTTCGGCCAGTGATCGCCCGGCCAGGTCGACGTCGAGATAAAAGATGGCGTTCGACGCGTCCGTGCGCTCAACTTCAACGGCGGGGTCCTCGGCGCCGGCGGGCAGTTCCGTGCGGATCTGGCTGAGCCGAGCGGTCAGTTCCGCCAGCGCCAGCGTGCTGTGCTCATTCAGTTTCAACCAGACTTTGACAGTGCTGAGGCCAGCCGTGGTGGTGGAATCGATATAATCCACGCCTGGAATGGTGGCAGCGGCCCGCTCAATGGGGTCGGTGACAAAACCCTGCACTGTCTGCGCCGATGCACCGATATACGGTGTCGTGATGACCAGTGACGAGCTTTCGATTTCCGGGAACTCCAGTACCGGCATTTCCACGGCAGCGCGCACGCCCAGCAGCACCAGGACCAGTGAAATCACCACGGCCAGCAGGGGGCGTTGGACAAAAATATCCAGTGCGTTGGGTTTGCCCAGCGGATTTTTCAATGCGTACTCTCTATACCCGACAGCAGCTACTGTTCACGCGCAGCCTGGCGTTCGACCACATTCACCAGCATGCCATCCTGTAATTTAAACGCGCCGATAGCGGCGACGCGCTCGCCCGGCTCCAATCCGGAAACAACCAGGACATCGCTGCCGTCGTCGGCACCGACCTGGACCTGTCGACGCGTCGCCCGGTAGGCGGCAGCAGCACCCGCCTCCGCATCAGCCAGCACATAGACCGACGCACCGAAATTGGTTTTTCGCACCGCGCTGGCCGGGAGTCGAAAGACGCCTTCCCTGACTCCTGTCACAACGTCGACATCGACCACGGAACCCGGCTTGAGCGGTGCCGGTGGGTTGGGGAGCAGCGCACGGAAACCCAGGCTGCGGGAATCAGCGGAGATACGGGAATCTGCAGAGATGACCTGCGCCGGCCGCGAGCCTTCCGCCATGCTGCCACCGGACACTTGCACTGTGTCGCCAATGGACAGATTCAGCTTGTTTTGCGGCAGTTTGAAATCGACCCAGACGTTGCCCGAATCCCCGGTCAGCAGGCTGACGATGGAATTCGCGGCCAGGAACTGGCCAACATCGAGGGTGTGCAGACTGGTGGACGCGTCAAACGGAGCCCTCAGCGTCTTCTTTGCAATGGCGGCAGTCAGTGCTGCGGCGTTGGCCTCCAGCACATCCCTGTTCGCCATGGCAACGTCGTAGTCATTCTTGCTGACCAACTTCTTCTGCAACAGCTCTGCGTACCGTTGTAGATCCAGCTCTGCCAGCTTGAGCTGCGCCTGAGTTGCACGCAGTTGCGCCTGCTCTTCGCTGCTGTCGAGTTGCACCAGCAACTGCCCCCGTTTCACACGGTCGCCGCCTTTAAAACCGATCTGGCTGATCTTGCCATCGACTTCGGTACGCAATTCCAGATTCTGCGTGGCGCGCAGTTCACCGATAGTACGGTAGGTTTGTTGCCACACCTCTGGCTGTGCAATCACGGCCGTGACTGCTTCAGATCGCTCTGGAAAAGAGTTGGCGAACGCAATGGCCTGCTGAACTTGAAAGAACTTCAATCCACCAAGTACAGCGATAACCAATGCACAGACAAGCAGCAGCCACAACCAGCCCCTCGCGGTAGAGCGCGGTCCAGTTTTCGATGAGCCTGTTTCTCCAGCCATTTTACCAATCCGGTTTCAACGCGTACTTGCCATGGCGGCGCGCCATCTTGCGTCTGCGGCAGCCTGGGCGGTTGCTACGCCAGGTGTATTTCACAGGTGTGAGTACCCCGGGCCGCTGAATAGCCGCACTCCGGGGGGGCGTATCGTAAAGCATTGGGAAAATTTTTGCCAAGCACAGTCTGCGGATTGTTGGTTCATTTGGTTGCATGTGCTGTCGGTACCGCTGGCATTGCGCACTCAAATCTTTGTAATCTCATCCAATTCACTGAAGATACGGTCGGCACTATAGTCAATCGGTGTCTCGATCACATGCACACCCCCCTGCTGCTGGCAGGTGGCAATTTTTTCTCCCAGCTTCGCTGTATCTTCAATCCTGTGACCATGCGCACCATAACTCTGTGCCAGCACAGCAAAATCTGGATTCTGGAAGTCCATACCAAAATTGTCGTAACCATCTTCCTGTTGTTTCCAGCGAATCATGCCGAACTGATTATCGCAGAGGATAAGTACGACAATATCCAGCTTGAGTCTCACTGCCGTCTCAAGTTCCTGCCCGGTCATCATAAAACCGCCGTCCCCACACACGGCGAGCACATCTCGCTCCGGGTGCGCCAGCTTGGCCGCTATCGCGGAGGGTAAACCCGCACCCATCGTCGCCAGCGCATTGTCCAGTAGCAGCGTGTTGGGTTGATGCGCCCGGTAGTGGCGCGCAAACCAGATTTTGTACATGCCATTATCCAGCGTGACGATGCCGTCATCGGCCATGGCGTCGCGCACCTGATCGACAATCTGCAGTGGATCAGCATCCTTACGCAGACGTTCCTCGTGCCGGAGGAAAGCCGTGTTCAATTGTCCAAACTGATCACCCGTGCCGCGACCGAGTTTTTCAGCCAGCCCACTGATCGTAGCGGCCATATCTCCGACCAGGGCGTGACTGGGAAAATAGGTTTCATTGATAACCGGGGCTACATCATGGATATGAAGAATCATCTGCTTGTGGCAACAGGCCATCAAGGGCGGTTTCTCCGATTCGTTATGGCCGACCATAATCAGCATATCTGCCTGCGCTGCCACCTTGTGTACAAAATCATCCTCGGAAAGTGCGGTAGTACCCCGGTACAGATCATGCGCTTCATCCAGCGCTCCTTTGCCCATCTGGGTAGTCGCAAACGGTATACCAGTGTTAGCAATGAACGTTTGCAGTGCCCCAGCTACACCGGGCCGGCACGCGTGCTGCCCGCAGATCAACAACGGTGCAGTCGCCTTGTTGATCAGCGCGGCGACTTCTGCAATATCCCGGTCGGCAGCCGCCGGCAGATGATTGATTTCAAATTGGTTCACCCTTGCGAGATTATCCGGGACAGCTCTCTTCGCCACGTCCTCGGCGAGCTCAATATGCACCGGCCCATAGGGAAAGCTGGAGCAGGCATACAGGGCATTGAACACCAGCGAAGACACCGCTTCAGCTTTCACCAGGCGCTGTGACAGCAGCGTGATAGGCTGCATTGCGCCAATCACGTCGACCATCTGAAAATTGCCTTGCTTGACTTCACCTACGGGTTTTTGCCCGCTGATCAGCAGCATCGGCATCTGCCCGAGAAAGGCATAGGCTATACCGGTCATCGCATTGACGGCACCGGGACCCAGTGTGGTCAGGCATACGCCGGGCACGCCCGTCAGGCGACCATAAGTCGCGGCCATGAAAGCCGCGCCCTGCTCATGCCGCGTGACCACAAACTGAATATCGGAGTGCTTTAACGCATCCAGCAGGTCAAGCGTCTCTTCACCCGGTATGCCAAACACGTAGGGTACGCCGGATTGTTCGAGGAATTGTACGATTGCCTGGGCAACATTCATGGGCAAACGCTAAGAGTATGTAACATGATGACTTTCCCTACCGGCGATAAACAGTTGTACACGAGGAGCTGAAAATGAACGCGCTATAGTTCTAGAGTGTAACTCTTTATATAGGTTCCCTGCATTCAGTCACTTTCGAAGCCTTTTGCAGGCCAATCCTCCTATTGGGAGAGGTGATTGTCCTGTCGGTCAGTCAATGCCGCCTTCATACGCTCGACAGCCTGTTCGGCTGCATCATGAAATGGCAACAAGATCAGCGTTGCACCTTTCTCTTTGAGCGCTTGCTGATCGTGCAAATACTGGGTGGATATGGCTATACCCCCGCTATAATGTTGCAGTTTGAGGCCGTCGATCAATGAAAAGCGCGGATCGTCATGAGTCACCCCAATGTCATGTTGTGGCATGGCTGATACTACCCATTTGACACCCTGGAGCGGCAGATCACTCACGAATGCGGGATCACTGGCGTCGCCAAACAAAACCCGATGCCCCTGGTCGCGCCAGCGTCGCACCTCATCCGGGTTGAAATCGACAGCCAGAAGACTAAAGCCCTCTTTCTGCAAATAATGCGCGATGGCTTTGCCGTAGCGCCCCAATCCGAACAGAATCACATCGTAGGATTGCTTCCAGGTATGTTGCTCTTCCAGCGCCTCTTCCCGGTAAGGCTTGCGGCGTTCAAAGATGTCCAGCCAAGGCGCCAGCAGACTGTACAGGCTGTGAGAATACGTGATCATATAAACGGACATGGCTATGGTGATGAGGCCAACCAATGTGACCAGACCGAGTGACTCTGCCGAGACATGTCCCAGACTCAGGCCCATAGCCATGAATATCAGGGAAAATTCACTGATCTGTGCTACGGTCAGTCCTGCCAGAAAACCCGTGCGCTTGCGGTACCCCATTAGCCCCATAATGACTATAACGATCAGCGGGTTTCCAACCAGTACGAAAACTGAATACACCAATGCCGGGGCAACTTGCGAGCCGAGCAGGCCGATATCAAGCTGCAAGCCGAGCGCAATGAAAAAAAACAGCAGCAAAAAATCACGCAAGGAAGCAAGCCGCGCCACAATCGCCTCCCTGAAGGGTGTTGAAGCAATTGATATCCCGGCGAGCAAACCGCCAAGCTCTTTGCTGAAACCCAACTGGCTTCCGATAGCCGCTAACAGCGTTGCCCAGCCGATGGCAAAGGTGATCAGCAGTTCCTGGGACCGGGCGATCCGACCCACAAGCGGGGTTGCCAGATAGCGAATAAAAAGCAGCACAAAACCCAGCATTATCAGACCGTAGAGCAGCACACTGGCAATATGCGCCCAGACAGAGTCTCCCGCTCCTGCTTGTGCTCCAATTCCGAATGCTGATAACACCATCATCGCCAGCACCACAACCAGATCCTGTACGATCAGGAAGCCCACTGCGATGCGGCCATGCAGTGAATCCACTTCCCGTTTATCCGACAATAACTTGACGATGATAATGGTACTGGAAAACGTCAACGCCACGGCGACATAAAGTGAGGTCACGGTATCCAGGCCCAGGGCTATGCCGATCCCGTAGCCGATTGCCGAAGTGAATGCGACCTGCCCTAACCCGGTGGCAAGGGCAACCGGCCCCAGCGTGCGAATAAGCTTTAGATCAAGCTTCAAGCCGACCAGAAAAAGCAGCACTGTAATTCCCAGCTCCGCCAGCAACTCGATATGCGCATGCGATTGCACGATGTTCAGTACCGATGGCCCCGCCAATACGCCGACAGCGATAAAACTGACAATCATCGGCTGACGCAGTAGCACGCCAACAAAACCAATCACTGCAGCCAGTACCACCAGTGCAGTCAGCTCATAAAACGGGGATGCGTGGATGAAATCCAAGTCTTGCATCAAGCCGCCCTCATTCGCCGGTGCGCAAGTCTTATCTGTTTCTCGATCTCCATAATCACCAGCACCGCGACGCCGCTTGCCACAATGGTAAGTAACTCCTTCACGCTTAAGGCTTGCGTGTCGAAAACCCTCTGCATGAACGGTGCGTATGTGAATGACAGTTGCGCTATTGAGACCAGAGCCAGCGATATCAGGACAGGCCTCGTTCCCAGCACTCCTCGCCAAGTCACCGAAGTACCAAATCCATAACGCATGCTAAACAGGTAAAAGACCTCCATCGCAATCAGTGTATTTACCGCTATTGTGCGCGCTGTTTCCAGATCCCGACCCATGATTAAAGCCAGTTCAAACTGGCCAAATATGCCGACAGCAAACAGCAGCGAAACGAATACAATCCTCCACACCACAAATAACGAGAGGATAGGTTCGGACGAGGCTCGTGGAGGTCGCTGCATCACCTGTGGCTCTGATGGTTCGAAGGCAAGCGTTACCGCAAGCACCACGGACCCAATCATATTGACCCAGAGAATCTGGGTGGGGGCTATGGGCAGTGTTAAACCCAGCAGCAGTGCCACCACCAGGCTGGCAGCCTCACCACCATTGATCGGGAGCATGAATGAAATTACCTTGGTCAAATTATCATACACTGTGCGGCCCTCTCGCACAGCGGCGACAATAGAAGCGAAATTATCATCCGCCAGCACCAGGTCTGCAGCTTCTTTGGCCGCTTCACTGCCTTTCTGCCCCATGGCGATTCCCGCATTGGCGCGCTTGAGTGCCGGGGCATCGTTCACCCCATCGCCGGTCATGGCCACCGTCATGTTGTGGGATTGCAATGCCATCACCAGGCGCAACTTATGTTCCGGACTGGTGCGGGCAAAAATGTTGCAGTTCAGTACAGCCTGACCCAGGGCAATGTCATCCAGGTGATCGAGATCGGCACCAGAGAGGACTTTTTGCGGGTTTTCCAGACCTATCTGCTTGCCGATAGCGGCAGCAGTTTGGGTGTGATCGCCGGTAATCATTATTACCCGTATACCGGCCCCATGGCATTCGGCCACGGCGGTTACCGCTTCAGCTCGGGGCGGATCGATCATTCCCACCATGCCCAGCAGGGTCAGCGAACCTCCCACATCCTCATTTTCCAGAACGGTGTGTTCGGGCGGTACCTGCCTGACGGCAAACGCCAGCACGCGCTGGCCAAGTGCAGCGATGGATTCCGCCTGCCCATCCCAATACTCGGTATCAAGCGGTTCTGTGGTGCTATCGGCGCCTCGCTGGTTCTCGCACATGGTCAGAATCTGTTCTGGCGCCCCTTTAACGAATATACAGGCATGGTGCTCATGATCATGATTAAGCGTTGCCATAAAACGGTGTTTGGCATCAAAAGGAATGGCATCGGTCCGCGCCCAGATGGTCTGCTCCTGGCGAGTGTCAAGATCCACTTTTTCGCTAAATGCGAGCAGCGCTCCCTCCATCGGGTCACCTTCGACCACCCAAATCTTATCATGTTCGCGAAGGGCACTATCGTTGCAAAGTGTCGCGGCACGCGCGAGTTCTTCCAGCACCGTATGTTCTGCGGGCGACACATGGGCGCCGTCGAGTTTGAGGGCTCCCGTGGGGTCGTAGCCATCGCCTTCCAGCGTAAATCGCTGCAGGTGGGTGAGTACCGAGGCAACCATCATTTCGTTACGGGTCAGTGTGCCCGTCTTGTCGGTGCAAATCACCGACACTGATCCCAACGTCTCAATAGCCGGCATACAGCGCACGATAGCATTGCGCCGCGCCATCGCCTGTACCCCTATCGCAAGGGTAATCGTCAGCACGGCGGGCAGGCCCTCGGGAATCGCCGCCACCGACAATCCAACTACGATCATGAACATCTCATTAAAATCGTAATGTGCAACGAAATACCCGAAAGCGAGCAATACCGCAGCGACGACAAGAATCATACCCGTCAGCCATTTGGCGAAGACGCCCATCTGTGTCACCAGCGGTGTTGTCAGCGTTTCCACTTCCGACAAAAGCCCGCTGATACGACCAATCTCTGTACCGGCCCCGGTGGCCACCACTACGCCTCTACCCTGGCCACTGGCGACCAGCGTGCCGGAATAAGCCATGCAGGTGCGATCGCCCAGAGCTGAGCCTTCGGCCACGCATTGCTTGTCTTTTTCGAGCGGAACAGACTCGCCGGTCAGAATGGCCTCTTGTATCGATAATCCATGTGCAACAAGCAGCCTGAGATCAGCCGGCACCTTATCCCCTGCCTCCAACAATACGATGTCGCCCGGCACCAGGCATTCACCGTCGACTGTCACCCGGTCTGCACCACGAATGACGTTCGCCCGGGGAGCCAGCATATGGCGAATGGCATCCATGGCCTGCTCTGCCTTGCCCTCCTGGATAAAACCGATGATGGCATTGGCAATGACCACGGCCAGAATGACTCCGGTATCAATCCAATGCCCAAGCAGCGCCGTAATCAGGGCGCACCCGAGCAACACATAAATCAGGACATTGTGAAAGTGCAGTAGGAAACGCAGCAAAGGATTGCGACGGGCACTCTGTGGCAGGCGGTTAGGGCCATGCGTCGAAAGACGTGCTTCAGCATCGGCTTGAGTCAACCCGCTGGCTGAGCTTTGCAGGTTTTCAAGCGACGCTTCTACAGAGACACTGTGCCAGTTGATCTCTTCTCCGACGAGTTTTTCTTGCTGCATGTTCGCCTCGTTGCCTGCCCTATTGATGCGTGGTCAAATTTCCCCGTTTATCTTATCTGGCCCGCCCGATGCGGGAGATGACCTGTCTCAAAGAACTGGTCGATAGCGGGCAATAATTGCCCACGCGCACGGCTAGAATACCCGACCCAAGCGATGCCCATATGACACTGTCCAGGCACTCAAACCATGCTACACATCTGTTAATTGCGCAAGCCGTATGGCAGAGTGTCTGCTCCTGAATCTGGCCCTGAGCGTGCACCATTTGTAATCTAGATCTGCCTATCCATAGTGCCCCTTGCTCGCCCGCTGTTCGTTCACTAATGTCCGGGGCTGCACTATAAATACGTCAGGCGCCAATCTTCGCAACCGTCTTCTGTACAGCAGCGGCGTTATCAACTACGCGCTGAAAGATGCCGCATTCGCTACATTCGTTTTGTTCTATTACAAGCAGGTACTGGGGTTGAGCGGCACACTCACTGGCCTTGCGATTGCAATCTCGGTGATTTGGGATGCAATTTCCGACCCACTGGTGGGTTCCTGGTCTGACAACCTTCGCAGTCGCTGGGGCAGACGACATCCGTTAATGATCGCATCCGTGGTGCCATTGGCATTGAGTTTTGTACTGCTCTTTGCTCCGCCAGAATTTGCCCTCGGCAGCCAGTCCAGTATGTTCCTCTGGCTGCTGGGAAGCGTAATTGTGCTGCGCACAGCACTCACCTTTTTTATGATTCCCTATCTTGCACTCGGCGCTGAGATTACAACCGACTACCATGAGAGAACACATATCGCCAGCGCCCGTACCAACCTGGGATGGTTTGTGGGCATATTGGCGGCTGCCTCTGCCATGTATTTCCTGTTTACCGAAACAGGTGGTACGGATGGACGTTTTATTGCTGACAACTATCTGCACTATGGCTGGTTGAATGCACTCGTCGTGTTGATCTTCAGTGTTATCTGTATTTGTGGCACCTGGCACTACATTCCGGATTTAATCAGAGCGACTGCGGGCAGGAATAAAAACATTCTGCGCAACATCATCGCCACTTTCGAAAACCGCAATTTTCGCTTCGTAGTGCTATTGGAAACAGCCGTGGGAGGTATGGGAGGCATTATCAGTGCACTTATGATGGTGACGTTTACGTATTTCTGGGAGCTCAGTACAGTACAGATATCCTTGCTACTTGGCGCCCCGCCATTGATCGCAGTAGCGTTTGTAACTTTCAGTTCGCGCTATCTGAACAAGCGCATGGAAAAGCAGCACGTTCTGCAACTGAGCTGCGCATTGGCCACGCTCAATTTGCTGTGGCTTACACCCATGAAGTTACTGGGGTGGCTACCCGACGACATGGGCATCGTGTTCGCGCTGGTATTTCTAAACTATGCCGTGTGGGTGGCCATGACCATCCTGCGCACTATCGCCAACCATGCACTGTTGGCTGATATCGCAGATGAGCACGAATTGGCAACAGGCATGAGACAGGAGGGTGTGATGTTCTCGGCGGCCTTTTTTGCAGCCAAGTTTGTCAGTGGCTTCGGCTATCTGGTGGCGGGCCCGTTTCTCGACCTGATAGGCCTTGAGGCCGGCGCTATGCCGGGAGAAGTGCCCTACAGCGTGATACTGGGACTCGGCCTTATTATGGGGCCTGGCCTGGCGCTACTGATGATTGTTCCACTTTGGGTATCGTTAAAACTGAATATGAGCATGGCCAGCCAGTTGGCCGTGCGGACTGCGTTGCGCGAACGCGCGTCAGAGCCCTGATTCGCGCGGCAAAGCGCGGCATCAGGACTACCGGTTTTGCGTTGGCGGGCAGGAGTGACTACCCCATAGGAGGCGCTGAGTTGGTTGGCACTCTGTCGCCGCCCTGGAGAATCCGCTATCCTCCTGCGGGCAGGTTCATCCGCATATTCACGCACTGGGGGTTATCATGTCAGCACGCCATTTCTTACTCTTGACCATTCTGCTGGGGGTAGCCGCGACTGCCAGTGCCCACACCGGTTCCGGAATCTCCGGCGGATTTTCCAGCGGCTTCCTGCACCCACTGTTGGGCTGGGATCACGTCGCCGCCATGGTCGCGGTAGGCTTGTGGGGAGCGATCCTTGGATATCCGGCCATCGTGGTGCTGCCGGTGGTGTTTCCACTGGTGATGGCGGTAGGCGGAGCCCTGGGCGTGATCGGCGTGCCCCTGCCCGGTGTCGAGATCGGGATCGCAGCGTCGGCTCTGGTGCTGGGCGCCATGGTCTTGCTCGCGGTGCGACCGCCGCTGGGCGTGGCCGCCGTGTTGGTGGGCGCTTTCGCGATTTTCCATGGCCACGCCCACGGTACCGAACTGCCCAGTTCAGCCAATCCGCTGGCCTACGCTTTGGGGTTTGTTATTGCTACCGGGCTATTGCACCTGTGCGGCATTACCTTCGGCCTGTTGACTCGCTGGCCCTATGGCAAGACAGCAGTGCGTGCCGGCGGTATCGTAATTGCCGTTGCAGGGGCAGTGTTCCTCGCACGCGCGGTCTGACAGATGCGGCGCTGTCTCACCGGCCTGGCAGCAGCCTGCCTGCCACAGTTGGCAATGGCACACAGCCCGATGCGGGGCATCGGTGAGTTCTACGCTGGCATGCTGCACCCGGTGCTGGTTCCGCCCCATGCATTAGCGCTGTTCCTGTTCGCACTGCTGGTTGGGCAAGGCGGGGTGCGCGCTATGCGTTTCGCCTATCCGCCCTTCCTTATGGCATTGGCAGTGGGACTGGTACTGGCTGGTTTGGATATATCGCTTGGGCTACCCATTGAACCGGTACTGATGGTTGCGGCTTTCATTTGCGGCCTGTTGGTTGCACTGCAGGCGTCCTTGGCCATGTGGCTATACGCGGTGCTTGCGGCTGCTATGGGATTGATCATCGGCTCCGATTCGGGCGTTACGGACTACACGCGGCAGGAAACTTTCGCCGCACTACTGGGAACATGGTTGGGGGCAACGATTAGCCTGGTGCTGGTTGCCGGTGTCGTGGAGTTACTCGCACGCCCCTGGCTGAGAGTAGCTGTGCGGGTGCTTGGTTCCTGGGGGACCGCCAGCGCCGTGCTGGTACTGGCAATGGCTTTGCGTTGAAACTCTGCCGTAATCGAATTCAGCTTGTCAAACCCTTCCCAATCTGTAATATAGCCTCAACTATAAAAATACAGGTCATCAGATCATGCGCGCATCTCTTCACCCATTACTTATCGCTACTCTAGTGTCTGTCGGGGCGACATTCCAGGCCGCAGCGCAGGGTAAGGCCCCCCTGGTGCTGGAGGAGATAATCGTCACAGCACAAAAGCGCGTGGAGTCGCTGGAAGATACTCCCATCACTATCAACGTGGTTACTGGAGAGGCGCTGGACGAGTTTGCCATATTCAATTTCGATCAGCTCTCCAATATGACGGCCGGACTTGCCATCAGCGGTGCAAATTTCGATACGGATATCGCGACACGCGGCCTGGGAACCAACCTCACCGCACCCGTTTCGCCACGCGTGACCACGTATATGGACGGAACCTTCATCGCTCAGGAGCGAAATCTCTTCAGCGGCCTGTTCGATTTGCAGCAACTGGAACTGCTGCGTGGCCCGCAGGGCACGCTATATGGAAAAAGTTCACCAGCCGGCGCGATAACAATAAGCACTGCCAACCCGAATCTGGAGAAAATGGACGGATTTGTCAGGCAGACCTTTAACGACCAGGACGGGACCAATACGCAGGCCGCGGTATCGCTGCCGCTGATCAAGAATGAACTGGGGCTGAGAGTCTCCGGATTGTATGACAACAATAAAGACAGCGATGTCTATAACAGCACTCTCGACAAACATGCAGAGTCCAAAACCAAAGCTTATCGCCTTGTTATGTTATGGGAGCCCACTGGGAATTTTGATGCGCGCCTGTCCTGGCATCATATCAAGGATGATGCAGATGCCGATCCCGTCATTGAGGGTGCAGGAATAGACTTTGATGACCGCATCGCACTGGCGGAATTTGACTCCACCTACAAGAACAAAGCCAAGTTCCTGATTCTCGAGACCAACTATACGCTCGCCAATGACTGGGTCGCCACCTTCTCTTACAGCTATCAGGATGCTGCTATTGACCGCTATTTCGATCAGGATGCGACGGCCGTGATAGCGCGGCAGCAATACGTGCCCTCACCAACCAAAAACAACATCTATGAGATGCGTCTCGCGTCACAGGGTAATGATTTCTGGGACTGGACTGTCGGCGCCTACTATGGAGATGCCGACTCCAACACGGGAGTGGAAGCCACAACCTATGTGTTTGACCCCCGCATTCCAGGCACCCTGGTGCGTGCCGATACAACCTCAACAGCGTCACTGACCTCAGAAGACTGGGCGCTGTTTACGCACAATTCGATACATGTAAGCAAAAATGGCACGTTGACCGTCGGCCTGCGTTACAACGATACCAAACGGGATGCGGAACAACCCTTCATCACCAATGCCTATCTGCTGACCGACATGGGAGACGTGCTGGTCCGGTCGAGCGAGACAGACGGCGTTCTACCAGAGGCGCAGCATCTGTCCGGCGATGCCGTCACCGGGTCCCTCAAGTATCAGCATAATCTCAATGATGATTTCATGGCCTATGCCGCTTTCGATACCGGCTGGCGTGACGGCTCGGCCAATATCGCCGGAAATCCGCAGCCACCTGTATTTGGCGCCTTCGATTCAGAGGACAGTTATAACCTGGAACTCGGCTTCAAGTGGCAGCTGTGGGAAGGCCGGGCCATGTTCAACTTCGCTACGTACTACCAGCTTTACGATCAGTTTCAGTACCAGGCTGCGGGTGTATCCTACCGAGATGGTGACGGCACCATCTCCCTGGCTGACCCCGTGGTTAATGTGGATGAGGCCGTATCCTACGGTTTTGACACAGACTTCGCGGTATTGATCAGTGAGCACTGGAATCTGAGCTCAGCATTAAGTTTTAACCAGACGGAGCTGACCGATGCCAGCAGTGTGCCGTGTACCAATGGAGACCCCATCGGTGAGCCATTGTGGTCGTTCAATACCTGTGATCTCACCGGAGAGAAAGCCGGCGGGCTGCCAGAATGGTCGGCGAACATCGCCTCCGAATACTGGGGAGCCGTCGGCAGTATTTCCAGCGAATGGTATTTGCGCGGCTTGCTCAATGCCGAAAGTGAATACTATTCACCGGCCTTTCGAGAAGACCTGGACAGCTACACCACCCTGGACCTGTATGTGGGCTTGCGATCGATCAATGCCGTCTGGGACGTCAATGTCTGGGTAAAGAATATTACGGATGAAAGCGCGAAGCTGAAGGACCGGGCGCTGCCTGATATCCCCAATTACGAAACCGGCGTCATGATATCGTCTCCCTATGTCGAAATCAGGCGCCAGCTTGCCCCGCGCACATTCGGCATCACCCTCAGCTATAACTTTGGTCTGTAACATACAGAGAAATCGCTTTCGCAGTCATCGACCCCTGACACGCTGGCTGCAACCAGGTTTCTTGTTTGCCATGACACAACACAACGCCGGCACATACAGGCGAGTTTATCAATGGAATGGCCATACCAGCGGTATCAGCGCAACCGTAACCACGGTGGACACAATGCTCATCGGCACCCCAATTCTCAGGTAATCGGTAAACCGGTATCCACCTGGCCCCATGACCATCAGATTAGTCTGGTATCCCAGCGGCGTCAGGAAGCTGGCACTTGCGGCGAACATGACGGCAATGATAAAGGGCATCGGACTTACCCCCAACTGCTCAGCGACACCGGTCGCTATCGGAAACAGCAAAACTGCTGCCGCGTTATTGGTGATAACCTCAGTAAAAAGGCTGGTCACCAGATAGATTAGCAGCAAAGCCAGCCATGGGTTTTCAATGCCGCCGCTGAGCAGCATCTCCACTATCCAGGCGGCGGCGCCACTTGCCTCCAACGCTGTACCCAATGCAAAGGCAGCACCGATGACGATCAGTACGGGCAAATTGACACTCACATTCATGCGCGCACGATTGACGGTTACACAACCGGTGACCAGCAATAGGCCAGCAGCTAAAAACGCAACCTCCAGAACGGACATGAGCCCCACAACATTGACAAGCACCATGGCCACCAGAATTCCCGTGGCAAGCGGCGCCTTGGAAAAATTCGGCGGTGTGGAATCCCCCAGCGGGCTGACCAGCATAAAGTCCCTGCGATACTGGTACTGCTCGACAAAGGTCTCACTGGTTTCCAGCAGCAAGGTATCACCGATCCGCAGTGTGATATCACCGACCTTGCCCGACAGGCGACGTCCGCGGCGGCTGATGCTCAAGATAGCGGCATGGTAAAGGGATCGAAATTCCGTTTCCTTCACCGTCTTGTTCAATCCGGGAAACTCTTCCCCGAGGACGACTTCGACCAGACAGCGTTGATGGTGATCGAGCTGCAGCTTGTGAGCGCCACCATGGGCGGGAATCAAGCCGTTGATTCGCTGCAACTCGCGCGCGCAGGCGGGCGCGCCGATGAAGACGATCTGGTCTCCTTCCTGCAGCTGCATATCCGGTCCGACGGCGGTATAAAGCTTCTCGCCGCGACTGATATCAGTGAGGTAACCATGCTGCAAGTTACGCAAACCGGCATCCCGAATGGATTTACCGTGCAAAGGACTGCCCTTTGGGATTGCCATTTCGACATGGTACTCACGGGCGTGCTCCAATTGCTCAACCACCCCTTCGCGCTCCGGCAACAACCTTCCACCGAACAGTATTAGAAAAAGAGCACCAGCTAACAGCAATGGGATACCCACCCACGCCAATTCAAATATATGAAGACCAGGGATGCCCCGGCTCTGCATCAGGCCATCCACAACCAGGTTGGTACTGGTGCCTATGAGGGTGCAGGTGCCTCCCAGGATAGCGGCATAGCTCAGTGGCAGCAGCAACTTCGAGGGTGAGATTCTCAAGCGCTGCGCCCACTCCTGAACCGCCGGGATCATAATGGCTACCACAGTGGTATTGTTGAGGAAGGCGCTTAAAAAGGAGGTTGGCAGAATCAAGCGCATCTGACTGGTCATCACTGTTTTGGGTTGGCCCAACAACTTGTGAGCAATCCAATAGATGGCACCGGTATCTCTCAATGCCGCTGCTACAACGTACAGGACTGCCACTGTCATCATGCCCGCATTGGAGAATCCCGCCAGCGCCTGCCCAGTGTCAATCACACCACCAACAAGTACCGCAACCATCGCCGCCATCATGGTGATCTCCGCGGGCACCCGATTGCTGGCTAGCGCCACAAGCACACCGACCACAACCGCCATAGTGAATAAGATTTCCGTCGTCATGTTCAGGGTCGCCCTTTAGATTGTCATTACGGATGAATTTGCGCGCTCAGATAGCCCGTCGATGGCCCCAACTGGGGTTTGAGGCCACAACAGCAGCTCGTTCAAGGCTCACGCATTGACTGACTGAATCATCTGCCCGATTTTCTGGATTCGAGGCACTGTCAGACAGATTCTTTATTACGTCCAGGACTGCTAATAGCAAATGACATGCCACTAATTTACAATATCATATGTTATTGATTTATATACATAATATATTTTACAGTTGCTACTGGTCACGATATTAACATCACATTTGACTTTTTTATGCGTCTTATTTGACCTACATTATGTTTTATTTGATATTTTTACTTGCTGCGCTGCTGCGAGCCAGGCACTTGGCACCGAGCCGCAAACTTGAATTGATCACTATGAGGGCTATACCGTGGAGCGAAGCATCAACAGCGCCGGCATTTTTTCTGAGGAGCATGAAAAGGAAGGTATCATCGGCGCGGACGAGGGTCTGCGTGCAGTTATGCAACGCGTGGACCAGGTGGCACCAACAGCAGCCAATGTTCTTATCCTTG
>CAXBLZ010000068.1:0-20725 GCA_963976735.1 uncultured Halioglobus sp.
CATGAGCTGTTCTGAATCAGCCTGGCTAGTCAGAACAAACTGCCATTTCTGACTGAAGCCGCCCCAGAATGGACTGGGTCCATCCGACTAGCGAGTCCCGTAAACCACCATGGTTTTACCGGATACCGACACCAAACCATCCTGCTCCAGCGCCTTCAGTACACGTCCTGCCATCTCACGAGAGCAGCCGACGATCTTGCCCAGTTCCTGACGTGTAATTTTAATCTGCATCCCATCCGGATGCGTCATCGCATCGGGCTCGCGGCACAGATCCAGCAGCGTGTGAGCGATGCGCCCCGATACATCCACAAAGGCCAGATCGCTCAGTTTGCGCGTGGTCTGGCGCAGCCGGGCACCCAGTTGCCGGGATACGGCGTAGAGGATATCGGGAAACTGGTTGCGGATCTGGTGGAAGCGCTCGTAGGTGATCTCCGCGACTTCACACTGGGTTTTGGCGACCACCATTGCACTGCGCACCGATTGCTCGGCGTCGAACAGGCCCATTTCGCCGACGAAGTCGCCGGGGTTCAGGTAGGCAACCACCAGCATATGGCCGGGCTCTGATTCGTCCTCTACCATAACAGACACGGAACCATCGAGAATGAGGTACAGAGAATTCCCCAGCTCTCCCTGTTTGAGCACAACGCTCTTGGCCCGGTAATCCTTGCGCTGGCAGTGGCGCAAAAAGTTCTCCACATTGGGAAGATTTTTCGTTATTTGTGGCTTGAGCAAGTGACTAACCTCCTATAATGCCATTTATTTTCATCCATACTAACCTGATCGCAGCTTAAGTAAAACGAAACTTGTTGTGCTAAGCTGCGGCGCCTTTTGGGTAGAGGAACAGTCGGTCAATGAAAGCGACAGTGAAGTGGACAGATGGTGCGATGTTTGTCGGCGAATCCGGCAGCGGGCACACCGTGGTGATGGATGGGCCGGAGGATCTGGGCGGGCGTAATCTTGCGGCACGGCCGATGGAGATGTTGCTATTGGGCACGGGTGGATGTTCGATCTACGATGTCCTGAGCATGCTGAAAAAATCGCGCCAGCAGGTGGTGGATTGCCGTGTTGAACTGGATGCGGAGCGCGCCGACGCGGTACCCGCGGTGTTCACCCGTATCAATATGCATTTTGTGGTGACCGGTGTCGGCCTCAAGGACAACCATGTAAAGCGTGCGGTGGAGCTGTCGGCGGAGAAGTACTGCTCGGCGTCCATCATGCTCGGTGCTGCCGGGGTCGAGATTACGCACAGTTATGAGATCGTCGAGTTCTCGGCTGGCTCTTAGTTTAGTGTGCGCTTCGGGCCATTGGATGCGGGTCTGCGAGGTAGCCTGATCGCTCAGAGGGCTGAGATATTCGCTCTTCAGGCTACCTCGCAGACCCGCACCCAACTGGATCGGAGTGATACCGAACAATACTTCTGCCGTAAATTCCCGCGAGATGCCAGGCCTCGATAGCCCGAGGGGGCTGAGCGCGAATATCTCAGCCCTCTGAGCGATCAGCCCCCTCGGGCTATCGAGGCCGACAGCAGCGCTCATTCCTAGAATTTGTAACTGGTGCTGGTCATAAATTTGGACACCGTGGTCATGGCGTCTTTCACCTTCAGCGGGAAATCGGTGCCGCCTGCCTGTAGGGCTTTCTCACCGTGGGCTTGCTCGTCCACCAGCATCTGCTGCAAAATCAGTTGCGACTTGCGATCCTCATCTGGCAGTTGCTTAAGGTGATCGTGCAGGTGACTGCACACCTGCTCCTCGGTGGCGGCCACAAATCCGAGGCTGACCTTGTCACTGATAGCGCCGGCAATTGCACCGAGCGCGAAAGACATCCCGTACCAGGCCGGGTTGAGGTAGCTGGTGTGGCTTCCCAGTTCGCGCAGGCGCTCCTCACACCATACCAGGTGATCGATCTCTTCCTGGGCGGCCTGGTGCATTTCCTTGCGCACGGTCGGCAGTCGGGCCGTCAGCGCCTGGCCCTGGTACAGCGCCTGGGCGCAGACTTCACCAGTATGATTGACCCGCATCAGGCCGGCAATGTGCTTGCGTTCGGATGCAGACAGCTCGGCGTCGGTATGGTCCTGCGCCGGCGATGGCCGGCGGGCGCGGTGGCCGCGGTTGGTGATGGTTTTCATCACGGCATCCGCTTCGGTGATGAATTTATCCAGCAGGGAGAGGCGGCGCTTTGGCATGGTAGTTTCCTGCGCGAGAGGCTGTCCTGGTAATAGTCGCCCTAACTATAGCGCGCTATCGCCCGCCAACCAATATCGCGGCGCAGTGTCATACCGTCCCAGCTAATTTTGTCGGCGGCCTGATAGCATGCCTGCTGGGCGCTGGCGATATCGTCTCCCAGTGCGGTGACACAGAGGACGCGGCCTCCGCTGGTGACAATCTGGTCCCCCGCGCGGGCAGTACCGGCGTGGAAAACCTTGATGGCGTCCGAGTCAGCGGCATCCAGACCGTGAATCGGCATCCCCTTGGCATAGTCTCCAGGGTAGCCGCCGGCGGCCAGTACCACACCGATGGCGCAGCGCTCATCCCACTGTGCCTCAACCTGGTCCAGTGTGCCATCCAGCGCGCTGCTGCACAGGCTTACCAGGTCTGACTGCAGGCGCATCATGATGGGCTGGGTCTCCGGGTCGCCAAAGCGGCAGTTGTATTCGATAACCCTCGGTTGGCCGCTGGCGTCGATCATCAGTCCGGCGTAGAGGAACCCGGTGTAGTCGTTGCCTTCTGCCGCCATGCCGGCCACGGTCGGCAGGATCACCTGATCCATAATCCTCTGGTGCACAATCTCATCCACCACCGGTGCCGGGGAGTAGGCGCCCATACCGCCGGTATTGGGGCCGGTATCGCCCTCGCCAATGCGTTTGTGATCCTGGCTGGTGGCCATGGCCAGCACGTTGACACCGTCCACCATGACGATAAAGCTCGCCTCCTCGCCGGGGAGAAACTCCTCGATAACCACACGACAGCCAGCGTCGCCAAAGGTATTTCCCGCCAGCATGTCGGTGACTGCCGCCTCGGCCTGCGCCAGTGTTTCGGCGACAATCACACCCTTACCGGCGGCCAGCCCGTCCGCCTTGACGACGATCGGAGCACCGTGCTCACGCAGGTAGGCCAGCGCCGGCTCCAGTTCGGTAAAGTTGGCATAGCTGCCAGTGGGAATATTGTGGCGGGCGAGGAAATCCTTGGTGAAGGCCTTGGAGCCCTCCAGTTGTGCCGCACCCTTGCTCGGGCCAAAGCAGCGCAAACCGCGCGCCTGGAAGTAGTCGACAACCCCTGCCACCAGCGGTGTCTCCGGGCCGACAATGGTCAGCCCCACATTGTTTTGCTCGGCGAAATCCGCCAGTGCCGGGAAGTCCATGGCATCGATTGCCACGTTTTCCAGGCTGGCTTCCCGTGCGGTGCCGGCATTGCCAGGTGCCACGTATACGGTCTCCACGCCGGCAGACTGTGCAGCTTTCCAGGCCAGCGCATGCTCGCGCCCGCCGCTGCCGATGACCAGAACATTCATGTTTGCTTCCTAGTGCCTGAAGTGGCGCATGCCAGTGAATACCATCGCCATACCGTGTTCATCGGCGGCGGCGATCACCTCTTCGTCGCGTATTGACCCGCCGGGCTGAATCACCGCGGCGATGCCGGATGCTCCCGCGTTGTCGATGCCATCACGGAATGGAAAGAATGCATCGGAGGCCATCACCGATCCCTTGACGGGCAAGCCGGCATGTTCGGCCTTGATGGCGGCGATGCGGGCGGAATTGATGCGACTCATCTGGCCGGCGCCCACGCCCACGGTCTGGCCATTGGCGGCGTAGACAATCGCGTTGGATTTGACGAACTTGGCGACCTTCCAGGCGAACAGCAGGTCCTGCCACTGTTGCTCCGTCGGCTGCAGTTTGCTGACCACGCGCAAATCCTCGCGCGCAATCATGCCGAGATCGCGATCCTGCACCAACAGGCCGCCGTTGACCCGTTTGTAATCCAGCGCCGGTAAGGAGGCGCTCCATTCGCCGCACGCCAGCAGCCGCACATTTTTCTTTCCGGCCACCAGCGCTGCGGCCTCTTCACTGACGCTGGGGGCGATGATGACTTCCACGAACTGCCGCTCGACAATATTGGCCGCGGTTGCAGCGTCCAGTTCACGATTGAACGCGATAATGCCGCCAAAGGCTGATTCAGAATCAGTGGCAAAGGCGAGGTCATAGGCCTGGTTGATGGTGTCTGCAACAGCCACGCCACAGGGATTGGCGTGTTTGACAATCACGCAGGCCGGTTGCTCAAAGTTCTTTACGCACTCCAACGCGGCGTCGGTATCGGCGACATTGTTGTAGGACAATTCCTTGCCCTGTAGTTGGCGCGCGGTCGCGATACCCGCTTCCGCGGGGTTGGACTCCACGTAAAATGCGGCCTGCTGGTGGGGGTTTTCGCCGTAGCGCATTTCCTGCGCCTTGTGAAACTGGGTGTTGAAGGTGCGCGGAAAGTTGCCGGAGCCGCCGGGCACCAGTTTGCCGAAGTGATTGGCAATGGCGCCATCGTAGGCGGCGGTGTGTTCATAGGCTTTGATCGCCAGGTTGAAGCGTGTGGCCAGCGAGGTCGCGCCCGCGTTGGCGCGCATTTCATCGAGAATATCCCCGTAGTCAGCCGCGTTCACCACGATATTGACAAAGCGGTGATTCTTGGCAGCGGCGCGCACCATGGTGGGGCCGCCGATATCGATATTCTCAATGGCATCTTCCAGCGTGCAGTCGGGTTTGGCGACGGTCGCTGCGAACGGATAGAGATTGACGACGACCATGTCGATGGCGTCAATGCCGTGCTCGGCCATCACCTTGTCGTCCTGTCCGCGCCGGCCGAGGATGCCGCCATGGACTTTGGGGTGCAGGGTTTTGACCCGGCCGTCCATCATCTCCGGGAAGCCGGTGTAGTCCGCCACTTCAGTGACGTCCAGTCCCGCATCCTGCAGCAGTCGGTAGGTGCCGCCGGTAGAGAGCAGCTCGACGCCCATCTCGCGCAGTGCACGGGCAAATTCAGTAATACCCGACTTGTCAGAGACACTGATCAGGGCACGATTGACGCTTACGAGATCACTTCCACTCATGTTCGATGTTCCCTTCCTGGTTCCGTTCCGAGATCAGGTTGTACTGCTTGAGCTTTTTGCGCAGAGTGCCCCGATTCAGCCCCAGCATGATAGATGCCCGTGTCTGGTTGTTACGGGTATAGGCCATGATTTCCGCCAGCAATGGCGCTTCGACCTCGGCGAGGACCATCTGGTAGACGTCGCTGGACAACTGGCCGTCCAACTGCTCCAGGTAATCACGCACCGCTGCGGTCACCGCCTCACGCAAGTGACCGGCCGCGGGTGCAGTGTCTGTAGCGTTGTCGTTGGCGGCAGTTAAGTCCCCCGCCGCAGTGGGGTGTAGGGATTCAGCCCTGATCATGCTGCTAGTTCCTTATTGAATGCGATCTCCGACAGCCGGACTATGAAGTGTAGCTGTTCCTGTGGATGTGCAAGTTGATTAAACAATTTTCGTTGGTGCAATGCGTCGGGTCTGGCATTGAGGTACCAGCTGACGTGTTTGCGGGCGATGCGCACGCCCATGAAATCACCGTAAAAGCCGTGCAAATGCTCAACGTGGCGGCGGAGGATCTGCAGTTGTTGCGCAGTGTCGGGCGCTGCCGGCGTCACTCCGGTTGCCAGGTGTGCGGCGATCTGGCCGCACAGCCACGGCCTGCCCTGTGCTGCCCTGCCGATCATCACACCGGCGGCGCCGGTATGGGCGATTACGGCGCTGGCCTTTTGCGGGGAATCAATATCGCCATTGGCGAAGACCGGAATACGGGTGGCGGCGACAATGTCGGCAATGGTGTCGTACTCCGCGTGTCCGCTAAACGCGCAGGCACGGGTGCGGCCATGCACTGCCAGCGCGGCGATACCGGCGTCTTCAGCGATGCGCGCGATGGTGACGCCGTTGCGACGTTCAGGTGAACTGCCGGTGCGAATTTTCAACGTGACCGGAACATCGACTGCGGCGACCACCGATTCCAGTATCGCCTTTACCAGGCCTTCATCCGCCAGCAGCGCAGATCCCGCTGCCTTGCGGCATACCTTCTTCGCCGGGCACCCCATATTGATGTCGATGATCTGGGCGCCGCGCGCGACGTTGTACTGCGCTGCCGCCGCCATCTCCTGTGGATCGTTGCCAGCGATTTGTACTGAACGCGGTGCAATTTCCGCGTCGTGCTGACTGCGCCACTGCGTCTTCGGTGAATCGCGCAGGCGCGGATTGCAACTGATCATCTCCGACACCACGAGGCCGGCGCCAAACTCGGCGCACAATCGGCGAAAGGGCAAGTCGGAAACACCGGCCATCGGCGCCAGGGCGACACGATTGGGCAATGTATAGGGTCCGATCTGCAGCATAGCGTAGCGTCTGGAAGTGGCGGTGAAAAAGAGGCGGTATGATACTCGCTCGTGCCGGGGTGTGGAAGGAAAGCTGCATAAAAAAGCGTCAATTCGACGATGGAGCCGGGTATTCACCAGGTGCTGGGCAGTGATCCTCGCAGGCAGACCCAGCCGTCTTTTTCGCCGACCACCGCAAGCGGTAGTCGGTCTGCATAGTGAGTGCACAGGGCCTCGGCCTGGTTTTGCAGCAGGCCTGACAGCAGCAGTGTGCCGCCGGGCCGCAGGAAATCAATCAACGTTGTAGAGAGTTCGATCAGCGGCCCGGCCAGGATGTTGGCGATCACAAGCTCGGCCTTGTGCGCCCAGGCGGCATGATCCACCGCCTCGGGCAATACCACTGCCAACTGCCTGTCGGCGATGGTATTTCGATTGGCATTGTCGCGGCAGGCCGCCAGGGCCTGCGGATCGTTGTCGACGCAGAGCGCGAATGCGGCGCCCAGTTTCAGTGCGGCCGCCGCGAGAATGCCAGAGCCACAGCCGTAGTCGACGATCGTCTGCCCGCACAGTGACATGCTATCGAGTTGGGTCAGGCACAGAGCGGTGGTCGGGTGTGTGCCGGTGCCGAATGCCAGGCCGGGGTCCAGCATCAGGTTGACTGCATGCGGGTCCGGCGGTGCCAGCCAACTCGGGCACACCCACAGGCGTTCGCCGAACTGCATGGGCCGGTAGTGTTGCATCCACTCCCGCTCCCAGTCCTTGTCCTCAAGGATTTCCACGCGCGGATTACTGGCTGCAAGCAGATGCTCGGGGATTTCCCGCAGTACGTGCTTCATGTCGGTATCCGCCGGGTAGAGACCGGTGATACGCGTGAGATTCCACAGCGGCGTCTCGCCAACGCCCGGCTCCAGTAGTGGTTGGTCGGCGTTGTCTTCCAGCGTAACCGCCACCGCACCGCCAGCGAGCAACTCGTCTTCCCACTCGGCAATTTCTGCGCGTTGCGCGTCCACACGCAATTGCAGCCACGTCATTGTCTTGGCTGCACGGGAGCGGGGGGAGTGGGAGGAATACAGGGTGTCACTGTTGTCAGCGCGGCCGGAACCGCGCTATTCCTGCAGGAGCTTTTCCAGATAGTGAATACTCACACCACCCTTCTTGAATTCAGCGTCCCGGACCAGGTCCCGGTGCAGTGGGGTGTTGGTGCGAATGCCCTCGACCACCAGTTCATCCAGCGCCTGACGCATTTTTGCCAGTGCGGTTGGCCGGTCTTCCGCGTAGCAGATAATCTTGGCGATCAATGAATCGTAGTACGGCGGCACGGTGTAGCCATCGTACAGATGCGAGTCCACCCGCACACCCAGTCCGCCCGGCGCGTGAAACGTGGTGACTTTTCCCGGGCAGGGCATGAATGTCCTGGGGTCTTCGGCATTGATACGGCACTCGAATGCGTGGCCGCGAAACGCAATGTCGCTTTGCGTGACGGACAGCGGCAGGCCACTGGCAATTCGCAGTTGCTCCCTGACGATGTCGATACCCGTGATCATTTCAGTGACCGGATGTTCCACCTGCACCCGGGTGTTCATCTCGATAAAATAGAACCCCTCGTCCTCGTACAGGAACTCGAACGTGCCGGCGCCGCGGTAACCCAGGTCGATGCAGGCTTTTACGCAGGCGTCAGCTACCGCATCGCGGATATCCTGTGGGATGCCGGGAGCGGGGGCCTCCTCAAGCACTTTCTGGTGGCGACGCTGCAGCGAGCAGTCCCTGTCACCGAGGTGAATCGCATTGCCCTGGCCATCGGCAAGTACCTGGATTTCCACGTGGCGCGGCCTTTGCAGAAACTTTTCCAGGTACACAACATCCGAGCCAAAGGCCGCTGCTGCCTCCGACTGTGTGACCTGAATCGAGCTCAGCAGTGACGCTTCCTCATGCACCACCCGCATGCCGCGACCGCCGCCGCCTGCGGCTGCTTTCACGATGACGGGATAGCCGATGCGGCGGGCGACCGCCAGCGTTTGTTCATCATCGCGTGTGATGGGGCCATCGGAGCCCGGTACGGTCGGGACGCCGGCTTCTTTCATGGCCTGAATCGCGGACACCTTGTCGCCCATCAGGCGAATGGTGTCGGCGGTGGGGCCAATAAAAATAAAGCCGCTCTTTTCCACCTGGTCGGCAAAGTCGGCATTTTCAGCCAGGAAGCCGTAGCCGGGGTGGATGGCCGAGGCCCGGGTGACTTCTGCGGCGCTGATAATCGCGGGTACGTTGAGGTAGCTGTCGCTGGATGCGGCGGGGCCGATACAAACGGCCTCGTCTGCCAGCAGGACATGCTTCAGCTCTCGGTCTGCCTTGGAGTGTACGGCGACAGTCGGGATGTCCAACTCCTTGCAGGCCCGCAACACGCGCAACGCGATCTCACCGCGGTTGGCGATGAGCACTTTTTCTAGTATGGGCATGCGGTGATCCTCTGTTCGTCTCTGGCTGTACTGTGCTTACACAATGGAGAACAGGGGTTGGTCGAATTCGACCGGTTGTCCATTTTCTACCAGGATAGCGGCAATGGTGCCGGCTTTATCGGCCTCAATCTGGTTCATCATTTTCATTGCCTCCACGATGCAGACGACATCGCCGATTTTGACGGCCTGCCCCACTTCAACAAAGGACGACGAAGTGGGTGAAGGTGAGCGGTAAAAAGTCCCGACCATGGGTGAATGCAGTAAGTGGCCCTCGGGCTTTGTCTCTGCCGGAGGCGCGGCGACCTCTGCAGCGGGCGCTGGCGGCGGTGGGGGTGGCGGTGCAGCAGCGGGGGCGGCGTAAGCGGGTGCGGCCTGTGCCGCCATCGTCAGGGCGGCGGCGCCATTGCGACTGATGCGTACCGACTCCTCGCCCTCCTTGATTTCAATTTCATCGATGTTGGACTCTTCCAGCAATTCGATCAGTTTTTTTACTTTGCGAATGTCCATAATGCGGTCTCGTCGGTGATGTTTACGGTTGTTCTAATTGGGTCAGCGCTGCCTGCAGGCCCAGTTCGTAGCCCTGCGCACCCAACCCACAAATAACGCCCTGCGCCAGGTCTGAAAAGTAGGAGCGCTGTCGAAAATCTTCCCGCGCGTGGGTGTTGGACAGGTGAATTTCAATAAACGGAATCGCCACGGCCGCGAGCGCGTCGCGCAGAGCGACGCTGGTGTGGGTAAATGCGGCGGGGTTTATAAGGATAAAGTCCACTCCTTCGCGTCGGGCGGCTTGCACCCGCTCCACCAGCGTATACTCGGCGTTGCTTTGCAGGTGTTCCAGTTGATGGCCCCCGGCGTGAGCCAGTGCTGCCAGTCGCTCATTGATATCGGCCAGTGTCGTGCTGCCGTAAATGTCGGGTTCACGCTCGCCCAGCAGGTTCAGGTTGGGGCCGTGTAATACAAGAATCGTCGCCATTTAACTGGCTCTCCCGGCCGCTGAACAGATCAGCACGAATTCTGGCTCAAATTTCTGAAACTGTCTACGCATATCACTCAGTTTGTGAATTTTGGCAGCTTATAGCTGCCGGATTGCAGAAGTTAGGTTGATTTAGCTCATCCTCGATTGATATCTGGCGCTCGATGTGATCAAGCCCGAAGCTGCGGTAAAAGCAGGCTAAATGCGTTAAAACTCTCAAAAATTGACGGCAACGTCATCTTTCTTGCCGGAAACCGACTGCAGCGCATCCAGTACGGTTTTTCTGCTCAACACCTGCGGCAGGATCAGCGGCGCCTGCGCGGTATCGGCCGGGTACATCAGGTAGAGGGGGATGCCGTTGCGCCCGTGCTGCTTCAACAGGGCGGCGATCCTGGCATCCTGGTTGGTCCAGTCCGCAACCATGTACACCACGCCGTGATCGGCAAAGGCCTCGATCATGGCGTCGGTGCGCAACACAGCGGTTTCGTTGGCGATGCAGGTAATGCACCAGTCGGCGGTGACATCGACGAACACCGGTTTGCCGGCATTGCGCAACGCGGCGACCTCTTCCTCGGACCAGGCCACATGTCCATTCGCGGCATCGAGCCGGGGGGCGTCCAGTCCGCGCAGCGAGCCGAGTGCCGCCGCCGCTAGCAGGCAAATCACGGCCATCACCCGGCGCGAGCGCCGGTCATTCCACAGCCAGAGCCCCAGTGCCAGTACCAGTGCGCCACCGAGGGCGGCCGTCATCGTGTTGACACCCGTCTGCCGCCCGGCCACCCAGAACAGCCAGATCGCAGTGGCATAGAGGGGAAACGCCAGCAATTGCTTCAGTGTCTCCATCCATGGTCCGGGTTTCGGCATCAGCGCGCGGGCCGCGCCGCTGTAGCTGAACAATAACAGCGGCGCAGCCATGCCGGCGCCCAGTGCGGCGAAAACCAGAAGGCCGATTCGGGGCGGCTGGCTGGCGGCAAACCCCAGTGCGGTGCCCATGAACGGTGCGGTGCAGGGGCTGGCGACGACAACCGCCAGCACTCCGGTGAAAAAACTGCCCATCAGGCCGCCGCGATTGGCGAGTCCGCTGCCGGCATTCATCAGGCTGCCGCCCATGGCGACCACGCCGGACAGGGACAGGCCCATGGCGATGAACAGGTAGGCCAGGGCGATCACGAAACCTGGGGACTGCAGTTGGAAGCCCCAGCCTATGGCATTGCCCGCCTGTTGCAGGATGATCAGCAGCCCCGCCACCAGCACGAAGCTTGCGATAACGCCGGCGGCATACAGCCAACTGTGCAGATGTCGGTCGTGGTCGGTGCTGCGTGCGAAACTGAGCACCTTCAGTGACAGTATCGGGAACACGCACGGCATCAGGTTGAGAATGGCGCCGCCCGCAAAGGCCAGTGCCAGCATGGCCAGCAGGCCGCCAGATTCACCGGCCTCGGCTGGCGGTGTCCCCGGCCTGGCGGCCGGCGCCGCGACCGGTGTCACCGTGCCGCTGCTGAAGTCGAGCTCGAACAACTCCCTGTGCGGTGGATAACACAGTCCAGCGTCGGCGCAACCCTGCGATGTGGCGGACAGGGTGGCCCGCTGCTGCACGGGCCGTTCAAGCGCCAGCATGACATCGGCACTGTGGTAGTGAATCTGCACATCGCCGAAATACTCGTCGTTGTGGTGCAGCCCCTGGGGTAACTCGACGTTCAAGCCGACAGCGCCCTCGGCATCTGTGAGGGAGAATTTGAATTGGTGTTGATACAGGTAGTAGCCGGGCTCAATCTGCCAGTGCAGCAGGACATTGTTCTCGTCGATTATCTCTACCGCCAGCGTGTACGCTTCTTCTACCGGCAGGAATTGCGGTGCGGCTGAACCCAGTGCACTGCGATCGGAAGTGCCGAAGCCCTGCGCATAACAGACACTGCTGACCAGTAATAGCAAGCTCGCGAGCATTGCACGCATATCAGTTCCTTGGTGGTAACAACGCCGCCTCGGGTGTCGTTTTGGGCCCGGATTGTACCAAGACTTTTCGGAAGTGGCGAAGTAGGGCGAGATCAAAGTCCTCACCGATGTTACACTCCTTCGACGCAATTATGGCGCGTTAGTTTCGCGATTGGAGATCAAAAGTGAGAAAAGTGTGGATGGTGGCACTGGCCATCAGTCTGTTGCCGATGGCCGCCGTGGCTGAACAGAATAGTGCTCTGGAGTTCGAAGATGTCTGGGTCAGGGCGATGCCGCCCTTCCAACCCAATTCCGCCGGCTATCTTACTGTGACCAATCGCGGCGATGTCGCGGTCGCCATCGTCGGAGCCAGCTCCAACGTGGCTGAGAAGGTTGAACTGCACACGACGCGGGAGGTCGACGGGCTCATGCGCATGGAGAAATTGGAGGGCCTGGCGATTGCTCCTGGAGAGCGCGTGGAATTGGCGCCCGGCGGTAAACATTTGATGTTATTCGGGTTGGCGTTTAGGCTGGTACCTGGCGACGACGTGCAAATCTGCCTGCAACTGGTCTCCAACGAAGAAGTTTGTACCGATGCCGAGGTTCGCATGAGCGGCGAATCTTCCGATTCAGCAGATCATCAACACCATTGAACAGAGTACTATCATGAATACAATGATCGACACCTCCTCCTCATGGGTGAAAATAGGGGCCGCCGTTATCGGTGCGTATTTGCTGGGCGCGGTCCTGCTCGGCATGTACTGGAGTATTACGCCGGCACCTTTTGATGTGCAGGCCAATGCACTGGAATTGTCCGAGGCCGAGGGCGTCACAGTGCCCCCCAATGGCAAACTGGTTACCGGTGCGGTCACCATGGGCACCCTGATCGGCGTGATGGAGACGTTGCTGGACAAGCCCGGTGGCTACATTCAAAACGACCGCTTTCCGCCGGGCGTGTGGCTGGACAATATGCCCAATTGGGAATATGGCGTTCTCATCCAGGTGCGTGACATGTCGCGCGCCATGCGGGAGGTCTTCAGTCGCTCGCAGTCGCAGTCCAAGGAAGATGTCGATCTGGTAGAGATGGAGCCGCGCTTCAACTTCAACTCGGACAGCTGGATACTGCCATCCTCCGAGTCCGAGTACCGCGAGGGGCTGAAATACGCCAAAAAATATTTCTATCGCCTGTCCGATAAAAAGGCAAGCGGCGCGCAGTTTTACGCGCGTGCGGACAACCTGCGCTACTGGTTGGCAACCGTCGACAGTCGGCTCGGCAGCCTGTCCCAGCGTCTCAGTGCCAGTGTTGGGCAGTTGCGCCTGAACACCGACCTGGCAGGCGATACGGCCGCGAAACAGTCCACCAAAGCGCCAATGGAGCAAGTTGTGCGCACGCCCTGGACCGAGATAGACGATGTGTTCTTTGAGGCCCGCGGCACCGCCTGGGCCTTGATCGAATTCCTGAAGGCAGTTGAGGTCGATTTCGCCGATGTCCTGGCGAAAAAGAACGCACAGGTGAGCCTGCAGCAAATTATTCGAGAACTGGAAGGCACCCAGCAGGCGCTGTGGAGCCCGATGGTACTCAATGGCAGTGGTTTCGGGCCCCTGGCAAACCACTCGCTGGTGATGGCGTCCTACCTCAGTCGTGCCAACTCAGCGATTATCGATCTGCGCGATTTACTGTCCCAGGGCTAGGGGCGCGGTCAGCCGTTGCTGTAGCGCAGGCGGGTTCCGGTCTCCAGCGAGAGACGGATTTCCTGCGCGCTCAGTGCCGTGGGGAAATACGTGCCTGACAGTTTGGCATCGAGCAGGCTGGCGCCCTCCAGATTGGTGTTGCGAAAATCGATACCGCTGAGGTCCGCGTTGCGAAAGTAGGAGTTGCTGAAATCCAGCCCGGCAGCGTTCATGTTGCGTAAATCGCGTCCGCGATAGTCCCCGTTCTTCAGCTCACTGGTATCCAGTTCGTCACGTTGCTCGTTGAATTCCTTGATGTTTTCAGTGCGCAGCAACTGGTATAACGGGTCTTGTTTGATGACGGGCTTGTCCATTGGATCACCTTGCTTATGATTGTCAGGCCCGGCAGTGACCGGGTCGTGAGGCGCATCTGGCGCCTGTATGCCAGACGGTAGCTTAAGCCACCGCGCTGGCCAAGCCCAGCCCCGCGCGTAAAACTGAAGGTGGAGTTTGACAGCACAGACTTTCGAAGGATTTTTGCTGACGCGCAACTGGCGGGATACGCCCGCTGGCATCGAGCTTGAATTCTGGTTCAGCACAGCACAGGGGCCGCTCTGTGCGCTGGTGCGCGGAGAGCACAGTGTGTTTTTCCTGCCGCAGCGTGATGTGCCGGCGGCGCGCACCGTGCTTGGTGCTATGCCGGGCCTCGATATCCGGCCGGTGAAACTGCGCAATTTCTCGATGGAGCCGGTGGCCGGATTGTACTTCAGCCAGTACCGTGCCGCGCGCCGGGCGGCAGACCAACTGCGCGCCAGTGGGCTCGATCCGCTGGAGGCCGATATCAATCCCGCCGATCGCTACCTGATGGAGCGTTTTGTCGCCGGGTCGGCGCGTCTGCAGGGCACAGCGCGCCGCCGTGGACAATTCCTGCTGTTGGAGGATCCAGCCGTCAAGGCCGGAACCTACTTACCCTCGTTGAAGGTCGTGTCATTCGACATTGAAACGGCAATGGAGGGCCTGCAACTGTATTCCATTGCTGTGCACGGCAACACGGGATCGGGCGAGGCGCGGCGGGTTTTTATGCTCGGGGAGGGCGCAGAGCAGGCGTACGTCACCAGTTGCGCCACACAGGAGGAGGTCCTGCAGGCCTTTCTCGACTGGATTGTGGAGTATGACCCCGATGTGTTGATCGGCTGGAACGTGGTGAATTTCGACACCCGCTATCTGCAGCGGGTGGCGGATCATCTGGGGCGGCGACTGTTGCTCGGCCGGGAGCGGCGTCCGGGCCACTGGCGTGAGCTGGATGACGACGGGGAGCGGCACGCGGTGCAGTTTCCCGGCCGGGTGATACTCGATGGGATTGAGTTACTGCGTGCGGCATTTTACCGGTTTGAAAGTTTCTCGTTGGAGAACGTCGCGCGGACACTGCTGGGCGAGGGCAAACTGCTCCACGGTAGTGACCGCGGCAGCGAGATCACCCGCCAGTTTCAAGAGGATAAAACCAGCCTTGCGGCCTACAACCTGAAAGATTGCGAGCTGGTGCTGGACATATTCGCCAGCACTGCGATGCTGGATTTCGCGGTGGCGCGTAGCGCGATCACCGGCCTCAACATGGATCGTATGGGCGGCTCGGTGGCGTCTTTCGACAATCTGTACCTGCCCCGGCTGCACCGGGCGGGCTATGTCGCGCCCAACGCGAGCCGCGAGCACACCGCCAGCCCGGGCGGCTTTGTACTCGATTCCATGCCGGGCATCTACGACCATGTGCTGGTACTCGACTTCAAAAGCCTGTACCCGAGTATTATCCGTACATTTTTCATCGACCCGCTGGGCCTGGCGCTGGGTATTTCCGGCAACTTGTCCGCACAGGAGACAGTGCCGGGCTTCCTCGACGCTCGCTTTGCCCGCGAAGGGCATATTCTGCCCGCACTCATCCAGCAGCTCTGGCAGCAGCGCGACGCCGCCAGGGCCGCCGGTGACCAGCCGTTATCCCAGGCGATAAAAATCATCATGAACAGCTTTTACGGTGTCCTCGGCACCCCGGGTTGCCGCTTTTTTGACGCGCGGCTTGCAACCTCGATCACCCGGCGCGGACACCAGATCCTGGGGCGCACACGGGATGCGATTGAGGCCGCCGGCCACCGGGTTATCTATGGCGATACCGATTCCGTGTTCGTCTGGATTCAGGATGCGCGCTCTGATGAGCAGGCCGAGGCCGCGGGCAGACAGTTGGAGCGCGATATCAATGTCTGGTGGCGCGACAGGATTCGCGAGGAGTTCGGCCTCACGAGTGTGCTGGAGCTGCAGTTTGAAACGCATTTCAAGCGCTTCCTGATGCCCACGGTGCGCGGTTCAGACAAGGGCAGCAAGAAACGTTATGCCGGCTCGGTGGCTGGAAAAGCAGGCGACGAGCTGGTGTTCAAGGGGCTTGAAAGTGTGCGCACGGACTGGACGCGTCTGGCCCGGGCGTTTCAGGAAGAACTGTACGGGCGTATTTTCCGGCAGCAACCGTATGCGGACTATGTCAAGGCCGTGACCGCACGGGTGCTGGCGGGCGAGGAGGACGCGCAACTGGTGTACCGCAAGCGCCTGCGGCGCAGGCTCGAGGATTACCAGCGCAATGTGCCACCGCATGTACAGGCCGCGCGCCTGTGCGCCGAGCGCGGCTTGCCAGTGCCGTCCCGGGGCAGTTGGGTTGAGTATGTAATCACTACCAGCGGCGCCGAGCCGGCCGCCCGGCCGCTGGCGCCACTGGATTACCAACACTACGTGGACCGCCAGTTGGCGCCGGTGGCGGACGGCATCCTCGGCTTTGTCGGCAGTTCCTTCGGCGCACTGACCGAAAAGCAAATCGGCCTGTTCTAGCGGAGGATTACTCTTTGCCGAAGAACTCTTCGCGCAGTGCCTTGTAATCTGCTGCGGGCAGGCGCGGGCCATAGTTGGCGACGACTTTGCCGGCGGCAAGGCTGGCGAAGCGGCCGGCAGTGGGATAATCCTCGCCGCGCGTGATGGCGTATAAAAAGGCGCCTGCGAACATGTCGCCAGCGCCATTGGAGTCGACGGCCATCACCTTGTGTGGAGGAATCTTGCTGACTGTGTGCCCGTCGTAGGCCAGAGCGCCTTCGCCACCGCGTGTAATCACAAAACACTCCGCGGTCAATTTCATTTTTTCCACAGCGACGTCGAGGTTTTCTGTCTGGGCCCAACCCAGCGCTTCATCCTCGTTGCAGAAAACCAGGTCCAGCCGCTTGCCGACCATCTCGGCAATACCCTCGCGGAAGAATTCCACCATGCCGGGATCGGAGAAACTCAGTGCAGTCTTCACACCTGCCGCCTCGGCGATTTCCCGCGCCCTGATGGCGGCGGCTCTGCCGGTGGGAGATGTCACCAGATACCCCTCCAGGTATAGGTACTCGGATGCGGCGATCGCATCGGCGTCCAGTTGTTCGGTCGACAGGGTTTCACTGATACCCAGAAATGTATTCATGCTGCGCTCAGCGTCCGGAGTGATCAGCACAAGGCATTTGCCCGTGGTGCCGAGTTCGCGGTCCCCGTTGAGGCAGTGATCCACGCCCGCCGCCTCCAGGTCGGCGAGGTAGATGTCGCCGTCCCTGTCATTGGCGACCTTGCAGGACATGAACGTCGGCCCGCCAAATTGCGCGGTGGCAATCATGGAGTTCCCGGCGCTGCCGCCGCTGGCGTGATTGGCCTTCACCAGGTGGCCGGCGAGGTGTTCGAGCAGTTCGCTTTGCCGCGCCTCATCCACCAGTGTCATCAGGCCCTTTTCCACGTTCATCTGTTCCAGTTCTTCATCGACCACCTTGATTTCGGTGTCTACCAGCGCAGCCCCTATGCCATATACCTTGTACTTTTTCATGCGTATTTTGCCCATGTGTTAAATCAGCCGACTATTATCCTGATTAACCGGGGTAATAACAGTGCTCCTTGCGCCGTGCCGAAGGTTGTTGTTTGAGCGAATTTTGACCAGGCGAGAAAAGACTATCCGAATTTTCCGCCAGAGCTGGTGTACACTCGCATCCCATGTTTCGTACCAGTCACATTCTGCTCAAACTCACTCTGGTTGCCCTCGTCCTGGGGGCACTGTTTGTGATTTATCTCGATGCCCGTATCACGGCCACTTTCAGTGACAAGATGTGGGATATGCCCGCCAGGGTATACGCGCGGCCGCTGGAGCTGTTTGCCGGTGCGCCGGTGTCGGCGGCGGATTTGTCCTACGAACTGGAGGTGCTGGGCTATCGCGCTGTCAGTTCGCCGAGCAAGCGCGGCGAGGTGTCCCGTAACCGCGATCGTTTTGATCTCTACACGCGCGGTTTTGATTTTCCCGGTGAGCGGGAGCCAGAGCGTCGGGTGTTGATAGAATTCAGTGGTGACAGGGTCAAGAGCCTGTCTGCCGGTGGACGCGTCGTCGATCTGATGCGACTCGATCCGGTGCAGATTGGCGGTATCTTCCCGCAACACGGGGAGGATCGTGTGCTGGTGCAACTGGCGGATGTGCCTGAGCGCTTTCGCCAGGGCTTGCTGGCCGTGGAGGATCGTGATTTCTACCAGCACTGGGGCTTCTCGATTATGGGTATCGCCAGGGCGGCGTTCAGTAATCTGCGTTCAGGGCAGGTGGTCGCTGGCGGCAGTACCATTACACAGCAGCTGGTGAAGAACTACTACCTCTCGTCCGAGCGGACCATCGTGCGCAAGCTGACGGAAGTGGTGATGGCGGTGTTGCTGGACCTGCATTACGAAAAAGACCAGATTCTTGAAAGTTATATCAACGAGGTGTACCTGGGGCAGGAGGGCCCGCGCGCGGTGCACGGTTTCGCGCTGGCCGCGCAGCACTATTTCGGCAAGCCACTGGATCAGTTAAACCTGCAACAGCAGGCACTGCTGATCGGTATGATCAAGGGGCCGTCACTGTACAACCCCGAACGCAACCCCAAGCGTGCGCTGCAGCGGCGCAATGTGGTGCTGGGCGTGATGGCGGAGCAGGGTGTCATTACCGCCGATGAGGCGGCCGCCGCCAGCGCCGCGCCACTGGGGCTGAACAGTGAGGGCAGCATTCGCGGCTCGTTTCCCGCCTATCTCGACCTGGTGCGCCGGCAGCTGCGCCGCGACTATCGCGACGAAGACCTGACGACTAAAGGGCTCAGCATATTCACGCCGTTTGACCCGCTGCTGCAGCGCCAGCTCGAGCGCAGCACCACCGCAGTGATGGATCAGCTCGATCCCGGCGCGAAACTGCAGAGTGCCTCAGTGGTCACGCGGTTCGACACCGGTGAGGTCGCCGCGTTGATCGGCGGCCGCAAGACGCGCTTTGCCGGCTTCAACCGCGCGCTGGATGCGCGCCGCCCGGCCGGTTCCCTGCTCAAATCAGCCATCTACCTTGCGGCACTGGAGCGGCCTCGCCAGTATTCGCTGGCAACCGTGTTGTCCGATACGCCTGTGACTGTGAATGCTGCGGGTGCGAAGACCTGGCAGCCGCAGAATTTCGACCGCAAGTCACACGGCGACGTGTTGCTCTACCAGGCCCTGGCGCAGTCATACAATCTGGCGAGTGCCCACCTCGGTATGCAGTTGGGTGTGTCCGATGTGGTCGATATGTTGGCGCGACTGGGAGTCGAAAAAGGTGTGCCGCGTCTGCCCGCAGTGTTCCTGGGCGCGGGGGAGTACTCACCCATGGATATGGCCATGATGTACCAGACCATTGCGGCGGGCGGGTTTCGTATGCCCCTGCGCAGTATCCGCGATATTGTCGATGCCAACGGTGAGCCGCTGCGGCGCTACCCGCTTGAGTATGATCGCACCGTCAGTTTGCAGGCCATGCATCTACTGCACTTTGCACTGCGCGCCGTCGTGCGTGAAGGCACTGGCCAGGGCGTCTATCGCTACCTGCCCCGGAGCTTTGAAGTGGCGGGGAAAACCGGCACCACCAACGATGGTCGCGACTCCTGGTTTGCCGGCTTCTCCGGCGATCTGCTGGCGGTCAGTTGGGTGGGCCGGGATGATAACGGCAGTACCGGCCTTACCGGTGGTAGCGGTGCCCTCAAGATTTGGGCGCAGTTCATGGCGGGCTCCAGCAAGCAATCCCTGGCCTACCGTATGCCCGATGGTATCCAGACCCAGTGGATCGATGATCGCAATGGCTATGTGACGGGCGAGGGTTGCCCCAATGCCCGCAGGTTGCCCTTCATCGCGGGTTCCGAACCCGGACAACGCACTGATTGTGCGCCGCAGGGACCGGGCTCGGGCCCGGCGGACTGGTTCGATACACTGTTTGGGGGAAACTGACCATGTTGTTGTCGCCATCCCTGTTGCGCGCGGTCGTGTTGGCGATCATTGCGCTGCTGGCTGCCTGTACCAGCTCGACGCAGACTGAGACAGCGCCGGTGTCGGTACAAAAGCCGCAGCAGCGGCCCGTCGAAAAGCCAGCTCCCAGCGTGTATGAAACGCCACCGCGCCCGGCCACGCATTCTGCCAGTGCGGCGTGGCGGCCGCTGCTGACCAAAGCCGGGCAGGCAGCAGCGCGCGGCGACTATGAGCAGGCGCTGACACTGCTGGAGAGGGCGCAGCGTATCGACCCGGACAGTGCCGAAGTCTACCTCGGTTTCGCCCAGGCCTATCAGGACAAGGGTGATGCGGGGCAGGCGAGGGTGATGGCAGAGCGCGGCCTGCTGTACTGTTCCAGTGATGCCGTGTGCAATGCGTTGCGGGCCTACACACGCTGACACGCTGTGCCTGGGGACAAAAACCGGCCACAATGCGTGGAGCCGGGTTGACTTGCACAGTATCATGGGGAATTCGGATTGACCAAGGAGTGCGTGTCGATGTTGGACTACATAAAAAGGGCCGCAGTGATGAGCCTGTTGCTGACGGCGCTGGTAGCCTGTGGTGATACAGAGGAGGCCGCCGAACCACTGCCTACCCGACCCGTCAAAACGTTCATTGTCGCCGGTGGCGGAGCCGACACAGTGCGTACCTTTCCGGGTAGGGTGGATGCCAGTCAGCGCGCCGAGCTGTCTTTTCGGGTGCCGGGGCGACTGCAGGAAATTCTGGTCAAGGAGGGCGATCGGGTAGAGGAAGGGCAGGTGCTGGCGCGGCTTGACCCCACCGACTATCGCCTGGTGTATGAGGACAGAAAAGCCACATTCGACAACTCCCAACGCAATTACAACCGCGGCAAGGACCTGGTTGCCGACGGCAATATTTCGCGTATGGATTTTGATCGCATGGAGGCGAATTTTCGCTCTGCTTCCGCGGCGTTGTCGCAGGCGGAGAAGGATCTTGAATACAC
>CAXBLZ010000069.1:0-20182 GCA_963976735.1 uncultured Halioglobus sp.
GCGGGCAGTCTCACGCTGGCGCGACAAATCGCCGCTGTATACGGCGTCAAAGTGGATGCCGTGGTCACGAAAGTACTCCCCCACTACCGAGGCCTGACGACACCCCAGATCTGAAAGCTTGTCGTAGTTTTCGGCTCCGAACGAAGCCTGTCCGTGACGTACCAGGTAAATTGTAGCCATCAGGCACTCCGGGGTTCAGATGGGGGTTGCCGGTCAAATCGCAGTTCACGTCGATAGGGGAAAAAGTCCTCGACATGACCGGTGTGTATTTTTTCCTGTAGCCCCTGCCAGAAAGCGGCGTCGTAAATATCGCTGTGCAGGGTATCGAAGACCTTTCGCGCTCGCTGGTTACCGGAGAAAAAGAGTGCAAACTCCTCCGGGAAGATGTCATTGGGTGCAACCGAATACCAGGGTTTGCTGGACATCTCCTCTTCCTCGTTTCGCGGTTTGGGTATGGTGCGAAAATTGCAGTCTGTCAGGGGCACGATTTCGTCATAGTCGTAGAACACCACGCGCCCGTGTCTTGTCACACCGAAGTTCTTCAACAGCATGTCACCCGGAAATATATTGGCAGCGGCCAACTGCTTGATGGCATTGCCGTATTCGTCCATCACCGCCTCCATCTGTTCATCCGTGGCATTGCGCAGATACAGGTTGAGGGGGGTCATACGGCGCTCGACATAAACATGCTTGATAATCAGCGTTTTGCCATGCTCTTCAAGCACAGAGGGAGCCACTTTACGCAGTTCTTCCATCAGTTCGTCGGAGAAGCGCGCCCTGGCGAATGCGAGGTTATTGAATTCCTGGGTATCAGCCATGCGGCCGGCGCGATCCCAGCGTTTCACCAGTGTGTACTTGGCCTTTACCTGTTCGCGGGTCATATCCTTCGGTGGTGTGAACTTGTCCTTGATGACCTTGAACACAAAGTCATAGGACGGCAACGTAAACACCGTCATTACCATGCCTTTGATACCCGGCGCGATATTGAACTGGTCGTTGGTGCTGGTCATATGCCGAAACGCGCAGCGGTGGTAGTAGGTCTTGCCGTGTTTGTTGTGGCCCATCGCACTGTAGATTTCAGAGATCGGTTTGGCCGGCATCAGCTGCTGTAAAAACAATACACACTGCGCCGGGATAGTGGCATCCACCAGAAAATACGAACGCGTGAAACTGAACAGCACGCTGACCATATCCGAGCCAAACAGGATCGTATCCACATACACAGCGCCCATCTCATTGTGCAGGATGGGCAGTACAATCGGCATGGACTTGCCACCGGAGAGAATTCGCCCGACCAGATACGCGCCCTTGTTGCGAAAAAAATGGTGCCCCAGTAACTGAAACTCCGTGTCGTCATTGTTCAGGTCAAAGCGCGGTGCCAGTGTGTCGACTATCGCCTTGCGAATATTCTCGATATCGCGGTGCAGGTCTTCATAGGGAATCGAGAAAGCAAAGTCCTGCAGCAGTTTTTCCAGCAAGGCGCTGAGAGAGCCGTCCAGGCGGTACGTCCGATACACCTTGCTGACATCGGCTGGCGGCATATCACCGTGCGGTGAGAACACAAACGCATACTCATCGCGAATTTTTCGATGTTTGAAAACAGCGCAGTAAACGGAGTTGAAAAACGTTTCGGCAATTTCAAAGTTATTATGCCCATCGATCAACCGGGCATATACCTTGCGCGCCTCACGCCAGAAGTTCAGGTCGTGGAGTTCATCGCCCGCAATCAGCTTCACATATTTCAGGACATCTTTCGTTTTGACTTTATAGAGATCGATACGCTGGATGGAGGCTTGACGAATACCCTGCCAGTCGGCATTTTCAAAGCGCGTCCGTGCTGCCAGCGTAATGTTCTGGAACTCTGAAAAATACGACTCGAAACCATTCAGTATCGTGCGAGCGAAACGCTCCTGCGTTTCTGCCAGCGCAACAACGGTACCCGCGTCTGTCATTCAGCCAGTACCGCGTGCTCGTGCCGCACGGTGACCCGCGGGCATATTCGTTGCGGCGCCCTGCCTCACAGCAATTCCTTGGCAAACAACTCAAGAATCGCGGGGTTGGCCACGCTCAACAGCATGGAACCGACTTCACCGCGCTTGCCCGCTTCCTTCCACGGCGCCAGCCGCTCGACAATCCTTCCATGCGAGCCAACCAACGCAACCTCGTCCAGAAGCTCATTGGGCACCAGCGCCTGGGCTTCGTCCTTCTTACCACTGAGGTACAGATCCTGTATCCGTGTAGCCACATCGCCATACCCGAGACGCGTGGCGTAGTCGTGGTAGAAATTCTTACCCTTGGCACCCATGCCGCCGATATACAGCGCCAGCCAGGGCCGCAGTGAATCGAAAGCTGCATCGAGATCGTCGTTGGCAGCAACCATCACAAACGGCGCAATATCAAAATTGTCCAGGCTTTTGCCATTGCCAGCTTTGGCAAAGCCCTTTTCTATGTGCTCACCCAAAATGCTGTATTTGTTCGGATCCATCCAGACCGGAAAGACACCGTCTGCCACCTCGCCCGCGCAGGACAAACCGGCCGGTGTGATAGACGCGGTGTAAATGGGAAGTTCCGGACACCCTTCCAGAATCGATTTGAGCGGCTTACCCAGCCCCGTAGTACCCTCGCCCTTGTTCGGCAACTGGTAGATCGAGCCCTGGAAATCGACCGGCCCCTCGCGCGCCATGATCTTGCGCATAATCTGGATATACTCGCGGGTGCGGGTCACCGGCTTGCCATAGGGGACGCCGTGCCAGCCCTCTACGACCTGCGGACCGGAGGCACCCAGCCCAGCGATGAAGCGCCCTCCCGACAGCTGGTGCAGGGACATCGCTGTCATCGCACACATCGCCGGTGTTCGCGCTGGCATCTGCATGATCGCCGTGCCGACCCGAATCTTTTTGGTCTGGGCCAGAATCCACGAGGCACTCGTCACCGCGTCATTGCCGTATGCTTCCGCTGTCCACACCGAATCGAAGCCCATGGATTCCGCCTGGTGGATCAATTCCATTGGCAGGTGTATTTGCTTGCCGGAATAGCCCAGCAGAAAGCCCAGTTTCATAGATAATCTCCAATACGTACCGGGCCAGTACAGCCCGGATTAAATTGAGCGGCGCACCCTTGCGCCAGCGTTGAATAGTGCCTGATGCCGGGCGCTATTACCAAAAATATCTACTGCGAGCACGCGCACGGGCAACAGGGGCGAACGACGTTAATACAACAAACTGTAAAGCTTGCGCTGGTACTCGACGGCCAGTGGGTCACCTTTGCCCAGCGAGGCAATCGAATCCAGCAGCATGCGCTTGGTCGCGCCATCGCCGTGGTTCAGGTCCTTCTGCAGTATCGCGATCAACTGCTCCATCGCCTCGCGAAATTGCCCTGTATTGGTATACTGCACGCCCAATTGATAGCGCACATCGAGGTCTTCCGGATTGGCGGCCAAGCGTTCTTCCAAGGCGGTGATTTCGGGCGATTTCGCCGCTTCACGCTTGATCTCCAACTGCGCACGAAGCTGCTCGTAACCGGCGTCCTGATCGGCCAACCGCACACCGTCCAACAGCGCCTCTGCCTCGTCCAGTCGCAGCGCCTCTATCAGCGCATGCGCATAGGTGAGGGTGATGTCGTGTTGTTGCCTCGAATCCTGCCAGGCCTGTCGCAGCGGCGACAGGGCCTCGTTGAACTCCCCTCGCTCGATAGCCTCCACACCCTGTTGCAACAACCTGTCCCAGGGTTTAGGCAGGTATTTCTGCAGCATGTCGCGTACAAATTGTTCAGACTGTGCCCCCGCGAAACCGTCCACGGGTTGCCCGCCCTGGATCACCATCACTGTCGGCAGGCTGCGCACCCCCAACTGTTGGGCAATACCCGGCTGCTCGTCGGCATTCACTTTGGCGAGCAAAAATGCGCCCTGGTACTCGCTGGCGATTTTTTCCAACAGCGGCATCAATGTTTTGCAGGGCTCGCACCAGTCAGCCCAGAAATCGACTACCACTGGCCGTTTGTGGGATTCCTCGATGAGGAGTGCTGAAGCGTTGGTTTCGTTGATATTGACTATGTAGTCTGTCACTGGCTCCCCCTGTGACTATTCAATCCGGTTGTTTCAGGCGTATCTGAGCGCGCGTCAGAGGCCGAGAACATCCTGCATATCGTAAAGACCGGCATCCTGTTCTGCCAGCCATTTGGCCGCACGCACAGCGCCCCGGGCAAAGGACATGCGGCTGGAGGCTTTGTGGGTGATTTCCACGCGCTCACCGTCGGCCGCAAAAGTGACCGTGTGATCGCCGACAATGTCACCGGCGCGAACGGTGGCAAAACCGATGGTGTCACGTGCGCGTGCGCCGGTCTGGCCCTCGCGCCCATACACAGCTACCTTGTCCAGATCGCGACCGAGGGCATCCGCCACGACCTTGCCCATGCTCAGGGCTGTGCCGGAGGGCGCGTCTATCTTGTGTCGGTGGTGCGCTTCATAGACTTCGATATCGACATCGTCACCCAGTACACGCGCGGCCATATCCAGCAACTTGAAACAGAGGTTGACGCCGGTACTGAAATTGGAGGCCTTGCAGATCCGGATAACACCCGCAGCCTGCTCAATGTCACCCTGCTGTTCGGCGGTAAAGCCGGTGGTACCAATCACAATGGCGACGCCGCGCTCACTGCACAGCGCCAGGTTAGCCAACGTGGCGGCCGGCACAGAGAAATCAATCAACACGTCAATATCGTCGATCACTGCCGCCAACGAGTCCCCTACCAGCACGCCATTTTTGCCCTGCCCGGCGAGTTCACCAGCATCGGCACCCAGCAGCGAGCTTTCCGGCCGCTCGAGCGCGGCGGTAAGCAACAGTCCCTCCACCTGGGTGATCGCTTCCACCAGGGTGCGCCCCATACGCCCGGCGGCGCCGGTAATACCAATTCGCACTGTCACGGTTTCAGCTCTTCAAAGAAGCTTTTCACACCTTCAAACCAGCTGGTTTGTCGGGGCGATTGGGCCTTCCCGCCCTCGCCCAGGGTGTTGCGCAATTCCTCAAGCAGTGTCTTTTGCTCCTTGTTGAGTTTAACGGGTGTTTCTACCACTACCCGGCACAACAGGTCACCCACACCACCACCTCTGACCGGCTTCACACCCTTGCCGCGCAAGCGGAACAGTTTTCCGGTCTGGGTCTCGGCGGGAATTTTCAGTTTTACGCGACCGTCCAGCGTCGGCACATCAAGGTCTCCACCGAGCGCGGCATCGACAAACGTGATCGGCACTTCACAGTAGAGATTTTTGCCATCGCGTTCAAATATGGGGTGCTGCCGGACGGACATTTGCACGAACAGGTCACCGGGAGGCCCGCCATCAGGCCCCGCCTCGCCCTCACCGGTCAAACGGATCCGATCACCGGTATCGACGCCGGGTGGGACTTTGACCGACAGCGTCTTGGTTTTCTCCACGCGGCCCTGACCGCGGCAGGTGCCACAGGGATCGCTGATCGTCTTGCCGCGACCGCGACAGGCCGGACAGGCCTGCTGCACCTGGAAGAAGCCCTGTTGCATACGGACCTGACCGGCCCCGCCACAGGTACCGCAGGTCGTAGCGGAAGTGCCCTGCTTGGCGCCCGAGCCATCACAGGCATCACAGCTGCTCAGCGACGGCACACGGATTTCAACCGTGGTGCCCCTGACGGCGTTTTCAAGTGAGATATCCAGCGTGTAACGCAAATCCGATCCGCGCTGCGGCCCACCGCGTCCGCGGCCACCGCCGCCACCGAAGATATCGCCAAACACATCGCCGAAGATATCGCTGAAGTTTTCGCCGCCGAAACCGCCGCCGCCCATGCTCTGGTCCACACCCGCATGGCCATACTGGTCATACGCGGAACGCTTCCTGGGGTCCATCAAGACATCGTAGGCCTCGGTGGCCTCCTTGAACTTGCTCTCGGCGGACGGATCATCCGGGTTGCGATCAGGGTGATGCTTCATCGCCTCCCGGCGGTAGGCCTTCTTGATCTCTTTTTCATCGGCGCTCTTACTGACACCGAGAACCTCGTAATAATCGCGTTTTGACATAGTTTCTTAGGCTTTATTCAGCTCTCGTGGAAATGACTACGCGGGCCCTGGAGTCCCGCGTAGTCTCGGTCATAGTATGGGGTGGACTCAGCATCCACCCCGCTAGCGACAGGCGCCAGCCGTTACTTCTTGTCGTCCTTCACTTCTTCGAACTCAGCGTCGACCACATCGTCGCGGCCAGCAGCCTTGTCTGCATCAGCATCACCACCGGCAGCGGCCTCACCCTGTGCTGCCTGAGCCGCAAAGACCTTCTGCGCAACAACACCGGTCGCATCTGTCAGCTTGGTGGCAACAGCATCGATGCGCTCTTTATCATCAGCCTTCAGAGCTTCCTCGGCCTCCGTGATAGCGGCCTCGATTGCCGCCTTTTCCTCATCGGTAGCGTGCTCGCCCGCTTCATCGAGCGTCTTTCTCGCAGCGTGCACCAGTCCATCGCACGTGTTGCGCGAGGTTACCAGCTCCTCGAACTTCGCGTCAGTCTCGGCATTGGCCTCGGCATCGGAAATCATTTTCTCGATGTCTTCATCACTCAGGCCGCCAGAGGCCGTAATGCGGATCGACTGTTCCTTGCCGGTGGCCTTGTCCTTGGCCGACACATGCAGGATACCATTGGCGTCGAGGTCAAACGTCACCTCCACCTGTGGCAAGCCACGCGGCGCCGGCGGGATATCAGCCAGATCAAAGCGACCCAGTGATTTGTTACCCGATGCCTGCTTGCGCTCGCCCTGGACCACGTGAATGGTCACAGCGGTCTGGTTGTCCTCCGCAGTCGAGAAGATCTGCGACTTCTTGGTCGGGATCGTGGTGTTCTTCTCGATCAATGGCGTGGCAACACCACCCATGGTTTCAATACCCAGCGTCAACGGTGTGACATCCAGCAACAACACGTCCTTCACATCACCCGCCAGCACCGCGCCCTGGATTGACGCACCCACGGCCACCGCCTCGTCCGGGTTAACATCCTTGCGCGGCTCTTTGCCGAAGAAATCTGCGACAACCTTCTGCACCATCGGCATACGCGTCTGACCACCCACCAGAATGACCTGGTCAATTTCACTGGGGCTGAGGCCGGCGTCTTTCAGCGCCATCTTGACCGGCTCCATGGAGCGAGTCACCAGCTCTTCGACCAGTGATTCGAGTTTGGAGCGACTCAGCTTGACCACAAGGTGCTTGGGCCCGGTCGCATCAGCCGTAATATAGGGCAGGTTCACCTCGGTCTGCTGCGAACTGGACAGCTCGATCTTGGCCTTCTCGGCCGCTTCCTTCAGGCGCTGCAGTGCCAGCGGGTCGTTGTGCAGATCGATGGTGCTCTCTTTCTTGAACTCTGCGGCGAGGTATTCGATCAACCGCATGTCAAAATCTTCACCGCCGAGGAAGGTGTCACCGTTGGTGGACAGCACCTCAAACTGGTGTTCGCCATCGACTTCGGCAATCTCGATGATGGAGATATCGAAAGTACCGCCACCGAGGTCGTAAACCGCGATAGTGTGATCACCCTTGGCCTTGTCCATACCGTAGGCCAGTGCAGCTGCCGTCGGCTCGTTGATAATACGCTTCACCTCAAGCCCGGCGATCTTGCCGGCATCCTTGGTGGCCTGGCGCTGTGAATCGTTGAAGTACGCGGGCACGGTAATGACAGCTTCAGTGACCGCTTCACCGAGGTATTCCTCAGCCGTCTTTTTCATCTTGCGCAGCACTTCTGCAGATACCTGCGGAGGCGCCATCTTGTTGTCTTTCACCTGCACCCAGGCATCGCCGTTGTCGGACTCAATAATTTTGTAAGGGACCATGGAGATGTCTTTCTGCACCACGTCGTCCTTGAACTTGCGACCGATCAGGCGCTTCACCGCAAACACGGTGTTGTGGGGATTGGTCACCGCCTGGCGCTTGGCGCTCTGGCCCACCAGGATTTCACCGTCTTCCGTATAGCCAACGACAGAGGGTGTTGTACGATCACCTTCCGCATTCTCGATTACCTTTGGCTTGCCACCTTCCATTACGGATACGCAGGAGTTGGTGGTACCCAGGTCAATTCCGATTATCTTACCCATTCTCTATCTCCAGTCTGTATGCGCGGACTGCATCCGCGGTGGTATTGTGCGTTGCTCTGTATATTGGCCCTATTTGACCGTTTTCAAGGGCCCGGTGTCTCTGCGGCCCCAATCAGTCGCGAACTAGGCGCTCTGCGGACTTTTGCTGACCATCACCATCGCCGGTCGCACCAGGCGCCCGTTCAGTGTGTAGCCCTTCTGCATTACCGTGATCACGGTGTTGGGCTCGACATCAGCGTTTTCGATCATACTCATGGCCTGGTGCAATTGGGGGTCAAAGGGCTCTCCGGCGGGATCAATCGCCTCGATATTGAATTTCTTCAGGGCGTCGAGAAAGCTCTTGAGCGTCAGCTCTACGCCCTCGGCGATGGGCTTGACCACTTCATCATCGCCTGAACTCGCCTCCAGTGCGCGTTCGAGATTGTCTACCACCGGCAGCAATTCACTGCAGAAACGCTCCAGCGCGAACTTGCGGGCCTTTTCCACATCCTGCTCCGCGCGACGTATCACGTTCTGGGAATCAGCCTGCGCGCGCAATACGGCGTCTTTGGCGAGCGTCAATTCTTCCTCCATGCGAGCGAGCGCATCTTCATCGGCCGGGTCTGCCAGTTGCCCGGGCGTATCCACCCCGTGCTCTGTAGCCTCATCGGCCCGGGATTCTGCGGATTCGGGGTGTTCGTTAGCCTCAGGCTGCGTTGTGTCTTGCTTGGCCACACTAGGACTCCATTTACTGTTTGCATGCTTCACGCGCCAGCCTGCTGGCGGGCGCGCAACTCCAATCTTCAGGCGGATATGGGGCCACTGCGGGCTATTTCAAGCCCTGACCGGAGGAAATTGGGGGATGGAGCCCGCAGCGCAGTGGCCTGCGGGCAAAGAAAAGGGGCTAGCTGTTGGAGAGCGCCGAGCTCAACATCCGCGCCGTGACATCGACAATCGGGATAACCTGCGCATAAGCCATACGCGTGGGGCCGATAACACCCAGTACACCGAGCGTCCTGGAGCCATCGGTATAGGGTGCCGTCACCACGCTGTAATTGCCAAACACCTCGTAGCCCGATTCCTCACCGATGAAAATCTGCACACCCTCGGCGTGGGTGCAGCGCTCCAGCAAGTGCAGCAGATCTTTCTTCTGCTCAAACGAGTCGAACAGCTCACGCAATTTGGCCACCTCCTCCGGAGCTGCCGCACCCAGCAGGCGGGACTCCCCGGCCATCACGTACTCTTCCTCCTTGCTCTCCTGGTCGAGTGCCCGGTTGGCGAGATCCAGCGCGGCCTCCAGATAGCTGTCTATCTGGCTGCGGGCCTCCTGCATCTCCTGCAGTATCCGCCCCTGCACATGGCTCAGTGGCTGCCCGGCGTAGCGCTGGTTTACCATCGCCGCCGCCTCGCGCAGCTCTGCCTCGGTAAATGCGCGCCGGGTGTGAATGATGCGATTCTGCACCTCGCGCTCGTTGACCACCAGGATCACCAGCACGCGCTCGCCGGACAAGGGCAAGAATTCCACCTGGCGGAGCTGGTGGGCCTCCTGCCGCGGCACGGTCACCAGGCCGGCCTGGGCGGTGATATTGGACAACAGCAGGGAGGCAGACTGCACCAGTTCGGTCGATGATTTGTCCCGATTCAGCTCCGAGCGCAGCGCCGCCATCGCCTTATCCTCCAGCGGCTGCACTTGCAGCAGGGAATCCACGAACAGGCGATACCCGAGCGCGGTCGGCACTCGACCGGCCGATGTGTGGGGTGAATGCAGATAGCCCTTGTCTTCAAGATCAGACATTACATTGCGAATGGTGGCTGCGCTGACCGAAAGGCCGGCGGAGCGCATCAAGGTGCTGGATCCCACCGGCTGGCCGTCTCGAATATGATGTTCTACCAGCGTCTTTAACAGGACACTGGCGCGCTCTGAAATAACCCCTGTCGCCATAGATTCCAACCCGTAATGCTGTGCCTAGGTTTTATCACAGCCGCGAAAAATTACAAAGCCAGCGCCGCAACATATTCCTTTCACGCCACGAGTGTTTATACGGTTATCCTTCTGCGGTATAAATGACGAAAGCCAAGGTAGATCGCCCATGCTCGCGCACATCACTATCAGCAACTACACCATCGTGTCCGAACTGGACATGGCGTTTTCCCCGGGGATGACGGTGATTACCGGCGAGACCGGTGCCGGTAAATCCATCATGCTGGATGCGCTGGGCCTGTGCCTGGGCGACCGGGCCGACCCCAAATCGGTGCGCCACGGCAGCGAGCGCGCCGAAATCACCGCAAGTTTCGATATCGCCGCGATCCCGCAGGCGATTTCCTGGCTCAAGGACCGCGACCTGCACACGGGCGATGAATGCCTGCTGCGGCGCGTGGTGACGACCGATGGCCGCAGTCGGGCCTATATCAATGGCAGCCTCAGCACCCTGCAGGACTGCGCCGAACTCGGCGCCATGCTGATCGACATCCACAGCCAGCACGCACACCAGTCGCTGCTACGCAAGCCGATGCAGCGCGACCTGCTGGATGCCTATGCCGGCCACAGGGCGCTCACCCAGGCGGTTGAGCAACACGCTTCCGACTGGCTGCGCAAGCGTCGCGAACTCGAGCTGCTGGCGGGCTCCAGGGATGAGCACACCAGCCGCATGCAACTGCTGGCCTACCAGGTGGAGGAACTCGACACCCTGAACCTGCAGGAGAACGAGCTCGGCGAACTGGAGCAGGAACAGGTGCTGCTGGGTAATGCCGAGGACATCCTGGTAGCGGCAAACCGCGCTCTGGAGCTGTGCGAGCAGCAGGAGAGTGGCACACACCAGGCCCTGAAACTGCTGGACGAGAGTGTCCACGCCACCCGAACCGCCGCCAGCGCCAGGGAGTTGCTGGATTCAGCGGCCATTGCACTGAACGAGGCCCACGGCGAGATTCAACAGCATATCGACAGCGTGCAGGTGAACCCGGAGCGGCTGGCCGAGGTAGAGAAGCGGCTGGAGAGTATCTACGATGTCGCCCGCAAACACCGGGTGCTGCCGGAACAACTGCCGGCGCTGCACCTCGCGTTACAGGAGGAGTTACAGGGGTTGGAAGATGGCGGCCAGCGCCTGTCACAACTGGAACAGGAGATGGCGGAACTGGCGCGGCAGTACGCCAGTGACGCCGCCGAGCTGGGCAAGAAACGACAGCTTGCCGCCAAAAAACTGGTGAAGAACACCTCCGCGGTACTGGCGTCCCTGGCGATGGAGGGGTGTGAGTTCGAGATCGCGCTGACACCACTGAAAAGCACTGATCCTCACCCCCACGGCAGCGAGGAGGTTGAGTTCCTGATCAGCACCAACCCCGGCGCCCCGCCCCGGCCGCTGGGGAAAATCGCCTCCGGTGGTGAACTGTCGCGTATCAGCCTGGCGATAGGCGTTGTTACTGCCAATACCGCTACCGCACCGAGCATGGTGTTCGACGAGGTGGATGTCGGCATCGGCGGCGCGGTGGCCGAGGTGGTCGGCAAATTACTGCAGACGCTGGCACAGCGGGCCCAGGTGCTGTGCGTTACCCACCTGGCACAGGTCGCCGCGCAGGGCACCCACCACCTGCAGGTGAGCAAGACCAGCGGCGGCAAATCCGTGGAAACACGGCTGTGCCAGCTGGACACGGAGGAAAAAGTGCAGGAGATCGCGCGCATGCTGGGCGGCGTCAAGATTACCGAGCAGACGCTGGCGCACGCCCGGGAGATGCTGGAAAGCTGATATTACAGGGAGTACTGCCAGCCCGGGCGTGCAACCCCGGGAGAATCACTCGTCTTTCTTGCGCACGTACAGCACCAGCGAGTGATCCATCAGCTCAAACCCGTGCTCCTCAGCGATCTGCCGCTGGCGCTGCTCGATAACCGGATCGGTGAACTCGACGACTTCACCGCTGCTCACGCAGACCATGTGATCGTGGTGTGGCCCGGTTGCCAGTTCGAATACGGAATGGCCTGTCTCGAAATTGTGGCGGGTCACCAGACCCGCCGTTTCAAATTGCGTCAGCACGCGGTACACCGTGGCAAGGCCGACGTCCTCACCGGCAGTCAACAGTGCACGATAGACGTCCTCGGCACTCATGTGCTGCGGGCCATCATCGGGGGATTCCAGTATTTGCAGGATTTTGACCCGCGGCAAAGTGATCTTCAATCCGGCTTTGCGTAGTTCCTGGTTTTGCTCAGGCATGGGGTTGGGGGTTCTCTGTGCTGTCCAGTGGATGTATGATGCCACCCCAATAGATGAAGTGGAAGTCATATCCCATGCGGATTGTTTTAATCGCCCTGACAATTCTCTCGCTGAGCGCCTGCGGCTTCGTTGGTTTCCCTGGCGTCTACAAAATTAATATCGAGCAAGGCAATATCGTCACGCCAGAGATGGCCGCCCAGCTCAAGCCCGGTATGACCCGCCGCCAGGTGAAGTTCATTCTGGGCACGCCGCTGATTCAGGATACTTTCGACCAGAATCGCTGGGATTACCTGTATACCAAGCGCAATGGCAAGAAAGTGCTCGCCGAATCCCGGCTGACGGTTGAGTTTGACGGCGATTATCTGGCCAGCGTATCCGGCGATATCGCCCCGTCCGACTGGGGCGCAGAAGTCAGCGACGCCAAGGAAACAGCCGCGCCAGCGCAGGACAGTGACGCGACACTGCCGGAGCCCGCTCCCGGCATCCCTGTACCCGCACCCTAAGCGCGGTTATTCCTCCGCTGTATCGTGCTGCCGGCGCGCCTTGGCGCGTTCAGCACGGGCTTTGCGCACCTCTTTCGGATCGGCGATCAGCGGCCGGTACACTTCCACCCTGTCGCCCTCGCGCAGCACATGGCCGGGCGCAACCACCTGGCCGAAAATACCCAGCGTCGCGTTTTCCAGATCCACTGCGTCAAATTTCTCGGTGATCCCGGACTGTTGTGCCGCTGCCAGCGCCGTTGTGCCGGCCGGTACATTCAGTTTCAGCAGGGCCTGCTTGTGGGGCAGCGCATAGGCCACTTCAACGGTTATCGTCGTGTCATTACTCATTGCATCAGCCATAAAGTTGAGTGGCGCGACGACTGACGGCGTCCACCATGTTATTGGTCGCTTTATCGAACAAGCGGGACGCCGCAGCGCCCAGCAGCTTGCTGTTGAATTTGAACTCGAGATACAGGCTCATCTTGCAGGCAGACTCACCGAGAGCGCTGAAATCCCAGTGCCCGGAAAAATATTCAAAAGGCCCGTCGAGCAGTTCCAGCGTGATCTCGTGCGCACTGTGCATCCGGTTGCGGGTGCTGAAACTCTGTTTGATGCCGCCGCGCGCCAGATCCAGCCGCGCTTCCAGCAGGCCCTCGTCGCGGCGCAGGACTCGCGCCCCGACACAGCCGTCCATATACCGGGGATACGACTCTACATCGCTGACCAGATCGAACAACTGGCGTGCACTGTAGGGCAGCAAGGCGCTGCGGTTGATGACTGTCATGGTCCTGATTCTACCCTGTAACATTGTGGCGCCGGCGGCCCCGCGCCATTCACATCCCGCCCGCAAACAGTGACACGAGCAGCAGCAGCGCAATCGCCAGCGGCGCAATATAACGCAACAGAAAGCGCCAGAGCGAGAAAAACAGGGCGGACTCGCGTGCCAGTTCCAGCCGCAGGATCTCTGGACGCAGGCGCCAGCCAACCAACAGCGTGATCAGCAATGCTACCAGAGGCAGCAATATCCGCGCAGTGAGCACGTCGAAAACACCGAGCAGGTTCTGTTTACCGAACCACGTCCAGCCCTGCCCCGGCAGCAGCGACATCACTACTGCCAGCCCCAGCAACCACACCACAGCGCCCACAATCAGGGCCGCAGTAAATCGCTCCAGCCGCGCCAGTTGCATCACCATCCTCACCACCGGCTCCATCAGCGCGACGGCCGACCCGAGTGCCGCCACCACCACCAGCACAAAAAACACCGTACCGGCCAACTCCCCCTGCATCAGGTTGCCAAACGCGTAGGGCAGGCTGATGAACAGCAGCCCAGGGCCGGCGTTGGGCTCCATATTATTGGCAAACACAATCGGGAAGATGGCGAGGCCTGCCAGCAGCGCCAGCACGCTATCAAACACGGCAACCGCGATGATCGAACGCCCGATAGGAATCCGCTGCGGCGCATAGGCACCGTAACTGATGCCCGTGCCGACACCCACGCCCAGGGTGAACAGCGCGTGCCCCAGCGCGACCAACACCGACTCGACGGAAAAATCGACCAGCCGTGTGGAAAACAGAAAATTGCGGGTAGCGGCCATATCGCCGTAGTCGAAACCGTACTTGATCAGGAACGCCAGCATCGCCAGCAGCCCGGGTACTGCCAGCCACACCAGCAATCCCAGGCCGCGCTTCACACCCAGCACGATAATGCCGGCGGTGACCAGCAAAAACAGGCTCTGCCAGTACACCTGTTGCATGGGCTCCGCCAGGAACAGTGCAAAATGCGTCCCCACCTCCGCCGCCCGCGCGGCAGAAAACACACCTGCCTGCATAAAGCCGGCATAGGCCATACCCCAGCCGGCCACCACAATATACAGCGACAGCATCAGCACACTGGTGAGGCAGGCCAGCGCACCGACCAGCGTCCACCCCCGCGAGCGCAGCGAACCGTCGCAGGCGCGGCGGATGGCCCCCACCGGGCTGGGGCCACCGTACCGGCCCAGCACCACCTCCGCCACCATCACCGGCGCGGCGATAAAAAACAGGCACAGTACGTAGGTAATGACAAAAGCGCCGCCGCCGTATTCGCCGCTCAGGTAGGAGAAACGCCACAGATTGCCCAGACCCACCGCCGACGCCGACAGTGCGAGCACAAACGTCGTGCGACTGCCCCACCGGACCGGCGCGTTGGGGTCAGCCACGATGAGCCGAAGATTGCTGGGATATCATTAGCCCAGAGTGCCGCAGGCCAAACGACCTGACAAGCCTGACGCACCTGAAAAGATGAGGATTCGCTTTCCCCGGTTGGCCTTCTCCGTATAATGCGCGCCATGGCCAAAAAGAAAGCGCAGAAACCCAGCAATGTCATCGCACGCAATCGGCGTGCGAGTTTCGACTATCAATTGACGGACACCTTTGAAGCCGGTGTCGCTCTCTCCGGTTGGGAAGTGAAAAGCCTGCGTATGGGCAAAGTCGACCTGGCCGATTCCTACGTGCTGATGAAAGACGGCGAGGCGTGGCTGCTGGGCACGCACATTCTGCCGCTGGACACTGCCTCCACCCATTTCGTGACCGACCCCACGCGCACCCGCAAGCTGCTGTTGCACCGCAAGGAACTGGCCAGGATCCTGGAGGCCACGTCACAGAAAGGCATGACCTGCGTCTGCACCCAACTGTACTGGAAGCAGCACCTGGTGAAAGCCCGCATCGCGCTTGCGGTGGGCAAAAAGGCGCACGATAAACGCGATACCGAGAAAGACCGGGACTGGAATCGCCAGAAGCAGCGCATCATCCGCGCCAACGTCAAACAGTAACAGCACCGTCCGCAACGACGACAGGGTTTTGTTAGAAGCACAAAGTCTAAAAACCGACTGGCGCGATGCGCGATTCGATACCATAGTAATACTGTGAGTGATTGCAGCCGCTGAGCTGAATGTCAGCAGGCCAAGCGAGGCCTGACACACAGTCACTCACACTCTGGTATACGGTTTAATACCGCAATACTTTCCCATGGAGGAAAGTGCCCGGTGTGGGAACTGCGCGATGCGTTCCCGCTCCTCAAGGGCCTCAGCAACGAGCCGCATTCGATTGGCATTACACCAACCGGACGCGGCTTTTCTCGTGTTCAATCATCCTGTCTCGTGCTCAATTTCCCAGCCTGTGACACAGCTGTTCCCTGCAGCCGCCGTCAGCGGATGCGTAGCACGCGGTGCATGCCACTGGTACCATAGCCTTCCCTGATTCGAACGGCTGTATCCTGTGAAACGACTGATTATTGCGTCTGTTGTAATTGTGTCCCTCGGGGCTCTGACGATCTGGGGTGACCGCCTTCTCGCACGCACCCTGGATGCAGAGCTGGCACCACTGCTCAGCAAAGCGCTGGGGCTGCCGGTGCAGCTGGCCCCGATGAAGGCGGGAATACTCCAGCTCAGGGCGACCACCGACAAGTTGATCATGGGTGACCCGAAGGACCCGGCCGTGGTCGCAACCGCGGTGGAGGTGACGCTGGCATGGCCGTCCCTGCTGACGGGCGAAGTGCGCCTCGTGCACGCCAGCGCCGACGACCTGATGGTGCGCCCCTCGCGATGGCCGAGCAGTGACTCGCCACTGCCGGACAATTACCAGTTTCTCGATCCCTACCTGCCGCGCACACTGAACGTGGAAACCGGGCGCTATGTCAGCGACGATGGCGAGGCCTACCCCGTCAACCAACTGGTGTGGGAGCGCTATATCACCGGCAGAGCCACCGCCAGCTGGGTGGAAAAGCATGACGCTGGCAACATTGCGCTCAGCGCCCAGTTGCATTCCCTGTCGGACCTGTTGCAGCTGGCCCCGCTGCAGGGTGAGCTGACCGTGGGGATCGACGACAAACCCGACTCCACTGTCACACTCAATATCAGCATCGCGCCTGCGCCAAAATCCGCCTACACCTTGCAGCTGGACATTGCAGCCGGCGGCATGACCGCGCAGGCAACCGCGACCGGCCAGACCGCCTGGGCGCTGCCAGAGACCTCCGCAACAACCATTCCGCTGCTGGACAGCACCAAGCTGGAAACGGTGGTCAACAGCTATCGCAATGCCGACAAGAGTGTCGATGTCACCACGCTGCTGGCCTCAGCCCCGCCACGCCTGGCACTGCCGGCGCACCAGGGGAGCATCGCGATCAATGCGATCCACATCGGCGACGAGATCAGCAGGGACATCGACCTTGACTTCACCACTGGCGATGAGGGCGTGCAGGTCAGCAAACTCACCGTCGAGGGGCCCGCGGGGACACTGACAGGCCAACTGGGCGTTGTCAGCAGTGCCCAGGGCTGGGACGTCAACCTGGACGCCAGCATGCAGGCGCGCGAGGCCGGCGGAGGCCTCGCGACCGAGTACACCGGCTCGGACTGGCTACTGCGCAGCGGGCACGCCACGCTGAAGGGCCAGGGGGATACCTGGGGCAGCCTGCTGAACACGCTGCAGGGTGATGTCGCACTGGCGGGCCACTACCACGGCGCCGTCGACACTCCCGTCGCCTTGACGGCCGAGCTGGACAAACGCGCCTCCGAGTTTGCACTGGAGAAGATCGCCATCACCCTCGGCGAGGGGCAACTCACTGGTTCCGCCGCGCTATCTGCCAGCGGGGCAAGCAAACTCAGCATCGATCTCAAAGGCTCCCATATCGACCTGGGCTTCCTGTTCGACACACCAGACGCCAAACCACTACCGGGGCTGGCGTTGCCCGTGTACCTGAATGTATTGCCCGCACTTGAATTGAACATGGCACTGGATATTGACGACCTGCAATCCCCCGCCCTGAAACTCAGTCAGGCGACGGCGACACTGGAGCGCACCTCGCGCGGCGGCAAGCTGGTGGCGGTAGGCAAAGGCAAGGACGCAGGCGTCCTGAACCTGACGCTGGAGGCAGATGCCCCACCCAACGAGCCCAGCACCTTTGAGCTGGTTGCAACGTTCAACCAGCTCGATATCCCCGATATGTTCAGGCAACAGGGCCTGCTGTACAGCCGCAGCTCCGGCAGCGTGAACTTCAGCAGCCAGGGCGATGGCATCGAGGAGGTATTCACGGCGATGAAGGGCTCGGCAAAAGTCTCCGTGGAACTGCGCTCCGATAACGACTGGCAGCGTAAACCCAGCGCCGAGGAAACGCTGGTATTTACGGGCAACTCCCGGCTGGTGGTGAATAAGAAACGTATTGTGGGCATAGAAATCCAACAGCTCGACATCGATTCTATCGAGCAGGACCTCACCGGTACCCTCTCCCTGGTAGCGGGCAGAAGCCCCTGGTTTGTCGCCGACCTGCAGTCGGACAAGCTTAACATCACCAGCCTGATGGCGCTGGTGCCCAAATCCCCGGAGGGCGGCAATGACACCCAGTTGCAGCCGACACTGCAACGCCTGGGCGCGGCAAAGGCCTCGCTGAATGCGAAGGCGCTAAACCTGTACGACCTGGCGTTGACCGATGTGCAACTGGAGGTTGTCTCCGGCTCGGACACGATCACCCTGCAGAAACTGGATTTTGACACCGAGAACGGCTCCCTGCAGAGCCAGGGCGCCATGAGCTGGAAAGACGGCAAGGCAACGCTGGAGGGCACCGCACAACTCGCCAACATCGACCTCGACCAGTTCCTGATTGATGACTCCAAAACCGAACACGTGCCCGTCTCGGGCTCGGTAAAACTGAACAGCGAGGGCAGCAGCATCGGGGAGATGCTCAGCAGCCTGACCGGCTATGTTGATCTGCAGGCCGACAATACCAACCAGGGTAAAGCGCCCGAGACACGGCGCAACCTCGTGTTCAAGGCAACGCGACTCCCCGAGGGCATGCAGGCAGACATCAGCAGCCTGCAATGGGGAGAAACCGAATTGACGGGCACCGTGCGCTATCACAAAACGACACCGCCGCTAGTGGAAGTGGAGATACACAGTGGCTCGCTGTCGCTGTTACCGTGGGAAAACGCCTATCTCAAGGATGACAAGCCCGGGAAAAAGAAAGCTTCCCGCTCCAGCTCGCTGGTCTCGGTCGCAAAAACCAGCGCGAACTTTGTCGGCGATGTGCTGCTCACCCCGCTGCGCTTTCTCTCAGACGAGGCCGACAAGCCCAAGCCCGGCGCCAAGCTGTTCAGCAGTGAGCCGCTGCCGCTGGACTCGCTGGACAGCTTCAATGCCAAACTCTCCGCGAAACTGGATTCCATCACCAGTACCGAGGTGACGGCAAAGAACCTGGACATCACCGGCGATCTCACCGGCGGACAACTTAACCTGAAGGCCAGCACCGGCGAACTGAGCCAGGGCAGCGGCGAGGTGAAGGTAGCGCTTGATGCCAAAGCCGTTCCCGCCACCCTCACACTGACCAGCACATTCGAGAATGTCCACGGACTCTCGGGCCAGCCGACCTACCCGCGCAGTGGGTTTATCTCACTGCAGAGCCAGGGGCAAAGCGAGGCGGCACTCGCCGCCAATACCAGCGGCCTGATCTTCCTGAAACTTGGTGCAGGCCCCTTCGACTACGAGGATTCCGTGCTGCTCACCGCCAACCTCGCCTCCGCCGTGTTTCAAACCCTGATACCGGGAATCGAGAAGAAGAAACCGAAAATTCAATGCGGTGTGACCGTGGCTTTGTTCAAGGACGGCAAGGGCGTCACCCCCTACGGTTTCGCCGCGCGCACCAACGATGCCAACCTGCTGGGCCAGGTACATATCGATTTGGGCGAGGAGACCCTACAGATGAGCCTGGACTCACGGGGACGCAAAGGTGTCGGCCTGTCTGTGAGCAGCATTTTCTCCAATACGGTACAGATCAAGGGCCCGCTCACCGACCCCGGTATCGTCCCCGACGCCACTGGCCTGCTGTGGCGCGGCTGGGCCGCGGTAATGACGGGAGGCCTCTCGGTACTGGGCGAAACCCTGTTCAAGCGCGTGCTGGCCAGCGAGAATCCCTGCACCTCCATCGAGGACCTGATCAGCAAGGAATTGTGCCCCAGCAACCCGATTGCGGCATCTTCACCATTAGTTTGCCCCGCGACTTGACAATATGGTGTATAATCCCCAGTCACTAAATGGGGGCGATTTGGATTCGACGACGGTTGCGAACCCTGAGGTGCATGCCGTGATGGTAGCCAATCACGTTAATCAAAAGCTGCAAACTATTAGTTGCCAATGACGACAACTATGGTGCTCAACTAGCTGCGTAAGCAGCCCAGTGAAGCACTTCTGGCGGATTCGTCCACCAGCGGTCTTTAGCAAGGTGCCAGCCCCGCGCTACTGACTGTCATATAGAACTGGATCGCTGCGAGGTATGTTCTGGGCCGAGCTGCTAAAAACTTACAGGACTCGCCAATCACGTCCTGCCCGTTGGGCTGTGTGCGGTTAAATTAATTAACGGAAACTAAGCATGTAGAGCCGAAGGCAGAGTACTGGCGGA
>CAXBLZ010000070.1:0-19949 GCA_963976735.1 uncultured Halioglobus sp.
GCTAGCGGCCTTGTTGGGTAACACCTGAACAAAAAAAATCCAGCTCGCAGAATGCGAGCTGGATTTCGGAGTAGGAAAGCTTTGCTTACGCTTTGGAGCGTCGTGACCAACCCAGGCCAGCAAGTCCGAGTCCGAGCAGTGCCAGAGTAGCAGGAACCGGAGTTTCTGCACGGGCCAAGGCGACGACAGAGGAAGACCAGCTGCCGGAGCGCGTGCCGTCCAGGCAAGCGCCAGGATTGCCTTCAGCACAGGTGCCGTTTGCAGTGAAGTTGCCCAGGAAAGCAGTTGGGTCAAAGCCTGCACCGGTTACAGTACCAGCGATGGTAAACGCTTTCTGGTCGTTACACAGCCCACCGTTGCACGCGAGGGGTGAGGCGGTAATGTTAGACACTGAGCTCAGTGTAAAATCGAAGCCGCCGATGCTGTAGATAACACCACCCGGTGCCGCAGTGTTGATATCCGAAGTTGTGGTCACACCTGCGAGACCGACAAAGTCACCGGTACCGCCACTGGCATTGGTAGGTGCGCCAATATCAAATGTGGTCAGGTTGCTGACGACGTCGCCGAGGGTGTCCAGGCCATCAGAGAAAGACAAGCTGCCGCTGATGAATGCCGCACTGGCCGGAGCCGAGAGGCTGGCTGCCAGCACTGCGGCTGCCGATAATCCTGCAAGTTTAGTTTTCAAGGTCGTTCTCCTTATCTAGCCGTAATCTTTACATTGAACGGAAATGCCCGCTTTGCCTGTATAAAGCAATCACCGTGCCAGAAATAAAAAAACCAATTTATACAAAGGGTTAGGAATTTTTGTTTGGGCCCCGAGACTATGAACGTAAAAAAAGCTGACAGTGCTAAAGGGCTTTTTTCGTACCGAAAAGATCGTAGAAAAGAACATACAGTCTACTGGTCTCTACTCATGGGCTCTCGCCACATCAGCCATACCGGCGGTGCTGAGGCTGAAAACCGGATCTGCTGCAGCACTTTGAAGCCGTGACCCTCATAGAAGCGCAGGTTTTCCGCCTTGGAGTTTTCCAGGTAGGCGGGCATGCCCTCAGCATCGCACCGCTGCAACAGTGGTGCGATCAGTGCAGTGCCAAGGCCCTGGCCCTTGTTGCCTGGTGTGACGCCGATAGCGAACAGGTAGTAATGCGGTGTTTTGGGGTGATACTTCTCGGTTTTCGCACCGCTCAATAGCATTCGGTACAGGCCTTTTAATCCGCCGAGCTGCATTATCTTGACCGCGCTGGACAGCGTGACCGGCCATTTGAGCTTCTGGTTGGGCCCCAGCCAGGATGCCGCGCCACGCCCCTGCGGATCCAGATAGGTGAGCTGGTGAGGGATTAAAACCGGTAGCGTTATCTGGAAGAACAGATCCAGAGAAGACGGATGATTACAGCTCCAGTTGATGACGGGGTCATCCGCGAAGGCCTCGCTAATGATGCGGACGGCCTGGTCGGTGTTTGAGGCATCTACGGGCGTAAATTTCATTGTCTAAATCGTCCTGGCAGCACCGGCTCGGCCGCACAATTTAGCACAACGGGTGCCGCAGCGTCGCTTTCACGGGGCTTGCGCTTGCCTCAATTATATCGGGTGTCCGCGCGGAGTTGCGGGGAAAGTGTGTCGATAAACCCAAGTATCCGGCTCACGGTCTGCTCCGGGTAAAACAGGAAGGCCGACACGTGCGTACCCCAGCGCTGCTTCCAGGCCAGATCGGCATGCTGCGGGTCAATCGCCGGTGCCATCCACAGCGTGACGTTCCGGTTGTGTTGTGCCAACTCCAGGCTGTATCGCGCCCGCGTGACCGGATCGTCGGGATCCTGGATCGCAAGCACAGGGATGTCCAGTGCCAACGCGCGCGACAGCGCCTGTTCCGCGCCGCCGGGCAGGCCGTGAAACTGTGTCGCTGCCCAGGCGGACAGCGCAAACAGGGCCGGTGGCAGTCCGGTCGCCACCATTGCGCCTTGCTTGAAGGTGTCATGGGTGTCGAGCAGGCTGTCCAACAGGATCAGCCCGTCGAACTCGGCGCCATCGCCGGCCGCCTGGATCAGGGTCGCACCCCCCATCGAAATACCCATTCCTACTATCGGCAGCCCGGGGGTTTTGTGCCGGGCCCATACGGCAGCGGCCTCGGCGTCGTACTTCTCGGTGCGGCCAAACTGCAGGCCGTGTCCGTCGCCTGAGGACTCGCCGTGATTGCGCAGGTCAACTGCCACCACCGAGATGCCGTGATCCACCATGGCGCGGTAAAATTTCAGCGAACCGAAAAAATCACTGGTGCGATTGGACCCGCCGCCGTGAATGAACACCATCGTTGCCCTGGGGTTGGGTGCGGGGATCCACCATCCGGCGAGATTCAGCTCGCCATCGCGTGGCGATAGTGTGATGTCTTCAAACGCCAGCCCCTGATCGGCTGGCGTCGATGTCACCGGCAGTCGCTCGGTCATGATGGCTTGTTTCGGTACCGCTAACACCACAACGTAGGCAAAGGCGAACAGCAGCAGCGCGATGATGGACCGTATCAGTGTCTTCACAGAAGTGTTCTATCGCCGTTTTCAATGTGGTCATGGTATACACACTGCGTCATCGGGAACAAGCGTACGTCAAATGCGGGCAGTTGGTTTTTGGTGTTCCAACGGCCGTGCGCCCACTGCAATATCCCCCTTTACCACGGACAAGGCAGGGTGCCAAAGAGGAGGGTGCATGCACAGGTGTCAGGGAAAGGCCAGGGAGGAAGTGGTGTCAGCGCAGGCTGAATGCGCGGGGGGCAGCGCATCGCCAGCACCAGCACAGGGCAGGCAGGAGGCGCAGCAGGAGCATGCGCCCACGATAGAGATCAGTGATGCTGATTATCGCACACTGCACATGCCCTGCGATGCGTTGGAGGAAAGCGATGACGGTGCGCCCGGGAACTGATCCCGGGCTACCGCAAGAGGCCTGGCTTCAGCCTTGCGGCGTGATCGCGTTGACGTGTTCCAGAGCCTCGCTGTATTCATTCAGCAGCCGGAACATGATATCGCGGCAGGATTCGACCGTGTTGATCTGCCCGACCACCTGGCCAATCGGGTTGAAGGCCACTTTCTGGCAGTCCCCACTGCCCGCATAGCGATGTGTGCGGCGCACAGCATCGAACGTCAGATAGCCCTGCAGGGGCATGGGTAGCGGGTCGGGGGTGTCGGCTCGTTCCCAGGCCTCGGTCCACTCGTTCTTGAGCATTCTGGCAGTCTTGCCCGTGAATGAGCGAGAGCGCACAGTGTCCTCGGAAGTCGCTTTCATGTAGGACTCACGCTGTGCCGGTTCCGCATGGGCCTCTTCAGAGTTGAGCCACATGGAGCCCATCCAGACGCCAGCCACGCCCATACTCATCGCGGCCAGTATCTGGCGACCGTTGCCGATGCCGCCCGCCGCCAGTACCGGCAGCGGGGCGACGGCGTCGACCATCTGTGGCCATAGAATCATGGAGGTCACCTCGCCGGCGTGACCGCCGCCCTCGGAGCCCTGGCAGACGATAAAATCCAGCCCCGCTTTCTTGTGGTTGATGCCGTGTTTGAGGCGACCAGCCAGCGCGCCGATCAGGCGGCCGGAATCGTGCACCTGTTTGATGATGTCGTCTGGCGGTGTACCCAGTGCGTTGACGATCATGCGACATTTGGGGCGCGTCAATGCTTCGTCTACCAGCAACTGCGCCTGCACCGCCGAGAAGCTGAGACTTACCTCATCGTCCTGCTCTGGCCACTCCGGGACACCCGCGTCCGAGAGCAACTTGCTGACAAATTCGCGGTGTTGCTGAGGAATAGCGTCCTGCAGCATCGCAACGAGTTCTTCCGGGCTGGTTTTATCCATACCCTCGTATTTCTGTGGGATGGCGGTGTCGACGCCGTAGATATGGTCGCCGATATGCGCGTCAATCCAGTCCAGTTCCTCTTTCAGTTTCGCGGGCGAAAACCCGACCGCTCCCAGTACGCCAATGCCACCGGCCTTGCTCACAGCCACGACCACATCGCGGCAGTGGGTGAAGGCGAAAATGGGGGCATCGATACCGAGTTGTTTACAGAATTCCGTTTGCATAACTTGCCTCTCTTGTCTGCGTTATCAGGAAATACCTCTTGCGTGTCGCCACAGTAGCCGAGTTCGGGAGCCGAATGAATGGTGAAAGAGGCCGGTAAAACTAGCAAAAGTTCACCTCGCCTTGACGTGAGGGGTTGGTAATCCCAACAAATTGTGAAAAATCGGGGTGCAGGGTACAGGTGACTTCGCTATGATTCCCGGCACTGACACGAGGCCAGCGGCGACCCACTCGCGGAAACGTATCCAAGGAGATAACAGGCGTGATAAAAACTCTAAAAGGCTACACCGTTGCGGTAGCTATGCTAAGCGCAGGGACTGCCTCTGCCGGCGGTCTGTGGCTGAATGAATTTGGTGATTTCGCCGGCGGCCGGGCAGCGGCGGGCGCGGCCGCCGGGGTCGACAACGCGATGACCCTGGCCTACAACCCGGCCAGTATTTCACGCCTCGAGGGCAATCAACTATTCGCCTCTGCAGGCGCGATCATCTCGCGAGTCAATTTTGATGTCGATTACAACACGCCGCGCCTTGGCGATAAGGGCGGCAGTAATGCCGGTGAAACGGCCGCTACCTCCTCGGCTGCCTACGTCCACGACTTTGGTTCCGACAAATGGAGTGCCGGTATTGCGCTTGTTCCCCTGGCCGGTGCTGGCTTGAACTACAGTGACGACTGGGTCGGGCGCTACCAGGCGACCGAGGTGACGCTGTTGGTTATGGCTCTGAGCCCAACCGTTGCCTACCAGTTCACTGACAGGCTCTCAGTGGGTGCATCGGTGCAGGCTGTTTACTCCAACCTCAATATCCATTTGGCGGCCCCACGCCTGGACCCCAACAAGCCCGACGGCAACGCCTCGATTAATGGCGACGACGTAATCATGGGATACACCCTGGGCGCAATGTATGAATTATCAGAGCGTACCCGTTTCGGCTTGTCCTACCAGAGCGAGGTGAAGCCAAAATTCAATGGTGACCTGAAAACCACTGCCGCCGACCTGAATATAGCCACCGATACCACGCTGCCACTGGGGGAGTATGTGAGATTCAGCGTCCATCAGGAAATGAATGAGCGCTGGGCTGTGGATTTTACCGTGGGCTGGGACAACTGGAGCACACTGAGTAATGTGGTGATCGCCAGTGATTTACGGTCAGGAGGTTTGCCCACTGATTGGCGTGATACTTACCATGTCGCCTGGGGAACCCAGTACAAGTGGGATGACAACTGGACCTTGACCGGCGGTGTCGCCTACGACACCAGCCCGGTCAGTTCGCAGAACCGCAATGCGCAGTTGCCGGTGGGCAAGCAAATGCGCTATGCGTTCGGTGCACAATACGCGGTCATGGAGACACTCACCGTGGGCGGTTATGTGAACTTCATGGACATGAACGACACCGAGATCAAGGCAAAGCGGTTTGGCGGTAAATTTGATGAGAACAATGCAACGCAGTTGATTGCAAACGTGACCTGGACATTTTAGCGCACCTGCTGTGCGCCCTGTAACCCAGGGCAAATTTCGAGTGGCGATTATCTGGCGGGGCGCAAGCAGTCGCTACCAGGTGTAGCCCAGGCCCAGCACCCACTCGATGTCATAGTCTTTGCCATCGATAGCGTTCAGGCCGCTGCGATCGTAGTCTAGCCGTACTTCGCCGATCAATCCCTCGTAAAGGGGGAACGTCAGTCCTGTCTTGGTTTGGAACAGGTAGCCATCCTCGATCGAGAATACCCAGGTGAGTTCACCAGAGTGGGATGCCTTGATCCCGTGCCAAGGCGTATTCCAGGTGGCGCGCCACAGCGTATTGGCGCCCGGCTCGACGTCCCAGCCCCGATCGTCGTAGTAGTAATACAATTCTGCCGGCCCGCCCTGGATGCTCAGGGTGAGATCATCTAGCGGTGTAAAATCGCGGCCAATACCACCGCCCGCTGCGTAGACCTGCTCCAGTGCATCGAATGTATCGCGGTAGTACCGCAGGCGTCCAAACCAGAACCAGCCATTGGCGCGCAGGAAATCATACTGGTAGTTGGCATCAGCGTCATCGTTTGTGGTCTCTCCGTCGGATGTTTCGTAGTCCACACTGACATCGACATTGTGGCGGTGAGTGGGTCGCAACCAGCGCGCAGTGAGGTCGATGTTGAGCTCTTCGGAGGGGTTGGAGCCGCGGTCAATGTCCAGCGAGGTGGTTATCTTGCCTGTGGCACTGTTGTTGGCAGGCGGGAGGCTTTGCAGTGCGGCTGCGGCAATGGGGTGAGGCACCTGCTCTTCACACTCCACGGACCACAGGCTGTTTTTGACGCCGACAATGCAGTCATTCCCGGACTGCGTATGAAGGGCTACTTCCACCGCGGTCCGGTGACTGGTTTGCAGGTCGATGACGTCGCTCTTGGAGACCGTGATATCGCCGATCCTGTCGGCCTTCCACACCAGCGTTTCGCTGCTGATGCTAACCAGTTCTCCGGGCAGGATGGCGCCGTTGTTGAGGCGCAACTCGCCCGCACGAATGGTGCAGGCTGTGCCCAGCATAATCAACGCGCATAAATTTGCAGTAGGTTTTACCATCGGTGAACACAGGCATCAGGCGTTAATTTTCATGCTGGACGAAATAGTACCCTTGAATCGAAGCAGTTGACAGCGCTTGCGTGCCAGTGCCTACCGGGCTATTGCGCTGATCGATAGCTCATCGTTATTCAGCGCGTAGCGCCTCAATCGGGTCGAGTGCCGCTGCATTCATCGCCGGAGAGATACCTGCCGCCAGGCCCACGCCACAGCTGAGTGCCAGGGATGCCAGCATATACGATGGTTGCAGGCTGATAGGCAGGCCGGGGGCGAAGGTGTTCAGGGTGACAATAAGCACGGCAACCATGCCCAGGCCCAGCAGCCCGCCCATAGCCGACAACAGCACGGCTTCGCCCAGGAACATCCAGAGAATCTGCTCGCGAGTGCAACCTATCGCGCGCAGCAGGCCGATCTCCGCTGTGCGTTCTTTCAGTGCGGTGGTCATGATGGTAAGAACCCCCACGCCGCCTACCACCAGCGCCACGCCGCCCAGCGCGCCGACGGACATTTTCAGTATGGACATGATCTTGTCCAGGGTGGAGAGCATGTCCTCCTGTGTGAACAGTGTGAAGTCCTCGTCACCATGGCGCCGAATCAGCAGTGCCTTGACGCGTTCGCGCATCTCCTCCGAGGTGGTTGTCTCCCTGAACACCACCTCGATCTCCATCAGGCTTTCCTTGTTGAACATCTGCATCGCCAGGTCGGCTGGAATATAGATCGCGTCGTCGAGGTCAAAGCCCAGCAGTTGCCCCTTGCTCTCCATCACCCCGATCACGCGAAAACGCGTGCCGCCGACGCGCACATAGCTGCCGAGTGCGTTGCTGGAGCGAAATAACTCCTCCTTGACACGAGAGCCTATCACGGCGAAATAGCGGGAATTTTCCAGCTCTCCCTGCGGCAGAAAGCGTCCCTGTGCAACATTGAAGCGCCAGGCCCGATCCATGTCGGGACCCACGCCGATGACATCGGTGTCCCTGCTGTACTTTCCGGCTTCAATTTTTGCAGTGCCCTGTATTACCGGCACCACGGCATCCACATGCGGCAACTTTTGCAGTTGTGTTGCGTCGGCTAGTGACAGTGGCCGAATGGTCGTCAGCAGCCCGGCTATGCCTGCAGTGGTTGTTTTGCCGGGTGTCACCGCAATGATGCGCGTGCCAAACTGGGAGAAGCTGTCCATCAGGTACACGCGCACGCCCTCGCCGATTGACGTGAGCAGGGTGACAGCGGCGATGCCGATACTGATGCCGAGCGCGGTCAGCAAACTGCGCAGGCGGGCGGTCGTCACCGCGTGGAAAACCCAGCGCAACCAGTCGCTTAACAACATGGGTGTCTACTTTTTGCCGAGGGCATCAACCGGCTCCATATCTGCGGCCTGCTGTGCGGGCAGCCAGGCGAAAAGCAGGGCAGTCCCGATCGCCAGCGTGAGCGACGCCCACAGCGCCCAGGCGGGTGTTGCGAAAGGCACGTCGGGGTAGAGCTGCCGACCGACCAGTACCAGCAGATGTCCGATCACGATTCCCAGCAATGCGCCAGCCGCCGCGATAAGCCCGGCCTCGGTGAGAAACAGTGTGCGCACTTGTGCGGATGGCGCGCCCAGCGCCTTGAGCAGGCCTATTTCTGCCGTGCGCTGTTTTACCGACATCAGTGTCACATTCATCACCAGTATGCCCGATACCACCAGGCTGATCGCACCGATCCCTGCCACGCCCAGCGTCATTACCCGCAGTATGCTATCAAACGTGGAGAGCATCGCGTCCGGGCTGACGATGGTGACGTCCTGTTCACCGTTGTGCAGTGCCTGCATCTGCTTTGCAATCGCTGTCTTGACCGCTTCCACCTGATAGTTTTCCTTCACCTTCAGGGTGACACGAAACAGACCGTGCACATTGAACACGGCTTGTGCAGACGCAACGGGAATGAAAATGGCTTCGCTGAGATCGGCGCCAAATGAATCGCCTGTTCCCGCCAGTACTCCAACGACACGAAACCGGTAGTCGCGCAGTCGAATCCACTGACCAACGGCGCGGCCGCGGTCAAACAGTGCTTCCTTCACGGTTTGGCCGATCACGGCGACCTGCTTTCCCTCCCCGAGTGCGAGCTCCGGCAGGGCGGTGCCCTGGGCGATTGTCAGGTCTCGCAGCGGGAAAAATGCGGCTGTGGTGCCGATCACCATGCTGTCTCGCTCCCGGGCTTTATACGATACCGGGCCGTTCCCCAGCACCATCGGTGCCAACGCTGTGATGCCGGGAACTGAACGCTGCAGTACCTCCATCTCCTCAAGGGTGATGTCGTGCGCGGCAACGCCTGTCATCGGGGGCATGCCGCCGGTTGTTTCCTTCCTGCCCGGGATCATCACCACAGTATCTTTGCCGAGATAGGCGAATTCACCCATCACGTAGCCGCGGGCCCCTTCACCCAGTGCCGTGAGCACGACGACAGCGGCGACACCGAGGCCGACGGCAGTTAACAACATACTGCTGCGAAAGCGCTGGCGAAGCAGGGCGAGCAGGCTGAAGCGCAATAGGTCGAGTAGTCTCACCCGCAGGCCGCTTGTTTGTCTCTCAGGTCGCTGTCGATAGCACCGTCAACCATGCGAATGCGTCTTCTCGCGCGATCACCCATATTGATGTCATGCGTCACAACCAACAGCGTGATGCCCTCGCGATTCAGGTTCTCCAATATCTCTGTCACCTCCGTTCCCGAACGCGAATCGAGGTTGCCGGTAGGTTCGTCGGCCAACAGGATGGAGGGTTTCATCACAATGCTGCGCCCGATCGCCACGCGCTGGCGCTCGCCGCCAGATAACTGGTTCGGCAAGTGATGCGCGCGCTGTGCAATACCGAGTTTATCAAGAATGCCCGCAACCAACGTGTGCCGCTCGCGGGCGGGCACTCCGGACAGCATCAGGGGCATCTCTACATTCTCCCTGGCCGTCAGTCGCGCGATTAAATGGTAGGACTGGAATACGAAACCGATTTGTTCGCGACGCAGGCGAGCGCGCTCATTCTCATCGAGCGAATGGGTATCGACCCCGTTCAACGAGTAGCGCCCGTTGTCGGGGCGGTCCAGCAGGCCCAGCATATTCAGCAGTGTGGATTTACCGGAGCCGGAGGGACCCATCACCGAAACATACTCCCCCTGTTCTATCTGCAGGTTAATGTTGTTGAGGGCGTGCACTGTGCTGTCGCCCAGAGTGAATGTCTTGTTCACCCCGCAGATATCAATCATCCCGCGGTACCACTGCCAGGCCGTCGGCGAGGCCGGGAACATCCAGTGACAGCACGATCTCATCGCCGGGTTGCAGTCTGTCTGTCACCTCGGTGAAATTCCAGTTGCGCAGCCCCGTGTCGATTGATAACAACTGCAGCGTACCGGTGCTGCGGTTGTAACGATAGACTTCATCATTCTCCATCACGGCCTCAGTGGGAATGCGAACGACATCCAGGTGTGTGTCCAGAATGATATCGATGTCTGCGCTGTAGCCCACCAGCAGCTTTTCCCGCACGGTGGGATCGTCAAATACCACATCGACTTCCACTGTTCGCGCCTGCTTTTCCAGATCCAGTACATAGGGAGCGACGCGATCCAGGGTGCCGGCGAAGGTCTCACCACGGAAGGCATCCAGGCTGACGCGAGCGGGCAGGCCGCGGTGCAATTCGCCGGCGTCTACTTCATCGATAGGCGCTGTTACGTACAGGCAACTGTAGTCAATGAGATCGACAGCCGGTGGAGTGGCAACGCCGGGCGGAGAGGGTGTGACGTACTCGCCGACCTCACCGTTGATTTTTGCGACGATACCCGCGAACGGGGCGCGCAGAAAGGTCTCTTCCAACAGGACATTGTTAATGTCCAGGTTGGCCTGGGCAACCTGTTCCTCATCGCGCGCCGCCTGACAGGCAAACCCGCTGCCCTGCGCCTTGGTACGGCCCAGTTCGGTGGCCTCTTTCGATGCGAGTTTTCGCGCCAGCAGGGTATCGAGTCGTTTGGCCTCGCGTTGGGCATTGTCCGCCTCGACACACACTTTTTCTGCGGTGTGGCGCGCGGACTGCAATCTCGCGCGGGCCTGGGCCTGCATGGCCATGCGATCCTTGTTCCACAGTGACAGTAATACCTGTCCGCTCGCCACCTCGTCACCCTCGTCAACCAGCAGGGTATCGACCCTGCCTCCGCTGGGCATGGACAATTTTGAGCGACGGCAGGCCTGCACCGTACCAGCACGGGTGTTGGATACGGTTTTTTCTACCGTCCCGCGCGCTACCGTATGCAGCAGCACCTGCGGCGGCGGTTGCCTGCCCATGTACCAGATCGCCAGTACCGCCACAGCGACAACGACCAGAACAGCGATTAGTTTTCTCACTCGCGAGTAACCCCTGTCAGTAATGCCTCAGTTCATTATGCGGCGTGCGAGCGATATTTTCGACGACTTATGTCAAGGCCGGGTGGAACAGCCTGGCGCTGTGGCGTTTGCGGTGGTCAGAAAGTGCGGGGGGTTCACTGGATACTGTGCGCGTCAGCGATTATATTGCTGCCCTTGACCGTCTATCCAAGTTTACCAACCACGGAGTATCGCTATGGGCAGGGCCTATCAGAATCGCAAGGAGTCGATGGCTAAAACGTCTGATATGAAAGCGCGGGTCTACAGTCGCTACGCGCGTGAAATTTATGTATCAGCCAAGTCCGGAGGCGTCGATCCCACCGCGAACCTCTCCCTGCGCAGTGTCATCGAGCGGGCAAAGCGCGCCCAGGTACCGGCCCATGTCATCGAAAAGGCGCTGGACAAGGCGCGTGGCGTAGGTGGTGAGGACTTTGCCACGGCTCGTTACGAGGGCTTCGGCCCGGGTGGCAGCGCGGTGATCGTCGATTGCCTCACCGACAACCCCAACCGGACCTTCGGCGATGTGCGCCAGTGCTTCAACAAGACCAAATGCAAACTCGGCTCGCCCGGCAGCGTCAGCCATCTGTTCGACCACAGCGCGATTCTGGTGTTTGCCGGTGACGATGAGGAGGCGGCGCTGGAGGCGCTGGTGATGGCGGATGTCGATGTTGCCGATATCGAGTGCGACGGCGGCAAGATTACGGTGTTTGCCCCGAATACAGAGTACTTCAAGGCAAAGCAGGCGTTGCAGGATGCGTTCGAGGGTATTGAGTTTGAGGTGGATGACATACAGTTCGTGCCCCAGGCCAGCGTAACCCTCAGTGAGGAAGACCAGGGTGTGCTGGAAAACCTCGTCGATATGCTTGATTATCTTGAGGATGTCCAGAACGTCTACCACAACGCCGGGTGACGCCTGACGGTGGGGGTGTTATATTCCCACGCAATGGCCCGTGTGCATTGTGAGAAACAGTGTTACCGTCGGCCAATTGGAAACCACTATGGAGATTTTAATGATGACTAAGAAATTGCTAGGTTCACTGTCGCTTGCCCTGGTGGCTATTGCACTTGTCGGTTGTGGCGAAGAGAAACAGCAGGAAGCTGAGCAGTCCGTGAAAGAAGCCACTGCAACCGTCACTGAGAAGACCAAGGAAGCCGCAAGTTCTGTCAGCGATATGGCAAAGAGCGCTTATAGCGAGACCAAAGAAGCAGCCAGCGATGCGTATGACGCGACAGCAGAAGCGGCGGATGATGCCGTGGACGCAACCACCGATGCTGCCAGCGATGCGTATGATAAGACCAAGGATGCAGCCGGCGATGCCTATGACGCAACCAAGGATGCGGCCAGCGACGCAGCGGATTCTGCCAGTGAGATGGCCGACGACGCCACCGACGGCGTCAAAGATGCCGCCAGCAAGGCCGGTGACATGGCCAGCGATGCCGCCGACAGTGTCAAGGATACCGCCAGCGACGCTGCCGACAGCGCGGGTGATATGGCTGACGACGTGACTGACGACGTCAAGGATGCTGCCAAGGCAACGGCCGATTCAGCCAAGGAAGCTGCCGAGAAAGCGAAAAAGGCAATGGAAAACTAGCGTTTCAGAACGGGCGTCAAGCCGCCACTACGAAACTACGAAAAAGCCTGCCGCAGGAGTTCGAAAGAGCGCTTGCGGTCTTCCAGGTAATAGATGTTGGTGACAGCCATAATCTCGTCTGCCTGATGCTGTGCGGCCAGGGCTTCAATGCGCTGCCGTACTTGCGTTGGTGTGCCGGAAGCGCGGCTGTTTTCGCGGCTGGCGATAAACGCCCGCTCGTGCGCGCCCAGTGGATAATTCAGCGCCTCCTGCGGTGTCATTGACTGGCCATTCGACTGGCCGGTGAAAAAGCGAAACAAATTCAGGTCGTAGGTCAGTTGCAATGCGCTGGCCTGTTCTTCTGTGTCTGCACAAAACACACTCAGGGTGAGAATGGCGTAGGGCTTTCGTTGGCGCTCGCTCGGTTGAAAATGCGTTTTGTAGATCCCGATCAATCTGCTGTCTGCCTGTGGATTGATAAAGAGCCCGAGGTTATACGGCAGGCCACGCTGTGCGGCCAGTACCGCGCTGTCGGGGCTGGAGCCCAGCATCCACAGCGGCAGGTCATGCGGCGGGCGGGGACTGACAACCGGGCTGGCAGTGTCCGACCACAGATACTCACTGAGCTTTGCTGTCAATGCCGGGAAGGCATCAAATTTGGGACGGCCGTCAGTGGCCAGTGCGACAGCGGTCGACATATCCGCCCCCGGTGCTCGTCCGATGCCGAGGTCGACCCGGCCCGGGTAAAGGTTGGCCAGCAGCGAAAACACTTCCGCAACTTTATACGGGCTATAGTGCGGCAACATGATGCCGCCGCAGCCGATACGAATGCTGCGGGTCGCGGCTCCCAGTGCCGCCAGCAGTACTTCCGGTGCGCTGCCGGCAACCGAGGGAAAGGCGTGATGCTCGGACACCCAAAACCGCGAATAGCCCAGTTGTTCGCACCACTGCGCCATCTGCAAGGTTTCCTGCAGCGCAATTCCTGCCTGGTCAGGCGAGCGTGCCAGCGATTGATCCAGTACCGACAATGCCAGTGTCATCAGCCTATTTCGCCTGCAGGCTGACTGTACTGAGGTCTACCGCGACCCAGGCTTCACCATGGACCACCCGTTGGTAGCCATACTCGAACAATGCTGACATATACGCGGGGTCAAACAGTGTTTCGCCCGGGTTAGCTGGCGCCTCCATCGGTATCCAGGTCAACTCCAGGTCAACGCCATCGCGTTGGGTAGTGGCAGCGATCCGGAATGCGTCCCCAATGCCCTGGGTGCGGATCAGTAGCTCTACCGAGCGGGCACCGATGTCCGTGAGCCTTGCCCTGACCGGTTTGTAGATTGACTGGGCCCGAGAGTTGCGTATCACATAGGCGGTGGGCGTACCCTTGATCTCGAGGTCTTCCCGCAGTCTCGCAAAGTCGGTGCGGGTGGGGTAGAGAAACATTTGCGCCGAGGTGCCACCATCCACATGCATCTCATCGTAGGTGGCACCATCTGCGCTCTGCACCTCGATATACGCCGGGGGAAAGACGCCGGGGATAGAGGCCGATGCCAGCAGGATTTGTCGAATGAGTTTTGCCGCACCCGGATGACCGCTGTTGGCAATACGCCCGATATCCCAGATGACAGGGCGGCCGGCGTCCAGATCCGTGGTTCCAATAAGAAGCATTCTGCCCTTGCGGTACTCGCTGGCGATTTCAGCGATCATTTCATCTGTTACATACTGTTGCAGCATACTCATCAGCGGCGCGTTATCCGTTACCGAGTCACCGCGAATAATGGAGAAAATGCTGCGCCGAAAAAATATCTTGGCGCTGTCCAGTGTGGTGTAGAGTGTTTTCAGTTGGCCGTCATATTTCGGACCGAGAAAGGCAAACGGTGCAGTCAGTGCACCGGTGCTCACTCCCGTAACCATGGTGAACTCGGGCCGCGTGCCGAGTTTGCTCCAGCCGACCAGCACTCCGGCCCCATAGGCGCCGTCGGCGCCGCCCCCGGAAATCGCCAGATAGTTGTGTTCGGTATGCATAATGCCGGCGAAATCGCGTCGCAGCGTTTCGGCGTCTGCTGGCATCATGGATGCGTGAGGCTCACCTGGCCGATGGTCGCCCCAGACTCGCAGGTCCTGCCTGCCCAGCACGCTGACGTCGGTGTATTCACTCGCTGGAACGGGATTGCGCAGTATGGCCGAGCAGGCACCCAGCAGCAGACAGCAGGTGAGTAGCAAACAGGTGCGAAGTCTATCGGGTGTGGGCGGCATCTGTTGGAATCATCGCACGCTATCGCACAGGTGCCAAGTTCTGCAGCGTCATCGAGAGCCTCTGGTGTTAGGATAGCGCAATGGAATTTCTTGCAACCTGGGAACAACCCTTGCTGTGGGCCAGTGGGCTGTCACTGCTTACTGTGGTTGCCACTATTTTTGCCGTGCCCTGGGTGGTGACCCGTTTACCTCACGATTACTTTGCGCGCGAGGATAGGGTAGCGTGGCGGGCACAACCTGATCGGCCGCTTGTCGTTCTGGTCATAGGGGCACTCAAGAACCTGCTGGGACTGCTGTTTATCATACTGGGACTCATCATGCTGGTGACGCCGGGGCAGGGTATTCTCACACTGCTGATCGGCCTGCTGTTGATGGACTTTCCCGGCAAGTATCGGGTGGAGAGATGGCTTGTGCTGCGGCGGGGCGTGCTGCGTGGGCTGAACTGGCTGCGCCAAAAACGGGGACATCAACCCTTTGATGTACCACCACAGCATACCGATACTGAATAATCGGGCTTGTTCGTTATCCAGTTTGCGTTATCCTGAGAGCAGCAGTTTTGTGTACCACTTAACGGGGTTGTCTATGCGTTCACGTACCTACTTCCAATCTACACTTGCCGTGCTTTTCTGCAGCTTTTTCATCAGCGTTGCACACTCTGAGGGAGAGGGTATGCAAACGGGCTGGCTGGAACTGGTGAAAGGCTCTCGCGACGATGCAACCGGGGCTCAACTTGTCAATATCGAAGAGGGCGACACGGCTGATACACAGAAGATCACACTGGCCATTCCCAAGGCGTCCGCTGCGAACCGGGCCGATATTGAGGAAGTGCTGGTCATCGGCCAGCGGCTACCTGAACCCGAAAAGTCCAAGCCGATAAAATTCACCTATGAATGGGTGTCGGACTTCGACAATGACAACTACGGCCTGGTGATTCGCCTGGGTAAAGACACCAACTGGCCTATCCGGCTGTACCTGAATTCCGAACCCGGGTTTATGCAATAACAGTTTATAGAAGGGGTTTCCGTGCAACAGATACCAGGCATTAACGCTGACATCGTCAAGCGCTTCGCGCCCAATCCCGGCCGCAGGCCGCTGCTGCCCCAGTTAAGTGAGCAGGCACAGGTGGCACTGATGTGTCGCATGCTGTTTCGCGAGGGCTGGAACGAGCATATCGCCGGTCATATCACCTACCGGCTGGCCGATGGCACAATGCTGACCAACCCCTGGGAACTGGCGTGGGATGAAGTCACCGCCAGCGATATCCTGACGCTGGATAAATCGGGTGCGATCATCGCCGGCGATTGGAATACCACGCCAGCGCTGGGCTTGCACCTGCACCTGCACCACCTTCGGCCTGAGGTGAATGTGGTGATCCACAATCATGCGCGCTTCAGTGGTATCTGGGCAAACATGCACCGTATTCCCCCGGTGTACGACCAGGCGGGGGCTTATGTGGACGGTCCTCTCCCGCTCTACAATGAGTATGAGGGGACGTTTGAGGATGAAGACACCTCGCTGGCGGCAGCAAAAGCGCTGGGTGATGCCAAGTGGGCGCTGCTGGCGAACCACGGGTCGCTGGTTGTTGGTCGCGATTTGCGCCAGGCCCACCTGCGGGCCATCACGCTCGAGTGGCGCAGCATGCGCGCGTATGAAATAGAGCAGGTCGGTGGCGGCGTGCCGCTGACGGAGGAACAGGTCGCCGCGATAGCGCTGCCTGATGCCAACGGCTTCCCGTTTTTGTGGGAGGCGATGGCGCGCAGGGAACTGCGCGAAGATCCCGGTATTCTGGACTAATTGAGGCAAAGCATGGCATTAAAAGTACGCGCCCTGGACAACGTCGGGGTGGAAGTCAGTGGTTTCGATATTACCCGGCCGATTGATGACGCGCTGGCGGCGGAACTGGTTGCGCTGTGGGATGAGCACGCCATTCTGGTGTTTCGCGGGCAGGAGGTTACCCCGCAAAACCAGATCGCCTTCAGCCGCGTGTTTGGCGAACTGGAAATGCATCCACTGGCCGCTACCACTACCTCCGAATACCCGGAATTGTTTACCCTGGTCAACAAGCCCGAAACCGAAAAGTTTGCGACCGCCCGCTACAACGGGCGCGACATGGTCAACAAGCTCGACTGGCATATGGATTTGCACTACACCGGCAAACCCAATCGCGGGGCGCTGCTGCGCGCGGTAGTCTGCGCCAGCGAAGATGGGTTGACGGGTTTCGGCGATCTGGCCAAAGCCTACGACGCGCTGGACGAAGAGACGCGTGAACTGCTGGCCAAAATCGAAGTCACCTACGCTTTCAGTATGCAGCGCCGCCATATGCGTTATGTCAATCTGGACGGTTATGAGCCCGGCCCCTTCAGCCCCAAAAAACCATCTGACCTGAACTTCCCGAATTTTCCGGAAGTGGCGTACCCGGCAGTGGTGACTCACCCGGTAACCGGGCGCAAGGTGCTGGAAATTTGCGAGCAGTTCCTGGAGCGTATCGTGGCGCCGCACCGCGCCGGGCTGTGCAACGATGAAGCCATTGATTTGCTACAGCGATTGGTTGAACACACACGCAAGCCGGAGTTCCACTACTTCCACAAATGGCAGGAAGGGGACATGGTGTTGTGGGATAACTGGCGCGCCATGCACAGTACAACAGGCACCAGGCCGGGGGTGGAGCGGGTGATTCATCGCACCACCATCATGGGTGATGCGACGCTGGGGCGAGTGGTAGACGCTTGAGAGAGAAGGGTGCTAAAGCCAGGAACACCCGACACTGGCGACGGTAATTTTTGGCGGTAGTCGAAATTCAATACTGTTCGATGAGCCGGCTGCGCCATTAGCTGGCCAGGTGGTGCTCTGCTGGGAGAGCGTGTAACCGCTCGGTTCGACCCTCGTCGCGCCAGCTACGCGGTGCAGGCGGGATTCCTTGCGGCTGGGTTTGTCGGGACGGGGTTTATAGCTCAGGTATTTCCCGCCCAGTTGCACGCCGCATTGCAGGACCGCAAATCGATCGGTATCACGCGCGTTGGCAGCAGTCGCTATTACGGTGATCACGAGAGCAAATGCGAATTTATTCATGGCGCAATCCCGGCTTAACAGAATCTCACGATTTGAATTTAGTCCGGATTGTGATGTTATTCACGTTTAGAATGTGTAAATAATTTACACATTCTATATTGTTATATCTTGCGTGTTGCTCCGGTTATAGCCCGGAGGCTGTTCTCTGTGCTCATTGCATCCACGCATCGGGCCTGCTGCCGTCCCGGTCGTGCTAAAACCTTATAAGCGCTTGACTCAAAAAGAACGCATCCTTATAGTAGCGGCCCTCACGCGCCTGTAGCTCAGCTGGATAGAGTACCTGGCTACGAACCAGGCGGTCGCACGTTCGAATCGTGCCAGGCGCGCCAATCAAATCAAAGACTTACGCATTCGCGTCCATCTTCTTAAGAACCTAACGTAGAGTTTTCGTAGAGTTCGACTCTACGATTTCCCACGTCCGCTCTATGCGCGCCGCGGCGTGACTCAGATGATCCGGTGCCAGGTGCGCATAGCGCAGCACCATCTCATACGACTTCCAGCCGCCCAGTTCCATCAGCTCCTGTAACGACGTGCCGTTGGTGACATGCCAACTGGCCCAGGTGTGGCGCAGATCATGGAATCGAAACGCCGTGATCCCGGCCCGCCTGAGGGCACGTTTCCAGCCAGAGCCCACGCGCTCCATGCGCTTGCCCTGGTACGTAAAACACCAGCGGCCGTGATCTCCCTCGACCGCCCTGAGGGCGAGAATGGCATCGTTGTTCAGGGGGATGCCACGTCCCTCGCCGTTTTTGGTGGTGCCATGGTCCAGCCAGGCCACACGACGGTCAAAATCCACCCGGTGCCATTCCAGGTTCAGGATTTCGCCCATACGGCAACCTGTTGCCAGCCCAAACGACACCACCGGGCGCAAATGCGCCGACAGTGCCTCCAGCAGAGCATCGGCTTCCCGACGAGTGAGAAAGCGCACACGGCGCCTCGGTTCACTCAACATCCGGATGCGGGGAAAGCGCTCCAGCCACCCCCACTCATCCCGGGCCAGGTGCAGAATACGGCGCACAATCTCCAGCGCCCGGTTCACCGTCGCGTTGGTTACGCCCTCAACGTCCTTGCGATGGCGGATAAACGGCTGCAGCGACTCCATCGATATCTCGTTGAGCGTGAGCTCACAGAGAAAGGGGTCCAGTTGCCGCAGGTGGTCGCGACTGGATACGAGGCGGCTGGGGTTATCCAGTTCACCGACGTAGCGCAGCACGGCTTCCTTCCAACTGCGATCAGGCTGCAGTGGTTTTTGTTGTGCATCGTATGCGTCTGCTTTGAGGCGGATCAGGAACTCGGTGGCAGCGTCTCGGTCTTTAAGCCTAGTGCTCTGGCATACTCGACGTCCGTCTGGCAAGACGACGTCGATCCACCAGTAGGGTGAGTCCTTACGCTGGTAGAGTCCTTTTTCTCGGGCCATAGATTTTCCTCCCTGGCCCGCCCTCGACGTTTATAGTCGTCAAGCCAGGCGTCCAGGTCAAGTCGATCCCAAATGTTGCGGTGGCGCACCCGGATGGGGGGTGGGCCGATCTCTCGGAAGAGGGTGACACCCAGTCCCACATAGGCGGCGGCTTGGGCTTCGTTGAGGCCGCGGATAGTTGGGGGCTGTAATGGGTGAGTAGGGGGTTGATTCATCGTATTCATCCAGGCAATCACCGGCCCAGGTAGACCGCAGTCACCTGCTCACGCTGGTGGCCCAGCTCCTCGCTGATAGTGAGTCGGGCCTGTTGATCGGTCTGTCGCTGTGCCGTGTTCAATTGCTGTTTGGTGGGCCCACCCGCATGGGGCGATGGCCAGCCGGTGAGTTCCCGGTACCGCTGCTGGGCATAGGCATGACGCAGGCCGTGCATTTTCGACAGCCCGGCATTGGCGGTGTGGCGCTCGTAGATCCTGAGCTGCTCAATGTATTGCCGGCTTCGGGGGATCAGGGAGCCGAAACCGGCCAGTCGCTTGGCCTGTTCCAGCAGGGCGCGTTGTTCCATTGTGCGGATCGGGACGGTGCGTTCCCGCCCGCCCTTGGTCCAGCTGGCCTTGAGCTGCAGGTGATCGCCACGGTCTGCCCAGCGGGGCTGGATC
>CAXBLZ010000071.1:0-19814 GCA_963976735.1 uncultured Halioglobus sp.
TGCTACTTTTCGTGCCCGGGCACCTTGCCGTCATAGGAGACCTGCGAGATCGCATCCCCGTCGAACTTGATGGTTTTCTCCGGTATCAATTCCAGAATCACGCGCAGCGGTGTATCCAGGTGTTGCATCGCCGCCTCCGGCGTCGGCGCGGGATAGGGGCTGATGATTTCCGCCATCGCCGGATAGAACCAGTCTTTGGTGGCCTGGTCATCGTGGATCACCACCCGCCCCTTGTAGGTGATCTGTTTGCCCGGCCCCATGTCAGTGCCCATGCTGGAGATTACCACCGAGGCGCGCGGGTCGCGTCGCAGCGCCTTGATCCGCGCACGCTGGCTGGTGGCCGTCAACCAGATCGAACCGTTGCGCGCGACATAGTTCATGATCACACCGAGGCCGTGACCGGCTTTGTTGGTCCAGATAAAATTGCACTCGATCTGCTTTTGCAGCAGTTCGCGCTCGCGCTCATCACTGAGTTCGTACAGCGTGACATCTTCATAACCCTGCATTCCAATTCTCCTTGTGGTATTGATTAAAAGCGCGGCAGGCGTCCGTTCTGTTGCCCACCTGCCAGATCCAGTACCTGGCCGTTAATAAAACCCGAACGCTGCGTATCGGCGAGGAACAGCGCCGCCTCCGCCATATCGTCCAGCGTGCCCATACGCCCGCACGGTGTCGCATCGAGGTGGCCGGCGAGAACGGAATCCATGGTAAAAAACGCATCGGTCATATCGGTCTGGATCAGGCCCGCAGCGACGGAGTTGAAGCGAACGCCGGCGTCACCGTACTCGATCGCCGCCACCTTGATGGCGTAGTCGATACCGGCGCGGGCCGTGGCATACACGCTCAGTCCAGGCCCGGGTATACGCGCGGTCAGCGAGGAGATGGTGATAACAGAGCCGCCGCCTTTCATCGCGGCGGCGGCGTGGCGGAAGAACAACAGCGCACCCACGACACTCACTTCCAGCGTCGGCCGGATGGCGTCGGCATTCAGTTCGGCGATCATCCCGGCGGCGTGCATGCCGGCCGAGAACACCGCGATATCCACCCCGCCACAGGTCTGCGTGGCGACCTTGAACAGGTTCTCGATATCGCCGTCGCGGGTCACGTCACAGGCCACCGCCGTCCCGTTCAGTTCTTTTGCCAGCGCCTGCAGCGGCTCCAGCCGCCGCGCGGCAATAACCACAGTGGCGCCCTCTGCTGCGAAGCGCCGCGCGATCGCCGTGCCGAAGTTGGCACTGCCGGACGCACCCAGAATCACTGCTGTTTTCCCTGCCAGTGTCGCCATGGCCATTTTCTCCGCTCTCAGTGAGTTTTCAGTAGATAGGGTGTTGGCGCCCTGCCGGCATCCGCGCGGGCACGACTAGAGATCGGACAGCACATGTCCGCCATCGACGGTGACGGCAGAGCCTGTCATCAGCGACCCGGCCTCAGAGGCCAGCAGCAACAGCGGGCCGTTCAGTTCATCCAGCTGGCCGGTACGGCGCTGTGGAATACGCGTGATCAGCGCCTGGCCGTCGGCAGTCTTGAACCACTCGCCATTGAGTTCGGTCTGGAAATAGCCGGGGCACAGCGCATTCACGCGGATGTTGTAGCGGGCGAGTTCCAGCGCCGCCGTTTTGGTGAACTGTACCACCGCCGCCTTGGAGGCCGCGTAATTGGTCAGCGCCTTCTGTACCCGCTCGGCCAGGATAGAGGCAATATTGACGATACTGCCGCTGGCATCAGCGGCAATCATGCGCCGCGCGGTCTCGCGCGTTACATAGGCCACGCCGTTGAGATTGGTATCGATCACCCTGCCCCAGTCGTCGTCGCTGAGATCAAGCAACAGTTTGGGAATGGTGATACCGGCGTTGTTGATCACCACAGTAACCACCCCGAACGCCTGCTCCGCGGTATCGAGCGCCGCAGCGATACTGGGGCTGCTGGTAACATCCATCGTCACCGCAATCGCCTCGCCTCCGGCGGCGTTGATACGATCCGCCTCCGCCTGGATAAGGTCCGTGCGCCGCGCCGCCAGCACCACCCGCGCACCGGCGCGCGACAGTACGGACGCGAAATGCAGGCCGAAACCGCTGGACGCGCCAGTGACAAGAGCGACTTTGCCCTGCAGGGAAAAGGGTTGTAACAGGTCGTTCATGGCAACAGGCTCCGCTCAGGCGTTGAGGTATTTATCCAGTGTCTGGTGGAAATGGCGGATACGGATCTCCTGGTAATTGGCCAGCACTATCTCGCCCGATTTCAGGTTGTGCAGCCCTTTCTGTACCATTTTCAGGTTGCTGAAGTCCTGGTCGAAGACGCGGCCCAGCCCGCCCTCGAGTCCCTCGGCCTCGGAGAACAACTGGTCCTTGCCGAGCTTCTGCACCGCGCAGTCCGCAGGGCGCTCGGCGCCCTCGGGCAACCGCATCAGCACGATAATCTCCATCGTGCACATCTCGGGATCGTCGCCATAGGGTTTCATGCGGTACGTCAGGTTCGGGTGGAACCCCGCCCACGGTGCGAAGTTGGGGAACACCGAGTAGAGAATGGAATCCATGATCTCACTGTGCGTACAGAAACTGCCGAGATCGGTCTGGTACTGCTCGGAATAGTGCTTGAAGTAGTACTCGGCCAACCACTCGCGCGCGCTCATACCCTCGGGCACATCCACCTTTGAACCATCGGTAAGCCAGGCGCCGTGCTCCAGCCAGTCGTTGACCGTCTGGTTGGGATCGATGTTGTCCAGGTGTGGGCTCACCACGCCCATCGGCGAGATGGTGCGGCTGATATTGTCGCCCCAGCAGTCGTACTGGGAATTGGAATCGCCGAGGTAAGGCAGGATCTGCGGATGCGTCTGCACCGTATGGTAGGACTCGATAAACGCCTCCCAGGCGACCTTCCAGTTGCACTCGATCACTTTCTCGACATGCATCACCTTAAAGGTGTTCTCCGGCTGCCAGCGCTTGAAGTGCTCGGGCAGCACTCCCAGGTAGCTGGCCAGCGATTCGGCCTCCAGGTCCATATTGATAAAGACCCAGCCGCCCCAGGTGTCCACCTGCACCTGTGGCAGGCTGAATGTCTCCTTGTCGATATGCGGGAAATCCCACTCGCAGGGCGCGCCGATGAAATCGCCCTCCAGGCTCCAGCGAAAGCCGTGAAACGGGCATTTGAATTCACGCGCGGTGCCGCAATCCTTGCGCAACTGCCGGCCGCGGTGCAGGCAGGCATTGTAGTAACCGCGGATCGCACCGGCCTCCGTGCGCGTCAGCACGATGGAGTATTTGGCTATCTCGTAGACAAAATAGCTGCCGACCTCGGCCAGCTCCGATTCGCGGCAGGCAGCCAGCCAGGTCCGGTTCCACAGTTTCTCCTCCTCCAGTCTGGCGATCTCGGGGCTGAAGTAACGGTCCACCGTCAGGTTTTCCGAGCCGAGGTAGGTCTCGGTACTCTCGCGCAGCGCGGCCGGCACCGGCACGGTCTCCTTGTCGAGCATCTGCTGGTAGGACTCGCCCTCGGAGCGCGCCTTCAACTGTTCGGGTGTGAGCACCTTTGGATTGTTCATCTGCTGTCTCCCGCTATTTCTGCAATATCGTGACAGCGCTGATACCGGGCGCACCGTACACATGGGTATAGGCCAACTGCGGGTTGCCGGGAACCTGGTGTTCGCCGGCCTGGCCGCGCAGCTGCAGTACATTTTCGTACACCTGGCGCAAGCCGGAGGCGCCGATGGGCTCGCCGTTGGCGAGGCAACCGCCATCGGTATTCACTGGCATCGCACCATCGATATGCGTGGCGCCGGACGCGATCAAGGATTCCTGTTCGCCGTGCTCACAAAAACCGTTCTCGGCCATGTGCATGATCTCGGCACCGGCTTCGGTGTCCTGTAACTGCAACACATCCATATCCGCCGGGCCGACCCCGGCCATTTCAAATGCGGCACTGGCGGCGTCGACCGTCGGGCCGTCCACCTGCTGCAAGGCCTGGCTGGGGGCAAACACTTCAAATGAGCCGAAGCGCCGCGACTTCATGGTCGCCGCTTTCAGGTAGACCGGTGTATCGGTGTAGCGGTGCGCATGATCGGCGCGGCACAGCACCAGCGCCACGCCGCCCTCAGAAGGCGAGCAGAACATAAACTTGGTGAGTGGATCATTGACCATAGTGGAGTTGGCAATCTCCTGCAGTGAAATCGGTTCCCGGCGCCATGCATTGGGATTTTTGGAGCCGTTGATAAACGCTTTCTCCGACACCCTCGCCAGCGTGTCGTTGCTGATAGCGTAATCGTGCATGTACTTCTGGATTTTCATCGCGAAGAACTGGGTGGTCATCATCAGCCCCACCTCGCCATACCACTCGCCGATGCCCAGTTCCTTCGGGTCGGCGTTGAAAGCACCGCGATCATGCTTGTCAAAGCCGGCCACCATGCCGATGTCGTACTGGCCAGATTTGATCGCATTGAACGCCGAGATCAGGGAACTGCCGCCGGTGGCGCAGCCGTTGGCCACATTGATAAACGGTATACCGGTCAGCCCCAGCTCGTTCACCAGCGCGTCGGCACTGCCGGCGCTGGCACTGCCGCCGAACGCGAACTGGATATCGCGCCACTCGATGCCGGCATCCAGCAGTGCCAGGCGCGCGGCGTAGGCGCCCTGCTGCAAACCACTGCGCGACGGGGTGCGACCAAAGGGGTGGATACCGATGCCGACTATTGCTACATCCATACTGTGTCTCTCATTCACTCTCGCGCACAATCGCAGCGGCGATCAGGCGGCAGGTTGGAAAAAAAAGTTGATGACCTCATCACCGTTGTCCTCGGTGCGAAACGGCGCGAAGATCACGTCCATCTCCATACCGATGCGCAGCTTCTGCGGGTCGCTCTCGGTCAGCCGGCCCTCCACCCGCACACCGCCGGGCAGCTCCACATAGCCGACGCCGTAGGGCTTGAAGGTCTGTGCTGTCTCGTTGCTGCGGTAGGGTGTTTTCGGCATGAATTGCTGCACGGTCCAGGTCCACAGCGTGCCGCGCCGGGGCAGTTCCTCAATCGCGACATCCTGGCCGGAACAGGCCATACAGGATTCCGCAGCAGGAAAACTGGCGATACCACAGCGCTGGCAGCGGCTGGCCAGCAGCGCCGGGTTGGTGGAAGGCCAGGTGAAAAGGCCTTCGGCAATGGGCACTTGTTTGGTCATAGCATTCTCTCGTTTGTGTCGTGTGATCCCCGGCGGTGCTACAGCAGCATCGACGCCGGGTTCTCCAGAAAACCCTTCAGCGATTGCAGGAAGCGTGCGGCCACGGCACCGTCGATAGCCCGGTGATCCGCCGACAGCGACACCCGCATCACCGTCGCGGGCACGATGCTGTCGCCGCGCACCACCGGCTTCTTCACACCGGCTGCTACCGCCAGTATCGCCGCCTGCGGCAGGTTGATGATGGCATCGAACTGATCGACGCCGAACATGCCGAGGTTGGAGATACTGAAGGTACCGCCGCTGAATTCATCGACACTCAGGGTGCCGGCCTGCGCCCGCGCGGCCAGATCGCGGGACTCCTCGGCAATCTGCGGCAGGCTCATCACGCCGACGTTGCGGATCACCGGCGTGATCAGGCCGCCCTTCACCGCCACCGCCATCGCAATATCGGCCTGGTCGAACTGGCGTATGCAGTCCTCGCCGTACTGCACATTCACCTCGGGCACCTGCGCCAGCGCGCTGGCGCAGGCCTTGATCACAAAGTCGTTGACGGAAATCCTGTATCCGAGCGTACCGTTCATATACGCGCGCTGTTGCAGCAGGCTGTCAATCTCGATATCCACACTCACGCGGTAGTGCGGTATGGTCTGTTTGGATTCCGACAGGCGCGCTGCAATAGTCTTGCGCATCCCGCTCAGTGCCTGTTCGCGGTAGTAGGCAACACCGGTCGCAGTCACCGCCGCCTTTTCCACATCCTCCTTGCTGACGCGACCGCGTCGCCCGGTCGGGGTCACATCGTTGAGATTGATATTGAGGCTGCGGGCGAGGCGACGCGCCACCGGTGTCGACGGAATGTGAGAATCATCCGCGCTGGAGCGCTGCGGCTGAGCGGCTCGCGTCCCGGCGGCAGAGACACCGGCATCGGCCAGCACACGGATACCGCCGGCCTGTTCCACATCGCGCTTGGAGACGCGCCCGTTGCGACCGGTGGCGGTGACATTGTGCAGGTTGATGTTGTGCGCGCGGGCGATGCGACGCGCCACCGGTGAGGCCTTCACCGCGCTGTCGTCCGGCCCCTCTGACAGGCCGGACGCGCTCGCCGCCGGCGCTGCAGCGACAACAGGCACATCGCGTGCTGGCGCTGGTGCCGCCGCGGGTGCAGCCTGTGCCCCGGACCCCTGTGCGCGCGCAGCACCAGCCGCATCGGGCACAAACGCAGCGACAAAGTCATCGATGGCCTGCTCGCTGGTATCGCCGCTGGCAATCACGCCCATCAACATACCGACCTGCAGTGTCTGTCCCACCTCGCCGACAATTCTGACCAGGGTGCCGGTAACCGGGCTCTCGGCCGCATTGACGATTTTCGACGTCTCGATATCGACCAGCTCGTCACCCGCGGCGACTGTATCACCCACCGCGACGCGCCACTCGGTGATCTCGCCCTCTTCCATCGACATTCCCCACTTGGGCACCGTGAGGGCGTGCAGTGTACTCATCGTTTATACCCCAACACGTAACGCACCGCCGCCTCGATATCGCTCTCCTGCGGCATCCAGGCATCTTCCAGTGCCGGTGCAAACGGAATCGGCGAGTGCGCCGCGGTGACTTTGCGAATGGGTGCGCGCAGTGCGCCGAACGCCTTCTCGGCGACGATGCTGGAGATATCGGCAGCGATACCACAGCGCGGCGTCATCTCATCGACAATCACCAGCCGCCCGGTGGTCTCGACGCTTTCGATGATCGCCTCCTCATCCAGCGGCGAGGTGGTGCGCGGATCGATAACATCACAGCTGATGCCCTCGGCAGCCAGCCTGTCGGCAACCGCAACGGCCTTGTTCACGGTATTGGAGATACCGACGATGGTGACGTCAGTGCCCTCACGCAGGAAATTCGCTTCACCAAACGCAATGGTGTAGATCTCGTCCGGCACTTCGCAGCTGGTTTCGTAGAGGAATTTATCCTCTACAAAGATCACGCAGTCATTATCGCGGATGGCTGTAATCAGCAAGCCCTTGGCATCGTAGGCGTTGGTCGGGCACACCACTTTAAGGCCCGGCACCATCGTCACCATCTGCGTCAGGTTTTGCGAGTGCTGGGCACCGCCACGCAGCCCGGCGCCCGCCATCGTGCGCACTACCATCGGGCACTGCGCCTTGCCGCCAAACATATAGCGAAACTTGGCCGCCTGGTTGTAGATCTGGTCGAAGCAGACGCCGAGGAAATCCATAAACATCAGCTCGGCGATCGGTCGCAGCCCGGTTTGTGCCGCGCCCGCCGCCGCACCCATAATCGCCGATTCTGTAATGGGCGTGTCGATCACACGGCTCTCGCCAAACTCCGGAAACAGGCCCTTGGTGACGCCCATCACACCGCCGTACGCATCGCGCTCGCCGGCACAGCCGGCACCCCCGGCGACGTCTTCACCAATCACGATCACCGTGCTGTCGCGGCGCATCTCCTGCGCCATGGCTTCATTGATGGCCTGTCTGTATGTCTTGATTGGCATTACGTGTTCTCTCCGGATGCTGTCTGCGGTAACAGGTGATGATCGGGTGCTGTTCAATACGCCGAGCTGTAGACGTCAGTCAACAACTCCGACACGTCCGGGCCGGGCGCCGCCAGCGCCGCTTTGGCGGACTCATCGATAAACGCGGCGACGTCTTTGTCGATGCTGTTCAGCTGCGCTCGGGTGACGAGTTTCTTCTTGATCGCATTGGCGCTGGCAATGGTCAGGCAGTCCATTTCCTTCATCAGGCGCTTGACCTCGTCCTTGCCACGATAGCCCTGGGCATCGCCCTCAAAATGACCGCGAAAGCGCGTGATACTGGCCTCGATCGCAATCGGCCCCTTGCCGCTGCGACAGTGTTTGACGGCTTTTTTACAGGTGTCGTACACGGCAAAAATATCGGCGCCATCCACTTTCAGTGCAGGCATGCCAAACGCGGCGGCGCGGCTGGCGATATCCTTCGAGCCCACCGCATAGCCGGCGGCCGTGCCCTCGCCGTAGCCGTTGTTTTCAAACAGGAAGATGGCGGGCAATTTGAGTACCACAGCGAGGTTCATCGCCTCGAACGTGGTGCCCTGGTTGGAGCCGCCATCGCCGGTGAAGGAGACGCCAACGCGATCGGTGCCCAGTGTCTTTGCCGACAGTGCCGCGCCCACGATCAGCGGTGGCCCACCGCCGACAATGGCATTGGCGCCGAGCATGCCTTTCTCCACAGCCGCGATGTGCATGGAGCCGCCCTTGCCGGCACAACTGCCACCCTGCTTGGCCATGATCTCTTTCATCATGTCGCCGACGTCGCCGCCCTTGGCGATACAGTGGCCGTGGCCGCGATGGGTGCTGACAATATAGTCGTCGTCATCGAGGTTCATGCACATACCGGTGGCGATCGCCTCCTGCCCCGCGTACAGGTGCAGGAAGCCGGGAATATTGCCCTTGCCGAATTCGTCGCTCACCCGATACTCGAAATCCCGGATCGTGCGCATGGTGCGATAGGCCTGCAGAAATTGCTTTTTATCCAGCGACATTAAGTGCTCCTGTAACGCTCTGTTATCGGTATTGTTTTACTGTACTGGCGGCCGCATTCACGACAGTGTCAGGCCCTGCATCCAGTTGGCGTGGAAACCGTTTGGCACCCGCCCCGGTATGTGCACCTTGGCCACCGGACCGCTGTCGAAATCGCCAGCGCTCAGAATGGAGAGGAACGCGCCCTCGCCCGGGTTGAACACAAAGCACATCACCCAGCCGTCCTCCTCGCGGTCGCTGTCCGGGTTGGCCACGTACACCGGTTCACCGGCATTGGCCTCGGGCCCGTACTCCCACAGCTTGGTTTCACCTGTTTTGAAGTCATAGCGGCCGGTGCAGTTGTAGCCGTGGGCATCGCCCCACTCGCGGTTCGAGGACGCCGCGAACCCGTAGCGATAGTCCTTGCCCATGCGGCGCTCATCCACACGCGAGAACTCGCAGAACACATTGCTGAACTCCTCGTCCCTGACCTTGCCGGTGGCCATATCCAGCGTCATGCGGTGCATCCGGCGCGGCTGTTTCTCCGCGCCGCTGCCCTGTGCCTGGGCGAAGGGGATGGAGTTGATCCAGATGTAGTCGATCACGATCTCATTGCCGCGCTCAAAGCCGTTGCAGAAGTGCCAGCTGAAGAAAGGATCAGTTTCAAACACCCGCTGCTCACCGCGACCGTCGCGCGGGATCACATGGATTTTGGTGCCCAGTTCAGGCTCCCACATAAATGGGTCTTCACCTTTCATCGCCTTTTCCAGGCTGTGGAAGGCAGGCGCGTAAAAGATGATCACATAGTTATCGGTGATCTGCAGATCGTGGATGATGCCCTTGCGCTCGAACGTCACCGGAATGGTGCGCACGTGGCGGGCCTGTGCGTCAAAGATCTGCACCCAGTAGTTGGGGCTGTCCCAGCGCTGTGTACAGGAGATCAGCTGGCCGGTCTCGGGGCAGATCTTGGGGTGGGCCGTCAGCGCATCGCCGGGCTGCAGCGCGCCATCGTAATCGTATAACCCCACCGTGGAGAGATCGCTGTTCAGCAGGTGGGGAAAACCTCCCTCCCACATCGCCAGTAATTTGCCGCCGTGATAGAGCACATTGGTATTGGCGGTGTTGCGTACCGGGTTGGGCTCACCACCGGCGTCGATCACTTCCTGCGGCACCGGCAAAATCTTGCCGACACTGCCGTAGATCATGCGGTTGAACTTGCGCTCGGTTTTCAGGTGGGCGGTTTCCACCCAGCGGTTTTTGTACTCGACATGCCCATCCCTGAAGTACACCGCGTGCACCATGCCGTCGCCGTCCAGCGGGTAGACGTAGTGATTGGGCTGGAACGCAACATTGGCGCCGTCGCGCATATAAGCACCGCGCAGCGAGCGCGGCACCTCGCCCTCAACGCGCAGTTGATCTTCACCGAGGTCCCGCTCTTCGGAGACAGGCGCATAATTGCCCTGCAAATAGGGAAAGGCACTCAAATCCATCAACTCACCTCATAGTGTTATCAGTATTGCCATACCGGGAGATTGGAGACACGGATAGTATCAGTTCAATTTAGTAAAAAACAGTCTCGTCTGTTTCTTTTAAGCCAGCGCGGCGCTACAGTAGTTCTCAGCCCTACCCACATAACCTGACAGGAACCCCACCATGAGCTCATTTGAAGATGACCTGGCGCTGAGAAACCTGATGGCGCGCTACATCGACGCCGTCAATCGCGATGACGCCGACGCCTGGATAGCCACCTGGGCCGAGGATGCCGTATGGAACCTGATGGGCGAACCGGTCAGCGGCCGCGACGGTATCCTGGCCCTGTGGCAGCAGATGATGGCGAACTTCGAGTTTGCGGTAATGCTGCCCAGTTCCTGCCTGTTCGAGATCGATGGCGCAACCGCCAGCGGCCACTGGTACCTGCACGAGTACCTGCGCGACCAGCAGGGCGCGGGCGTCACCGTGTTCAGCCGCTACCAGGACACCTACACCCGGCGCGACGGGCAGTGGCTGTACCAGTCGCGACAATACAATATCATCTACAACGGCCCCGGCGACCTGAGTGGCACCTATACACCGCTACCCGCACAGTGAGGAACCACCGCAATTAATGGTAGCGCAAGCGCCCAACCTACCGGTATGCTGCCGCGGCTGTGTAATAAAATTGCCTTATAACAACGGTAGTATCTGCCGCGATTAATACAGGACACGCTTATGACCACCCCACCCGATTTTAAACGTCGCACCCTCGTCAAGGCCCTCGCGGCCAGCTCGCTGATCCCGCTGCTCGGCAGCAACCTGATCGGCTGTTCCAACAGCTCCAATAACAACTCGAACACCTCAGACGGAGTCAGCAGTGTGCCCGCCGACTTCAACCACGGCGTCGCCTCGGGTGATCCGCTGACGGACCGGGTCATCCTGTGGACGCGTGTCACGCCCACCGAGGAGGGCCAGGTGCTGGTGCAGTGGGAAGTGGCTGAAGATGCCGACTTCACCAGTGTGGTCGGCCAGGGCGAGGGAATGACCTCGGCGGATGTGGATTACACCGTGAAGGTGGATGCCGAGGGCCTGCAACCAGGCACCTCGTACTACTACCGCTTTATGACCGGGGACAAGACGTCGCCGCTGGGCAAAACCCGCACCCTGCCCCAGGGCATGGTGCAGGCGGCCAGTTTCGCAGTCGTGTCCTGCTCCAACTACCCCGCCGGCTTTTTCAATGTCTACCGCGAGATCGCCAACCAGGACGTCGACGCCGTGCTGCACCTCGGTGACTACCTCTACGAGTATGCGGCCAACGGCTACGCCAGCGACCGCGCCGAGGAGTTCGGCCGCGTGGCAGAGCCGGCCAACGAAATCATCTCGCTCAGCGACTACCGCACACGCTACGCGCAGTACCGCAGCGATGCGGATCTGCAGGCGGCGCACGGCAACCACCCGTTCATCATCGTGTGGGACGATCATGAGATCGCCAACGACAGCTGGCAGAACGGTGCGGAAAATCACAACCCGGACACCGAGGGCAGCTACGCCGAGCGCAGAATGGCTGCGATCCAGGCCTGGTATGAATGGCTGCCCGTGCGACCCCCGGCCACCATGGACGATATCATCTATCGCCGCTTCCAGTACGGTGACCTGCTGGACCTGCTGATGCTGGACACACGCCATGTCGGGCGCGATCAGCAACTGCAGTACAGCGACTTTGCCAGTGGCGGCATCATCGATGTCGACAGCGTGCGCGCCGCGCTCACTGATCGCAATCGCAGCATACTGGGCAGCGAGCAACTCGGCTGGCTGCGGGAGCAAATGAACCAGAGCAGCGCGCGCTGGCAGGTGCTGGGGCAGCAGGTATTGATGAGCCGCTACCAGATCCCGTCGCCGCTGCTGGAAGCGCTCGACCCTGGCCTGTCGCCCAATCTCGACCTGGGCAAAGGCACTGCCGCGCTGCTGGCAGCCGTCGCCGCCAAAAACAAGGCACCGGAAGATCGCACGCCGGAAGAGCAGGCGCTGCTGGACAGTTCTGTCCCCTACAACCTCGACGCCTGGGACGGCTACAGCGCGGAGCGGGATGAGATTCTGTCCTTCGCCCAGCAGCTGGATTCGAAGCTGGTGGTGCTGGCCGGGGATACACACAATGCCTGGACATCACAGCTGCGAACCGCCGAGGGCAACGTCGCCGGGGTCGAGTTCGGCTGCACCAGTGTCAGTTCGCCGGGCTTTGATGGCGCAGGGTTGCTGGGGCCGTCAAACGCCGCGCTGTTCGGCCCGCTGGTCGTGGGGCTGATCGATGACCTGAATTACGCCAACCTGGTGGGCCGCGGCTATCTGCACATTGCATTCAGCGCCGACAACGTCACCGCCACCCACCGGTTTATCACGACCATCGATTCCACGGACTATGCGGAGGACGTGGCAGCGGCCAAAACCTTCGTGGTGGACCGCGCGGACATGCTGCTGTCGGATATGCTGCCGACGTAAACCGGTGACTTGCGCTGCCGGATGACCGCCCGGCAGCGCGCTACTCCTCGGGCAGGCGAATCACCAACTTGCCCTGGTTGGAACCGTCGAAGAGTTTCAGGAATGTGGGCAGGATAGTATCCAGCCCGTCTACTATTTCCTCGCGGTACTTGATGTCTCCCGCCATCACCCACTGCGCCAGTTGGCCGATACCCTCGGCAAAGCGATCGAGGTAATCCAGCACCGTAAAGCCCTGCATGGTGACGCTCTCGGCAACCAGTTGCCACAGGTTGGTCGGCCCGGGCGCATTGGGCTCGTTGTAAGTGGATATCCAGCCGCAGACGGCCACCCGTGCATACTTGTTCAGGCACAGCAGTGTCGCATCCAGTATCTCGCCGCCGACATTGTCGAAGTACACATCGACACCCTGCGGGCAGGCGCCGCGAATCGCGCCCTGGTAGTCGCCGCAGGTTTTGTAGTTGATCACCGCATCAAAACCCAGTTCCTGCTGCAGCCAGCGGCACTTGTCGTCGCTGCCGGCCATACCGACCACGCGGCAGCCCTGCATTTTCGCGATCTGTCCCACCACTGAGCCGACCGCACCTGCGGCGGCACTCACCAGTACCGTGTCGCCGGCTTTCGGCCTGCCGACCTCCAGCAGGCCGAAATAGGCGGTGAGCCCGGTAGGCCCGAGCACTCCGAGAAACAGGCTCAGCGGAATACCGGCGCTCTCGTCGAGCTTGTTGAGCGCGGCCGCCTGCACGGTGGTATAGCGCTCCCAGCCACCCATTGTCATCGCGACATCGCCGGGGGCGAAGTCGGGGCTGTTGCTGTGCACCACGCGGCCAATCACAGAACTGCGCACGGCATCGCCAAGTGCAATCGGCTCGATGTAGTTGGGGTCGTCCCCCATCCAGCCGCGAATCGCCGGGTCCAGCGAGATATACAGGTTGCGCAGCACCACCTCGCCCGCTTGTGGATCGGGCACCGGCACATCCCGCGCGGGCACGTGGCTGGCATCGGGTTTGCCATCGGGGCGTGAGGCCAGGTAATACTGGCGATTGATCAGGGTTGTCATGCACGCACAATAGCCGTCAGCAAAAAATCAGTCAACCCTGATTGTTTTAGCAATCGCACTCTGCTACTGTTTCAGGCCTTCCGCTAAACAACATACTGTCGCAATAACACAGGATAAACATATGACCGTACTGATTGCCGGCTCCCTTGGTTTCCCCGGAGGAAACCGCGAAAAAGCGCTGCAAGAGACCGCCGAACTGGTCGAGGAAACGCGCGCACAGCAGGGCTGCTTACACTATGTCTGGTCGGCGGACCCAACCTCCACCACGCGCGCCTATGTCTTTGAGAAGTGGGCGTCGGTGGAAGACCTCGCGGCGCACCTGGCCGGCCCCTACTACCAGAACATGCTGGCGGCACTGGGCAAGCACGGTGTCACCGATGTGGAGGTGTCCAAGTACAAGGTGGCGGTGGAAGAACCGGTGTACGACCCCGAGGGCCGGCCGCGCGCTGACTTTTTTACCGAGTAACACCCGGCTCCCGAGCCGCCGATCACAGGCAGAGGACTACCCCTGAATGGCCGCCAAAACCGTAAAAACCTACTGTCGCTTCTGCCACGCCTACTGCCCGATGGAAGCGACGGTGGAAGACAACCGCCTGATCGCGCTGGTACCCGACACCAGCAATGAAGTCTACGGTGGCTACACCTGCATCAAGGGCCGGCAGTTGATCGAACAGATCGATCACCCCAGCCGCCTGCAGCAGTCGCAGAAAAAACAGGCCGACGGCACTTTCGCCGCGATTGGCAGCGAACAGGCGATGGACGAGATCGCGGAGCAACTGCAGGCCATTCTCGACCAGTACGGCCCGCGCAGTATCGCCAGCTACAACGGCACCTACTCCTACCAGAACTCTGCCGCTCACGATGTGGCGCGAGCGTTTCACGCCGCCATCGGCTCGCCCTCGTATTACACCAGTGTCACCATCGACCAGCCGGCCAAGGTCGCGATCGGGCCGACGCGCATGGGCTGGTGGAACGGCGGCAGCCATATGTGGAACGATTCCGATGTGGCGCTGATTATCGGCAACAACACACTCGTCTCCCACTTTTCCATTCCCGGTGGTATTCCCGCATTCAGTCCGCACAACGCGCTGCGCGAGGGCAAGCAGCGCGGTATGAAGGTGATCTGTATCGACCCGCGCGTCACCGAGGTGGCCAGTCGCTCGGACCTGCATCTGCAGGTGCGCCCGGGTCACGACGCGGCTGTGGTCGCCGCTATTATTGCGGTGATCCTCGCGGAAGACCTGCAAGACAAGGCCTTCTGCGACGAGCACACGGAAGGATTGCAACAACTTGCACAACAGACACGGTGCTATACCCCGGAGGCTGTCGGCGCGGCGGCGGGCATACCGGCAAGCCAGATTGTCGAGGCCGCGAGGATGTTCGCCGCCGGGCCGCGCGGCACTGCCGTCACCGGCACCGGGCCGGAAATGGGTCCGCACCCCAACCTGCTGCAACACCTGGTGCAGGCGCTGAACGCCATCTGCGGGCGCCACTACCGCGCCGGTGAACGCCTGCCCAATCCGGGTGTGCTGACGCCGGCGGGACCGCGTGCAGCACAGGCCACCGGGCCACAGCCGCAGTGGCTGACCGAGGGCGTGAAAAGCCGTGTGTCAGAGGATATCTGCGAAACCGTGGTGCTGTCGCCCTACGGCCCGCTGAAGGAGATGCCGACCGCCGTCATCAGCGACGAGATGCTGCTGCAGGGCGATGGCCAGATCAAGGCGCTGATCTGTGTCGGCGGCAACCCGCTGCTGGCCTGGCCCGACCAGGATAAAACCCACCGCGCCCTGGCGGGGCTGGAACTGCTGGTCTGCATCGACCTGCGAATGTCCGCCACCGCGCAGATGGCTGATTACATCCTCGCGCCCAAGCTGTGCCTGGAGCGCGAGGACGTGACCCTGCTCACCGACATCTGGCACGACCAGCCCTACAGCCAGTACTCCCGCACCGTGGTGGAGGCACAGGGCGACAAGATAGAGGAGTGGGAGTTTTTCTGGGCGGTGGCAAAACGCATGGGGCTGTCGCTGACACTGCCCAACGGCCCGATCGACATGCAGCAAAAGCCCGCCAAGTACGACCTGCTGGCCAATATCACCAAAGGCTCCCGGGTGCCGCTTGAGACAATTTACAACACCGAGGGCGGCGCGGTGTTCGAGGTACCGGATGTGATACTGGAACCGGCCGACGCCGCGACACAGGGTCGCCTGCAACTGTTCCCGCCGGGGCTGGAGGAGGAACTGGCCGCCGCCTACGCCGACCTGCAAGCCGCCACCGATGCGGCCTACCCGATGCTGCTGATCAGCCGGCGCATGAAGAACACCTACAACTCCACCGGCCCGGAACTCAGCCTGCTGAAACGCAAGGGCACCACCAACCCGGCGTTCATGCACTCGCAGGAACTGCGCGCACTGAATATCGCCGACGGTGAGATTGTCGAGGTGTATTCACGCCACGGCGCAATCCCTGCCGTCGCCACCGCCAGCGACGACATCAAGCCGGGCGTGATCTCCATGTCACACTGCTGGGGCGGCTCGCCCGACCCGAGCGCGCACTCGGACGACAAGGTGCGCGAGATCGGCAGCAACACCAACCGCCTGATAGACAACCGCGAGCGGGCTGAAAAGTATTCCGGCATGGCGCGACAGAGCAGCATACCGGTGGCGATCCGCAAGCTGTCCTGATGCGCTGGCAACACCCCAGCGTCAACCGATGCCGCATTCACCTGGAGCACACCCCATGAGCGACCTGAAACCGTTTCGTTTTTCCCTGCAATGCTTCAACACCAGTTCACCGGCAAACTGGCGCGCGCTGATCGCAAAAACGGAGGACCTGGGCTATTCCACCTTCTTCCTCGCCGATCACTTCCTCAGCGAAGGCCCTGCACTGGAGAGCACCTATCACCCGCCGCAAATGCTGGCGGCGGTGCCCGCCATTGCGATGGCGCTGGAACAGACATCCACCCTGCGCGTGGGTTGCCGGGTATTCTGCAACGACTACCGTCAACCGGTGATGCTGGCCAAGGAAGCCGCGACCATGGACTACCTGTCCGGCGGGCGGCTGGAGTTCGGGCTGGGGGCGGGCTGGATCAAAAATGAGTACGAGGCGGCTGGCCTGGCGTTTGACGATTTCCCCGAGCGCTTCGCGCGGTTCGCCGAGACAGTGCACGCCTACAAGGCATTTATGTCCGGCCAGCCGCTCGATATCGCCGGTGATGCTATCCGCTGGAGCGGGTTCTCCGGCACGCCCTCCCCCGCGCAGTCGCCCTACCCGCCGCTGATGATCGGTGGCGGCAGCAAGAAGATTCTCGAATTCGCCGGACGCGAGGCCGATATCGTCAGCCTGAACTTCAACAACCGCGCCGGCATGCTGGGGCCGGACGGCATGAACTCCGGCCTCGCCGCCGCCACGGCACAGAAAATCGAGTGGATCAAAGCGGGCGCCGGAGCGCGCTTTGACGCTATTGAGCTTGAGATCGGCGCCTACACCACCGTCGTCACCGACCACCCGCTGCCGACCGCGCAGGCCATTGGCGATGCGCTGGGCATGTCGGCAGAGGATATCCTCGCGCACCCGCACTGCCTGATTGGCAGCGTCGATTTTATCTGTGAGGAATTGCTGCGCCGCCGCGAGACGTACGGCATTTCCTATATCGCCGTACTCGACGACGGCGAGAACAATATGGTCGAGACATTTGCGCCGGTTGTTGCCCGTCTCACAGGCAAGTAAACTGCCCTTAACACTTTTAGAGAGAACCCGACCCCCATGCTGAAACTGACCGACACAAGCCTGCTGCGCTCACAGCTGTATATCGACGGCAACTGGGTGGATGCCGATGACGGCGACACCGTCAGCGTCTTCAACCCCGCCACCGGCAAGGAAATTGTCGCCATCCCCAACGCCGGTGCCGCCGAAACCCGGCGCGCCATCGAAGCCGCCGACCGCGCCTTCAGCAGCTGGCGACAGGTAGTGGCCAAGGAGCGCTCCGCGATACTCAAGCGCTGGTTCTCGCTGATCATGGCAAACCAGGAGGATCTCGCCCATCTGATGACCGCTGAACAGGGCAAACCACTGGCGGAATCGCGCGGCGAAGTCGCCTACGGCGCTGCCTTTGTCGAATGGTTTGCCGAGGAAGGCCGCCGCGTATACGGCGACACCATCAGCGCCAACAACCCCAACCAGCGCATCGTGACCCTGAAGCAGCCGGTGGGCGTGGTGGCCGCCATCACCCCGTGGAACTTCCCCATCGCGATGATCACGCGCAAGGTCGCACCGGCGCTCGCCGCAGGCTGCACCATCGTATTGAAACCCGCCACCGAAACCCCGCTGTGCGCACTGGCACTGGCTGAACTGGCGGAACGCGCCGGTGTCCCACCGGGTGTGTTCAGCGTGGTGGCCGGCAGCAATGCCAAGGCGATTGGCGGCGAGATGACCGGCAACACCATCGTGCGCAAGGTGACATTTACCGGCTCCACCGAGGTCGGCAAGATACTGATGGCGCAGTGCGCGGAAACCGTGAAGAAAACCTCGATGGAACTCGGCGGCAACGCGCCGTTTATCGTGTTCGACGACGCCGACCTCGACGCCGCTGTGGTCGGTGCGATGGCCTCCAAATACCGCAACGCCGGGCAGACCTGCGTATGCGCCAACCGCATACTGGTGCAGGAATCCGTGTTCGACGCCTTCGCTGAAAAACTGATCACCGCAGTGAAAGCCCTGAAGATGGGCAACGGCGCTGACGACGGCGTCACCGTAGGCCCGCTGATCAACGATGCGGCCTTCGACAAAGTCAGCGCCATCGTCAAGCAGGCGACAGACAACGGCGCCAAAGTGCTCATCGGCGGCAAGGGCAGCGAGGAGCCGGGACAGAACTTTTACGAGCCGACCATACTGGTAAATGTGGACGACAGCATGGACGTGTACAACGAGGAGATCTTTGGCCCCGTCGCCCCGCTGTTCAAGTTCAAGACCGAGGAAGAAGCCATCCGCATCGGCAACGATACGCCGTTCGGTCTCTCCGCGTACTTTTACTCGCGTGATATCGGCCGCATCTGGCGCGTTTCCGAGGGCCTGGACTACGGCATCGTCGGCATCAACGAGGGCATTATTTCCACCGAGGTAGCCCCGTTCGGCGGCATGAAGGAATCCGGCATTGGCCGCGAGGGCTCCAAGTACGGCATCGACGACTACCTGGAAATCAAATACCTGTGCATGGGCGGCGTGAACGACTGACGCTGGCGGGCCGGTTCGTATATACTCCAAACGACTGCGACCTGTTTTAATCAGGCGTGTTTGTTTTTAAAGTACTGTTCGAGGCCCGAAATAACCATGCCCAGCAAAACGGAAGTTGCCGACAAATCCAAAGGCAGTGCGGACATCAGCTGGCAGGCGCAGAAAAGCGCCATGACCCGCGACCGTATCCTGGACGCCGCCATCAACTGCTTCGTGGAGCTGGGCTACACCAACGTGACGACGGCGAAGGTGGCCAGCTCCGCCGGTGTATCGCGCGGCGCGATGCTGCACCACTTCCCCTCCAAGACAGAGCTCATCCAGGCCGCCGTGGAGTACCTGCACGACAAACTATTGGAGGATTACACCGCCCGCGTCTCCACCATCCCCCCTGCCCTCAAAGGCCAGAAGCGCCGACGCGCCGGCCTCGACGCCTACTGGGATCACCTCACCGGCGACCTGTTCGTGGTGTACCACGAACTCTGCGTGGCCAGCCGCACCGACCCCGAGCTGAAATCCATTCTGGAGAATTCCCAGCTACTGTTCGAAAAGCACGTGCGCGAATCCAACGCCAACCTGTTTGAAGAATGGAAAGACCGCGGCGACCGCTTCCTGCTCGCAATGGACGTCACCAAGTTCATGATGGAAGGCATGGCCGCCGGCCAACTGATGACCAACCGCGACGAACGCGTAAAGCGCCTGCTCAGCTATCTCTCCGATCGACTGGAAGAAATCTTTGAAGAAGGTGAAGGGTCGGCCATTGGAAGGCATTCGGCCGGAAAGTGAATTGTGTCCAGATCTGGATATGGCTAGTAGCCACTTGTGGCTATATTTGCCTACACATGTCCAGATTTGGACAGGGTGTCTACATTTGGCTACAACACATACTTAG
>CAXBLZ010000072.1:0-19788 GCA_963976735.1 uncultured Halioglobus sp.
GGCTCGGACGCCAGCGAGGATGGTCGCCCGGAGTCACACCGGGCGGTTTAGGCTGAAAGCGGCGCTCAGAACTCTCCGGGAGGCGAGTCATTATCCCCTTCCAGGGAATCCGGTGGCGAGGCGATATACAAATCCACCCCGTAGCCGACATCAGCTTCGGTGATATTGAACCTGACGGTGGGATAGTTCACACCCGGCTTGTGCGCGGTAGCCTCATAGATAGTATTCACCGGCATATTGAGCCAGACCACGCCGCCATCCACAGACACATCCTTCTGTGAAAGGTCGGGTATGACGTCTTTATTGAAGTAGATGGGGCCAATGTAGTCATCAGACACGGGCTTTGCACTCACCGTCGCGCCCGGGTCGCCGTGTGGCAATCTGTCATCGTGCATACTGCCCCATGATTTGCCCACAGTGACAACCATTGCGTTCTTGAAGAAGAAGTTGGGGTAGCCGTTTTCACGCATCATTCCCTCAACCAGAGGCAGCATTCCAAACTCGTAGAAAAACGGGTCGATAAACTGAATAGCGAAATCGATGTTGTCTTCATCATTGATAGTATTGATATTCGTCTTGGTCGTTATCCAGTCGATCTTCTCGTAGATGAATGAAAACTCCAGATCTACACCGGTATCCTTTACAACATACATCGTCCACCAGCCAGTGGCGTCAGTTTGCAGGTTGAGATCCCGTGTCTCAGGGTACTCTGCGATCCAGACACGCGTCTCAGGCACGGTTGCATGATAGTCGATGTACTTGGGAGGTGACTGCCGGATATCGATACCGAAGTGATTGGTCTTGCCCATAAGTTTCACGATGGTGACCGGTTCTCCATTGATGTCACCGCTCAGCCGGGCTGCCGGATCCTCCTCACCGGCATCAATGGCCTCCTGTATGTAGAAATTGGGGATCTCCTGATCAGTGAGAACCAGCACATTGTCTGCCAGTTCGACATCCGGAACCGCGGGCTCGTTGACGACTTCGTTGTTGTTATTATTGTTGTCACTACAGGCCAAAAGGAAGCAGGCGAAAAACGCACCCGCAAACAGTATCGACATTTTCTTTTTCAAAATATACATCTCCCATCAATCATAATTATGATGCAACCTGCCGGCTGCCAGCTTTAACTGAGCTAACATCATCTTGCAAATCGGTAAGCGCGACGTAAGATAGCGAATGGGCCAACGCGTAGGTGAGCGACAGGAGGCCAATTTTTTATGAATGTTGGCCAAGAACATAAAAGACCAGCACTCTCTGAAGATACCGTTGCAGCGTTTCTCGTGTCCGGCGTGCTGTCGGCAGCGCACTCATTCGGGCTGGACATATCGGCCTGCATGCGCGCTGCGGTTATAGCCGAAGCGGAGCTTGACAACCCGACGAATCGCATCGAGTTTCCAAACTTTATCCGACTGTTACTGTTTATCCAGCAGCAGGCCAGGGACGACAGTATCGGCCTGTATATCGGTCGCGAACTCGCTTTCGCAAACTATTACGCACTGGGCTACGCGGCCGCGAATGGCGATACGCTGTTTGACGCCCTACAGGTCCTGCCCAGGTATGAATCCCTGGTGGTATCATCGGCCAACACTGAGATCATCGACCTGAGACACGAAGTCGAAGTGCACTGGTCACTGACTGGCGGCATCTACCTGGCCATGCTGGAAGATATTTTTTTTGCATCGTGGATAACACAGGGCAAGCAACTGGCCGGTACCGACGAACTCACAACAGCAGTGCACTTTACCCACCCAGCGCCGGACAATCCCGAACTATGGCACCAGACTTATGGGACTAACCTGTTTTTCGATCAGGCTATCGCCAAAGTCATTTACCACAAGGATATACTCGCACTCCCTATTCTGGAGCCTGACCCGTTTGTTCACCAGGTAATGACAGAAAAGGCGGATACCCTGGTAGCGGAGGTCAAGATCCCGTGCTTCACCAGAAAGGTAATCAATTGCCTGACAAAACAGCTACCGCTGGGTGAGCCAGATCAACAGGCAATAGCAAGCCAATTGAACATCAGCGAACGCACTTTACGGCGCCACTTGCAGCAGGAAGATACATCTTACCAGGCGCTGCTGGACGCTGTGCGCAGGCAGAGGGCAAACTACTATCTGCATCAAACATCACTATCGCTGCAAGAGATTTCTTCCCGGCTGGGCTATCAACATCTGACGGCATTCAATGCTGCATACAAACGCTGGACCGGTCGCACACCTGCAAGGTCACGAACTGAGGGTCCCCTGCGGGCCATTCCCTAGCCAGCACGCCCCTGACGCAGCCGCGATACCAGCAGGCCGATCCCGTGCATTGCCAGTATCGGGCCAAAGCAGTAAACCAGAAACAACGGCCCATCGAAGTTGATCTCCACCTCGGTCTGCAGGCGCGACGGGGCGGGCGCTGCCGACAAAGTATCCGAAGTGCCGTCGACCTGGTCGCTGCGGTTTGCATCTGACAGAGTCAATTCAATCTTGCGCTCAATGAAAGGAAGAAAAATCTGCTCGGCCATCGGATCGCGGTCGAGGCTATGCCATTCCACCAGGGTCAGTACCGCGAGCACGACGGCCCATACAATACTGAAATGCGTGGCGCGATTGATAACGGGTTCGTTCATGGTCAACCTTGCACTGACTCGCCGGTGATGACTGAGTCGGCAGTATCCCGCGACAGGGTTACGATTACCAGACTCCGTCTGCCGAAACGTGGGCTTACTGTTGGCAAGCAATCGGCACCACAATAGCGGCAAATACTGCTCGCGATTGAGAGGCTCGAAGGCACCCTACGGCGCGGCATTTTTCAGCGTCTTCTTCAGTTGCCGCATCAACTCGGGCTGCAACACGAGTTCAAAGCGCGCAATGAAATTCCAGGCATTGCTGCGATTCTGGTCGACCGAATCGCGCCGCAGATTGTAGGACGGTTCCAATTCAACGAAAAAATACGGGCGGTAAACCTGGCGACGCAAGGTGACGCCGATGCGATAGTTCTGCACGTAGCGCGGGTCGGTCTCCCCCTGAATGGAAGCGAAGTAGCCGATCACAAACTGGTGCTTTTTATGGGCGGGACGCTGGCGCTGATCCAGGGACAGCCGAGTCCGCCATTCCACACCGTCGGTTTCCTCTCCGTAGATAACCTCATTACTCCAGCGCAGCAGGCTGTCTTCATTCAGCACACGGTCCAGGTTGAGCTCAGCCGTGGTGTAAAAGCCATCGCTGTTCTTGTACTCCACCTGTTGCGTGTAGCGATAGCCAGCGTGCTGTGAGAGTGGGCCCTGGTTGCGGTAGCGAACGCCGGGGCGCAGATCCCAGGTGCCCGCGTCCAGCGTGAGATCAATGCGGGAGCGGTCAAGTTCTCCCAGGCTGTACTGCAGGCCGACCACATCGGTTTTTTCATTGCGGTCATCGGCGCCCAATTTGTCGCCATCCTCACCGCTGAACACCAGGTTCAGCCGTTTCGATATCTTCGGCAGTTGCAGTTTTCCGCGCAGTCGGACGCGAGCCTTATAGCTGCGCTGTTCATCCCAGCTATTCTCCCAGTCGATGCGCAGTAGCGAGTCGGGCTGCTCCAGATCGTAGGTCGGGTCGCCAAAAAAATCATCCATCCATACGGTCAGCGCCTGCACCTGATCAGTAGCGTAAACAACGCCGCTATCAACCCAGCCCAGGGAGGGATCATCCGGTGGTTCCTGCTGCGCGGCCTCTGCGCCAGGCTTTGCACCCCCTGTATCTCCTGGCGCCACCAGCGGCCAGAACAACAGTATGATTAGCCAAATCCTCATAGTTTCGGCCTGCCGGGCTTTATCGCGTTCTCACGATACGCCAGATTGAAAGGCTTTTTCAATACGCGGGCTGTTTGGGTCTCAATAGTCACCGCGCACGACGGCATACCGCTCGATTTCTTGATCTGTGTCATCAGTGAACACACTAAACCCTGAATTGTCTCGCCAGCACTTCCCACTTTCTATTAGAAAGGCCTAATATATAAATTATCGCTATCATCCATGAGGCATGCACACATGAACGACAACATACGGAAGTCACTGATCAAACATCGTCCCAGACCGCAGCTGGCCGAAAAACGCATGCTGCAGTGTTTGAAGCCATCACTTATGGCAGTTGCTGTTGCTGGATTATCACTTTCTGCACAGGCCGGAAAAATCTATACAACGCCATCGGTTACCGGTGCGGCCGGGTTCGGCGGCTGGAACCTGGACAACGTCGAAGTGATCGTGAACGGATCGGGCAGTTTTTTCGATGAAGTGACCGGTGACTACGTCTTCTCACCTGACTCGGATTACAGCTACTACGCCGAGGTGAGCGACCCTGCAACCGCCGTTGTCAACGGCCTGGTACTGGCCAAGGACTGGCCGGTGGGTGAACCCTCAGGCATCAAGGTTATTCACGATGATTCTGGTGTAAAGCCACCCGGCCCTGTGAACTGCATCCTGGCGACCTCGTACCTGGATGGTCACTTCCTCGATTCAGCCGACCCACAGCAGGTGACCTGCAGCTCTCCTTTTCAAAGCCACAAACGCTATAAACTGGCTATGCTGCCGTCCACCGTCGAGGGACTGACTGAACAGGGTATTGACCTTGTGTTTAACGTAGAGGATGAACCCGGCGCGCCGCCGCGGCAGTATCAGGTATTCCAGAAGATCAACAACTGGACAAACCAGCGACTTGAGGGGTTTACAATACAGGTTGGCTTTGGCACGGGCAGCAGTTTTGTCCCGGCTTCAGTGCAGGACGGCGTCGGTGCCGCAAACCTGAGCCTGGCTGTACCCGCAGATGTCTGGGATGAGGAATCGCAACTGGCAAACTTTTCCACCGGATTATTCGGGCCACCGGATCCGCACCATGACAGGCCGGCTGGCTATTTCGACCCGGAAACCCGTGCCGGCTTTAGCATAGTAGAGTATCCAATAGAGCCCGGGCTGACAGACACACTCACCTCCGGGGCCACGCTTGGTAGTGACTACGCCAACGTCCCCCCTGGCCCGGACACATCGGGTAACCAGTTTGGTCCCTGGCTGCCCAACAATATGCTCCCCCAGGGTATTTTCTGGGATGACGACGGCAATCCCGCCACGGACGCACAGCTGGTGGCGTGGTACGGCTACAATCCCGTTGCAGAGAGGCTTACCTGGATGAACGGCGCCGCAGGTGGCTTCACAGAGGTGCCGGCACAAACCGTAATTAACTGGTCCAGACAACTCACCTATACCATGGGTGTCATTGATGACCTCGTTAATGTTGGGTTGAGTTACATAGTGACTGTTGGTGATGTGACAACCTACCCACAAAACAACTTCACGATCAGGGTAACACCCAAACGGGATACCTCGGGTACCGCGCCGCCAGTATTCCAGGGCGTTGAGCCCGATCCGATTCTGCTCTTTACTGATCCCGCCGGAATTGTTGAGATTTCGCCCAGTCCGGAGTTTGTGATTGGTTCAGTGCTGACGGTGAGAGTCGGTGACAGCGACCTCAATAGCGATGCTACCCTCGCCGAGGAAATCGATGTAAATGTCAGCATTGATGACGCCGACGCGGTGCCTCTGACACTGGTTGAGCAGGGCGAAAACCGCGGCGTGTTTGCGGCATCACTGCCCGACGAATACAGCAACCTGCCAGAAGGAAGCGTTGTCAAGGTGACTTATAACGACACCGACAACGGCACGGGTGTCGGGGCCGAGCAGACTGTCTCCACCACCGCTGTGCTCACCTTGACGCCACCGGATTTCGACAGTGACGGTGTGCCCGATGATGTGGATAATTGTATATGGGTAGCGAATGCCGATCAGCTGGACAGTGATGGCGACGGCAGAGGGGATGCATGCGACAGCCTTCCACCTGGTTGCTAGGGTATCGGGGTTTGCTCGTACTCCACAGTGCCAGCGTGAGCACGAGGCAAGGTGGGACTGGAGATTCAAATGATTCCAATCTTCAAATGGGTCGGCGCTGGCATGGTGCTTTGTGCAGCGGCAATTGCACTGGCACTCGTGCTGCTCGCCCCGGAGCCAATTGCCAGGGATGCGCCCCGCGACCTGCCCTGGGTGTTGCCGGATTACCACCTGGCTGAAACGCACTGGGAGATAGGCGAGGACGGAAAAATATACGCTACCGTACAGCATTTTTTCCTGCCCGGTATCGCTCCAGAAATGGTGTCCTGGTTCTATCGCTATCTACCGATATCGACTGTCCACTATAAAGGGGTCACCTATCCGCTTTACCACATTTTCCACCCCAGTGAGCACGGCACCCTGAGACTTCTGGAACCAGCCCGCGATGGCTCACAAGGAATGGGGCTGGGGGCAATGGCGGAGCGGGAGGAGTGGTTCGGCATCTACGATAGCCGCGGCGCAGCGAGAATCGTCGAGTACAGCGATGCCGGCTTCCTGGCCATACCGGAAGTGGCAGGCATTCCGATTGGCCAGGTTCGCCACACATTTGATTTCGTGAATGGCGGCACCGAATACCGTGTCGACACCATTATCGGTTCCGATCTGCCGGTACTCGGACCACTGCTGAACCTGTACCTGAGGCAGAGAGTGTTTCATCCCGAAATGCTGGAGCAATGGCAGCGGCACCAGGTGGAGGAAGTTGCAAGCCTGCAATTTTTCCTGCCGAAGTTATATTCCCAGCGCAATACCGGGGAAGCGTTTATACTGCAACAAGACCTGTAAACAGGCCTGGGTAGCTGGCACCAGAGATAACAATTGCCAGCATTGTGACAGCCGTCTTTACACAGTACTGCCAACGCCCCGGCGTCGGGAAATTCGTGATAACGGCGGCATCAAATGATAATCTGCCGACCTTTGTCAGGGAGCGTTCAAATGCCAAGCCGCTATCTACTTGCCATGCTGTGTATGGTTTCAGCAGTCAGTTATGCCACCACGCTGCACATCACGAATGACGCCGGTGAATCGCTATCGCGAGTGATGGTAACGCAAACACTGGTAAATAAAGTGGTAGCCGATTTATCCGATGATGGTTATGCACCGGAAGGAGTGCTTACCCCGGCAGATACTACGGTCACCCGGTTTACCAATGCCGCGGGCATAGTCAATTTTGAAGAGCCGGACAGCCCGGTGCAGTATCGCGTGCGCAGCCAGGGTTATGTCGATCAATACATCAAGGACGACGACTCCACCGGCGATGACGAGGTGACGACTCTCGAAGTGACAATGACACCAATGACAGCACAGCAGTATATTGCGAGCTATCCTTCCAATGTCTGGTTGTCACAACTGAAGCTGGGCGGGGATGAAGAACTGAAGAACAGCTTTGAGCTCAACTGTTCTTTTTGTCACCAGCAGGCATCGCCGTTTATGCGCAATGAGCGCACGATCGATCAGTGGATTGCGGTATTTGAACGGATGAACAGCTATGGCGCACGGCTGCCCAACGACGAACATCAGCAGTTGGCCGAACTGCTGCAAAAGGAATACCGCCAACTGCGCGAGCACCCGGAAGTAGTGCCGCTGCCCCGCCCCTGGGAAAAGCACCTTTCCGGCATAGAAATGAAAGAGTGGATAATCGGCGATGGCTTTTCCCAGATGCACGATTTCCTTATTCATCCAAACGGGTTTGTGTATGTCGGTGACAACCTTTTTGATCGCGTGTATGAAATCAACCCGGAGACAGGTCACTACACCGTTTACAAAGTGCCGCACACTGATGAGCAGCAACCGGGCGGGATTCTGGGGAACCGATTTGTCACTTTCCCGAAAATGCACAATTACCTCGGCGTACACTCGTTCGCGGTATCACCGAAAGACGGCAATATTTTTATTACGCCTTCCATGCAGCAAGCACTGCTTGAGTTTGACCCGAAGAGCAAAAAATTCACCACGCATGAGATGCCTGCCGGGTACTACCCGCATACCATTCGCGTGGATGCCAGGGACCGGGTCTGGTTTACCCTGGCCCTGTCATCACAGGTCGCAATGTTTGACCGCACCACCGGGGAGTTCACAATTATCGACCTGCCCGCGCGCGGCGTAACCGAGTGGCTGATTCTCAAGTCACTGCCGCTGATTTTCTCCTTCGATCCGGCGAATCGCCCCCAACCCAGCCCCAGCCGTGATTCGATCGGCCTGCCGATGCCCTACGGTATTGACGTGGCGCCGGACGGTGCCATCTGGGTTGCGCGGCTGTACGCAAACGATCTGGCGCATATCGATCCGGACACCTTCGAAGTCACCATGGTGGATTTCCCCTACCAGGGGCCGCGTCGATTGCGAGTCGATGCTGACGGCATGGTCTGGATTGTGGCCTTCCAGGATTCCCTGTTGGTGAAGTACAACCCGAACACGGACACCTTCACCTCCTACGAGTTACCTGTCGTGAATGAAATCCCGTATGCACTCAATATCGACAAGCAAAGAGGTGTGGTGTGGGTGAACGGCAACCAGTCAGACACCATATTGAGTTTTGATATCGCCAGCGAGAAGTGGAAGGTGTACCCGATGCCGCGCCAGCGCTTCTTCACCCGCGATATCGAAATCTCCGAAGCCGATGGCGCGATCTACACCACCAACTCACATTTCCCGACCTGGCAAACCGAGGGAGGGGTACCCTCCTTGCTGCGTATAACGCCGCTCACGGACCAATGACCGCTGGACTGATGCCACTGAAGCAGTCATTACTGGCGCTGGCGGCCCTGATCTCCGCGGGGGCTGTGTCGGCTGACAGCGGTTGGCTCTACTACGGTGGCGACCAGGGCGGCCGGCACTATTCAACAGCGGCCACCATCGACAGGGAAAACGTCGCCGACCTTGACGTCGCGTGGGTTCACCGCAGTGGTGATGCCGGGCGCTACGGCGAGGATATGGCGAACACCTCGACCCAGGCCACGCCAATTCTGCTGCCGGAATCAGCCGGTGAATCACTGGTGTACTGCACGCCGTTCAATCGCGTGATTGCGCTGGACCCGGGTACTGGCGAGCAGCGCTGGGATTTCGATCCGGACATCGACAAGCGCGGCGACAGAACGTTTCGCTGTCGCGGCGTCAGTTATGCCGAGGAGCCGCGCGCGGCGAAAGACGCGCACTGTCGCCACCGCCTCTACCTGGCGACCCACGACAGGAAAGTGTGGGCCATCGATGCGCGCGACGGCAAAACCTGTGACAGTTTCGGCCAGGGCGGCAGGGTGGAACTCTACGGCGCAGAGGGCTACGTCCCTGGCGACATCAGTACTTCGTCTGCCCCGACTGTCGCCAACAGCCTGGTGGTAGTAGGCTCCGGCATTATCGATTTTGCCAGGGCCACCACGCCACGCGGCACGGTCATGGCGTTCGACACCTACAACGGGAATCTTGTCTGGCAGTTTGACCCCCTGCTGGGGCATCCGAAGAGCGGGTCTGCCAATGTCTGGGCGCCGATGTCGGTCGACGAAGAAAACGGTTTGATCTTCCTGCCCACCAGCGCGCCGTCGCCGGACTACTACGGTGTGGACAGGCCCGGTGATGATTTGTACGCAAACAGCATCGTCGCCCTCGACCTCAACACCGGCGCAGTGCGCTGGCACTTCCAGCATGTGCGCCATGACCTGTGGGACTACGACACCCCGGCACAGCCCATCCTGTTCCAGTGGGAAAAGAACGGCGAGTCGATTCCGGCGCTGGCGCAGGTCACCAAGCAGAGCTTTGTGTTTGTACTCAATCGCCTGACCGGCGAATCGCTGTGGGAGATTACCGAGCATCCGACTCCCCCATCAGATATTCCCGGCGAGAGAACAGCGCTGACGCAACCAAAGCCGATCGCGCCCCCGCCGCTGGTCGATTCCTTCCTGATGCCCGGCAGTGCCTGGGGATTAACACCGTGGGACAGGGGCCAGTGCAGGAAGCAGATTACGGCACTGAACAACCTGGGATTGTTTACACCGATCAGTGAACAACTGAGCCTGATGTACCCCGGCAGTCTCGGCGGCGCCAACTGGGGCGGAGGCGCACTGGTCGCCGATTCCGGCGTACTGCTGGTGAATATCAATAACACCGCGTTCACCGGCCAGTTGATTCCCACCGGGACAGGCAGCGCCACCACCGCCAGAACCGACCACCCCGAGCGCGGCAAACGCATGCAGGTGACCATGGAAGGCACGCCCTACACTGTGGAGATAGGCGCCCTCACCTCACCGCTGGGCATCCCCTGCAACGCGCCGCCCTGGGGCAAACTGGTGGCCGTGGATTTGTACAAGGGGACAATTGAATGGGAGACGGCACTGGGCTCGGTGCATGAAATGGGCCCGGTTACTGCACCCTTCCATATCGAGTGGGGCACACCCAACCTCGGCGGCGGCATTGCAACTGCCGGCGGTGTGTTTTTTATCGGCGCTACCATGGACAGGCAGATCCGCGCCTTTGATGTGGACAGCGGCGCAACGCTGTGGCAGTACACGCTGCCCAATGATGCGACCGCAACACCGATGACCTATGTGTACAAAGGACGGCAGTACGTGGTGATTAACGCCGGCGGGCACTATATGTTCCAGCGCGGCGTCGGTGATTATCTGTACGCGTTTGCGCTGCCGGAGTAGCGGCGGGAACTGTCGTATTCAGCGTGACTGCAAAGCGTTGCCTGGTGGCATACCCTCGCGTTCTGGTTGACCGCTATGCTCTCCCTGCACCGACCACTGCCTCGGGTCAACCTGATAGAAATGGCGTAGCTCCTCGTACAACTCGGGGCGGTGTTTGTGCAACTGGTGCGGCATCTCGAAAAATGTCTCTGTGGCGACGGCGAAAAATTCCGCCGGGTTCGTGGTGCCGTACTCGTCTATCACCGTCGACTGCCCGTGCTCATAGCGGAACTTGAGATCCTCAAAATTATCGTCAAACACCTTGGCCCACGACTTGTAACTGTTACTGCGCAAGGCGGGCGCGCCGTCCATCGAGCCCGACTCGGCATCGAGTTGGTGAGTGAATTCGTGTAACACCACATTGTGCCCGTCCGCAAAATCACCGACACCTTTTTCCACATCATCCCAAGACAGGATTACCCGGCCATTGTGCCAGGACTCACCGAGCAGGCCATGGCTGCCGGTAACGACGGTACCGTCCGCCTGGTGTTGTTCCCTGTCCACTGTGAAAGCCGTGGGGTATACCAGTATCGCGGTCAGTTTCGGGTATAGGCTCCAGCCCTTGTTGAGCAGCAGCAGGCACGCCTGAGCGGCGATGGTAACGCGTATTTCGTCGGTGATTACCACGCCGCCACAGCCGTAAAAACGTTTTTTCGCTATAAACAGCTTCACCAGTTGGCACAGCCTGGCCTGTTCCTCCTGCGACAGCGCCGGGTACACGGGCAAGCTCGATTCAAGAATGGCAAGCCAGGCAGTCGGGAAAGGCCTGCTGCGCAGTCGCCGCTCGCGCCACCGCGTGAAGTAGACGTAAACGACGAAGGCCACCAGGACAATGAGAATGGGCAGGAGTGCTGTCATGGCGCCATACTATACAGGCGTGTGGTGTGATTACAGAGCAGTAGGATTGTGAGTCATCGCCCGGGGAATGTGTTAACGGCCCGGCATAATCATGCCGATTAGCGTACTGGCAATACTGATAACCACACTGCCGATGAGCGCCCAGAAAAACTGCGTCATACCATCGCCTTCAATCGACATCGCATTGCCCACAAGCCATGCGGTCAACATCAACATCAGGGCGTTAATAACGAACGTGAAGAGTCCCAGCGTGACTATCGTGACAGGCAGCGACAGTATCTGCACGACAGGCCGGACAAAGACATTGACGAGTCCGAAGATAATGGCGACGACCAGAAAGGCGGTGACAGAGGCCTCGATATGTATTCCCGGCACCACTGCGGTAGTGACCCAGAGTGCGCCAGCGGTTACCAGAATGCCAATAATCAAATTCATGATGTCGCTCCAGAAGCGTCGGTGTGGGCACCGAGCCTAGCACATACGCTATTGCGAAAGAATGGATAGCCCGTGCCCCATTTGCGTGGAATCACCAACAGCGCAGGTACTACTTCCGGCTGCTTTTGCGCCGCAATGTCCAGCCAGAGATGCCCTCAACGCCACCGTGAAACACGAGGGCAGCGCAAAACCCCAGGCGAACTGCCACCCGGATGCCAGTGTCAGGGATATTTACACTTTGCAAAGCCAGGGTTTGTAAAAAATCATTTTATTGTTAAATATCAATGGTATAAGCGTACGGGCACGAATCATGCATGTTGACCGATCCACAGACGTGGGGTTGCGACCATCCGCAATATAGACACACATAATACGGGGCCAGGCCTCAAAGGGGACACACTAATGAAACTGTTGAAAAGCACTCTCTCCATCCTCGCTGCATCGCTGGGAACGGCCATGCTGGCAGGGCCAGCGGCCGCCATACCCATGCCGCCCACCGCAGCGCTGGATTATGATGGCACCATCAACTTCAGCTTGAGCAACGGCCTTTCTGTTGCGGGCAGCATGGACGCGCAGTATCGGACTCCGCCCGGCTATCCCCAGCCCTATGAATTCAACACCAGCCTGAGTTTTGGCTCGGTGACTATAACCCCGAAGCTGACCGTAACCACCCCGGAATTCGTACTCATTCCCGGCGGCGAGACTTGCCTGCCATTTATCGGCTGTTTTACCACGCCGGATGTCACCCTGCCCTCGCAGATCATCCCACTGACTCCCAGCATCTCACTAACGGAGCCCGTCAATGTCTACAGTTACACCTACACCAGTGGCGAGCTGCCCGTAGGTGACATTTTTACCACCGATTTCGGTACGCCACTGCTCGGTGAAGCGCTGACTATAGACGACCTGGTACGTGAGCAGTTCGAGACAGGTGCAACCAGCGTCAGTGAGTCTGGAACTGTCGTCGGCTCGCTGATGGGCAGCTATCAGTACGATGGCGTATTGCAGCCGGATGGCGAAACCATTCTCGCGGATTACATGCTGGACCTCAGCAGCCCGGAGCTGATCGCGGATCTGGAGGCCTCGTTGCTGGAGCTTATCAATGAGAACACGGCTCTGCTGGCAGAAGCCGCGCTGGATGCCCTGATCGCCAGTAACCCCTGTGCGGGCCTGGGTGTCGGCGAAGGCGTGTGTAATGACGTGTTGAACGGGCTGGACAGCAGCCAGTTGCAGGTGGTTGTGAACAGCATCGGCACCTTCAGCTCTACCTATTCGCTGCAGAAGTCCATCATCCCTGTACCGGTTCCCGCCACCCTGCCACTGCTGGCGCTGGGTGTGGTCCTGATGGGCCTGACGTCTGCCCGCCGACGCAAGACCGGTGCCGCGTAAAGACTCGTAGTCACTGTTGACCCACCGCCGTGCCACAGCAGTGGCACGCGCTCCCGACACTACCTGACCTGCCAGTAACACTGCCGCCATTTGCATGGCGGCACTTCGCTTGTTACGGTACCCCTGCAAACGCCGACCAATACCGCTGCGCTGCGGCGTCCACTATCAATAAAAGCAGGCTGTTGCGCCGACATATGACGGCAACTGACTACGCAGAAACCTTCCTCAACAGACCACTGTGCACACTGCTTCAGGCGGTAACGCTGTGCCTGCCAACCGCGTTGCCTGCACTGGGGGCCCCGGCAACGGTCGCAGAACTCGAAGCGGAAGTGGCGTCGCTCACGGAGCAGTTGGCCGAGGCCAATGCGCGCCTGGCGGATGCGCGCAACAAGGCCGATGCCGCCGAGCAGGCGCTGGCAGATACACGGGGTGTTGACGGCAAGGGCATCACGCTGGGGCCGCTCACCATCGGCGGCGCAATGCGGCTCAACTACATTTACGGCGACTATGAGAAAGTCGGCAAAGCTCCCCAGCGCGGGGGCAACGGCGGCAACGTTGAACTCGATACCTTTCGCATCAACGCAACGCTGAATTACCAGCAGTGGATCGGCCAACTCGAGTATCGCTGGTACGACGGTTACAACTTCATACACACCGGCTGGCTGGGTTATGCTTTCGATGAATCCAGCCAGGTTCAGGTCGGTATAACCCGCGTACCATTTGGGCCTGGGCCCTATGGCATCTCACAGAGCTGGTTTTTTGATCAACACTACTATGTCGGACTGATCGATGATCCGGATCTGGGCATCACCTACCTTACGCAGTGGGATGACTGGGATCTTGCATTCGCCTACTTTGTCAGCAGCGAGGCAAATGGCAACGGTGACAGTGCCGACAGCGCTCGCTATGGATACGATGCCGTGAAGTGGGCGTTTGCGATTGAGCCCAATGGCGATGTTGTCGACGCCCCCGCAAACGGTTATGAAGAGCGCAACCAATTCAACCTGCGTGCGATCTACCAACTTGAGAATGGCCCGGTTCCCACCAGTGTCGGCTTTTCGATGGAGTGGGGTGAGCTGGATGGGAAACGTGCCGAGGATGGGCACCACTGGGCAGTGTCCGGGCATATGGTCAACACACTTGGCGATTTCACTCTCGCTACGCAGCTTACGCGCTACCAGTATGATGTTGATGACAGTGGCCTCGCGGCCCCAAACCTGATACCGCTGGGTGCCTATGATTTCGCCTGGCCCGTCGCAACCCAGGGCTGGATACCCGCTGTCTCCCTGAGCTATCGCCTTGATACACCGAATATTCCCTGGCTCAGTTACCTGAAGCCCTACATTGAGTACAGCAGCATCGTTAAGGATAACAGTGCGTTCAACAACAGCGAGCTGTTCATTCTCGGCTCAGCCTGGGCCAGTGGCAACTGGTATATCTACAGTGACCTGGCCTATTCAAACGGCAACCTGTTTATCGGCGACACAGACGACAATTACTCGAACATTTACCAGGGCGTCGGTGACTTCGGCGTCGACGGCAATGACAAATGGAACTACCGTTTCAACCTCAATCTGGGCTACTACTACTAGCGGCCTGTGGCCTGGTAGATGCCAGACAGCGGTGACACTGACACGAGGTCACCGCCTGGCACCGACCCGGCTTGCAGCCTATTTCTGCGCTGCCTCCCCCGTGAGTTCTGGCGGCGGCGCCAGCATTTCGTCATGGGCTTCCATTCGCCAGGGCAGGATGGCCGGTGAAATATGCAGGAAATGCAGGTGCTTCTCAAACTGGTCCAGAATGTCTGTGATAATATCCTGCTGATTAAATTCGTAGACGTCGTACGATTGGCCGCCCCGCCGCAAGAACACCTCGGCACGGTAATAGTGCTTCTCCTCGGACTCATCGCCCGGCATTTCCGGATAGGCAAAGTTCGGTAACAGGTGCTCAACCAGGCGAATCTCATAAATAAAATCCACCTGGTCATCCTTGATAACTTCGAGGTAGATACGATTGAATTCTTCATCGTTCACTACCTGTGCCTGCCAGTCTTCCTTCACCAACTCACGCTCAACCCGGACCATGGCCTTGCGCACCGTGCTGTCCATAAACTCCAGCACTTCTTCACGGCTTGGAAATGTCACCAGGGCGTGCAGGCGGTCGCGCCACACGCTGCGAGTGCCGCCGGTACCGATACCGGTGCCGGTTGAACGCTGGTGCATGGCGGTTTTCAGGCTGCGGCTGTGGTGATCTTCAATCATCAGCGCCCGCCACATGCCTGCGGCAGAAATGATCATGATTATGCTGAACGGGAGTGCACTGACGATCGTCATCGTCTGCAGTGCGCTCAGGCCTCCGGCCAGCAACAGTGTGGCGGCGACGATACCCTCGGACGAGGCCCAGAAAACCCGCTGCCATACCGGTGTATGCAGCGCACCGCCAGAGGCCAGGGAGTCTATCACCAGCGAGCCGGAATCGGATGACGTGACAAAGAAGGTGACAATGAGTAGCACCGTAATGAATGACAGAATCGAGGTCATCGGCAGCACTTCATACAGTTTGAACAGCGCGATAGCCTGGTTGTTCTGCACTTCGCTGATCAGCGACACATAGCCCTCATTCATAATTTCGTAGAGGGAGGTGCCGCCAAAAATGGAAAACCAGAGGAAGGTGAACAGCGACGGCACCAGCATTACCCCGAGCACAAACTCGCGGATGGTGCGACCGCGACTGATCTTGGCAATGAACAAGCCCACAAAGGGCGCCCAGGCAATCGTCCAACCGAAGATAAACAGCGTCCAGTTGCCTATCCAGTCACTGCGCGAGTACGCTTGCAGGTTAAACGTGCGCTCGATGACATGATTCAGGTAACTGCCGGTGTTTTGCAGGAAGGTCTCCAGAATGTGGATAGAGGGCCCGACCGCGAACACGAAGGCCATCAGCGAAATGGCCAGCACCATGTTCAGGATAGACAGGCGCTTCACCCCCTTGTCCATCCCCGCCACCACCGAGAAAATCGCCAGCCCGGTAATCACTGCGATGGTGATGATCTGCACCATCGTACTGACCGGCACTTGCGGCCAAAGGTAATTCAGCCCGGCATTGATCTGGGTGACCGACAGCCCCAGCGTGGTGGCGATGCCGAACATGGTGCCGAGAATGGCGAAGACATCCACGGTATGCCCCATCCAACCGTGAATTTTGTCACCAATCAGCGGATACAGCGCCGAGCGCATCGACAGCGGCAAGCCGTGACGGAAGGCAAAATAGGCCAGCACCATGCCCACCAGGCCGTAGATCGCCCAGATATGGAAGCCCCAGTGAAAGAACGCGATCTGCATCGCCTGCTTGGCCGCATTCAGTGTCTCAGGCGCCCCTTGTGGCGGCGCGGCGTAGTGCAGTACCGGCTCGGCAACACCGAAAAACAGCAGGGCAATACCATAGCCTGCAGAAAACAACATGGCGAACCACGCGGGGAAGCTGTATTGAGGGTCCGCGTGATCCGGCCCAAGCTTTATACTCCCCCAGCGCGACAGCGCCACGCCAACAATGAATATCAGGAAAAACGCCACCGACAGCATGTAGAACCAGCCGAAAGTTTCGGTGATAAACGTCAGCGTTCTGGAAAAAACATCGCCGGCCATTTCCGGGTTGGCAATAGTGCCAACCACCAGTAATACAATGACGACGACAGCCGGTGCAAAAACAGGAACCAATACTGTGGATTGGCGTTCTTTGTTATTGGTAGACATCAATCTCCCCGCAGACAACTACTGAAGGGCACCACCCTAACATCTGATGAAAAAATTTTCTGCCTACGCTGGTTGGCACGCGAAACACACTGGCTGCTGAACGACAGGAAATCACTGTTCTGAGGCGCGTTTCCTGCTCGGGCAGGGACGAACTTGCTTCCAAATACAGAAGGATGTTTACTCGAGGCGGTTTAGGTACTCTCCGGGCGCGAAGACTCCCCGCTATTACTTGCGTCGGGTGGCCCGTTGGAAACCGGGCCCATCTGCAATGGTCCGCGAAAATTGATATCACGTTGCGGAAAGGGAATCTCAATACCCAGCTTGTTAAACGCGGCATTGATTTCCCGATTTATATCGCTGAGTACGTGCAAACGCCTGTTCACATTCCGCACTATCGCGCGCAGCTCAAAGTTAAGCGAACTGTCTCCGAACGCCAGAAACAGGACGTACGGATCCGGTTGCACGTGACTGCCTTTGATGACTTCCGGGTGGTTGTTCGCCACCTCGACCAGCGTACTGATAACGGTTTCGATGTCACTGCTATAGCCAACACCGATCTGCACCTTAACCCGCCCTTGCGTATTTCCCAGTGTCCAGTTGGTCACCTGCCCGGATATCAGTTCTGAGTTGGGCACGATGACATCGGCCTGGTCGAACGTTCTTATCGTTGTGGAGCGAATGCTGATATTTTGTATGGTGCCTTCAGCGCCTCCGACAACGATCCAGTCGCCTATTCTCACCGGGCGTTCAACCAGCATGATGATGCCGGACACAAAGTTATTCACAATATTCTGCAGGCCGAATCCGAGGCCGACCGAGAGTGCACCGGCGATAATCGCCAGGTTGGCAAAATCAAATCCGGCGAACAGAAGCGCCACGATGACGGCGATTGCCGCAGCGACATAGCCAAAGGCAGTAACCAGTGCCTCGCGTGCGCTGGGCTCCATGCGCGTCTTCACCAGCCACCGTGTATTCAACCTGTTCTTAAGCCAGCCGGTAAAGGTGAGCAGTAGCGCAAGAACCAGAATCGCGTAGATCAAATGCGAGGGAATAATGGTAACGCTGCCGAGTTGGAAACCCTGTGTAAAATACCCCATCACGTCGCTGGTGATATTTTCATTGGCGTCCCATATACGCAGCAAAACCTGGATAGCGCAGATCCAGAGCAGCAGGTTGACGACCAGTCGGATCCAGCCCAGGCCGGGCACATAGTCGGTCCCCTTGAGCCCGATTAAGCCACGTACTTTTTTCTGCCAGCGGTAGTGTCCCTCATCAAGCCCGTCGAACAGATCTGAGAAAAACTGCATCAGTACCACGGTGATACCGAACAGTATCAGGCTGTAGGAAATTCCAACAATTACCAGCGTTCCAAGATTGATATAGCCGAACCCGGCTATAATCCCGGCACTGAATACCGCCAGACTCAGCAGCATCAACAGCGACCACTTGTCACGCCAGCCTTCAAGCTTGCGCAGCAACCAGACCGTCCAGATAACACTCAGTATCCAGAGCCAGCCCATTAATTGTCGCGTCAGTTCGAACATGGTGTCGTTGAGCAAGCCCTGTGCATGCAGCTCCAGCATTGGCGTTCTGAGTAGCAGCAACACGGCGAGCAAACGCAGGCGCCGGCTGAGGGGAAGAGCGATGGTTCCAGGCAGCGGTAGGTAGGGGGCCGCGGGAGGGCAAGGGTTCAGTAGAGCCCGCACCACGGCTGCAATAGCGAAATAGGCAAGGAAGCCAAGCATAATGTTGACGATAAGCGGCGAGTCGGCATCGGCGGTAGCCACATAGGCGAGATAAGCGATGCTGCCCCCTAGTGCCAGCAAAACCGGAGCATAGCTGGCGCCGCTGGTAACGAAGGCCTGTATCAGGCTGGCAGAGACACCATCGCCCTCATCCTGCACGCGGGCGGTCCATTCGCGAAGCCGGCGCGGCAGGGTGCGGCCGAGTAAAAAGCCGAACAGACCCGCGACTGCGGCACCGAAGAGATGGATTGGGCTTATCGCATCCTGGCCCAGGATCATCGCGACAATCTGACTGCCCAAGCTCATCCAGCGTTCTTGCTCGCCCAGGTTGGCCTGCAATACACTGGCCAGCGTCGGCCCGCGGACCTGCAGTTGCCGCGTAAACAGGCTGTTAAGGTAGCCATCTACCGTCGAATCCAGGTCATCAATACTCAGCAGCATAAGCTTGCAGACGGCGATACTGCCCAGCAAGCTCGCTTTACTGTCTTGAAGATCCCGTAACTGACGGGCGATGGCGGGAGAATATGACGATGCCGTTGGTTGGCTGGACTGTGCTCCTTGTGCGCCGGCTGTCTTGTTATCCTGCGGCTGGAGAACAGCAAGCTGGCTATCCAACAGCTCGATCTTTGGTTCCTGCGCCTGTACACAGCCCTGCGCCGCGGAGCGAACCAGGATGATCTCTTGCTGCAGGGCTTTCAGTTCCTGCTCTGTCGCGGTATCGGCAGTTGCAACCCGTTGTTCGAGCTGTTTCAGTGCAACCTGGGCCTGCGCCTGGGTCATCGGCAGAGGATCGGGTTTCAGCGCCTCGCCTGCAGCAGCCAGAGGAGCGAGTAGCCCTAGCAGGACTGCAGCCAGGACCTGACAACAGATGAGCCCGGAGAGAGAGCGCGCACTCGCTATGCTGAATACCATATCTCGATCTCTGGGCTGTCAACCAAAACTGTAAGCATAGAGCACGCTGGCTTGACCACCAATAAGTAAACACTGGTTTTCCGCTCCCCGCGCGAAGGCTTGCGGGCTGCATGTCC
>CAXBLZ010000073.1:0-19672 GCA_963976735.1 uncultured Halioglobus sp.
CCGCCGACCCTCTGCTTGTAAGGCAGATGCTCTCCCAGCTGAGCTAACCACCCCAAAAACCGAGAACGCGCATTATAGAGATTCTGGATGGGTGGTCAATGCCTCGTTGCGGAATTTCGAAAAAAAACAGACATATTAAAAGCCTTTGATTTTAGTAGTAAAATCCACGCCACAAACTTACGTGAAAGCGCTTCGTTAATGGCGACAACCGCCGCCGATTCTGGTAATGCAACCTCACAACAGCAGGCACCCTGTATGGAAATCTACAAAGAGTTTCACTTTGAAGCGGCGCACCGCCTGCCCAATGTCCCCGAGGGACACAAATGCGCGCGCCTGCACGGTCACTCGTTTCATGTGCGACTGGTCGTGGACGGCGAGGCGCCGGAACCGAGCGGCTGGGTGATGGACTTCGGTGAACTGAAGGCGAGTTTCAAGCCACTGTACGAGCAACTGGATCACCGCTACCTGAACGACATTCCCGGCCTGGAGAATCCCACCAGCGAAAATATCGCCCGCTGGATATGGCACAGGCTGAAACCGGAGGTACCACTGTTGAGCAAAGTGGAAATTCGTGAGACCTGCACCAGCGGTTGTATCTACCGCGGAGAGTGACTGGCAGCGTCACATTATGACAGCGGCAATGACAGGAAACGGCAAAATGTCACATGCCGGTAACACGCCGGAAAATACTTGACGAATGCCGATAGCCTACACAAGCAGTACTTTTGCACTTCAAGGAGGTAACCTTCGCAATCCCCGCTTCCCAAATTGTTTCCAAAATAGTTACGGAAGTTACTTGAGGTAGCACTACCACAAATGTTATGCACACTGCGCAACAAGAATGACGCTTTTGCGAAGTTAGCTTTTTCTTTGCATTTAGTTACTCAGATAGTGCCTGTATCTAATTGATTTATATAGCTTTAATAGTATTGTATGTTTTTTAATCAATCTGTAACAATGTGCTGTACCACCGCACTTGAGGGCTAGCTAAACAATTTACTCACTGACTTATCCACAGATTCTGTGGAAAAATGATGGATACCGCAAGTGTTACAGAAGCTCTCGAATAGGAAACAGGGTTGCCAATAGCGGCACCATAATGGCGGGGTGCGAAACCCGGCGACACGCTGCGCTCAGCCCGGGCCCGCCTTCAACATCTGCTGCAGATAGCTGCGCAGGGCCTTGCGAGTCTTCAGTTCCACGCCCATTTTGGGGAACATCACGAGTGACACCGCCAGGCGCACGATCAGGTCTGTCACAAACTCCACATCCATCTCAGCGCCGATCTCACCCGACTCCTGTGCCATGCGAATGTGCCGCGGCCAGAACGACAAGCTGCGCTGGTAGAAGCGAGGGTCGAGGAACATCATCGCCAGTGTCTCCGGTTCAACCTCAGCCAGAGAGGCAAAAATGCCCTCCTGCATATCCTTGCGGCCGGCCAGTACCGACAGCGTCAGTTTGTCGACCAGATTCGACTCATTCTCCAGCTTTGCCTCGGTGCGGTTGAGGAAGTTCTCCTGCTGGCGCCTGATAATGCCTTCGACGAGCGCCTCTTTGGCACCAAAGTAGCGATAGATAGAACCGCGTGACAGTTTACCCACTCGCGCGACCTCACCCATCGAGGTGCGCCGGATACCGAAGCGCAGAATGCACTGTTCCCCGGCGTCGAGTATTCGAACCAGCATGGGATCGCTATAGTTCAGGGCGTTGAACTGCCTTTGTGGCATTGTTGATACCGCTACCTTGACCGCCTGACAATATTGAACAATAATCATTTTTTGTACATTTGTCTATTCACGCCGACGGCTGCAGAGCGCGCTGATTGACGTGAACTCCACTCATCAGAACAGACAAGAAGGTGGCATCCCATGGCCGAATCCAGCAACAGCTATGACTACATAATCGTCGGCGCCGGCTCCGCCGGTTGTGCCCTGGCGTATCGACTGTCCCGGGAAGCCAGCCGCAAGGTCCTGCTGCTGGAGGCGGGATGCAAAGACAGCTCACCGCTGATTCACACCCCGCTGGGTTTTGCGTTCCTGATGAAAAACCCCAAGCTCAACTGGTGTTACGAGACAGAGCCTGAACCCAATATGCACCACCGCCGCATCGCCTGGCCGCGCGGAAAAGTACTCGGTGGCACCAGTTGTATCAACGGCATGGTTTACATACGCGGGCAGCGCGAGGATTACGACCACTGGAGTGAACTTGGTAATTCAGGCTGGTCGTATGACGAGGTCCTGCCCTATTTCAAGCGCTCTGAGCACAAGGCCGAGGGGGGCAACGAGTACCATGGCTACGGCGGCCCGCTGTGGGTAGAGGAAGTGGCCGATGAGCAGAAGCTCGATCTTGCCGACATCTATATTGAGGCCGCGATACAGAGCGACCTGCCCTATAACCCGGATTTCAATGGTGCCAGCCAGGAAGGTGCGGGGTACTACCAGACCAATATCCGCAAAGGAAAGCGCCAGAGCACCGCACGCACGTTCCTCAATGAATGCAAAGCCCGGCCCAACCTTACAATCCTGACCGGCGCCCTGTGCGAAAAAATCATAATAGAAGACGGCGCGGCCATCGGTGTGGAATATCGAGTAACCAAAAAGAAGGAGACACAGGTCGTGCGCGCTTATGCCAACGCAGAGGTGGTACTGTGCGGCGGTGTCATCAACTCACCACAACTGCTGGAACTGTCCGGTATTGGCGATAGGGAACACCTGGAAACGCTGGGAATTCCGGTCGAGCAACACCTGCCGGGCGTGGGGGAGAACCTTCAGGATCACCTGACAATCAATGTGCAACAGGGCCTGCACGGCGTACCCACCTTTTACGAGGAAAGCCGTCCACTGGCGATGATCAAAAACGTCTTCAAATACCTGTTGAAGGGCCGTGGCTTGCTGGCGCACCCGGCTGCACAGGTCGGTGTATTCTTTCGCACCAACGACAAAGCAAAAAGACCAGACGCCCAGGTTCACTTTGCGCCAGCCGCCAGTGAAGCGGACGCCAAGGGCAATCTCAAGCCAACGCCAGGCACCACCGCCACCGTCTGCTTTCTGCAACCCGAAAGTCGCGGCAGCGTGCATATCCGCAGCGCAGATCCCGCGGCAGCGCCGGCCATTCGCGCCAACTATCTGGATACCGAGAACGATCGCCAGGCCATGCTCGACGCGTTTCGTCGAGTGCGGGAAATTTTTCTGTCCCCCGCGCTGAACAAGCATCGCGGAAAGGAGTTCAGGCCGGGCGCACTGATCCAGAGCGATGAGCAAATCCTCGACTATATCCGCGCAGAGGCCGAATCCGTCTACCACCCCGTGGGGACCTGCAAAATGGGCTCTGATGACATGGCAGTAGTGGATGAACGGCTGCGCGTACGCGGGGTGAAAAAACTGCGCGTCGCCGACGCCTCCATCATGCCGAGAATTGTATCCGGCAACACCAATGCCCCCGCGGTTATGATCGCGGAAAAATGCGCTGACATGCTGTTGCAGGACGCCGGCGTGCAGATCACCTTGCCAGAGTCGAAGGTCGCACAGGCAAAGGCTAAACCCAGAAAACGCAAAACCACTAAATCTGCAGTCACTGCGTAACCGCACAGAGGAATCTGAAATGAATGCATCAGTTAAAGACACTTCCGCCGCCAGCGAACTGCAGCAGCTTCTTGACAACCAGCGCCGGGCGTTTCGCGCAGAGGGGCCTGTCGCGCTCGCAACACGCATCGATCGCATCGATCGCTGTATCGCCCTGCTGGTGGATAACAAGGAGGCGATTTGCGAGGCCGTCAACCAGGACTTCGGCAACCGCTCCAAATATGTGACACTGATGACCGACGTCATGAACTCGGTGGGTAGCCTCAAGTTCGTGAAGAAGAACGTGAAGAAGTGGATAAAGCCGGAAAAGCGCACCCCCTTCATGCCGATGAATTTTCTCGGTGCCAAGGCGCACGTGCATTATCAACCGAAGGGTGTAGTCGGCATCATGACGCCGTGGAATGTACCGGTGAACATGATCTTCAGCCCGCTCGCAGATGTACTGGGCGCTGGCAACCGCGCAATGATCAAGCCGTCCGAATTCACGCCCCACACGGCTGCACTGATGCAAAAGCTGTTTGCGCAGTATTTTGAGCCCTCGGAGATCACGGTAATCACTGGCGGCCCGGAAGTGGGGGCGGCGTTTTCCGCGCTACCACTGGATCACCTGATTTTTACCGGCGCTACCAGCATCGGTCGCCTGGTGATGCGTGCGGCGTCTGAGAACATGGTGCCCGTCACCCTGGAACTGGGCGGCAAGTCGCCAGTTGTTGTCAGCGAAGACTGCGACATCCACGTGGCAGCGGAGCGCATCATCACCGGCAAGGCCATGAACGGCGGCCAGTTGTGTATAAGCCCAGACTACTGCTTCGTACCGCACAATCGACTGGAGGCCTTTATCAACCGCTGCAAGGCCGTGATAGCCGAGCAATACCCAACCGTGCAGGGTAATCCCGACTTCGTGTCCTGCATCAATGAGCGTCACTACGATCGGGTAAAAAGTTATATAGACGAGGCCGTGAAAAAAGGGTCCCGCGTGATACCGCTGTGCCCGCCGGGTGAAGAATTTTCCGGCAGGAAAGAACACAAGATCGCGCTACACCTGGTGGTGAGCCCGCAGGACGAATTGACGTGCATGCAGGATGAAATCTTCGGCGCGATCCTCAATATCAAGACCTACGACAACCTGCAGGATGTCATCGATTTCATTAACGCGCGCGAGCGCCCGCTGGCACTGTACTACTTTGGCAGGAACAAGGCGGAGCAGGATAAGGTCATCAATGAAACACACTCCGGCGGTGTTGCCGTGAATGCGATTGCGCTGCACGTAGCCTGTGATGACCTGCCGTTCGGCGGCAGCGGGCACAGTGGCATGGGCAATTATCGCGGCCGCGACGGCTTCCGCACGTTCAGTCACGCGCGCGGTGTCTACCGTGAAGGCTTCCTGGACATGGCCAAGCTGGCTGGCACCTTGCCACCCTACGGCCAGAAAGTGGCGGATATGCTGGAGTCGCAGATCAAGAAGTAGCGCGGTGGATAACGGGCTAGTGCAAGGTTGGCGCTCGCTCGGACACCACCACAGACTGCAATTGTTTGCCCAGCATGATCACAAACCCCTGACGGCGCTCGACGCCGTCGTAGCTGTAATCGAACCGGTACTGCCGCCAGATGCGCCAGCGCCGCGTGTCATCGCGGCTCATCGAGACGCGCTGGATATGCACAGACTGATCCAGCAACTGGAAGTCGTCGCGCTCGCTGGCGCGCAGCGCCGCCTGCACCGCCAATTCGCGCACCCGCACCGCCCCCAATACGTGCAGGCACAGCGCACCGAGTGCAAACAGCGCGGCCACGTCTCCCAGGGTAAAATACACGGCGATCTATCTCTCTTCTTCGCTATTATCAGTGGCGCCCAGCTTACTGTGTTCGAGGGAGGCAAGGAAGCGCGATACGATGCTGGTGAATAGCGCCGGCTTCTGCGCGTGCAGCCAGTGCCCGCAACCGTCCATCACCTTCACGGTGGCGACGGGAAAGAGCGTTCTGACTGCCGGCCAGTACTGCTCCTGGAGATAGTCAGATTCACTGCCCTTGATAAACAGCACCGGCCCCTCGTACCGCCGACCGGCTGCGGGCGCATCCAGCAGCGAGGCGTACCCGGCCCTGAGCCCCGCGACATCGAAACGCCAGCGGTAGCCACCCTCTTTATCACGCTCCAGGCTACTCAAAAGGAACTGGATAACACTGTCCTCCTCCAGAAATGCAGACATCCGCATCGCCGCCTCTTGCCGACTGTGGCAGGGCGATGTTGCAACGGCATCCAGTGCGGCAAAGACAGCGTCGTGACTGCCCGCATACCTGACCGGGGCGATGTCCGCCACGACCAGCGACAGCACTCGCTCCGGTTGCTGCAGCGCCAGTTCCATCGCAACCTTACCGCCCAGCGAATGCCCCAAAAAATGCGCCTGCGCTATCCCCTGCGCATCCATCCAGCACAGTACCCTGGCCACCATACCGGGCACAGTGGGATCCGCGAGCCACGCTGACCGGCCGTGGCTGGGCAGATCGACGCTGTACACAGCGTACTGCGCCTGCAGTGCACGCGCCACGACACCCAGATTGCTCCCCGAGCCGAATAAACCGTGCAATAGAATGACGGCCACGCCCTCTCCGACGCGCTTGACGTGCAATTCTGTGGTCATTTACCCCTGTGTCCCCTGCCAGATTTTGCTACCATGTGCCGCACTATAATGGATTGGACCCTCGCATGCGCCGCTTGAAATCCCAGTGTCACCTCGCCCTCCTTCTCGCTCTGGCTGCCACATTGTTGGCCTGTAGTGGTACACCGACCTACAACGCCACCACGTTTCCCTACCAGATCGACCAGGCTGCACTGGATGCGCATCCGATAAAGACGGTGGTGATCGCCCACGTTAACCTGGGCGGGCCATCGCGCAATTATCTCGACAAAGAAGCGCCGCGCATCGACGGCCGCATAGCCAGCTACCTGAAGGAAAACGGTTTCAAAGTACTGCCTCAGCGCCAGTTCGAGCAATACTGGAATATTGCAGAGCGCGCCTACGGCAATCCGGTTGACCCGACCACCGGCAAGGTGAATCGTAAAACCTTTGCCTTGATCATGCACCAGGTGCGTGACGAAATGCGCGAGGTCGCCGAGCTGGATGCTATTATCTTTACTGATCTGGTGGAGTTTGAAGTGGCCTTCAGCGGCGGGCTCAAGCATCTGGCGCGCTGGGATGGCGTCACCCGCACACCCACCATGCAGGGCCCTGGCGACGGTGTCAGTACCGAGTTTGACTGGAATATGCTCGCCGCTGTTGCCTCCCTGCAAGTCAGCATCTACAACATGGAACTGCAACCGGTGTTTTCCAGTCGCGGCGGACTCGACGCCACGGAGGCAATCGACAGTCGCTCCACTTCGGGCCGCTATATCCGTCGACGCAACATTCTGGAGAATGAGAGTAATATTGATGAAGGTATCCGGCTGGCATTCTACCCCTTTATCCCCACGGATGACTGGCCGGGTAATCCCTAGCGCCCGGCAGCGCTTGAACACAGGAATACTGGCGTGAACAAAAGCATCGTTCTCCTGGCAGTGATTGCAGCTGCGATACTGGCGATCTATTTCTGGCCCACGCCGGCAAACGAACCAGTAGTACGCAGCGCAGACCCGGTCACCCAACGCGCCACGAGCGCCGGCCCAATCGTCGGTGCCAGTGATGCCAACAATACCTTCGCCTGGCTTGGCGTGCCGTTTGCGGCGCCTCCTGTTGGCGACCTGCGCTGGCGTGCGCCGCAAGCGGTAAAACCCTGGGATAACGTGCGTGAGACGATTGCGTTTCGCGATCCCTGTGTACAGTTGTCGGGGCCGCTCGACGGTGTGCCGGACGACAGTGGCGCGGTCGTCGGCAGCGAGGACTGCCTCTACCTCAATATCTGGACGCCCCGCACGCACAGCAGCCCGGACCAGGGGAAACTGCCTGTAATGTTCTGGATACACGGTGGCGGCAACACCATCGGCACCGCCAACACCTACCCCGGCAACACATTGGCTGCCGGTGAACAGGTGGTCGTGGTCACCATCAATTACCGCCTGGGGTTTTTTGGCTGGATGAGCCATCCGGCACTGCGCGGCAAGGGCCGTGACGCTCTCGACGCCAGCGGCAACTACGCCAACCTGGATATGATCGCCGCCCTGCAGTGGGTCAGGGAGAATATCGCCAACTTTGGCGGCGACCCAAACAATGTCACTATATTCGGGGAGTCAGCCGGCGGCCGAAATGTGTATTCGCTACTGGCCTCACCGCTGGCAAAGGACCTGTTCCAGCGGGCTATATCACAGAGCGGCTCAGTGAGCACGACACCGCGATGGCGCGCCGAGAATTTTCACGATGAGCCACAACCGGGCATGGCGTTGAGTTCCCGCGAGTGGCTGTCGCTGCAACTTCAAAACGCGGGGCGCGCTACCGACAGCGATGCCGCCAGGGCTGCACAGCTTTTGATGTCCAGCGAGGATGTGCGCAATTTCATGTACTCGCGCAGTGCAGAGCAAATTCTTGAAGGCATCAGTGGCAGCGCGGGGATGTACAGCGCGCCCCAGAGTTTCCGTGATGGCACGGTGCTGCCCCGGGACACACTGTACAATGTATTTCGCGATCCCACGCGCTATAACAGTGTACCGCTGATTACCGGCACCAATCGGGACGAACTGAAACTGTTTCTGGCCCAGAGTCCGGAATTCGTCGAGCGCCGGCTGGGGTTCATCCCTCACATCAAGGATCCGCAGGCATACAATGCGCTCGCGGCCTACCTCAGCGACAACTGGAAAGCACTGGCGGTAGATACGCCCGCCAGTATTATCGCCGCCAACAGCCCACAGCCGGTGTTCGCCTACCGCTGGGACTGGGACGAGGGTGGCAAGAACCTGCTGGTGGACTACAGCGAGTTGCTGGGTGCCGGGCACGGCCTCGAAGTAGCCTACATCTTCAACGACTTTGAAGGGGGTATCTCGGTGCCGGGCCTGTATAACAGCGACAACATACCGGGGCGCGACCTGCTGGGCGCACAGATGCGCAGCTACTGGTCTGAGTTCGCCAGAAACGGAACACCGGGACGTGGACGCAGCGGTTCGCTACCGCTGTGGAAGCCCTGGAGCAGCCCCGGCCCCAACCTGATGGTACTGGATACCGCGGCCGATGGCGGACTGCATATGGTGAAAGAACCGATGACCGTCCCGATGCTGAAGCGACGCCTGGCTGAAGATCCGGATATACCGGATCTGCGCACTCGCTGCGCGCTGTATGTGCAAATGTTCCTGCTCGCCAATTCCGGTGCGGATGTGTGGAACAGGAAGGAATACGACGCGCTCGGCTGTTCCGGGTTCGACCCCTGGTCGCTGGAGATCGCTCGCTAGCCAGCCGTCACGCCTGTGGCGTGATCAGGTATTTCTCGCCCGTGGCCTGCTTGCCGTAGACGGCGATGGCTTCCTGCGACAGGGCCTCGGCCAGCGATACCTCCCGCGTGTAATGGCTGGCAAAGGTGGTTTTGATTTCCGCCGCCACCCTGGCACGCATCTCCAGGCTCTTCTCAATTCCTACCTTCTGCAGGAAGGGCGTCAACAGAAAGCCCGACAGGCTCCAACTGAAACCAAAATTGCGCGTCAGCGTGGTGGGACTGCGATCCAGGCCCCCGTAAATATAGACCTGTTTAAACACGTCACTGCCGTAGCCGTTGTAGCCCGTCATATTGCGTAACGCAGCGGCCTCCATGCAGGTGAATATGTGGCTGGCGAGTTTACCGCCGCCGGTGGCGTCAAACGCCAGCGTCGCGCCGGTCTCGGCGAGCGCATCCGTGAGGTCGTCATAAAAACTGTCGCTGCTGGAATTGACGACGAATTTGGCGCCCAGTTCCCTGAGCACCGCTTCCTGTTCTACCTTGCGAACAATATTGACCAGCGCGATACCCTCATTGATACAGATTCGATTCAACATCTGTCCGAGGTTTGAGGCTGCCGCGGTATGCACCAGTGCGCTGTGATTTTCCCGGCGCATGGTCTCTACCATTGCCAGGGACGTGAGCGGATTGACGAAACAGGAAGCGCCTTCAGCAGCTGTTGTGCCCTCCTCCAGTTCCAGACACATGAATGCATTGACGCAGCGGTACTGGCTGTACATCTCACCGCCGATGATTCCCACCCGTTTGCCGAGAAGCGCCTGCGCCATATCGGATTCACCGGCGGCGATCACCGTGCCGCAGCCCTCGTTCCCCACCGGCATTGACTGCCCCACCCGCGCGGCCACCATTTTCATCAAACCTGCGGGAATATCCGCTGTCACCACTGGCCTGTCAGCAGTTCCAGACACCGTGAGCGTGCTGAGATCAGCGGGACCGAACAACAACCCGAGATCAGAGGGGTTCAAGGGAGTGGCTTCTACCTTGACCAGCACCTCATCGGGGCCGGGTTGCGGCACAGGGATATCCACCAGCGTGAGCTCCAGACGATTGTCTTCGGTAACGGTGGAACGTAGTTGTAATCCGGTATCGGCCATTGCGATGCCCTCTGTCAGTTGCCTGTGGAAACTGCTGCCATGCTACAGCTTCCAGGTCAAAATTGCCTGTTTTGCTGCCGCCGCACCCCGGAGCTGGCGCCACTGGTTACCGCAAGCGCCAGAAAGAGATATCGAACGAGTATGCCTGCACCTCAACCGCGCTGTATCACGTAGACCATATACGCAATGTACACACAGACAAACACACCACCCCAGGCCCGCGAAATGGTAGCCGCGCGACTGCTGACCACCGCCAGTAGAATCAGCATGGTCGCGACAATAACCATGATGATGTCGATATTGCTTATCGCATCGAACGGCAGCTTCTGGATACTGGCGGTCACACCCAGAATCCACAGGATATTGAAGATATTGGAGCCCACCACATTGCCCACGGCGATATCCGCCTCACGGCGGAAAGCCGCCATCGCGGACGCCATCAGTTCTGGCAGCGAGGTACCGATAGCGATGATGGTCAGGCCGATCAATGCATCACCCACACCCCAGCCCCGGGCAAGCGCAACGGCGCCCTGCACCGCCAATTCGCCGCCCAGATAGAGGCCAGCAATACCGGCGACAATAAACGCGATAGAACGCGAGACAGGCTGGGACGCGGGTGGCGGGGACTCCTGGCTATCATCCGCGCTGGAGATGGAAAAGATATAGAGCATGAAGAGCAGGAAAAACAGCAGCAGGATTGCGCCATCCAGACGGCTGATACTCAGTTCAGGCTTACTGGCGAACAGCGCCGCATTGGCCAGAAACCCCAGTAGTATCGCCGCGCTGAGCGAAAACGGGATTTCAGATACAACGGTTGAACTGTGCACGCGCAACGGGTAAATCATTGCGGCAACGCCCAGCACAACGAGGATATTGAACAGGTTGCTGCCGAGAACATTGGCCACCGCCAGATCCGCACTGCCGCGCAATCCGGCCGTCACACTGACCAGCATTTCCGGCATGGAGGTACCGAATGACACCACCGTCAGGCCGATCATAAGCGGGGATATGCCGTAACGGGACGCGATGGCGGACGCCCCCTTCACAAGCAGATCAGCAGCCCCAATCAGCAGGGCCAACCCCGCCACCGTTTGCGCTATATCCAGCATTCCTGCTTACCCCCCTCGATGATGTTGACGATTGCCCTACTCAATACCGCTCCGGAATATAGGTCACCGGGTGGTCCACTCCCGTGTCCTTGCTAACTCTGCGTTTTCCGAGTTTGACCTTCGGCAACGGCAAGTCCTCGTAGGGAATGTGGTGCAGCAGGTGGCTGATGACATTCAGTCGCACCCGCCGCTTGTCCTCGGAACGAGCGACATACCACGGCGCCCATGGCGAATCGCTGGCACTGAACATCGAGTCCCGCGCCCGCGTGTAGGCGTCCCACCGGTGGTAGGACTTGAGATCCATCGGCGACAGTTTCCAGGTCTTGCGGCCGTCATCCACACGGTCCTCCAAACGGCGTTGCTGTTCCTCCGGGCTGACCTCCAACCAGTATTTCAGCAGGATAATCTCAGAATCCACCATCGCCCGCTCCATCAGCGGCACCTGCGTCAGAAAATGCTCCGCCTCGGAGTCGGTACAGAATTTCATAACCCGCTCGATCCCGGCACGATTGTACCAACTGCGATCGAAAATCACGATTTCACCCCCAGCAGGGAAATGTTTGATATAGCGCTGGAAGTACAACTGGGTTCTCTCGCGTTCCGTCGGCGCAGGCAGGGCGACCACACGAAAAATGCGTGGACTGACACGCTCGGTGATCGCCTTGATGACACCGCCTTTACCAGCACCGTCGCGACCTTCAAATACAATGCAAACCTTTAACCCCTTGTGTACCACCCACCGCTGCAGCTTGACCAACTCGACATGCAAGCTTGCGAGTTCCTTTTCATACACTTTGCGACGCAGGCTTTCGGGGTTAGCCAACGCTGCGGTTTCACCCTGCGATTTCTTTGCGCGTTTTACTGCTTTCGTTGATTTTGCAGCCATCACAATTTCCTCCAGAACACACGTGCGCGTTGACCAAGGGTGCGTTACCCGCACGCACCAGGCTGTATCTGCCTAGGCCAGCAGCGCCGCCAGCCCTCGTTCAATACACCACATCGCTGACAGCGACCCGAGCAGGTAAATGGGCACGGGCAACAGGCGATCCTGCCACGGCGCCAGTGGCCGCCTCACCATGAACCACACCGCCCACACTAACAGAATAAAGGCAATCTGCCCCAGTTCGATACCCACGTTGAAAAACAGCAACGCCAGCGGCAAGTTGTCCTGTGGCAATCCGGTCTCGGCCAGCGCGCCAGCAAAACCCATGCCGTGCAGCAAGCCAAAGCCGGCCGCAAGCCACCAGGGGTTGCGCCAAAGAGCATCGTGTTTATCGATGCGCGTCAACTCCACCGCCAGGATAAAAATACTCAGTGCAATAGTGAATTCGACCAGCGCGACCGGGTAGTTGAAGTAGCCCAGGGTGACCAGCGACAGGGTAATACTGTGCCCTACCGTAAACGCCGTGATCGTCCACAGCAGGCGACTGCCACCGCCCACCAGCAAGAGCAGGCCAAACACAAACAGCAGGTGATCAAACCCACCCCAGATATGTTGTATGCCAAGCCAGGTATAACTGCCAGCGACATCCCCCGCTGTCGATTCTTCTGGAACAACAAACTCCGCCTGTTCCGTATTCAGAACCTGCTGATACTGGCGGCCATCGAGCAGGCTTACCATCACCATCGCCGACGCCTGGTTGGCGCCCAGACCGGACACGCCGAGGGTTTCGCCCACCAGACCGTCATCCCCCAGTTGTTCACACTGTAGTTGCCAACTGGTCACCACACCCGTGTCCTCAAGCTGGGGTTCACTGGCGTTCGTCACCTCGCAGGACTCTGGCCACAGCGGACGCAGCGGCACATTGCTAACCCCCTGCGCCGGCGTCTTCCAGACAAGGTTGTAGTGCAGCGGCGTAATCTCCTGGATATTCAACAGCGAAGGTGCAAACCGATGGGCGAAAGCGCCGTGGACCAGACTAAAGCCGAGTACGAGGCCGAACAGGATACGCAAACTTTTCATTGTCTGATCTCGTAGTGTTGGCGCATGGCCTCGATACTCTCACGCAGCGTCGTCTCCTTTGCGCGGGACTCCAGGTCGCGCTGCAGTTGCTGTCGAACCTCGTCGACGGTGGCGTCCCTGGCGGGTTCCAGGGCATCGACCCAGACGTAGTGCAAGCCATAGGTGGAGCGCACCGGACCAACCCAGTGTCCGGCCTCGGCACCGGCCTTCTGCAAATTCTCAACAAACGAGGTACCAAAATGACGGGCCAGTTGGTCGGGTGTTTGCGCGGTAAACTGGTAGCCGGGCAGGAACGGTGAACTCAGTTCCCGCGCCTGCTCCGGTGTCAGGTTCTGCTCCTGAATTTTTGCGATCACCGCTGCAGCGTCCGCCTCGCGTTCGCGATTGAAGTAGATGTGCTCAATGGAATAGCGTGGCGGCCTGCGCAACTCCTCGCGCCGCTGCTCGAATTCGGCCACGATTTCTGCCTCAGTAGGAGCCTGGGGCGGGTTGTTCGCCAACATCAACTGTTCCATCACCTGGATCATCCGCCGCTTGATCACCTCATCGCTCAGGTGCAGGCGCATGTCCAGCGCGGTTTGGTAGAGTTCATCGTCAGACTTGCCCTCGCCCATTTGTAAAAAACGCATGTTCATCAACAGTCGCTGGTATACCACCGTATCGTAGAGGTATAACTCCAGTTCGAGCGCACGCTGGAACAACATGTCGCGATCCAGCTCAGCCTGCACCATACGATCCAGCTGCCCTGCCGTCGGAGCGCGCCCGACACTGGCAAACCATTGCGTTTTCAGCGATTCGATTCGCGCCTCGCTGAGCGGTCCCAGCACCGGTTTTGGCGGTGGGAAGATCTCGCCCTGCAAATAAAAAAGCACACTGCCCAACACAATAAAATGCAGCCACGGCCGGTTGAGCCGGGATAGAAATGTCATCGATTACTCTCCAGAGACCACGGGCCCTTGCGCCGGCAAATACAGTGACGCGGCCATGCCCTGCTATTATTGGATCGCCCTAGTTGTCGTAAACCGCCTGCTTCTTTGCCATCTGCGCTTCAATGCCGCGTTGCAGATCGACTTGGCTGAACATGCCGGCATTCCAGGTCGCGATATAATTCAATCCCTCAGCGACACTGTGATCGCGTGAATAGAGCAACATTTCCTTGCTGCCACGGACCGCCAGCGGTGATTTGGACGCGATCGACCTCGCAATAGCCGTCACCTCGCGCATCATGGTCGCACGGTTCTCGAACACCCTGTTCACAAAACCCAGCTCGCGCGCTTCCTCTGCATCCATATCACGCCCGGTATAGGCCAGCTCGCGCACAACACCCTCGGGAATAATCTTCGGCAGGCGCTGCAAGGTGCCGACATCGGCCGTCATGCCGATATCGATCTCCCTGATAGCAAAGTATGCATCTTCTGTGGCGTAGCGCATATCGGCGCAGCAGGTCATATCGACACCGCCGCCAATACAGGTGTTGTGGATTGCGGCCAATACCGGAACCCGACATCTCTCGATAGCGCTGAGATTATCCTGCAGGCGCAAGATAGTGCGACGAAACTGCTCGGCACGACGCGCGGGATCAGCGGATGAGTCTTGCGTGTCGGCAAACACGGCCAGATCCATACCCGCACAGAAGTGCTTGCCATTGCCCGCCAAAATCACCGCGCGCACTGTCGCATCCTGGTCCAGCCATTCGAAACACTGCTGCAGTTCATCCCACATCGGCCCATTCATCGCATTCGCCTTGTCGGGTCGGTTCAGCGACACCGTGGCAACGTGCTCTTCAATCGATACTTCGAGGGTCTCAAAACGTCGGGTCATGGCTTTTTTTCTCATAGTAATGTGCAGTGGATGAATGCTACCAGGCCGAGACAAAGTCAGCGGTATCGAGTTGCGGGATCGTCTTGGCGGTACCCTGGCGCGAGCCGATATAGATGAAACCGATCACTTCCTCGTTGGCGGCGAGGCCGAGCCCCGTCATCACCGCGCGATCGAACGCCGGTGCACCCGTGCGCCAGATGGCGGCAAAACCGCAGGCCTCCACCGCAAGCACAATTGCATGCGCAGCGCACGCCGCTGAATACCGCTGTTCCTGCGGCGGGACTTTCGGGTGTTCCGAGAGCCTGGCCACCACCACTACCAGCAGCGGCGCCCGCAGCGGCGCTTTACGCGCCTTGCTGCGCGCCGCCTCATCAGCATCAGGTGTACGCGACAACAGAGAGGCCTCCAGCAGTTCGCCGAACACTTCCCGCCGCTCACCCTCGATCGTGAGAAAGCGCCAGGGGCGCAGCCAGGCGTGATCGGGAACGCGCAAGGCGGCGCGAAAAATCTCTGCCATCTGCGCCGGAGATGGCGCGGGGTCAGTCAATTTTGGAGAGGAGTTGCGCTGCTGCAAAAAACGCAGGATATCGTTCATGAGGCTGTACTGCTGGCAAATGTGAGACGCAATCATACCAGCATTTTCGCACCGAGTTGCACTCGCAGCCTGCTGTGTTCAGTCCATCCGGGCCACAAGGATGTTCATAAAGCCCCTGTTCTGCGGCACCTGCTCCCAGTTGTCACACCACACCGCCAGTTCCTCGGCGGTACTGGCGTAGAGGCGGTGTTCAATATGATCCACGATCCACATCGGCTGCTCGAGCTGCGCCAATAATTCGATCAGCGCGCGGCCACTGGCACCGGCCTGGCGCAAGGCGTGCGGCGTCAATTCAATAAGCACCCGTGGACTGTGTTGCAAGTTCGATAGCAGCGGCATCAAACCGGCGATGACCTGGTATTCCGATCCCTGGGTATCGACCTTGAGCAAATCGAGTTGCCGCAGCCGCCCCTGCAGATACTCGCTGCCCTGCACCAGGTCGATCGCGAGGCTGGGACGATCTTCCTCACCTGCGTACACCTGGTGATCGCCCAGATTGTCCGCTGCCAGAAACAGGCGCCCCTCGCCGGTTGTGTCCGACAGGGCCGCCGCTACCGGCGTGATCCGATGTTGCTGGTCGTTGAGAGCCATATTGGCGCGTAACAGGCGAAAATTATCCGGGTCCGGTTCAAACGCGAACACAGCGCCTTCATCGCCGACCACACTGGCGGCAATCACCGAGAAATAGCCGATATTCGCACCCACGTCGACGAACACATCACCGGGGTGTAACAACTGCAGAATCAGCGCGGTTTCATAGGGCTCCCATACGCCCTCTTCCCGAATTCGGCGGGACACGAACTGATCCCGCTCCCCGTGGACATACAGTTGTAGTGGCTGCGGCAGGTCGGGAATTTGCAATGCGACTGCGCTGGATGGATTCAAGAGAGACCCCGTTGGCAGGTGGGTTTAGTCGATTTTCATATCATCGTACGGCGACACGCTGTCCAGATGGACCTCTTGTCCACCGATGAACAGTGACAATGTGCCCAGTTCGATATCGCTGTCGTGCAATACACCGTGGTCGAACTTGTACACCGGCGCAATGGTACCTGCAATCATACCGTCATCGTAAGCCTGTTGCCGCTCCCGCACGGTCTCATTGGCACGTTCCCATACCCGCCACTCGGAGGCGGAGTAACGCGCCTGCAGCATGCGCCGTGTGGTGAGCGGACTGATCAGTGTCGCCGACGCGTTATTTCCGCCGAACCCTTTGGCATTGAGGATCGCATAGTGTTGTTGCGCAAGATCGACCCGCTGGTGCGTGTGGCTGATCGCAAGATGCGCCCGATGCACATCGTCGGCAATGCGATCGGCCGTGGTGATGCCGGGCAGGATGCCATGGTGCCAGATGCCCAGCGTGGTACTGAGCTGGTCGCCGGCGGCCGCGCCGATGGAGTGGCCCAGATAGCACTTGGCGGCGATCACAGGCCAGTCCTCAATCCCAAAGGCCTGTGCCGTGCGACTGAGAATCTCCGATTCGGTGACGCGATTCTGTGGCGTCCCGGTGCCGTGCGCCTGCACCAGTCCACCGCGCTGCAGCGCTTTGTCACCGACAATGGCACGTGCAGCGGCCGTCGCCCTCGCCATCGTGATGTAGTTGCCGACACCGGGGCCGGAAATCGATTTCTTATACCCGTCGGCGTTCACGAAAACGTCCGTCGCTGCGCCGAACACAGTGGCGCCCAGTTCCATCGCCAGCGCATCGTCAAACAGCACCACCATCTGTGCCGACTCGGCGATGGTGAAGCCACAGTTGGGTGCAAACGGGCGGCAGGCGCGGCGAAAATCCGGTACCTGATCGGCGCTGAGGCCATCGAGCTGGCGCAGGCCTTTCTCCGTCGCCAGCGCGCCCATGGCGGCATAACCCTCCATAATTTCAGGGGTCACCGGTGCTTCGGCGGCACCGACAAATGCGACCCGCGCACGACCGCTGCGAATATCGTCGATACCGTGGCGCAGGTTGTACAGGAATGAAGCACAGGCACCGAGGCTGGCGCCGGTTGAGCCGACACTGCCCAGCACATAGGCGTTGATAAAGTCCGCGGGCATTTCCGCGAAGCTGAGCGGGCAGTATTTGGAGGTGACGCGCTGCCCGTTGTAGCGCGACTTGATCATGCCGCCGGCTCCCGCGGCGTCGAGTTGTCCCATCGCACTGCCGGCGTAGACGCTGATCTGGTCCACCGGCACACGCGCGGTGACATCCTCCCAGTCCAGGCCGAGATTGCCCAGCGCATCGGACGCCGCATAGACCGTCATCTGCAAACCGCGCGGATGGTTGCGCGAGGGATAGAGCTTGCCGGGGTCAAAGCCGGTGGGCAGCTGGCCGGCGGATTTCACGTCGAATTCACGCACGGTCGGCAGCAGCAAATCCTGCTGCCCGTTGATCTGCACCCTGACGTGGGTCACCGAGGTCGCAGTCACCACCCAGTGCGGCGGGATGATATCGGGCAGGTGTTTACGCTCGAGGTCAAACTGGACCGGCTGATCATCGCTGTGCACTGGCAGCCGTTGATTCCAGCGCACAGCATCGACGTCGAAATGATCGGTGCCGATACGTCGGACCAGCGTGTTGTCCAGGATGTACTGCGCCTGCGCTGTGTCGGCATTGAGCCCCATCAGGGTTACCAGCGACGCCAGTGTGCGCTCGCGCTGCGACAGCGACTGGGACGAGTAGGTCATTCTGGCGAACGCGTGATGTCCAGAGCTTCTCCCGGCGGCATTGATACCGCCAAAACCCACAATTACCGGTAAACGCTGCCTGCCCATATATCCCCTGATGCTTTGTTTGATAGCTCAACCTTGAAGCAGTGTACGGCTGGATGCGGACATCCAGCATGTCGTTTACGCCACTTTTTATGGTATTTTTGACACCCCGCTGAGAGCAGAAGTGATTCACCATGCACACCGTCGCCGCAGTACTTTACCCACAGGCCCTTGCCACCAGCATCACACTGCCGATGGAAATCCTGCAGGCTGCCAGCCAGATGGCGCGTGTGGGCGATCGCGCTGCCGCGAAAGTGCGGTTCCTGCTCGCTGCACCGGATTGCCAGCCGCTGACTCTGGGCAGCGGTATCGTCCTCAACCCCGATATCGCGCTGGTCGACCTCCCTCCGCTCAACCTGCTGCTGCTGCCCGCGATCTGGCGCAATCCGCTCGCGGCCGTAACGCCCGCCCAGACATGGCGTGGACTGCTTCGCGAGCAGGCGGCCAGAGGGACTCGTATCTGCAGTGTTGGTACCGGCAGCTACCTGCTGGCCGAGGCCGGATTGCTCGATGGCAAGGCCGCCACCACCCACTGGAACTACTTCGAGCCGTTCAGTCGACGCTATCCCGCGGTCGACCTGAAAACCCGGCACCTGATCACACAGAGCGACAATATCTACTGCGTCGGCAGCGTCAACTCCATCGCCGACCTGATGGTGCACATTGTCGAGGACTGGTACGGCAGCCATATTGCCAGGGCGATTGAGAACCAGTTTTCACCGGAGATTCGACGCAGCTTTCGCGCCGCCGCCTACCAGAACGAGGCGGACAGTTCACACCACGACGAGGTTGTTGCACAGGCACAGCAGTGGCTGCAAATGCATCTGGCAGCGCCGGTGTCGATGACGCAACTGGCCGAGCAGACGCAGTTGAGTGCGCGCACACTGCATCGCAGGTTCAAACGCGCTACCGGCATGACGCCCCTCAACTACCTGCAAAGCCTGCGCATTGCCGGCGCCAAGGACCTGTTGCGACACAGCAACCTGTCGGTCGGAGACATCGCATGGCAACAGGGCCTACAGGACGTCAGCTATTTTTCACAGCTGTTTCGACGCCATGCCGGGATGAGTCCGCTGCAGTACCGCAACGCAGTGCGAGGCAAATTGTTCAAGGCGGACGTCAGCGCCGAACCTTGAGAAAACCGCCCGTGTGTGGCTAAATTGGCGCCCTTTTCCACTCGACAACCACGCAGCATTTTGCCTGGCGCAGGCAAAATCGTCTGCCACCCCTCGGAGCGCTACTATGAGCAAAGATTCAGTCGTTATCGTCGGTGGTGCCCGCACCCCCATGGGCGGATTGCTGGGCGCGCTGTCTGCCGTGCCGGCACCCGAACT
>CAXBLZ010000074.1:0-19662 GCA_963976735.1 uncultured Halioglobus sp.
TGCTCACTGTCGCGGCGCAGTACGGTCACGGCGTTGTCGTTGCTGTTGAAGCCGATAGCAGGGTCGGCGACGTCGTTGGCGATGATCATATCCAGGCCTTTGCGCCGCATTTTTTCTCTGGCATAGGCCAGCACATCGTTGGTTTCGGCGGCGAAGCCGACGGTATATGGCCGGTGTTTATCGGCCGCTACCGCTGCGACGATATCGGGTGTGCGCACCAGTTGCAGGGACATTTCCTGCGGGCCCTTTTTGATTTTTTGATCCTGTACTGCGGCGGGGCGGTAATCGGCCACCGCGGCGCAGGCGATAAAAATATCGCATTCCGGCAACAGCTTCAGGCACTGTTGCAGCATTTCTTCTGCGCTCTGGACACCCACCAGCCGCGTGTGTTCAGGTGCGGCGAGGTTTACCGGGCCGCTGACCAGTGTAGTCTTTGCGCCGGCGTCAACGGCCGCCTGCGCGAGAGCGTAGCCCATCTTTCCCGAGCTGTTGTTGGAAATATAGCGCACCGGGTCAAGGGCCTCTCGCGTGGGACCGGCAGTAATCACAACGCGTTTGCCCGCCAGTTCGCCGGTTGCGAACAGGCCCGCGGCGACATCGGCAATGTCCGCCGGTGCCTCCATTCGGCCGAGGCCGACATCGCCACAAGCCTGCAGCCCCGCAGCGGGACCGACGATATGCACACCTCTCTCCACCAGGGTTTTGACATTGGTCACCGTTGCCTGGTCTTTCCACATCTGCTGGTTCATCGCCGGCGCCAGCATAAGCGGTGCTGCAGTCGCCAGTGCCACGGTGGACAGCAGGTCGTCGGCACGACCGGCGCTCAGGCGCGAGATAAGATCGGCCGTCGCCGGTGCGATCAGGAGTAGATCGGCCCAGCGCGCCAGTTCGATGTGCCCCATGCCGAGCTCGGCGCGCTCGTCCAGCAATTCCGTGTGTACCGGATTGCCAGAGAGAGCCTGCAGCGTCAGCGGCGTAATAAACTCCTGCGCACCGTGAGTCATGATCACGCGCACCTGTGCGCCGCGGTCCTGCAGCGCCCTTACCAGTTCCGCCGATTTGTAGGCGGCGATACCGCCACTGACACCGAGCAAGACATTGCGATTGAAAAGATGTGCCATTTACTCGCTCTATCTGGGAGGATAATAAGGGGGGAAAGATACCACTGTGACGCAGCATTTGACACAGCGCACACAGGAGCTCAGGGAGGAGTGCAATGAGTATTACCCAATGGATGCCCGGCGAGGGTCCCCGCGACAAGCTGCTGGAACGCGGCGCAGCGGCACTGTCGGATGCGGAATTGCTGGCCGTACTTTTGCACACCGGCTATCGGGATTGTAACGCGCTGAGTATGGCGCGAAACCTGCTGGTGGAATTTAGCGGCATCAGCGGCCTGATGCGCGCATCGCAGGGCAGCCTGCTGCAGTCCCCGGGCGTAGGCCCGGCAAAGTACGCGCGTCTGCGCGCGGCGATGGAGCTGGTGTGCCGCCAGGCGCTGCAGACCGCAAGTGTCGGTGATGTGTTGAGCAGTCCAGGCGACACACGCCGCTTTCTGCAATACCACCTCGGCAGCCGCAACCGGGAAATCTTCACCTGCCTCTTTCTGGATAGCCAACACCGGGTGCAGCGTTGTGAGGATCTGTTTTTCGGCACACTTGACGGCGCCGCTGTCTACCCGCGAGAAGTGGCCGTGAGGGCATTGCAATACGGCGCAGCGGCGGTGATTTTTGCGCACAATCACCCATCCGGTGTGGCGGAACCCAGCAGCGCAGACAGGCGGATTACCGAACGCCTCTGCGCCGCCCTGGCACTGCTGGATATCCGGGTACTCGACCACATTATCATCGGCAGTGGCCGCGAGTATTCTTTTGCCGAGGAGGGGTTGATGTAAGTGTCGAGTCTCGCTTGCTATGGCGGAGCTGTTCTGGTATAAAGTCGCGCTCTGCGCGGCCTGGGTCTCGTTCAGACCGTTAGGCAACATCAATTTTACTGAAAATCCCGCGTCATTTTGGGAGAGCAAACAATCATGGCTAGAGTCTGTCAGGTTACCGGCAAACGTCCGATAACGGGAAACAACGTGTCACACGCAAAGAACCGCACTCGGCGGCGTTTTTTGCCCAACCTGCACCAGCATCGCTTCTGGCTGCAAGATGAGAAGCGCTTCGTCACCCTGCGGGTATCCAGTAAAGGTATGCGTGTTATCGACAAGGTCGGTATAGAGCAGGTGTTGGCGGATATCCGCGCTCGCGGTGAAAAGGTCTAAAGGAGAGTTGTCATGAGAGACAAAATCAGAATGAATTCTTCCGCTGGTACGGGTCATTTCTATACCACGGACAAAAACAAGCGAACCACGCCGGACAAGCTCGAAATGAAAAAGTATGATCCCGTGGCGCGCAAGCATGTCATGTATAAGGAAGGCAAGATCAAGTAAGCGCCCTGCCTCAAGTACAAATCGCGAAACCCCGGCCATAGCCGGGGTTTTTTGCTTCAGGGTCGGGTTTTCCCGACCAGGCCGTAACAGAAACGATTCCGTATGCCCGAGTTGCCCGAAGTCGAAACAACCCGCCGGGGTGTCGAGCCACACTGCATTGGCCGCACGGTGGAGCAATTGCATGTGCGCGACCCGCGCCTGCGCTGGCCGGTTCCCGATACGCTGGCATCTGTGCTGTCCGGACTTGTTATTACCGCCGTAGAGCGTCGAGGCAAGTACTTGCTGTTTCGCACTGCCGAGGGTTGTCTGCTGGTGCATCTGGGAATGTCCGGCTCACTGCGCGTGGTGGCGTCTGGCACAGAGCCAGGCCGGCATGACCATATTGACCTGCTGCTGGATAGCGGGCTGTGTCTGCGCTACCACGACCCGCGTCGCTTCGGCAGTTTTTTATGGCAGACGCCTGACGAGGTACATCCGCTGCTGGCCCATTTGGGGCCTGAACCGCTGTCAGAGGCGTTCGATGGTGAACTTCTATACCGTCGCTCGCGCGGCCGTAAAAGCGCTGTAAAAAACTTCATCATGGACGCGACGGTCGTTGTTGGTGTTGGTAATATTTACGCTAACGAAGCGCTGTTCCTGTCCGGAATTCGCCCCGGCCGCGCTGCGGGTCGTGTCTCGCCAGCGCGCTACCTGCGCCTTGCAGGCTGCATTAAGCAAGTACTCACTTCTGCTATAGAGCAGGGTGGTACTACTTTGCGAGATTTTGTGGGCGGTGACGGCAAGCCGGGCTACTTCGCTCAACAACTCTATGTTTACGGCCGCACGGGGCAGCCCTGCAAGGCCTGTGGGGCGACATTGCGAGAGCAGCGCCTGGGGCAGCGCAGCAGCGTCTACTGCGTGACCTGCCAGCGGTGATCAGGCTACACTAACTCGATAAGGGGCATGGGTGGACACTCGGGAGTGCGGTTATGAAAATAAGAGTTCGGGCACGCAGGGCGACGGTTGCGCTGATGGTGGGATGTTTGTTGTGGCCGCAGTTGCTGTGGGCAGAAGAGGCGATTGACGAGAGTCCCAATGAGTGGGCAATGGCCGGCGATCTGCTGGTGGCGCGCCCCATCGGGGTGGTCTTGACAGTGGGTGGCGCAGCGGTTTGGCTGGTCAGCCTGCCGTTTACCCTGCTGTCAGGCAGTGCCAGTGAAGCGGCGGGTACATTGATCGGCGGGCCGGCTGAAGCCACTTTCATGCGCTGTCTCGGTTGCCGCAATACCGGTTATACCGGCAAGGACGCAGAAGCCATCAAAAGGTTGAACGAGAGAAAGGCTGAGGATGCCGGTTCCTGAACGAGCGCCTGTTCCAGGCAGCGCCACTCAGGGTTTATCGAAGCGTTTTTTCAGGGCAGCGGCAACAGGTGCAGGTACAAAGGGGCTGATCTCGCCATCCAGTGCGGCAATCTCCCTCACCAGGGTAGAAGAAATATAGGACAAATGCTCTGACGGGGTGAGAAAGATACTCTCAAACTCCGGGAATATGGCCCGGTTCATATTGGCCAGTTGAAACTCGTACTCGAAGTCCGCCACCGCTCTCAGGCCCCGCAGCACACAGCGTGCGTTCTGGCTTTTGGCAAATTCTGTAAGCAGGTTGCTGAAACCCACGACCTCGACGTTGTCCAGGTGGCCCAGTGACTCCTCGCAAAGTGATACCCTCTCCTCCAGCGAAAACAGTGGTGTTTTCTTTTCGCTGTGGGCAATGGCCACGACCACCCGGTCAAACAGGCGCGCGGCGCGTTCCGCCAGATCCACGTGGCCGTTGGTCATCGGGTCGAAGGTGCCGGGATAAATGACAGTGTTAGTGCGCATAGTAATGGCCGGTTGGGTGCAGGACAGCGGATGGTAAACAATTAGTCGGGCAGCGACAACGTAACGGCAGCGGAGCCGGCGGTTGGATAATCCCGGTCAGCCGGAATGCGTCACCGCGCTATTGGTGAACAGCCGGTAGATGACACCGCCTGCCAGTTTTTCCCGATGCAGTGTCCATTGCGGTGGAATGTCGGGCTTGGGTTCGGTTGCCGCTGTCTCGACATAGATCAGGGCATCCTTGCTTAACAGGGATGTGTCTGCCAACAGTGCGCACATCGGCCCGGTCAATTGCAGTGCAAAAGGCGGGTCGACAAAGGCGATGTCATAAGGTTCGACTGCCTGCTTCAGGTGTTGCTGCGCCGGGACAGCGTGACACCGCCCCCTGTCGGTCGCATCCAGTGTCTCTAGGTGGCGTTGTATCTGCGCCATCGCCACACCAGCGGTGTCGACAAAATCACAGTAGCCGGCGCCTCTGGACAGCGCCTCCAGCCCCAGCGCGCCGCTGCCCGCAAACAGATCGACACAGCGAGCTCCCTGAATATAGGGGGCGAGCCAGTTAAACAGGGTTTCGCGGATGCGGTCGCCGGTGGGGCGCAGTCCTTCTGCGGGCGTAAATGAAAGTTTGCGGCCCCGCCACTGTCCTCCGATGATGCGCACCTGACGCTGCCTGGCGGCGCGACTTCCTGTTCCTGACATTTCTTCGGGTTATCCAAGGGTGTTACGATAGGCGCCTTTTCTGGCGTGCGTTATGCACTCACTTTAGCACGACACTTATGAATTTTTTCAAACGTAAAAAACAAGTAGAGACCACGGAGCCCTCGACCGAGCCAGCTTCCGCGATGGAGCAGGAGCAGGCGGAAGGCATCGCGGACGCCCCTGCAGCGGAGCGCATTGAGCCTGATGCCGCTGCGCTGCAGGCGGAATCGCTGCCGGAGCAGGCGGCAGCGCCACCGGAAGATGCCTCGCCGTCGGAGCCCGCTAGCGACGAAAACCCTGCCGCCGCAGAGGCGGCAACCACAGTGGAGGAGAAAACCGGTTTTTTCTCCCGGTTGGGCTTTAAACGTAAAAAATCGGCCGAGGCCAGTGACATTTCGCCTGACTCCGTCGAAGAGGCCGGTCAGTCTGTAGACAGCAGCGACACTTCCAGCCCTGATGCAGCGCCGATCACAACAGAGCAGGCAGTGATGCCAGCAGGCGACTCTGCTGAGGTGGACACAATACCCGCAGAACAACCGGTAGTTGAAGCGCAAGCTGTCGAAACTGTCGATGCCCTCGCCGAGGACCCGGCATCTGCAGCTGGCAAACCGGCGCAAGCCGATGCCCCCGCCGTCGCGGACTCGAGTGCCTCAGAGGGCGAGAAGGTCGGATTTTTCTCGCGCTTACGCCGCGGCCTGGGGCGCACCAGCGGTACGCTGGTGCAGGGTCTGGGCAACCTGTTTCTCGGGCGCAAGGAAATTGACGCCGACCTGTTCGAGGAGCTGGAATCGCGACTGTTGATGGCTGATGTCGGGATAGATGCCACGCTGGACATTATCAACCGCCTCACACAGCGGGTGTCCCGCAAGGAGCTGACGCGACCGGAAGCGTTGCACGGCGCGTTGCGCGAGGAACTGTTGGCGCTGTTGCAGCCCTGTGAACAGCCGCTTGAGGTAGATGGCCACCAGCCCTATGTCATCCTGATGGTGGGTGTGAATGGTGTGGGTAAGACCACGACAATCGGCAAGCTGGCAAAGCACTATATCGGCAGCGGGCGCTCCGTAATGCTGGCTGCAGGCGACACTTTCCGCGCCGCCGCCGTTGAGCAACTGCAGGTATGGGGCGAGCGCAATGATGTGCCTGTTGTGGCCCAGCACACCGGGGCAGACAGCGCCTCGGTCCTGTTTGACGCACTGCAGGCAGCGCGCGCACGCAAAATCGATGTATTGATCGCCGATACCGCGGGTCGACTGCACAACAAGGACAATCTCATGGAAGAGTTGAAGAAAGTGGTCCGGGTGATGGGCAAGATCGACCCGTCCGCGCCCCATGAGGTGATGCTGGTACTCGATGCCGGCACGGGACAAAACGCACTCGCCCAGGCCGAACACTTCCAGCAGTGGGTTGGGGTGTCGGGCATAACCCTGACCAAGCTCGATGGCACGGCGAAAGGTGGAATAATCTTCGCTATCGCCAAAAAACTGAAGCTGCCGATTCGTTTTATCGGTGTGGGCGAGGCGGTGGAAGATCTGCGCCCCTTCGAGGCCGAACAGTTTATAGAGGCCCTGTTTGACGTGGACAATTCCTCTGCATGATCACCTTTGACAGGGTCAGTAAGCGTTATCCGGAAGGGCATGATGCCCTGCGAGAGCTCAGTATCCACATCGAACGAGAGGAGCTGGTTTTCCTCACCGGCCATTCCGGAGCGGGCAAGAGCACGCTGCTGCGCCTTATCATGCTTATGGAGAGGGCCACACGGGGTCAGGTTATTGTCGGTGGTCAGGATCTGGCCCGCGTGCGTGCTCGCGGAATACCCAAGCATCGCCGCAATATTGGCGTGGTGTTCCAGAATCACCAGCTGCTGTTTGATCGCACTGTCTTTGATAACGTGGCGCTTCCCCTGATCATCGCTGGCTACGAACACCGCGAAATCGGTCGGCGGGTCCGCGCTGCCCTCGATAAAGTGGGATTGCTGGCGCGAGAGTGGGCCATGCCCCGAGCGCTGTCGGGTGGTGAGCAACAGCGAGTGGGAATCGCCAGGGCGGTCGTCGGCAAGCCCGGAATACTGTTGGCGGATGAGCCCACCGGGAACCTCGATCCAGCCCTGTCCGCGGAGATAATGAACCTGTTCGAGCAGTTCAATCAGGTGGGCGTAACGGTGTTGATTGCCAGCCACGACCTGGCACTGATATCCCGTTTGCAGCACCGCATCATTACCCTGCGCCAGGGCTGCCTGGTCAGTGGTGGCGCGCCGTGATACGCCGCCGAAAAGCCGTGCGGCGCAAAGAGAGCGCACGTGCCAGCCGAACCGGGCTGTTGAACCGGCTCAGTGCGTGGCTGCAGCACCACCGTCTTTCCGCTGCTGACAGCCTGGTCCGGGTGCTCGAAAATCCAGCGGGCAGCCTGTTGACCTGGTTGGTTATTGGTATCGCGCTGGCGCTTCCGGTGGGCATGAATGTGGCGCTGGACAACGTTAGCAAGGTGAGTCAAGGCTGGGACAGTCCCGCCCAGATATCACTCTTTTTGCAGGAGGGCGTAAGCGGCGAGCGGGTGCAGCAACTCGAGGCCGAACTGGCGGCCCTTGAGGCGGTGAGCGAAACGCGGTTTATCTCCCGTGAAGAGGCCCTCGATGAGTTTCGTGAGCTGTCCGGATTCGCCGATGTGCTGGCCAATCTGGAGGAAAACCCGCTGCCGAACCTGATTCTGGTCACGCCTGTCACTGCCCTTGATGAACCGGCCGTGTCTGCGTTGCGGGCGGAACTGGAGGAAAATTCGGAAGTAGCCGAGGCGGTGTTGGACATGGAGTGGTTGCAGCGGCTCAACACCCTGATGGAGCTCAGTCGTCGAATCGTTCTGGCAGTAGGGGTGATGCTGGTTACCGGCGTATTGTTGATCCTGGGCAACACGATTCGGCTCGCGATCGAGAGTCGCCGCGATGAAATTGTCATCGTCAAGCTTGTCGGCGGCAGCAACGGCTTTGTCAGGCGGCCATTTTTGTACACGGGCTTGTGGTACGGCGTTGGCGGGGGTGTGCTGGCGGCTATACTGGTATCGGTGTCGCTGTGGTTTCTGGAGGAGCCTATCGCCGACCTTGCTCTGCTCTACGAGAGTGCATTTTACCTGACAGGGCTGGGCTTGATGGGCGCGCTGAACCTGATAATTCTCGGTGGATTGCTGGGTCTTGCAGGTGCCTGGTTAGCGGTTTCGCGGCACCTGGTTCACATTGAGCCACAATAAACGGCAGGCCGATTTGCGACTTTTACACATAACTCATTGATTATAAACAAATAAACGGCAATTTTTCGGTATGCGGTGAACTTTTGCGAAATTAGCACTCTAAAGTATTGAGTGCTAAAATCGGCACCCGATATTGAGAGGGTCAAAAAATGACGAGAAGCTTGTTGCCCGTTGATCAAATGGTGCCGGGGGCGAACCTGCCGGCCTATGTGCAGGCAGTTAGCAGTATTCCGATTCTCAGCGTTGAGCGTGAGCGCGAGCTGGCGGAAGATCTTTTCTACAATCAGAATTTGCAGGCGGCTCGCGAACTGGTGATGTCGCACCTGCGCTTTGTGGTGCACATCGCACGCAGCTATTCGGGGTATGGCCTGGCTGAGGCAGACCTTATTCAGGAAGGCAATGTCGGCCTGATGAAGGCGGTCAAGCGCTTCAACCCGGAGAAAGGCGTGCGCCTGGTATCGTTTGCCGTGCACTGGATCAAAGCTGAAATGCATGAGTTCATTCTCCGCAACTGGCGGATTGTCAAAATCGCCACGACCAAGGCGCAGCGCAAACTGTTTTTTAACCTGCGCAGTGCGAAAAAATCACTGTCCTGGTTAAGCGCAGATGAAGCGCAGGCTATCGCCGAAGACCTCGGTGTGGATGTCCGCGAAGTGCAGCGTATGGAAGGGCGATTGAGCAGTCGCGATCTCGGCTACGATCAACCCGTTGACGCCGACGATGACGACGCCTGGCACTCACCGCAGTATTATCTGGAAGATCAAAGTGCTGATCCGGCACAGATTCTCGAGTCCAATGATTGGCAGGACAGCAGTGAAGCACAGCTGCACAACGCCCTGTCTGACCTGGACGAGCGCAGCCGCGATATTCTGTCGCAGCGCTGGCTGGCCGAGAAAAAAGCCACCCTGCACGACCTGGCCGCGCAATACAGCGTCTCGGCTGAGCGTATCCGTCAGCTTGAACAGAGCGCTATGGCAAAACTGCGAGCGGCGATTGCAGTCTAGCGCCTCAATGATGGAGGCGGGTTAACCGCCTCCCTGTTACACTTCGAACATGGCAAAATTATTCATTACTCTGGCGTCGCTCAGCGGCATGATGGCTGTCATGCTCGGCGCGTTCGGCGCGCATGCTCTTAAGGCCAAGCTGGATGCATACTCGCTCGGCATATTTGAGACCGCAGTCCAATACCATTTCTATCACAGCGTTGCGCTGTTGGCTGTGGGCATCCTCGCACTGAGCCAGCCGCAAACCGCCCTGCTGAAAAGCAGCGGCTGGTTATTCCTGTTCGGTATCCTGGTGTTCTCCGGCAGCCTCTATCTCCTGAGTATTACAGGGGTGCGCTGGCTTGGAGCCATCACACCAATAGGCGGTCTGGCTTTTATAGCCGGCTGGGGTTGTCTGGCTGCCACCGGTTGGAAATTGCTGGACTGATTCGCGACAGAGGCATCCCATGACTGATCCCGACAACAGGCAGCGCATACGCAGTTATGTGTTGCGCACGGGTCGTATGACGCCTGGCCAGCGCCGTGCCTATGATGAGGGCTGGCAGCTCTGGGGCCTTGAATACCGTCCCGAGGAACTGGCGTTTGACACCGTCTTCGGCCGGCCGGGCCCCCGAGTATTGGAGATTGGCTTCGGTATGGGCCAGTCACTGGCGACAATGGCACGTGATAACCCGGACACGAACTTTATTGGAATTGAAGTTCATCGCCCCGGTGTCGGCAGGCTGTTGCACAGTATTGCAGAGCACGATATCCGCAATGTTCGCGTGTATTGTCACGACGCGGTAGAGGTCCTGCGCGACACGATTGCGGACTCCTCACTGGATACCGTGCAGATTTTCTTCCCCGACCCGTGGCACAAAAAGCGCCACAACAAACGCCGCCTGATTCAGCCGGAATTTGTGGCGCTGCTGGTGCGGAAACTGAAACCCGGCGGCGTATTGCATCTGGCCACCGACTGGGAGGATTACGCGCAGCAGATGATGGGGGTTCTCAGTGCTGCCCGGGGACTGTCGAACACCTGTGGCGACGGGGTATTTTCACCGCGCCCCACACAGCGGCCGCTGACAAAATTTGAGCTGCGCGGTGAGCGTCTCGGTCACGGAGTCTGGGACCTGGTATTTTCCCGGACTTAGTCTGGTGTCGTATTCAGTGCCGACACGCCGACAAGATCGCGGTACACGATCGCCATCACCAATCCTAGAAATGGTAAAGTCCATATCAAACCGATACCCAGTGGTATGGCGCTGACCGCCACAACGACGGCGCTGATCAGGCTGAGTCCTACGACCCTGAACCAGCATGGGGTGATGGCTTTACGTGAGGTTTCCAGGGCCTCCCAAATACCGAGTTGCTTGTCCACGAGCAACGGCAGCGCCAACATGTAGGCGAACAGCAAATAGAGGCCGGGCACTACCAATAGAATGAATCCGATGATGATCAATACGACCATGAGCAGGTAGGTCAAAAAGATCGGGACTGTGTTGGGGTAGTAGTCGAATACCATGGAAGCGGTGGTCGGGATGCCGACACTGTGTTTTATCGCAATCATCATCAGCCCTACTACCAGCGGGTAGGTGACGAGTACAGTGATCAACTGCACGATAGCATTGATCATGTTGGAGTCGTCTCCGACCAGCGCGGCGAGACCCGAGAATAACAGGTTGGCGACAAGCAAAACCGCCAGTGCACCCCAGTAGGTACCCTTGAACCCGTCTTTCAATTTCCAGGCTTCCTCCAGCACTTTGGAAATCGTCCAGTCCGGCTTCAGCGCGCGGTTGAGTCGGTCTGCGCCGGGGTTTTCATCATCGAGGTGATTGTCTGCTTGGTCTGACATAGCGGGGCTCCATTCGTTTCTATTTGACGGCTAACTCCATGTGTACCGCGTTGAGTATAGGATATCAGGCGGGCAGGTGCGCACTTTGTCAGCGTGATGACACTGCGGCAGCGAGTGATTGCATGTTTGATTGCCGCTGTTCAGCTTCAATCCGTGAAAAATTCGGCGACAACGCTATCGAGGAATCGCCTGCCGAACGCGGTTGCTTTTACCGTCTCCCCGGTGCAATCCAGCAGTTCCCGCTGCCCCAGTAGTGCCAATCTGGATGCCAACACAGCTCGATCCAGTCCCGTGCGGGAAGTGAACTGCGACAGCGTGAAGCCGCCGTTCAGTCGCAGGGCATTCATCATAAACTCGCCGACGATTTCATCTCGACCGACATTGCGAGTACTGCCAACGAAGTTCCCGGACCCCGCCTGCATGTACTCTTGTGGCTGTCGACGTTTGGCGAGGCGCTGGACACGGCCATCGGCAAAACTGATCTTGCCATGTGCCCCGGCGCCAATACCCAGGTAATCTCCAAACGACCAGTAGTTGCGGTTGTGGCGGCAGTTGAGGCCGGGCGAACTGTAGGCGGACACCTCGTATTGCGCATAGCCATGCACAGCCAGCAGTTGCTCGCCACTGTGCTGGATATCCGCGAGTTCATCCTCTACTGGCAGTCGCGGCGGGCGTTTGTGGTATACCGTATTCGGTTCGATAGTCAGCTGGTACCAGGAGATGTGTGCCGGCTTGCAGTGGATGGCGGATAACACGTCATTCTCAGCGTCGCGCTGGGTCTGCCCGGGGAGTCCATGCATGAGGTCGAGATTGACGCTGTCAAAGCCGGCGTCGCGCGCGAACTCGATAGCGGCGTGGGCCTGATCGCTCGTATGTATCCGACCCAGTGCCTGTAGATGTGCATCGTTGAAACTCTGGATGCCGAGTGACAGGCGGTTGATGCCCGCCTCCCGGAAGCCGTAAAACTTGTCCGCCTCGGCGCTGCCCGGATTGGCCTCCATGGTGGCTTCCAGCGTCGGCGCCAGCGGCGCTCGCTCTGCTATCCCCTGCAGCAGTTGGCGAATGGCCGTGGCGGAAAACAGGCTGGGTGTGCCACCACCGATAAATAACGTATCGATTGCCCTGCCCTGCAGTAAATACAGGTCATCCTCCAGATCCTGCAGCAGGGTGCGGATATAGTGTGCTTCGGGAACCGAATCGGCCTCGTGTGAGTTGAAATCGCAGTAGGGACATTTGCGCTCGCACCAGGGCAAGTGAACATACAGCCCCAGCGGGGGGAGTTGCATCACCGCTGGCGCAGGGCTTCGAACAGCAGGGCGCTGGCTTTTGCCCGATGGCTGATACGGTTTTTTACGTCACGCGGCAACTGCGCAGAACTGCACTGGTGTTCTGGCACATAAAAAAGCGGGTCGTAGCCGAAACCCTGGTCGCCGCGAGGCTCAAACAGGATGAAGCCGTCCCAGCTGGCCTGGCACACGAGGGGAGTGGGGTCGAGCGCGTGACGCATATAAACGAGCACACACTGGAATCTGGCGCTGCGCTGTGCTTCGGGTGTGTCACCCAGTTCCTGCAACAGTCGCGCGTTGTTGCCAGCATCACCCGCGCCGGAATAGCGGGCTGAATGGATACCGGGCGCACCGTTGAGGAAGTCCACCTCGAGCCCGGAGTCGTCTGCTATCGCGGGCAAACCAGAGTGCTGTGCGGCTGCGCGCGCTTTTATGATGGCATTCTCGACAAAACTCAGGCCGTCCTCTGCGACCTCCGGCACACTGTAAGCAGCCTGGGGCGTCAGTGTGACGCCAAGTGGCGAGAGTATCTCTCCCAGTTCCCGCAGCTTGCCGGTGTTGCCGCTGGCGAGCACCACGGTGTGCGTGTGTGCACTGTCAGTCATCAGTCTGTATAGAGTTGGTGCTTGAACTTGAAGGTGTAGCTCTCCTGCGCACCTGCAGGCCTGAAATCAATCTCGAAAAAGCGCCACTCTTCATTGATAAAGGGGAATTCGGCAATGTAGTAGATCGCCTCGCCCTCGCGAATCTCCTTGAATTCGAGCGTCTGGTTTTGTATCAGATCCCAGGTTTTACCCTGCAACACCATGGCGCGTGCTCTGCTGCCATCGGCCAGTTTTTCGCGTACCGCGAGATTGAGGATTGCGCGTTTCTCGCCGCGTGTGATGCCGTAGGTCGCGGCAATTTTGGGCTCAAGAAACGTGGTATTCACAACACTGTAATACAGTTCGTAGGGTCCAAACGTCTCTGACTGCTGTGCCATTGCAGGGATGGCAAGCAGGGCCAGCCATATAAAAGTGGAGCGGATGTGGGCTGAAAGATGCATTTTATCGAGTAATCCGGTAGATCGCCGTGGAGGCGAAGAGGTTGGGCCATGTGTTGGATAGCAAGGGTTTATCCCGGGTATCACCGACGACTTCCCTGGACACAATACGAATGTCCTTGGCGATGCACAGATCTTCAAAATCCTTCACCGTGCAGAAGTGGATGTTTGGCGTATTGTACCAAGTATACGGCATGAAACTGGATACCGGCATATGGCCCTGCAGACCCAGCATCAGGCGGCAGCGCCAGTGGCCGAAATTGGGGAACGTGACAATGCCCTGGCGGCCGATGCGTAACATTTCGTCCAATACCCGTTCAGGGTATCTCACCGCCTGCAATGCGAGGGCCAGAACCACAGTATCGAAACTCTGGTCGGGGAAGTTGGACAGGCCCTCGTCCATGTTTTGCTCGATCACGTTGAGTCCGCGGGCGATAGCGGCGGTAATATACTTTTGATCAATCTCCAGGCCTGTACCCCTGACCTGCCGCTGATCGCGCAGGAATTCGAGAAAGACGCCATCGCCGCAGCCAAGGTCCAGTACGCGCGAGCCGGGAGCGATCCAACGTTGAATGTGAGACAGGTCGAGGCGCATCAGTTCTCGTCTCCCACGCGCAGCATATACGCGCGAAATACATCGAGGTAACGGGGTATGGGCAACAGGAAGGCGTCGTGGCCCTCCTTCGCATCGATTTCAGCATAGGTCACTGGTCGGTCGGCGGCGATCAGGGCGTTGACTATTTCCCGGGACCGCTCCGGCGAAAACCGCCAGTCGGTAGAAAATGAAATTACCAGGAAGCTGCACTGCGCATGGCGAAAAGCGGCGACCGGATCGTTGTCGTACTCCAGCGCCAGGTCGAAGTAGTCCAGCGCGCGAGTCATCAGGATATAGGTGTTGGCGTCAAAATGGCCGGAAAACTGGCTGCCCTGATGCCGCAGGTAGCTCTGCACCTGGAACTCGGCGTTGGTCGCCTCGCCCCTGCCCAGACTGCCGGACCGCAGGTCGCGCCCGAACTTGTTCGCCATGGCGTCGTCTGACAGATAGGTGATATGGCCGATCATGCGGGCCAGAGCCAAGCCTCGCGCCGGCACGGTATCGCTGTTCTGATAGTTGCCGCCAAAAAAATCCGGGTCGGACTCAATCGCCTGACGCGCCACCTCATTGAAAGCCAGGTTCTGTGCGCTGAGCTTCAGCGCGGCGGCGATGACGATGCAGTGCCTGATCCGGTGTGGGAATTCCAGCGACCAGCGCATGGCCTGCATACCACCGAGACTGCCCCCAATCACCGCGGCCCAGCACTCGATACCGAGATAGTCTGCGAGGCGAGCCTGGCTGTGTACCCAGTCCCGAGTGCGCAATGGCGGGAAATCAGGCCCCCAGGGGTTTCCCGTGGCTGGGTTGATGGAGCTCGGGCCGGTAGAGCCGTGACAGCCCCCGAGGTTGTTGAGGCACACGACAAAGAAGCGATCGGTATCAATCGGCTTGCCCGGGCCTATGCACTGGTCCCACCAACCGGGTTTCTTGTCCTGCGCACTGTGGAATCCTGCGGCGTGATGATTGCCACTCAGGGCGTGGCAGATCAATACAGCGTTGCTGCGCTTTGCATTGAGCTCGCCATAGGTTTCATAGACCAGCTCAAAACTTTGCAACGCACGGCCGCAGGTCAGCTGCAGGGGCTCGTCAAAGCGAGCGAGCTGTGGCGTGACGATACCGACGGACTGTAGGGCGCTCATCGCATTAACTCAGCCAGGGCGCGAATCCCAGTACGCCGGCGGCCGCTGCCATATGCTGAAGCGCTATCTGGACGATATTGATCAGGATAAAAGCGAGGATGGGTGAAAAATCCAGCCCACCCATTGGCGGCAGCAGCTTGCGCACGGGAGCCATTAGCGGCTCGGTGATCTGGTGCAATAAAAAGATGGCGGGGTGACGACTGCCCTGGGCGACCCAGCTGAGGATGATCATCGCCAGCAATGCAAAAAAATACACCTGCACCAGCAGCGCGAACACGCCTAGCACGCCACCGAGAAGAAGTGGTACCGGTGCCGGAATCGCGCCGAATCGAATCAGGAACACGGCGGCAATGCCGGCCATCTGCAGCAGCACTGCCAGCAACAGGGTGGCGATATCAAAACCACCATAACCGGGAATAATCCTGCGCAGTGGGACCACCAGCGGATTGGTAATCTTTACCACGAACTGGGATATGGGATTATAAAAATCCGCACGCACCAGCTGCAATACGAAGCGCAGCAGCATTGCAATCAGGTACAGGCTGAGCAATGTCTGAATCAGGTAAACCAAAATTGCATAAAGGGCGTTCATTAGTAGCTATCTCTCCTAACCCATTTCCCGGGACATTTCGAGGGCGCGGTCCGCGGCTGCACGCATGGCCCGGGATACCGTATCTCGAAGGCCGTCTGCCTCGAAGCTCTGAATCGCGCGCTCGGTGGTGCCGCCCGGGCTCGTCACCCTGCGTCGCAACTCAACCAGGTCCACGTCGCTATCCATGGCCATCCGGGCGGCGCCCAGGCCGGTTTGGGTAGCGAGCAGGGTGGCGGTATCCCGGTTCAATCCGAGGGCGACGCCGGCCTCGACCATCGCTTCTGTTAACAGGAAAAAATACGCTGGCCCGCTGCCGGACAGTGCAGTAATCGCATCCAGTTCCGGCTCCGAGTTTACCCAGCAGGTGATGCCCACCGCAGACAGCACCAGCTGTGCAAACTCACGCTGTCGATCTGATGTAGTGGTATTGGCAAACAATCCGCTTGCGCCGCAGCCGACCAGTGCCGGGGTGTTGGGCATGCAACGTACGATGGCGGCATTGGGCCCGAGTCTCGCCTGCATGGTATCTATGGTAATGCCGGCTGCGATGGAAATTACCAGCGAGCCATTGGCTTGCACGGCTGCGGCGATGCTCGCGGTAGCTTCCGCCATTACCTGCGGCTTTACCGCCAGAATAATAATGTCCGCGCCCTCGACTGCGGCGGCGTTGTCACTGAACACCGCGAGCGGCGCAATGGTGAGCAAGCGCTCAAGACTCTCGGGGAAAGGGTCTGCGGCACTGATGAGTGCTGCAGGGTGACCGCTCTCGATGAGGCCGCCAATGATGCTGCTGGCCATATTGCCAGCGCCGACAAATGCAATACGCGGTAGATCTGTGTGTCCGTCAGCCATATGCTTACCAAAGATAAAACAGTCGTGCAGTATACACGCCGCGATCTGTCAAAATCACCTGTCGCGCGGGCCGAAAATGGCGGTGCCCACCCGAATGATGGTGGCCCCTTCACTGATCGCTGTTTCCAGATCCGCTGACATACCCATGGATAAAGTGTCGAGGTCGGGAGCCAGCTTTCGCAGTTGCATGGCCGCGTCGCGCATCTGCCGAAAAGCCGCCCGTTGTGCTTCGCTATCCGCAGCAGCTGCGGGTATTGCCATCAGTCCGCGCAGTGTCAGCCGCGGCAGACCCAGCACGGTGCGGGCCAATTGCGGCAGTTCCTCCAGGCTCACACCGGACTTGCTGGCCTCTGCTGAAATATTCACCTGCAGGCACACCTGCAAGGGCGCCAGTCCCGCCGGACGCTGTTCGCTGAGGCGTTTGGCGATCTTGGCGCGATCCACGCTGTGCACCCAGTCGAAGTTCTCGGCTATGCCGGCGGTCTTGTTGGATTGAATGGGGCCGATAAAGTGCCAGATCACGGGCAGGTCTTGCAATTCACGGATCTTTTGCACCGCCTCCTGCAGATAGCTCTCTCCAAAATGCCTCAGGCCACAGGCATAGGCTGCCCGTACATCCTGTGCCGTGCGGGTTTTGCTGGCAGCCATTACGGTGACATCAGCACTGCTGTACTGGCTTTTTTCAGCGGCGCGCCTTACCCTTTGGAGCAGCTTTGCTATATTCTTGGAGAGCTGTTGTTCGTCCATGGCGCGGATGTTAGCGGATTTGTCGCCAGTGTGACACGACAATAATATCAGGTGGCGGAGACGCTCTGTCATAAGAACCATGCTGGCCGGGGAGCGGTCGACACACAGTGTCGACAGGGGAGAAGACAAAGAATGGATATAACAGAATTATTGGCTTTCAGTGCCAAGCAGGGCGCGTCTGACCTGCACCTTTCGGCGGGATTGCCACCGATGATCCGCGTAGACGGCGATATTCGCCGTATCAACCTGCCGCCGATGGAGCACAAGCAGGTTCACGAGCTTATCTACGACATCATGAACGATAAGCAGCGCAAGGACTACGAGGAGTTTCTCGAAACCGATTTCTCCTTTGAAGTACCGGGAGTCGCCCGCTTTCGTGTCAATGCATTCAACCAGAATCGTGGCGCTGGCGGTGTCTTTCGTACCATTCCTTCCAAGGTGCTGACGATGGAAGACCTCGGCATGGGCCAGGTCTTTCGCGATATCGCGATGATGCCGCGCGGGCTGGTACTGGTCACCGGGCCGACCGGCTCAGGCAAATCCACCACTCTGGCAGCGATGGTCGATTTCATCAACGACAATAAATACGAGCATATTCTCACCATTGAGGATCCGATTGAATTTGTTCACGAGAGCAAGAAATGCCTCGTCAACCAGCGCGAGGTGCATCGCGATACACTGGGTTTTTCCGAGGCGCTGCGCTCAGCTCTGCGTGAGGACCCGGACATCATCCTGGTAGGTGAGTTGCGCGACCTGGAAACCATCCGCCTCGCACTGACCGCCGCGGAGACCGGACATCTGGTGTTCGGCACCCTGCACACCACGTCTGCGGCCAAGACGATTGACAGGGTTATCGATGTGTTCCCGGCAGCGGAAAAATCCATGGTACGCTCGATGTTGTCCGAATCGCTGCAGGCGGTGGTGTCGCAGACCTTGCTCAAACGCGCTACCGGCGGGCGCGTCGCCGCACATGAGATCATGCGCGGGACATCAGCCATACGCAACCTGATTCGTGAGGACAAAGTGGCGCAGATGTACTCCGCCATCCAGACGGGCCACGCACTGGGCATGCAGACGATGGATCAGTGCCTGGAGGATCTGGTTGGGAAGCGAATTATCACCAAGGAAGTTGCGCGCGAAAAAGCCAGGATGCCGGAAAACTTTTAGGCCGGTGTTGCCTTGCTGCATGCCGCAGAGGAAGGACTGTCAGTATGAATATTGAGGGTTTGCTGCAGAGGATGGTAAAGGAGGGCGCCTCCGATGGCTTTATCACGGCGCACTCTCCGCCCTGCATCAAGGTGGATGGCCAGATATATCCGATCAGCAAGCACAAAGTGACGGAGGAGGAAGCGCGGGAATTGGTGTTGTCTACCATGCGACAGGATCAGCAGATCGAATTCCGCAAGCACCATGAATGCAATTACGCCCTGAGCACTGAAAGTCTCGGCCGATTTCGGGCCAGTGCTTTCGTGCAACGCGGGCAATGCGGCCTGGTGGTGCGCCGTATTCAAACGGTTATTCCTTCCATTGAGGAATTGGGGTTGCCGCCGATTATCAAAGAGCTTGCGATGACAAAACGCGGCCTGGTGATTTTCGTCGGCGCCACAGGTACCGGCAAGTCGACATCCCTGGCATCCATGGTGGACTATCGCAACCACAACAGTCGCGGTCATATCATCAGTATTGAGGACCCGATAGAGTTTATTCATGAGCATGCGGGCTGCATTGTCACCCAGCGCGAGGTGGGAATGGATACCGAGTCCTTTGATGTGGCGCTGAAAAACACGTTGCGACAGGCGCCCGATGTCATCCTGATCGGCGAAGTTCGCACCGCAGAAACCATGCAGCAGGCGCTGACATTCGCCGAGACCGGCCACTTGTGCCTGTGTACCTTGCACGCCAACAACGCCAACCAGGCACTGGACCGGATACAGAGCTTTTTCCCCGCCGAGCTGCACAATCAGGTCTGGATGGACCTTTCGCTGAACCTGAAATCGATGGTCGCCCAACAGTTGCTGCCGCGCAAGGACGGCAAGGGGCGAACACCCGTGGTGGAAGTACTGCTCAACTCACCACTGGTTGCGGAGTATATCCGCAAGGGTGAGGTACACCTGATCAAGGATTTGATGTCCAAGTCGACAGAGCTTGGTATGCAAACACTCGACCAATCACTGGTGAAAGCCTACAGTGAAGACTTGATTTCGAAAGAAGAGGCGATACGATTTGCCGATTCTGCCAACGATGTGCGCCTGCAGATCAAAATGTTGGACAGGAACGAGCTGGGTACGGGTGATGGTCTGGCGCTCGCTGCCGGTGATCCGGACCAGAGCGGACGTTTTCACCGGCGCTAG
>CAXBLZ010000075.1:0-19485 GCA_963976735.1 uncultured Halioglobus sp.
GCGCCCTCGAACTCATCCACACCTACTCCCTGATCCACGACGATCTCCCCGCCATGGACAACGACGATCTGCGCCGGGGCAAGCCCAGCCTGCACAAGGCCTACGACGAGGCAACCGCGATTCTGGTGGGGGACGGGTTGCAGGCGCGCGCCTTTGAATTGCTGGCGGATGCGCCGGGGCTGAGCGCCGCGCAGCGCATCTCCATGGTCAAAGTACTGGCACAGGCCGCCGGGCCCGCGGGCATGGTGGGCGGGCAGTTCATCGATATCCAGGCCACCGACTCGGACATGACGCTGGAGCAGCTCAAGGCGATGCACTCGCTGAAAACCGGGGCGCTGATTCGCGCGTCACTCGCCCTCGGAGGCATCGCCGCCGGTGGCAATGAGCAGCAGTTGACGGCGCTGGATGAGTACGGCAGCCACATCGGGCTGGCGTTTCAGGTGGTGGACGACATCCTCGACGTCGAGGGAGACACGGCAACACTGGGTAAAACCCGGGGCAAGGACGGCGACGCCAACAAGCCGACCTATGTCAAGTTGTTGGGGCTGGAAGGGGCGAAGGCCGAGGCGCAGCGCCTGCTGGCGTCAGCACTGGATGCGCTGGACAGTTTTGGCGAATCTGCCGATTTATTGCGCGATCTGGCGCGGTATATCGTCGAGCGGGATCGCTGAACAGGCCGGATTCACTCGCTGGTCGCGGCAGGTGAATCAGCGACCTTAGCCGCCGCCAGCCTCAAACATATGCCCGAGTTTGCCGGCCTTGGTCAGCAGATACTTCTCGTTGTGCGGATTGCTGTCGGTGTGCAGTGCGATGCGCTCCGTCACAATCACGCCCTGCTCTTCCAGCGCGGCTACCTTGCGCGGGTTATTGGTCATCAAGCGAACGGATTTCAGGCCCAGATGCTGAACCATCGGCTTCAGCATGCTGTAATCGCGCATATCAGCACCGAAACCCAGTTGTTCATTGGCCTCTACGGTATCGGCGCCGGCGTCCTGCAATTTGTAGGCCTTGATCTTGTTGAGCAGGCCGATCCCCCGCCCTTCCTGGCGCAGGTAAAAAATCGCCCCCCGGCCCTCTTTGGCGATCGCCTCCAGCGCTGCGTGCAGCTGGTTGCCGCAATCACAGCGCAAGCTGAACAAGGCGTCACCGGTCAGGCATTCGGAGTGCACGCGCGCCAACACCGGCTGACCATCGCTGATATTGCCCATGGTCAGGACGACATGCTCTTTATTGAACTCGGTATCCTCAAAACCGTGAATATCAAACTCTCCCCAGACAGTGGGAAGACGGGAGGATTCTATGAAACGTACAGCCACGCGAGTCATCCGTCAGAAAAGGGCGGGTATTCTACCAGTATTACGCCGCAAGGGGTGAGCAATGACTAATGGCTCCTTGACAGCGAGAGAATACCGTTGTGCTCCTGCAGTTTGACGTGCCGCAGGAAGCTCATACCCAGCAAAATGGTAGTGGGATAGGCACCATCGACAACCATCGCCGGCACATTGTTAACCTCGATCTCCCCAACGACCACAGATTGCAGCGTGATAGCGTGAGCGGCTGTCTTGCCGCTCGCCGTCTCCACTATGGCAGGCTTGCCGTTGCTGTAATCGATATTCATAGCCCTGGCCTTGTCAGCGCTGATCGCCACGGCATTGGCGCCGGTATCGACCAGCACCAGAGTACTGTGGCCGTTGATCATGGCAGAGGTCTGGTACTGCATCGCGGCGTCGCGCACGATGGTGACAAGCTGTTCATCGCGCTCCTGATAGGCCGTACCCACACGTCGCGAGAGGCCCAGTGTTTGCGTTCGCCCATCGATTTCCACCGTCGCCGTGCTGGGCTGTGTCGCCACCAGGGTGACACCATCTGCAGACTCGCCCACCCTCAGGGTCTGGCGCTTACCCTGTATCATTAGCACTGCCGTGGTTCCCAGCAGCGCTTCAACTTCCACCGACACAGGGTCCGCTGTGGCGCGCTGCACCGTCAGTAACACGCAGATACCCGCCAATAATGCTGCCAATTTCATCGACATACGCTGTCCCCCGATAGGCCCTACACCAGACGCCACACAATATGCAGTGTCACACAGGCCATCACACCGGCCAGTATGTCATCGATCATAATGCCGAACCCGCCGCCGACCTTGCGGTCGAGCACGCTGATCGGCCACGGTTTCACAATATCGAAAAACCGGAAAACGACAAACCCGGCCAGCACCCAGATCCAGTCGGGCGGCAGCGCCCACAGTGTGATCCAGAACCCGACGAACTCGTCCCAGACAATGCCCGGGTGATCGTGAACCTGCAGTTGCCGACTGGCTGCACCACAGATCCACACCCCCGCCAGTGCCGCCAGCAACACGACAGCGGTGTAGTGCAGCAGGCTCCACTGTGCGATCAGGAGATACAGCGGAATCGCCACCAGTGTGCCGGCCGTTCCCGGTGCCTTGGGCGACAGGCCACTGCCGAATCCGAACGCCAAGAATTGCACGGGATGACGCCTGAAATCAGGGGCGGGGTGGGCTGCGGAGGTGCTGGCTGTCGGTGCAGGCATGGTCGTTCCCGGATTGATTTGTCGCAGTGCGCGCTACCCGCTCACTGGTCGCTAAAATGCTGGTAGCCGGTGGCAGTATCAATCGCCAGACCGCAGTCCACACCCTCGCCTGCTTCCACACGGCCGATCCGTGTCGTGCCTGCCGGGGCCGCACTACCGGGCGGGAGGCAGAAACACAGCTCATAATCATCGCCGCCGGTCAGCGCCCAGCGCACAATAGTCTCCCGATTTTCATGCGAGCACAATGCGGGTGACAGCGGCAAGCGATCGGGGTCGATACAGAGCCTGACACCGCTGGCCGCGGCGATATGCGCGGCATCTGCCAGCAGGCCGTCGGAAATATCGATCGCTGCCGTGGCCGACCCCAACAGTTGCTGCCCCAGATCCAGCCTGGCCCTGGGGCGATTGAAGCGCTCCAGCAGATACTCCGTGTGCCCGGCAGCGGGCCGCCACTGCTGCTTCAGGATAGCCAGCGCACCGGCTGCGTCGCCCAGGGTACCGGACACGTACACCTCATCACCCACTTGTGCGCCGCTGCGCAGCAGCGCCTGGTCCGGCGGCAGTGCGCCCAGCACCTGCACGGAAATCGACAGTGGGCCGCGCGTGGTGTCACCGCCCACCAGCGGCAGGCGATATTCCGACACCGCTGCCGCCAGCCCCTCGCTGAACGCGTGCAGCCACAATTCATCTGTCTCCGGCACTGTGAGTGCGACCGTCATGCCCAGCGGCCGGGCACCCATCGCCGCCAGGTCACTGGCGGCAGCAGAGACCGCGCGAAAGCCGATATCCTCGGGAAAACTGTCCTTCGGAAAATGTACCCCCGCAACCATGGTATCCACCGAGGTGGCGAGGCGCTCACCGGCCTCGAGGCGCACAATGGCGCAGTCGTCGCCGACCGAGAGGTCCACGGCATCGCCGCCCCCGAGGTGGGAAAAATAGCGGTAAATCAGCGAGAATTCAGCGAGTGGCATCAGGACGCCGCGTCGACTTCAACCTTGCGCAGTTCTCGTGCGGCTTTGTCCAGCACACCGTTGACATACTTGTGGCTGTCGGTGGCACCAAACTTTTTCGCCAGTGCCACCTCCTCATTGATGACCACCTTGTACGGCACATCAATGCGGTGCGTCAGCTCGTACATACCCATTCGCAGCAGGGCGCGTTCGACGGGGCCGAGATCATCCAGCTTTCGATCCAGCAGCGGCTCCATCGCGGCATCGAGCTCATCGACACACGCAGGAATCCCGTGCAGTAGCGCCTGGAAGTACTCCAGATCGACATGTGCAAAATCGTAGTCGGCGCGAAACTCTGCCTCGATGTCACCCAGGGAAGCGCCTGCCATTTGCCATTGGTAGAGCGCCTGCATGCCGTAGTGCCTGGCCTTGCGGCGCTCAGCGGCGAGCGTGTTGTGCGCGGGTTTATTCATTCAGCTGAGCTTGCCCATCAGGCTGACCATCTCCAGTGCAGACATGGCGGCCTCTTCGCCTTTATTGCCTGCCTTGGTGCCGGAACGCTCCACGGCCTGTTCAATGGAATCCACGGTCAACACGCCGAAGGATACTGGAACGCCGTACTCCATACTGACCATCGCGATACCCTTGGTGCATTCGCCAGCAACGTACTCAAAGTGCGGCGTACCGCCGCGAATCACGGCGCCCAGGGCAATGATCGCATCGACATTCCCGCGCGCCGCGACTTTCTTGCACACCAGCGGGATCTCAAACGCGCCAGGGGCCCGCACGATGGTGATCTGCTTGTCGGCGACGCCGTGGCGGCGCAGGGTATCAATTGCGCCCTGCAGCAAGTGCTCTACGACAAAGCTGTTCCAACGCCCCACAACGATGCTGTAGTTGCCCTCGGCGCCAGTGAATGTGCCTTCGATGGTCTTGATGTCACTCATGTCCTTGTCCTTCTATTGTCCAGGATCCACAAAATCCAGTACTTCCAGGTCAAAACCGGAAATCGCATTGTACTTTATCGGCGCGCCCATCAGGCGAATTTTTCCGACACCCAGATCCTGCAGGATCTGGGAGCCCAGCCCCACCGTGGTATAGGTATCGGGCGGCGCGCCAGCGGCGGCACCCGCTTCGCCCAGCGCCATATCGATGCTGGCCAGCAATTGCTCCGGGCGCTCGGTCTGTGCCAGCAACACGACCACGCCGCGGCCGCTGGCCGCCACCTGCTGCAGGCACCTGCCCAGGCTCCAGGTCGGTCGCTCTGACAGTTTGCTCGTCACCAGGTCGCGCATCACAGATTGCACATGCACGCGCACCAGTGTCGGTTCACCGGCCACAATGTCACCTCGCGACATCGCCAGGTGCACATCCCCTGCCGTCTGGTCGCGGTAGGCCGTCAGGCGAAACTCTCCGTACTCGGTGTCTATCACACCCTCGCGAATACGGCGAATTGTGCGTTCATTCACCATGCGAAAATGAATCAGGTCGGCGATAGAGCCGATTTTCAAACCGTGTTGCGCAGCGAACTCGCGCAGTTCCTGCCCATCCGCCAGCTCGCCAGCCGGGGTCAGTATGTCCGCAATCACCGCCGTCGGCAGCAGCCCCGCGAGCCGCGCGTAATCCGAGGCGGCTTCAGTGTGACCGGCACGCATCAGCACACCGCCGGGACGGGCTGTCAGCGGGAAGATATGACCGGGCTGCACGATATCCGACGGTCGCGCATGCGGCGCCACAGCAGCTTGCACGGTTCGCGCGCGATCCGCTGCGGAGATGCCGGTATCAATACCGCTGGCGGCTTCTATCGACAGGGTGAAGTTGGCTTTCTCGCCCTGGGCATCCTCCACCATCGGCGGCAGGTCCAACTGCCGGCAGCGCTCCTCGGTCAGGGTCAGGCAGATGAGCCCGCGCGCCTGACGCGCCATGAACGTCACATGCTTGGCCTCGCAGTGCTCTGCAGCCACCATCACCACGCCTTCGTTGTTACTGTCTGCATCGTCATCGATCAGCACCACCATGCGGCCCTGCCGGATGTCGCTGATCAACTCATCTACGCTATTCAATTCCATACTCATGGTTTCCCCGGCCCTCTGGACAGCGCGCCCAGAAACCCGTTTTCAGCGAGTGTATCCATCGACAGGCCACCGCCCGCACCGGTGGCAGCGGCATCGCCCTGAATCAGTCGCTCCAGGTAGCGGGCGATCACATCCACCTCAAGGTTGACGCGACTGCCGACGCGGTACTGGCCGAAAATCGTCTCGGTCATGGTCTGCGGAATAATATTCAGGTCAAATTCCGCACCGTGCACCGCATTCACGGTGAGGCTGGTGCCATCGACACAGATGCTCCCTTTATGGGCGATGTAGCGGGCCAGTGCATCCGGCGCTCGCACCACCACACGGATAGAGCGCGCGTCCTCATTCAAGCTCACCACTTCACCAACACCGTCCACATGGCCGCTCACGATATGCCCGCCCAGCCGGCTCTGTGGGGTCAGCGATTTCTCCAGATTGACCGCTGAACCGGTTTTCAGGGCACCCAGCGTGGTGAAATTCAGGGTTTCCACGGAGACATCCGCCCAGTAGCCATCACCGGGCAGTTCGGTCACTGTCAGGCACACGCCATTGGTACACACGCTGTCGCCCAGCGCGACGTCATCCAGCGGCAGCTTGCCGGTATGGATGCGCAGGCGCAGATCACCTCCTCGCTCCTGCATCGCGGCGACGCTGCCGACGGCCTGGATAATTCCTGTGAACATAGTGCTTTCTCGTTAACTCTGGTGCGTATCTGAAAACGTGTGCGCCTGGTGCGGGATGGCGGTAAAGCGCCAGTCTGCCCCTACTTTGCGCACATCATCCAATGTGAGTTGCACCTTATCCGCCATGTGCTCCAGCGGCAATGCCAGCAGGGGACGTGCCCTGTCGCCAAGCAGGGCGGGTGCCATATACACGATCAACTCATCCAGCAATCCCGCCTGCAACAGTGCCCCTGCCAGGCGGGGGCCAGATTCTACCAGAATTTCATTGCATTGCTGCGCCGCGAGGAAGTTCATCAATTCGACCAGGTCCAGCCCGGCCTCATCACGGCGCAACGCGAGGCGCTCTGCACCGCTTGCGAGTATCGCCGGCGGCGCAGTCACCGTGCGGTCGTGGCACAGGACTGTCGGCGCGCTGCCATCGAGGACTTTCGCCCCCGGCGGTGTACGCAGACCGGAGTCCAGCACGACGCGCAGAGGCTGTCGGCCTGCCGCCAACTGCGCCGCCTCGGGCGCCAGGCCCAATTCTGCGGTGCGCACCGTGAGTGCGCAGTCATCCGCCAGTACCGTGCCGACACCGGTGACAATCGCACAGCTCATCGCCCGCAAGCGCTGCACATCTTGCCGCGCCGCCGGGCCGGTAATCCACTGGCTCTCGCCTGAAGCCATCGCGGTACGCCCATCCAGCGACATCGCCAGTTTCGCCCTCACACGGCCGCGTCCCCGTGTCATGCGGGCGATGTATCCGGGAATCACCGCGCGCGCCTCGTGCTCCAGCAGGCCGCACTCCACATCGATACCCGCTGCGCGCAACTTCGCCACGCCCTGCCCCGCCACCAGCGGGTTGGGATCGGTCATCGCGACCACCACTCTCACCACCCCGGCACGTACCAGTGCCTCGGCACACGGCCCGGTTTTACCGTGATGGCTACAGGGCTCCAGCGTCACGTAAGCAGTGGTGCCTGTCGCATCGCCCGCCGCATTCAGAGCTTCAACCTCTGCGTGATTACCCCCGGCCGGGCAGGTAAAGCCCTCGCCAATCACCAACCCCTCGCGCACCAGCACACAGCCGACATGCGGATTGGGCATCGCAGAGTACTGGCCGCGCCGCGCCAACTGCAGCGCACGGGACATCATCTGGGTATCAAACGGGGTGGGCATGGGTGAGTGTCACCGGGTCAATCGGGGGCTGGCTCGGCCTGCAGCCGTTCAATTTCATCGCGAAACTCGGCGATATCCTGGAAGCTGCGGTAGACAGAGGCAAACCGGACATAGGCGACCTGATCCATTTTTTTCAGCGCAGACATCACCAGCTCACCGACCACCAGCGACTGCACTTCGCGCTCGCCGGTAGCGCGCAGGGCGTGTTTGATCTGGATAATGTTGGCCTCAATATCCTCCACCGACACCGGGCGCTTCTCCAGTGCCCGCAGCAGGCCAGCGCGCAGTTTCTCCTCATCGAACGGTTCGCGGTTACCGTTCTGCTTGATCACCCGCGGCATCACCAGTTCTGCGATCTCGTAGGTGGTAAAGCGTTCCGCGCAACTCAGGCACTCTCTTCGACGACGCACCTGGTCGCCTTCTGCGACCAACCGGGAGTCGATAACCTTGGTGTCTTCAGCGGCGCAAAACGGACAGTGCATGGGCGTATCTCAGGAATCTAAGTGGCTGAACATTAACATATTTTCCGGGTTTGACGCTTTACTCATTTGGGGTACGGAATTTTCGCTTCTGCGCGCGGAGACCGAGCGTATGGAATAGTTTGCAGTCTGCGCTGAAGCCGGGAGTGTGGCGATTGTCAGCCTGTATGAACGGCCGCAAACTTTCCCCGCCTTTCGGGCTGCTGCGGAACTCGACAATTTTTGCTGCGCAAAAATCCGGACTCGCACAGTCCTCGCAGAAAGCCCCCGAAAGGCGGGGAAAGTTTCAGCAGCGGCCCTATTGTTCACACAGGCTGACAATCGCCACACTCCCTCGTATCCAGCGAGATTCTCAATCAGGGAAATAGCCCCATATCCTGGTGCCCACCATGGATTCCGAGTGTTTATGTTTAACCAGAAGCAGATTCCCGCATTGGTAGCAATTTGACCTTCAGCCACATTTTTTGGTCGGCAGGTAATGGATAGATAAGCTTAGAGAAAAGGATGTCGATGGCGGTCGGGGTGCCCGAAAAAATTGGGCCACGCTTAGCGCATTCCCCGCATTCGGGGCTTTCTGCGAGCAATGTTCGAGTCCGGATTTTTGCGCAGCAAAAATTGTCGAGTTGCGCAGCAGCCGAATGCGGGGAATGCGCTGTGGCTTTTTTCGGGCACCCCGACCGCCATCGACCGGGTTCCGAAGCAACAATCAATCAGCCGTAGACCGGAAACCGCTTACAAATTTCCAGCACCTTGCCTTTCACCTCGGCAATCACTGCCTCCGAAGTGCCGTTCTCCAGCGACTCCAGCACATCACACATCCAGCCGGTGAGCTCAACCGTCTCCGCCTCACCAAACCCGCGCGTCGTAATCGCCGGCGTACCCACACGCAATCCAGACGTAATAAAGGGCGAGCGCGGGTCGTTCGGCACCGCGTTCTTGTTGACAGTGATGTTCGCCTCACCGAGCGCCGCATCGGCGTCTTTCCCTGTGTAGGGCTTGCCGATCAGGTCCACCAGCATCAGGTGATTCTCGGTGCCGCCGGAGACGATCTTGATGCCGCGCTCAATAAAGGTGGCGGCCATCGCCTTGGCGTTTTTCACCACCTGCTTCTGATAGGTCACAAACTCCGGGCTTTGCGCCTCCTTGAAGCTCACTGCCTTGGCTGCGATGACATGCATCAGCGGGCCGCCCTGGCCGCCGGGGAACACCGCCGAGTTGAATTTCTTCTCCAGTTCCTCATTGGCTTTCGCCAGGATGATGCCGCCGCGCGGGCCGCGCAGTGTCTTGTGGGTGGTAGAGGTCACCACATCCGCATACGGCACCGGGTTGGGGTAGACACCGGCCGCAATCAAGCCGGCCACGTGAGCCATATCCACCATCAGGTAGGCACCGACTTTATCGGCGATTTCACGAAACCGGGCCCAGTCCATGATCTGTGAGTAGGCGGAGAAGCCGGCGACGATCATCTTCGGCTTGTGCTCCAGCGCCAGCGCTTCCACCTGGTCGTAATCGACCTCGCCGGTATCCGCATTCAGGCCATACTGTACGGCATTGTAGAGCTTGCCCGAGAAATTGGGCTTGGCGCCGTGGGTCAGGTGACCACCGTCCGCCAGGCTCATGCCGAGCACCGTGTCGCCGGGGTTGCACAGCGCCAGGTAAACCGCGGAATTCGCCTGCGAACCGGAGTGGGGCTGCACATTGGCGTAGTCGGCACCGAACAGGGCCTTGACTCGTTCAATGGCCAGCTCTTCGGCCTTGTCAACGTACTCGCAGCCACCGTAGTAGCGCTTGCCGGGGTAGCCCTCGGCGTATTTATTGGTGAGCACCGTACCCTGGGCCTGCATCACGCGCGGGCTGGTGTAGTTTTCCGAGGCTATCAGCTCGATATGCTCTTCCTGGCGACGCTCTTCCTCGCCGATAGCGGCAAAGATTTCATCGTCGAACCCTTCAATGGTCATGTTGTTGTCAAACATGCTGGCCCCCTCATTCAATAATGGGGCGGTCGCTGGCGTGGCCCCCCGGAAAGCGGCGCATTCTACCCTAAAACCGCCTCTACAAAGAAGGATGCGGTGCGAATTCTCTCGGCTTTGTTGCAGATGGCAATGGCGTCATTCGCGGCGCCGCACCTTGAACACGGCCAGTTCGCCAATCTGGCACGACGTTTGCGTGGCTCCTTGCTACCGCCTCGTGCAACTGACAAGAGACACCATGAACAACAGCTGGAAAAACTACCGGGCAGATGCGTTCTACGATGAGCTGATCGCCAGCTCCGGCCAGCCGCGCGTGGCCTCCCGCCGGCTGGTAAACCTGTTGCAGGCGCTGCCCGAGGACGAGATGGCCAGCCGGCGGGCGGCGGCAGAACTGGCGATCCGTGAAATGGGCGTGTCCTTCACCATTTACAGCGAGGGGAAAAATATAGATCGGGCCTGGCCTTTCGACATCATCCCCCGTGTGATCTCGGCCTCTGACTGGGCCCAGGTAAACCTCGGGCTCGCCCAGCGCAGCCGCGCCCTGAACCATTTCATTGACGATATCTACAACAAGCAACGTATCTTTGCCGACGGCATCGTTCCCGCGGACATCGTGCTGGAATCGGGGAATTTCAAGCCACCGTGTGTGGGCGTATCGCCCCGCCACGGTGCGTGGGCTCATGTCTGCGGCACCGATTTGGTGCGCGATCAGCGCGGCAAATTTTTTGTACTCGAGGACAACCTCCGCGTCCCCTCCGGCGTGTCCTACATGCTGGAAAATCGGGAGATCACCAAGCGCGTATTGCCGGAATTACTGGAAAACTACAGCATCCAGCCGGTCGACGACTACCCCTCGCGCCTGCACAGCACGCTGGCATCGCTATCGCCGCGGTCCTCGCGCCGACCCTGCATCGTGGTGCTCACACCGGGCATTTACAACTCAGCCTATTTTGAGCACGCCTTCCTCGCCCAGCGCATGGGGGCAGAACTGGTGGAGGGGAGTGATCTGTTCGTCGATGAGAACGACGCCGTTTACATGCGCACGGTAGACGGCCCGATCCGCGTGGATGTGGTGTATCGGCGTATCGATGATGACTTCCTCGATCCCGAGGTATTCCGTGAGGATTCGGCGCTGGGCGTGCCCGGTATCATGCGCGCCTGGAAGGCCGGCAACGTGGCCATCGCCAATGCGCCGGGTGCCGGTGTCGCCGACGACAAGGTGGTGTACGCCTTCGTGCCCGACATGATTCGCTACTACCTGAACGAGAAGCCGCTGCTGGCCAGCGTCAAAACCTATCTGTGCATGAACAGGAAGGATCGCGACTACGTGCTGGCCAACCTCGACAAGCTGGTGGTCAAACCGGCCAATGAATCCGGCGGCTATGGGTTGATGATCGGCTCCCAGGCCAGCAAGGCGGTGCGCGCCAAATTTGCCAGCCTGATCGAAGAGAATCCGCGCAATTACATCGCCCAGCCCATTCTGTCGCTGTCGACCGCCCCGACCTACATCAATGACCATGTGGAACCGCGACACCTGGACCTGCGCCCCTTTATCCTGCAGGGCAAGGACACCTGGGTGACACCGGGCGGCCTGACACGCGTGGCACTGACCAAGGGCTCACTGGTGGTGAATTCCTCCCAGGGCGGCGGCAGCAAGGATACCTGGATCGTGGAGGGAGGCCGATGAGCATGCTATCGCGAGTTGCCGAGCGGCTGTTCTGGATGGCGCGCTACCTCGAGCGCGCCGAGGATACCGCGCGACTGGTGTATGCCTATACCCATCTGGTGATGGACATCCCCAAAGGCGCAGAACCCGGCTGGGACATTCTGGTGCGAATCCTCAACGCCGAGGACAGCTATGCAAAGCACTACCGGGCCTACAACGAAACCAATGTTATGAAGTTCCTGATCGCGGAACCCGACAATATCAGCGGCCTTATGAACTCTATCCGCGCCGCGCGCGAAAACGTGCGAACCACGCGGGACGTACTGCCCAGTGAAGCGTGGGAGCATGTGAACGAGCTCTACCTGTATGCCCAGGAGTACTCCGAAAAAAGTGTTGGCCGGCGCAACCGCTCCCAGTTTCTCGAAACCATTATCGCCCGCTGCCAGATGATCAATGGTATGCTTGTGTCCACGCTGCCGCGCGGTCACGCCTACCGTTTCATCAAGTTGGGTCGATTACTGGAACGGGCAGATATGACCACGCGGGTAATCGATGTCGGCGCCGCCGCGCTACTGCGCGATGAGCGCCTGAAAAGCACGGTCGATCCGCTGATCTGGGCCAGCCTGCTCAACTCGCTGTCTGCCATGGGGGCTTACCAGCGTGAAATTGGCCCACAGGTGGAAGCCAGCTCGATGGTCGATTTTGTACTGCGGGAGGGCGCGTTGCCGCGCTCGATCAAGTTTTGCCTCAACGGCATACGCCAGGAACTGTCCCCACTGAAAAACAACGCGGACGCGACTAAACTGGTGATCAAGGCAAGGCGTAAACTCTCGGCGTTCGATGCCGAGGCATGCTCACGCGAGGATTTGCATATTTTTCTCGACCGGTTCCAACTCATCCTGACACAGCTCTACCGCAGCATCGACCAGACCTGGTTTATGACGGACGAGAGACGGGCAACTGCTACACTGAGTTGACAGGCAGGAACAACCAACACAGACGGTAAACACTGATGACAATTCGCGTTGCGATCAACCATCGCACTTCGTACAAGTTCGACCGCCCGGTATCGATGTCACCGCACACGGTGCGCCTGCGTCCGGCGCCACATTCGCGCACACCCATCCACAGCTACAGCCTGAAAATCAAACCCGAAGAGCATTTCATCAACTGGCAGCAGGACGCCTTCGGCAATTACCTGGCCCGTCTCGTGTTCCCGGAGAAATGCACGGAATTCGAAGTCGATGTCGAAGTCATTGCCGACATGACGGTGATCAACCCGTTCGACTTTTTCGTCGAGGAGTACGCGGAGAACTTTCCTTTTAACTATGCGGAGCAGGTAAAAAAGGAGTTGCTGCCGTATCTTGAAAAGCTGGAAGGCGGCCCGCTGTTCGATAAGTTCCTGGCCGGGGTGAACACCAAAAAGCGCGCCATCAATGACTTTCTGGTGGAGTTGAACCAGCAGGTGCAGCGGGAGATCGAGTACCTGGTGCGCATGGAACCCGGTGTGCAGTCACCGGAGGAAACACTGGAGAAAGCGAAAGGCTCCTGTCGGGATTCCGCCTGGCTGCTGGTGCAAATGCTGCGACACCTGGGATTGGCCGCGCGTTTTGCCTCGGGCTATCTGGTGCAACTCAAGCCCGACGAGAAATCGCTGGATGGCCCCTCCGGCGCAGAGGAGGATTTCACCGATCTTCACGCCTGGTGCGAGGTATTCCTGCCCGGCGCCGGCTGGGTGGGCCTGGACCCCACCTCCGGCCTGTTCGCCAGCGAGGGGCATATCCCGCTGGCCTGCACGCCACACCCGGTCTCTGCGGCGCCGATTGCCGGCGCCACCGACAAATGCGAGGTCGAGTTCGACTTCAGCAACACCGTGGAGCGGATACTGGAGGACCCGCGCGTCACCAAACCCTATACCGAGGCGCAGTGGCAGCAGATCATGGCGCTGGGCCAGGCGGTGGACAAAGAATTTGAACGCGAGGACGTACGCCTGACCATGGGCGGCGAACCGACCTTCGTCTCGATTGATGACATGGAATCCGCACAGTGGAATACCGACGCACTCGGCGATGACAAATTGAGCCTGGCGAAGACACTGTTGCTGCGCCTGCGCGATCACTTTGCGCCCAAGGGCCTGCTGCACTATGGGCAGGGCAAGTGGTATCCGGGCGAGGAGGTGCCGCGCTGGGCGCTGGGTGTTTTCTGGCGCAAGGACGGCGAGCCGCTGTGGGACAACCCGGACCTGCTGGCCCGGGTGGATAAAGACTACGGCTACGATGATGCTATCGCGGCGCGCTTCGGAGAGTACCTGTGCGATCTGCTCGCACTGCCCCGCGCCTGTTGCCAGCCAGCCTATGAGGACGGCCTGCACTACCTGATGCAGGAGCAGACCCTGCCCGAGAACCTGGATATCCTCGCGCAAAAACTCAAGGGCAACCTTGATCGCCGCCGCCTGGCGCGTTTGATCGAGCGCGGTTTTGGTGTGGCCTCAGGCGTCGTCATCCCGCTGCAACGCAGCACCGGATGGCCCGTTGCCGAGGACCAGAAAACCTGGCGCAGCAGTCTGTGGCCGCTGCGGCGTGAACGCATTACCCTGATCCCCGGCGACTCGCCGATGGGATTGCGCCTGCCTCTCAACGAACTGCCGGAAATTGCCAAAAAGGCGGACAGAGTCCAGCCCCAGCGCGACCCCTTCGAGCCGCGTGACCCGCTGGCAAAGCGCGCTGATATGCACTTCGCCGCGCCTGCGGAAAAAGCGGAACAGGACAACCTTGAGCCGGTGGAGTACGAAAAGGTGGTGCGTACCGCTATGTGTGTCGAAGTCCGCAAGGGTCGGCTGTATGTGTTCATGCCGCCGCTGGAGTACCTGGAAGACTATGTCGAACTGATCGCCGCGATTGAGCAAACCACTGCAGCGCTGCAGGTGAAAGTGCTTATCGAGGGCTACGAGCCGCCGCGCGACCCGCGAATGCACAAACTGCTGGTGACGCCGGATCCAGGCGTGATCGAGGTGAACGTGCACCCATCCAACAACTGGAATGAACTGGTGGCGACCACCACCACGCTATACGAGGAGGCGCGGCTGTCCCGCCTCTCCACCGAGAAGTTCATGCTCGATGGCCGCCACACTGGCACCGGCGGTGGTAATCACATCACGCTGGGCGGCGCCACGCCCGCCGACAGCCCGCTGCTGCGCAGGCCGGACCTGTTGCGCAGTCTGATCACCTTCTGGCAGCACCACCCCAGCCTCTCCTATCTATTCTCCGGTATGTTTATCGGCCCCACCAGCCAGGCGCCGCGTGTCGACGAGGGCCGCGATGAAATGCTGTACGAGTTGGAGGTCGCCTTTGCCCAGATGTCAGGCATTGAGGGAACACCGCAGCCCTGGGTGGTGGATCGCCTGTTTCGCAACCTGCTGATCGATGTCACCGGCAATACGCACCGCGCAGAATTCTGTATCGACAAGCTGTACTCTCCCAATAGCGCCACCGGGCGCCTCGGTATTCTCGAGTTTCGCGGCTTTGAAATGCCGCCGCACAACCGCATGGCGCTGGTGCAGGCACTGCTGTTGCGCTGCCTGGTCGCACGCTTCTGGCACACGCCCTATCACAAGCCGCTGATCCGCTGGGGTACCGAATTGCACGACCGCTTCATGCTCCCGCACTACATCTGGCAGGATATGAAGCATGTGGTGGAGGACCTGCGCGAGCACGGCTACCCGTTTGACCTGGAGTGGCTGGCGCCCTTTGAAGAGTTTCGTTTTCCGCACTATGGCCGCGTGCAGCTGGACGATATCGAACTGGAACTGCGCTGGGCCGTGGAACCATGGCATGTACTGGGCGAGGAGACCACCAGTTTTGGCACGTCACGCTATGTCGATTCATCAGTCGAACGCCTGCAGATACGGGCCACCGGCCTCACCGAGGGGCGCTATGTGCTGGCCTGCAACGGCCGCCGTGTACCGATGCGCAGCACCGGCCGACACGCGGAGCACGTCGGCGGCGTGCGCTACCGGGCCTGGTCACCGCCATCGGCCCTGCACCCGATGATCGGGGTGCATGTGCCGCTGACGTTCGACCTGATCGACACCTGGAACGGGCGCTCACTGGGCGGCTGCACCTATCATGTGTCGCACCCGGGAGGGCGCACCTACGAGACGTTCCCGGTGAATGCGTTTGAAGCCGAATCGAGACGGATCAACCGTTTCGGTGTGCTGTCCCATACGCAGGGACCTTTTATTCCGCAGCCGGAAGTGGACGCACTGCGAGAGTTTTTCCCGGATCAGCACCCGCCGCGGCCCATGGCACCGCCACCGGAGGAGTCTCCCGGGGAGTACCCGTACATACTGGACATGCGCAGCCCGCGTCGAAGCTGACATCGTCAACACGGTCGCTTTGCGGCTATACTAGGGGCGGTCGGGCGACACGCAGTCGCAGACCGGCCTGATCCGCCCCTGCTTTGACGCAATTACCACAGGTATATGATGTTGTGCCCAACCCCGTAACTTCTCCAGAATCCGGCCAATCACAGGCGCAGAATCAGGTCGTTCCGCTACTGCCACTGGAATACAAAAGTCGCAGTGGGCTGCTCGACGACGCCTGTACGCCAGAGGGCACCGTCAAACCCGAGTGGGAGTACATGCTGGGCAGCCTGCGCGACCTGGGTGCCGATGCGCTGCGCGAACGCGAGCAGAAAGCGCGCCGTATCCTGCGCGACGATGGTGCCACCTTTAATATCTACAGCGGTGAAGGCGGTCCCAGCAGTCGCTGGGAAATGGATCCGGTACCCTACATTATCGGCAGCGAGGACTGGGCGCGGATCGAGGCGGGCCTGTTGGAACGCTCGGAGCTGTTCAATCTTTTGTTGCGCGATCTGTATGGCCCCAGGACGCTGCTGCGCCACGGCTTGCTGCCGCCAGAAGCCGTGTTCAGCCACGGCGGTTTCCTGCGCGCCTGCCAGGGCATCCAGATGCCGGGAGAGCACGAGCTGATTCTACACGCCGTGGATATGATTCGGCGCAGGGACGGCACCATGTGCGTACTGTCTGATCGCACCCAGGCGCCCAGTGGGGTCGGCTATGTGCTGGAAAACCGGACTGTGATGTCGCGCGTGTTCCCCAGTCTCTATCGCGACAGCCACGTACACCGCATCGCCAGCTTCTACCAGCGCCTGCGTCTAAAACTGATGTCGCTATCCCCCTCAGATGAGGCACCCCTGATCGCACTGCTGACCCCGGGTGGCCAGAACGAGACCTATTTCGAGCACACCTATCTGGCCAGTTACCTCGGCTTCCCACTGGTACAGTCCGGCGACCTGATGGTGCGCAACGGCTTCCTCTGGATGAAGTCCATGGATGGGCTGAAGCGCGTCGACGTGTTGATGCGGCGAGTGGACGATGCCTTCTGCGATCCGGTGGAGTTGCGCAGCAATTCTCGCCTCGGTGTACCCGGTCTGCTGGAAGTTGTGCGTGCAGGCCGCGTGGTAGTGGCCAACCCCCTGGGCAGCGGTGTGCTGGAGAACCCTATTTTCCTCAAGTACCTGCCCGAAATCAGCAAGAACCTGCTGGGGCGCGAGCCCCGATTGGCCTCGGTCAAAACCTATTGGGCCGGCGACGAAAAGGACCTCAAGTACATTGCCAGCAATATCCGCGAACTCATCATCAAACCCGCGTATCGGGGCAGCGGGATCACCAGTGTCTGGGGTGGCGACCTCGACGATGAGCAGCTCAACCAGTTGCTCGCGACAGTGCACAGCAAGCGCTATCAATACGTGGCTCAGGAACGCCTTGAAAAACCGCATATCCCGGCCTTTGAAAACGGCATGCTGGAACCGCGTCCCGCACTGTTGCGCACATTTTCTGTGGCCACCGAGGATTCGTACAAAGTCCTGCCAGGCGGACTGACCCGAATCGGGGCTGGCACCGGTAACGGTGTCATCAGCATGCAATCGGGCTCTCCCAGCAAGGATACCTGGGTTACCGCCACCGAAACCGAGCGCACACCCAGCATAGACCGCGCCCCCGACAGTATTCGTATCGCAGCGGATTCCCCGCTCCTCAGCCTGCCCAGCCGTGTGGTGGAAAACCTCTACTGGATGGGCCGCTATGCAGAGCGGGCAGAGGCGTCACTGCGTTTGTTGCGCACGGTTTTCGTATTGCTGCACGGCGAAGATCCCATCACACCCAGCGCCCAGAAAATCCTGTTACATACCGTGAGCGACATCACCGCTACCCTTCCAGGGTTCAAAGTTGCATCGAGCGAACTACTGGCCAAGCCGGATGAAGAGTTGCTGCATATCATCCGCGACGGCAGCCGCGCCGGCAGTGTCAAATCGACATTGAATGCGATGTTGTCTGCTGCCGACGAATCGAAAGAATTGTTGTCCACCGATACCATGCGCATCATTAACGATTTGCGCGACGCCATGGAAGAACTGGACCTCGCTCTCGACAGCGGGCTGACCTCCGCTCCGGAAGAGGCGCTGGACCCACTGGTGACAACGCTGACGGCGCTGTCGGGATTAATGCACGAGAGCATGGTTCGCGGCATTGGCTGGCGCTTTATGCAGCTGGGCAAACGCATCGAGCGCTCACTGCAAATCCTCAATACCGTGCGCTGTCTGGTCACACCTGTGGTCAGTGAGTCGGACCAACCCACGCTGCTGACAGCGCTTCTGGTTTCCATGGAAGTGCTCATCACCTATCGCAGGCACGGTCGCCAGCGCCGGGGCATTGAACTCGGTCTGGAACTGGTCCTGCTCGATGACAGCAACCCGCGTTCGCTGTTGTTCCAACTGGAACAGTTACAACAACACCTGGCGGAGCTGCCCAAAGCGGATATCAAACCGGGCGAGCTCGGCGAGGAAGACCGCGCCCTGCTTGAGGCTATGACCAGCCTGCGACTATCACGCCTGCCGCAATTACTCGAAACGACATCATCGACCCGCGATGAAATGGGCCAGTTGCTGTCGCAATTGGAAGCGCTGCTGCAGGAGTTCAACCGCATTATCAGCGACAAGCATTTCGATCACCGCACCGACGAGCAGCAGTTGGTCACCAGTTTCTGGGGCGTGCAGTAATGCGTTATCGAGTTAAACATATCACGCGCTACAACTATTCCGCTCGAGTCACTCGCTGTTACAACCTTGCCAACATCATTCCACGGGATACCGCACGACAGCATTGCCTGAGCAATCGCATCACGCTCTCACCGCTGCCTTCGACAACGCACAAGCGCACGGACTACTTCGGCAACAAGGCCTTTCATTTCGAGATACAAAAAGCACACAGCGAACTGAGCATTACCGCCGTGAGCGAGGTAGAAGTTGCCGACAGGAATATGGCGCCCAACCTGGACCTGGGTATTTCCTACCGCGAGGCACTAGCCTACTTTCGCAGCGCCAGCAAACCGGAAGTCATCGAAGCGCGTGAATTTCTGTTGAGTTCGCCATTGATCGAGGCCACTGACGTGCTGGCGGAGTATGCTCGCCCCTCGTTTGCTCCGGAGCGCTCACTCAAATCCTGTGTCGCCGAACTCACTCGCCGTATTTTCAAGGAGTTCACTTACGACCCGCAGTTCAGCACCATCGCCACGCCGCTGACCGATGTGTTGAAGCACAAGAAGGGTGTCTGCCAGGACTTTGCCCATCTGGAGGTAGGCTGCTTGCGGGCGATGGGAATTCCAGCGAAATATGTGTCCGGTTACATCGAAACACTGCCCAAGCCGGGTCAGCAAAAGTTGGTGGGGGCCGATGCGACGCACGCGTGGATCGCCTTCTTCTGCCCGGAGGAAGGTTGGGTGGAGTTCGATCCCACCAATGACAGCATGGCTGGCAACCAGCACATCGTGACTGCGTTTGGCCGCGACTACTACGATGTCACCCCATTGCGCGGCGTGATTTTTGGCGGCGGTTCAGGACCGGTACTGAATGTCTCCGTGGATGTCAGCCGCGT
>CAXBLZ010000076.1:0-19304 GCA_963976735.1 uncultured Halioglobus sp.
CACCGGCCCTCCCCGCTCACGCCAACAGCAGCTATACTTGCGCACAACACACACGTTCAGGAGTTTTGCATGGTTATTTCAATCTGGCGCCTGAGTATCCTCGCTGTTCTGCTGTCCGTCGTCGCCTGCGGCGATATCGAAATGAGCTGCGAACCCGATGGCAACGTGACACCCCTTTGCGGGGTGCAGATGCCGGAAGATCTGGCGGCCCTGCCCGATGCCGGTGGCATACTGGTCGCGGAGTACGGTGACGGCGGCAAATTGCAGGGTGCGCTCACCTGGTTTCAGCCCGCAGCAGGCGGCGAGTTCACACGCCTGGTCGACACTGGCAATATCGCGGCGGGAGCCAGTGGCAAGAACTGGGGAGAGGCCGATTGCCCCGTTCCGGACCTGCTGTCGCCTCACGGAATCTACCTCTCGCCACGGGGCAACACGCTGCAGTTGCTGGTTGTGAATCACAGCAACCTGGAGCAGGTGTTGTTCTATGAAGTGCGACCGGCGCCTGACAACACCGCCCCTCCCTCGCTGGCGTGGCGCGGCTGCGTTACATTCCCCGACTACGCTGTCCTGAACGATGTGGTGGCGCTGCCGGATGGCGGCTTCGCGGTGACGCATATGTACGAGCGGCAGCATGAATTGCTGGCACAACTGGGCTCGATGCTGGGACTGAACAAGGGCCATGTCTGGCGCTGGAGCCCGGGCGCGGGGATGCATGTAATGGCCAACACTGTCGCCAGAATGCCCAATGGTATTGAGGTCGCGCCCGACGGCAAAAGCATCTGGGTAAACAACTATCTGGAACAGGAACTGCGCCAGTATGATGTGGCAACGGAACAGTTACTGAAAACGGTACACGTACCGAACATCGACAATTCCGCCTGGCTGGATGATGGCCGCTTGTTGCTCGCCTCTCACCTCTCGCCACTGACCATGTTCCCCTGTTTCGGGTTGACGCAGGGCAGCTGTGGCGCTGGCTATGAATTGATAGCGGTAGACACCGCAACGGGCGCAACGCAGCAGATCTTTCGCGCCGAACAAGGCGGGCCCTTTGGCCCGGCCACAGTCGCCATCGAGTACCAGGGCAAGCTGTATGCGGGTTCGTTCTCCGGTGATCGCATGGCTGAGCTCCAGCGGTGAGGGATTTTTGCTGAATTCCCTGTATAGTTGCCCGCTGGCTTGATGACATCGTCTGTCGATATCACCTTTCAACCTAACCTCGGAGTCAGCTGCTATGGCCGAAACCACATCCTATGTACCGCCGAAAGTCTGGCAGTGGGATCCAGACAACGGGCAGGCGTTTGCCAACATCAACCGGCCAACCGCCGGCGCCCAGCACGACACGCCGCTGCAGGTGGGCAAACACCCGCTGCAGTTGTACTCGCTGGGTACGCCCAATGGGGTCAAGGTCACCATTTTGCTGGAGGAGTTGCTGGCTAAAGGGCATGAGGGCGCGGAGTACGATGCCTGGCTGGTCAATATTGGCGACGGCTCACAATTCGGCAGCGGCTTTGTCAGCGTCAACCCCAATTCCAAAATTCCGGCACTGATGGATCACAGCACGCCCGAGCCGACGCGCGTCTTTGAATCCGGCGCTATCCTGCTCTATCTCGCGGAGAAGTTTGGCGAATTTATCCCCACCGATCCCTCCGCACGCGCCGAGTGCCTGTCCTGGCTGTTCTGGCAGATGGGCGCGACGCCCCTGCTGGGCGGGGGCTTTGGTCATTTTTATGCCTATGCGCCGATCAAGATCCAGTACGCGATAGATCGCTATGCGATGGAAGCCAAACGGCAGCTGGACCTGTTGGATAAAAACCTGGCGCAGCGGCAGTATATCTGTGGCGATGAGTACACCATCGCGGATATGGCTATATACCCCTGGTACGGTGGTGTGGTGCGCAATCTCGTCTACGACGCTGCCGAATTCCTGCAGGTACACACCTATACCAACCTCATTCGCTGGGTCGAGGAGATCGGGCAGCGACCGGCGGTGAAGCGCGGCACGATGGTGAATCGGCCGTTTGGCGACAAGTCACGGCAATTGCTGGAGCGACACGATGCCAGTGATTTTGAGCTGCGCACGCAGGATATTCTCGACCCTGATCCGCAACCGGAGTAAGGAACTTTGTACGCCTTATCCGGTCGTACAACCGTTTGATCGAATGTGTCCATTCTCATCGGCGATGGTCGATGGGATGTGCGCTTTCTCTGGCGTTTCCCGTAAAGTGGCGCCAGAGACTCTATAGTAATGATAGACATAACAATGCTGCGCCCACCCAAAGGAGCCCGTCATGACCAGATCCACCGTTTTTCCCGAGAACACTGCTGCCCGTTTGTTAGTGGCCCCCGGCCTCGCGATCGCGCTGTCCCTGACAGCCTGCTCCAACGGCTCTAACAATAACAATGACGGCGCCGCTGTCGTTGACCCTCCGGTGCAGCCACCGGCACTGGTAGACCGGGCATACTACATCCTGCCGCCCGGCAACTTCGGCGGCCTTCCAACTACGGACAATTCCCGCGACCAGTTGCCGCTCTACGATGCGCTGACCCCGCTGCGGGGCAATGTCACCGATGCCGACATTGAGAACCTGTTTCTGCGCGAGGATTTCAAACCGGTTGGTGAGACCACGGAGGAGCCCACCGGGCGCCCAGGCACCCGAATTCTTTACGATGAATTCGGCGTCGCTCATGTCACCGGCCAGACGCGCGATGACCTGTCGTTTGGCGCCGGTTGGGTTACCGCCCGCGACCGGAGTTTCCTGGTGCAGTTGGGGCGCGGTCCGGCCCGGGTCGCGGTCGCCGATGTGCCCGGTATCAACGCCTTTGGGCTGGTGACCAGCGGGCAGGAGTTTATTCCCAGCGCCGCCACCGAACAGCTGGTAACCGACCAGATCGCCCTTCTCATTGAAGAGTACGGTGACGAGGGCCGACAGATCATTGCCGATGCGCAGGCCTATGCCGATGGCTATAACGCCCAGGTTGAATCCAAAGGCCCCAATCCGGACCCGGTGACGGTCAACGATGTGATCGCGACCACTGCATTCATCGGCTCCATCTTCGGTGCCGGCGGCGGTAGCGAGGCGCAGAACGCCAACTTCCTGTCCACGCTGATCGGCGGACTCGGCGAAGGTGTGGGGCAACTGGCCTGGGAGGATGCGATGCTGTTTAACGACCCGGAGGCGCCGACAACCATCGCCACCCGGTTTGACTACGGCCCGATGACAGGCGGTACAGTCACCGGCTCGGCGGTGATCGATGCCGGCTCCATTGTCAATCTGGATCCGCGCGCCCCCGACGTGCAGCCCACCACGGTGGCGGTAAGCCAGTCGCTGGCAGCGCAGGATGAGGAATACCCGGTGTATATCCCGGCGGCGGGCCCCCCGGTCGACCGGTTGGCATCCAATTTCCTGATCATGGATTCTCCCGAGACGGTCAACGCCACCAATCTGGCGGTAATGGGCCCGCAATTGGGGTATTACTATCCCGAGATTGTGATGCAGATACACCTGAGTGCGCCGGGAATCGAGGCACAGGGCGCGGCCGTGCCCGGTCTCGCGATGTACTTGCTGGTCGGGCGCACCCAGGACTACTCATGGAGCCTGACCTCGGCCAATCACGATGTCCGCGATGTCTATGTCGAGTTGCTGTGCAATCCCGACGAGTCAGAACCCACGCGCGAGTCACTGCACTATGTGTTCGAGGGTGAGTGTATCCCGTTTGAGATATTCAATGCCGGCACCCTTGCCGGCACACCGCTGGTATACCCGGTATCTGTTCACGGGCCGATGATCGGCACGGCGACCTCCAACGGGCAGCCGGTGGCACTGACACGCAAGCGCTCTACCTATACCCGCGACGGCCTCAACCTGGCGGCACTGAAGTCCATGACCGAGGGCGAGGCGAGCACACCGGAGAAATTCTGGGAGACCGCCAACAAATTTGGCTTCACTTTCAACTGGGGCTATATGTCCCGCACCAACACAGCCTACTTCAGCTCCGGCTACCTCCCGGTGCGCGCCCAGGGCCTCGACCGGCGGCTGCCGACCTGGGGTACCGGTGAGTACGAGTGGCAGGGCTTCCTTGAGCAGGATGAGCATCCGCACGCTGTCGGAGGCCCGGGCGGGCGTCTTTTCAACTGGAACAACCAGTCCGCTCCCGGCTTCATGCACGGTGATGGCACCCCCTACGGCTCGGTGCACAGGGTCCAGCTGTTCGACCAGATCCCCGACAAGATTGACCTGGCCGGTGTGGTCAGCGTGATGAACCGGGCGGCCACCGAGGATACGCGTTCTCCCGTGTGGCCGGTGATCAGTGAGGTGCTGCGCGGCAGCGAAGCGCCGAGCCCGCTGGCCGCGCAGATCGTCGACATACTGGATGCCTGGGTCGCCGATGACGCGCCGCGACTGGACGCCGACAACGATGGCTTCTACGACAGTGCCGGGCCGACGATCATGGACGCGTTGTTCCAACCGCTGGCGGACGCTGTCATGCGCCCGGTGTTTGGCGATCTCACCAGTACGCTGGATCTCGGCAGTACGCGAGACCATACGCCAGCCAGCGCCCCTGAGGGTGCCAGCTATGTGGACAAGGACCTGCGCACCCTTCTGGGTGAGGATGTGCAGGGCAAGTTCGCACTGAGCTATTGCGGTGCTGGTGATCTTGAGAACTGTCGCGACTCGCTGTGGCAGGTGGTGGATGACGTCGCGCAGCAACTGGTCACTGAGCGCGGTGAGGACCCCAGCAGCTGGCTGCTGGAAGGGCAGCTATCCAGTTTTGTGCCCGGCCTGATCCCCGATACCTTCCGCACCACCAACCGGCCGACCTTCCAGCAGGTGCTGGAGTTTGTGCCGGCGGACCAGCCGTAAGGCAGGCCGTACCACCTGCCCCCTGTGAGCGGCAGCCGTTCAGGCTGCCGCTTTACCCTTTGCCTTGTTTGAGATGATGGCCGACACTCGCTTGCTGCGTTTGGCTTTGGCCGCTGTGGCGGGTTTTTTGCCATCCCGGCGAACGTCGGCATCCAGCGCCGCGTCTGTCTGTGGCGCGGTGCGCAGCCAGTGCGCCTGATCGACCTCAAACGAGTGGAGGATGTTGTCCAGTGTCCGGCCAATGCGGGTGGTGGTGTCGATAATGGGGATTTTGGGCCAGGTTGCGCGCTCCCCGGCCTTGATCAGATCCGCCATCTCGTCCTCGGACATCATCTTCAGTAACTTGCCCAACCCGGACAGGCCGTAGCCGGGGAAGATATTGATGTCCCCGGTGTACTGTTGCTCCATCAGGGCATTAGCCGCGTTCAGGGCGGTGCCCATCTGCGGTCCCATCCTGCCGTAGCGCTGGAAGAAATCGAGATAGCCCCGCAGCATCTGTTTGGTGGCAGCCACTGAGGCATCTGACACGATCTTGCGCAAGCCGGGCCGGGTGTTGGGTTCACGGCCCAGCCCTGGCATTACCTGGGAGACGATGAAGTGGTTCACCCCGTACAGGCGCGCCAGCCGCTTGGCGGGCAGATCCTGTGAAAACGAGCCATCGATCCAGCGCCGTGACGGCAGGTAGGGTTTGATGTCGCCGTTGACGTTGCGCGCCTCCAGTTGTACCGGTTGGAAGACACCGGGCAGTGCGGTGGATGCCAACACGGCGGATCGCAGCGTGACATTGGGGGAGGCGATGTGGTTCAGCAGCCGCGAATTCTGGCGCGGTTCTGCCGGCGAAATCGATATATTGATACTGCGTCCAGTCTTTTCGTACGCTTCCTTGAACGTGAGATCCGGTATCAGCTTGGCCATCTCCCGCTTGATCGCGCGCATATCGATCTGCTTGCCCATGCCAAAGCCGATTTTGATGTTGTCCCGGTTTTCCGTCAGCGCCTTCGCCAGCACATTGTTTTCGAACAGCGCCAGGAACTCCCTGTCACTGCGTGCGCCCACAATGGCCGCGACGAAGGCGCCGGCACTGGCCCCGGAAATCACCACCGGACACAATTTTTGCTCGATCAGTGCTTTCAGTACCCCGAAGTGGAAATAGCCCAGTGTGCCGCCACCGCTGAGCATCAGCGCCGAGCGGCCGTAACAATGGCTGGCGATCTGGAAGAACTCGATGCGATCCACCCATGAAATGCCGTCAAAGTGGCGTGGGGAGAAGTATTCAAGCGCATCGCAAATCTCGTCGATATACTCGGTGATCAGCCGTTTTGTTCCCGAGCGCGCCTTGCTGTACAGCTTTGGGTTGCCCATGCCGGCCATATTGCCGTGTATGCCCTCGCTGAGCGCGAACAGCAAACCCTGGTCGTCGCCGCGTTTGCGCAGTTTACGCAGCCGCTGCAACCGCGTATCGATACTGACATTGTCGTACAGCGGCGAGTCCGCTTTTTCGCGCCAGACGTCGCGGCCGGTCTTTCGATCATAGGCCTCGGCGATGGCTTGCCACTGCTGAAAACTGTTGGCGCGGGATAGGGCGGCGTCCAGTTCTCTGGCAGCGCGGCTTTTCTGCGAATATCTGTCGATCATGGACCTCTACAACCTGGGTGTCGGTGCACAAACCAGCGTGCCGGCGAGAGTCGGCCACCCCAGCCTGTGCGTATTTGGAGTCGCTGGAACGGCCATCATAGCCCGAGCCCTGAATACGCGCCAGTGAGTGCGCTGGCGCTGGAAAGACCTGTTTCGCGCGCTGCTGAGACGCAATTTGTGAGGTTCCGGCGCCGCCGCCGCCTTTTTTGCTCGCCCAGGATTGTGAATAGTTGATGAAGCCTGCAAATACAGCGCATTTTAGGGTATAGTGCGCGCACTTTTTCACCGCTCGGCACCTGCAGCAGTGAAAAAACACCCATCAACCTTGTGTTTCATACACTCTGAACCGATACCTCGCAGGAACGACTGAATGCTCACAGCACAGAAACTGGAAAAGATTATTGAATTGGAGGACAACCTCCGGGCGCAGTACCAGACTCAACTGGATGAAAAAACTGCCGAAATCGAACTTCACCTCAAAAAGCACGAAGAACAGCAGGAGATCATTGCCAAACAACTGGCACAGCTCACCACGCAATCTGCAGAGGCCTCGGCGAACAAACGCGTCGAACAGCGCAACCGCGAACTGCACAACCGCTGTGAAAACCTGACGGCCGAAATAGACGCGCAGAAGAAGCGCATCAAGGAGCTGCAAAAGAATCTGGCGGAAGAGCGCGCGGAAGTGAAGGCGCTCAAACAGTACGATCCCGCGGCGATGAAAAAGAATCTTGACGCGAACAAAAAGAAGCTTGCGGAAAAAACGTCAGCCAATGCACTGATGCAGAAAACGCTGAACAAGACCAAGGTTGAAAACGCCGAGCTGCAGGCCCGCATCAAGGAACTGGAAGCCAAGCTGGCGGAACTGGAGCCCGCTGAAACCGAAGCAGAAACGGAAGCGGCCGCGGCCTAGGACCGGCTAGTGCTGAGGCCGCGTGTACGCCTGTTCACGGACAGCCGTACACGCGGCCTGATGCAGCCCTGAAACCCCGGAAGTCGTTGCCTTCGCTGGCCTCCACGGCTCATCTGTGAGGCAACTGTTGCTCCCGGTTTCCCCTGGTTATTGCCCTCAGGAATCTCGCCACACATGACTCAATCCATTTCCAGGCTGTTGGCGGAAGAACTCGCCGTTGATGAAAAACAGGTTATCGCGGCGGTGGAACTGCTCGATGGGGGTGCCACGGTGCCGTTCATCTCGCGTTATCGCAAGGAGGTAACGGGCGGGCTCGACGACACCCAGATGCGGCTACTGGAGGAGCGCCTGCGGTATTTGCGCGAACTGGAAGAGCGCCGCAGCGCCATCCTGGCCAGCATTACCGAACAGGGTAAGCTGACGCCACCACTGGCAGAGGCGATTCGCACGGCGGATACCAAAAGCCGACTGGAAGACCTGTACCTGCCCTACAAACCCAAGCGGCGCACCAAGGCGATGATCGCACGGGAGGCGGGTCTGGCGCCGCTCGCGGATGCCCTGTTTGATGACCCCACACTCGATCCTCAAGCGGTCGCCGCCGACTACCTGAACCCGGACGCAGGTTTCGCTGACGTGAAAGCGGCGCTGGACGGCGCCCGGCAGATATTGATGGAACGCTTTGCCGAGGACGCCGATCTGTTGGCGCGCCTGCGTGACTTCCTGCACGAGCAGAGCCTGTTGGCGGCGCGACTGGTGCCGGGCAAGGAGCGCGAGGGCGCCAAGTTCAGCGATTATTTCGAGCACACGGAAGCGTATAAAACCACACCGTCGCACCGCGCACTGGCGATGTTTCGCGGTCGCAGCGAGGGCATGCTGGCGCTGGATCTGCGCATGTCGGCCGAGGAGTCGCCGCTGGATGCACACCCGTGTGAGGCGATGATCGCCTCGCACTGGCAGATACAGGACCGGGGCCGCGCCGCGGACAAATGGCTGTCAGAGGTGGTGCGCTGGACCTGGCGCGTCAAACTGCTGACCCATTTGCAGTCCGATCTGCTGACGCAGTTGCGCGAGCGCGCGGAGCAGGAGGCGATCAAGGTGTTCGGCAGCAACCTCAAGGATCTGTTGCTGGCGGCGCCAGCCGGCCCCAGGGCCACTATCGGCCTGGACCCGGGATTGCGCACGGGAGTGAAAATGGCCGTGGTCGATGCCACCGGCAAAGTGGTGGATCACGGCACTCTGTTCCCGACACCGCCGCAGAATAAAACCCGCGAGGCCGCCGCGCTGCTGTTGTCGATGATAAAAAAGCACGACATCAGGCTGATCAGTATTGGCAATGGCACCGGCAGTCGGGAAACCGATCGTTTTGTCGGTGAACTGCTGGCCGCCCATCCGGAGCTGGATGTGCGCCGGGTCGTGGTCAACGAGGCCGGCGCCTCCATTTACTCGGCGTCGGAATTTGCGGCGCGGGAATTCCCCGATCTGGACGTCACCATTCGCGGCGCCGTGTCCATCGCCCGGCGGCTGCAGGATCCGCTGGCGGAACTGGTGAAGATTGACCCGAAATCCATTGGTGTCGGCCAGTACCAGCACGATGTGAGCCAGGTGCAACTGGGACGCCAGCTCAATGCCGTGGTGGAGGATTGCGTGAATGCCGTCGGCGTCGACCTGAATACTGCCTCGGCACCGCTGCTGACCCGTGTATCGGGATTGAGCCAGCGCATCGCGGATAATATTGTCGCGCTGCGCGACGCGCGGGGTCGGTTCGAGGATCGGCAAACCCTGTTGCAGGTCAGTGGGATGGGTGAGAAGACTTATCAACAGGCGGCGGGATTTCTGCGCGTGATGGACGGCGCCAACCCGCTGGATGCGTCAGCGGTGCACCCGGAATCCTATGCTGTGGTGGAAAATATTGCGACCGCAAGCCGGCGCGATGTGCGCAGCCTGATCGGCGACAGTTCATTTTTGCGCGGTGTGCAAGCGGCCGACTTTGTCACGGATACGGTCGGCCTGCCCACCGTCACTGACATCCTGCGGGAGCTGGACAAGCCGGGCCGAGACCCGCGGCCGGAGTTCAAGACGGCGAGACTGCAGGAAGGGGTAGAGAAAATCACCGACCTGAAAGTCGATATGATTCTGGAAGGCACCGTCACCAATGTCACCAGCTTTGGCGCTTTTGTGGATGTCGGTGTGCACCAGGATGGCCTCGTGCATATTTCGGCGATGTCGGAAAAGTTCATCAAGGATCCGCGCGAGGCGGCCAAGGCGGGGGATATCGTCAAGGTCAAGGTGATGGAGATCGATGTGCCCCGCAATCGCATCGCCCTGAGTATGCGCCTGACCGACAGCGGCCAGGAGCAGCAGTCGGCGGGCCGTGACAAGCCCCGCCGCGGCGGCCAGCCGGATAACCGATCGCCGCGACACACCGGGTCAAAAGCGCCGGGGTCGCGTACGCAGGACAAAGCGCCCGAGGGAGCGCTGGCGGCGGCGTTTGCGAAGGCCAGGCAAAAGCCCTGATGCAATAAAACATTGCCTGCGACAGCGTTTCGTCGCTGGCAATGGTGCATACTGTCTCTGAACTGGTCTGTTGAGGAGTCTGTCGATGTGGGTGTATACGCGGTGTGATCTGGTGTTTGATATCGCGGTGCCAACGCCGTTCGTAATGATGCTGCGACCCCGCAGTGGTGCGCAGCAGTGGATCGCCAGTGAGCAGTACCGGCTGACGCCCAGCGTCCCGGTCATCGAATTCACCGACGTCTATGGCAATCTCTGCCAGCGCCTGGTCGCGCCGCAGGGCACTTTCTCTGTGCATACTGCAGCCGAAGTGATGATCGCCGATACCATAGACCGCGCGCCGAACGCGCCGTTTGTCGAGGTACAGAACCTGCCCGACTCCATTTTCTGTTACCTGCTCCCCAGCCGCTATTGCGAATCCGATCGCTTTGGAGCCATGGCGAGTGAGATCACCGCGGGCATGCTACCCGGTTACAACCAGGTCGCCGCGATCGAGACATGGCTGCGCGACACGATCCGGTTTGACCCTTACAGCGGTGGTGACACCCATGTCTCGGCCATTGACGTCAATATGCGGCAGTGGGGTGTGTGCCGCGACCTGTCCCATCTCGGGATAGCGCTGTGTCGCAGCCTGAGCATTCCGGCGCGTATGGTCGTCGGCTACCTTTACGGGCTGCAACCGATGGACCTTCACGCCTGGTTTGAAGCCTTTGTGGGCGGGCGCTGGTATTCCTTCGATGCCACGCAGCCGGAGTTGTCCGGTGGCTATGTGGCGATAGGCTACGGCCGCGATGCGGCGGATGTCGCTATCTATAACCAGTTTGGCCCGGCGCTGTTTCCGGTGGAGCAGCGCGTGAGTGTCGTGCGCGGGGATCCAGCCGACCACGGCTGCTAGTCGCTGTGGGTCTGGTCCTGTCCTGCCAGCGCCGACCCTGAGACGTATTGTGCGGCGGCATTGTCGCCAGCGCGGTCCGAAATTACTATCTGCCCATGACCGAAACCAGCGACAGTGAAGGCCGCAAAATCATCCATGTCGATATGGATGCGTTTTTCGCCAGCGTGGAGCAGCGGGACAACCCCGCGCTGCGCGGCAAGCCGGTCGCGGTGGGAGGCTCGGCGCAGCGCGGTGTGGTTGCCGCGGCAAGTTACGAGGCGCGGCAATTTGGTGTGCGCTCGGCCATGCCTTCGGTGACAGCGGCGCGGCGCTGCCCGGCGTTGCAGTTTGTGCCACCGCGATTTGAGGTCTATCGCGCGGTCTCGCAGCAGATCCGGCAGATCTTTTCCCGCTACAGCGATCTGGTCGAGCCGCTGTCGCTGGATGAAGCCTACCTCGATGTGACAGCGGACAAGCAACAAATCGGCAGCGCCGCCGGCGCGGCGCAATTGATCAGGTCGGCCATCCGCGAGGAGACAGGGCTGACGGCCAGCGCGGGGGTGAGTTACAACAAATTCCTGGCGAAGATCGCCTCGGACCAGAACAAGCCCGACGGCATTTTTGTGATCCGCCCACACGAGGGTGCAGATTTTGTCGCCTCGCTGCCGGTGCGCCGCTTTTACGGCGTCGGCCCAAAGACAGCGGAGCGCATGGCGGCTCTGGACATCCAGCTGGGCGCAGACCTGCGCGACAAGAGCCTGGATTTCCTGCTCCAGCACTTCGGCAAGTCCGCCGAGTACCTGTATCACGCCGCGCGCGGTGTCGACCATCGGCAGGTAAAACCGGACCGTACTCGCAAATCCGTCGGTCGCGAGCAAACCTACAGTGAAGACCTGCTCGCCGATAACGATCTGCGCGACGCGCTGCTGCGCATTGTCGACAGCACCTGGCTGCGCATTGAAAAAAGCGGGGTGATCGGGCGCACCGTGACGCTGAAAGTGAAATACGCGGATTTTCGGCAGATTACCCGCAGCCAATCCTGCGAGGAGTATGTGGTGTGCAAGCAGCAGTTTGCCGCTGTCGGGCGCGAGTTACTGGAGCAGTTGCTGCCGGTCGCCGGTGGCGTGCGACTGCTGGGCTTGACACTGTCCAGCCTGGCCCCTGTGGAAGCGGGGCGGGCTCCTGCGCCGGCCGCGCAGATGATCCAGGAGCAGCGGGCATTCGATTTTTGAGCGCCGCGCTGCCCTCCACCCCCGGCGCTATTCGTAACTCAGATCCGTCGCCTTGCCGCGGAACACCCTGAACACATACGCGGAGTAGGCCAGGATAACCGGCAGTGTCACAGCGACTCCGTAGAAGATGAACTGCAGGGAGTTGGTGGCCGCCGCGGCCTCGTACAGATCCATCTTGCCGATAATGATGTCCGGGTAGATGCTGTAGGCGAGCCCCAGCGCGGCCATCAGGCAGATGAGCACGAGCAGCGCATAGACCACCCAGTTATTGTTGTCGCGCAGATACTCGGGCCGGCCGAGCAAGCGGTACAGCGCGAAATACGCCACCAGGCAGCTTACCGGTATAGGCAGTAATCCAATCGCGTTGGGCAGGGTAAACCAGCGCGCCGCAATCTCGGTGCTGACAATCGGCGTGGCAATGCTGACCAGGATCAGTGCCAGGCCCATTGCAGGCAGGGCCATACGCGCCCAGCGCACAGCCTTGTCGAACAGTTCGCCCTCTGTTTTGATCAGCAGCCAGCCGGCACCGAGCATCACGTACAGCGCGGGCAGAGTGAGCGCTATCAGGGCCGCAAACAGGGTGTTGGTGAGCCCTGCATCGAGACCGGTGATATAGGCGCCCAGCATCCAGCCCTGCGACATGGCGGCGATCAGTGAGCCCAGGAAAAACATACGATTCCAGCGCTGTTTGTGCGCATCGCCGGCCTTGACCCGAAAATCAAAGGCCACACCGCGCAGGATCAACCCAAACAGCATCAGTGTGACCGGCAGGTACAGGGCCGACAGGATGATGCCCTGCGCCATTGGGAAGGCGATCAACAGAATACCGATGCCGAGCACAATCCAGGTTTCATTGGCGTCCCAGAACGGTCCTATGGACGCGATCATAATGTCTTTTTCGGTTTCAGTGGCCTGCGGCAGCAACAGCCCGACGCCGAGATCGAAACCGTCCAGGATCACGTACAGCAGTAGCGCCAGTCCCATGGCCATCACGAAGAAGACCGGTAGAAATTGTTCCATCAGCTCGATCTCCCCATCACTGCATTACCCGCGTTGCCCGGTACCAGAGAGAGCGACTGCGCCGGTTTGGAAGCCAGGTGGCGCAGCGCCTGGATATAGGAGATGAGCAGGAACACGTACAGCCCGACGTAGCCAAACAGGGTGCCGCTGAGCGTCGCGCTGGTGTGGTCGGCGGCGACATCGGCGGTACTCAATAGCCCGTACACGATCCACGGTTGGCGGCCTACCTCCGTCACATACCAGCCCGCCAGCGTGGCGACCCAGCCGGAAAACGTCATCGCCGACAGCACCGTCAGCAGGCGCGGGCTGATGGTCGCGCCGCGCAGGAACTGTACCGCCGCCCACCAGGATACCAGCAGCATCAGTACGCCCATGCCCAGCATGACCCGGAACGACCAGAACACGATCGCGACCGGCGGATGCTCGCCCTCGAAGGCATTGAGCCCCTGTACCTCGCCGTCGAGGCTGTGGGTGAGGATGAGGCTGCCGGCATAGGGAATTTTTACCGCGTAGTGCGTTGTCCGCTCCTCCTCATCCGGCAGCCCGATCAGGGTGAATGCAGCGCCGCGCTCGGTCTCCCAGATCGCCTCCATCGCGGCGATTTTTGCCGGCTGGTGCTGCAGTGTGTTGAGCCCGTGGAGGTCGCCGATCAGAATCTGTATTGGTATCAGCACCGCCGCCATGATGACGCCGGTTTTCATCACCATCCGCGTGGCCGGGCCGTCAACGCCGCGCCGCTCGCGCCAGGCACTCACACCGGCAATCAGGAAGGCGCTGGTGAGAAAACAGGCCGTCATCATGTGAAAGAAGCGATAGGGAAAGGACGGGTTGAAGATGATCTGCATCCAGTCCTGCGCCATGAACACGCCGTCTTCTACCACGAAGCCAGCCGGTGTTTGCATCCAGGAGTTCAATGCCAGTATCCAGAAGCCGGATATCGAGGTGCCGATGGCGACGATGGCGGTGGCAATCAGGTGCACGCGGTTGGACACACGGCTCTTGCCGAACAGCATGATGCCGAGGAATGAGGCCTCGAGGAAAAACGCCGTCAGTACCTCATAGCCCAGCAGGGGGCCGGCGATATTGCCCGCCTTCTCCATAAACCCGGGCCAGTTGGTGCCGAACTGGAAGCTCATGGTGATGCCCGAGACCACGCCGAGCGCGAATGTCAGCGCAAACACCTTCACCCAGAAGTAGTAGGCGTATTCCCATGCCTGGTTGCCGGACAGCGTGAAGCGGGTGCGAAAGTACAGCAGTATCCAGGCGAGGCCGATGGTGATGCTGGGAAACAGAATGTGAAAACTGATGTTGGCCGCGAACTGAATGCGGGCAAGAACAAATGGGTCTAGCTCCATTGTCATCCCTCGATGTAGACACGCGCCGAGCTGGCGGTGCTGCTGGTGGGTGCCACTGGAGCAGGTGCAGGAACGACTCTGGATGACACCGCGAACCGGACGGCATTATAGCCGATTTGACGCGCGATTGAGTCTTCCCGTTGAATTCAGGAAATATTTAACAGGCGCTGCGCATTGCCGCGCAGCAGCGCAAACCGCTTCTCGGGCTGTTTCTCCGTGATCAGCAGCAGCTTGGCGAGGCTGGCCGCCAGGTGATAGAACGGCCAGTCGGTGCCGAATAACATGCGCTCGCCGCCAGTGCGCGCCAGCATGGTATGCAAGGTGGTAACGCCCTGGCCGTGTGTATCCAGCCACGCATTCTGGTATCGCTGCGCCAGTGGCAGCGCCTCTGCGACATCGCGGGCACCGGAGTGACCGAGCACAAACTGCAGCCGCGGGAAGTTGTTCAGTGCTGGCTCGTAGTGTCGCGGCAGGGCGTAGCGGTGGGTTGCCTCCGGTTCTATGCCGGCGCGGCCGCAGTGAAAAAATACGATCAGCCCCAGCCGCTCGCACTCGGCGTACAGCTCCATCATCACGTCGGAGTCCGGGTAGGCGCGCTGCATCGTCGGGTGAAACTTGACCACGCGGGCGCCGGCGGCGGTGTACTCGCGCAGTCGTGTGAAGCGGGCCGGATCCTGGGGGTGTACCGAGCAGCCCGGTATCAGGCGATTGCCGGCACCGGCGATGCCGATGGCCTCTATCCAGCGCTCCGTCAGGTCATCGCCAAAGGGCAGGTCAAAGGCGATCGGCAGAATGGCGGCGCGCTCGACATGGCAGTTGTCCATCTCGTGCAACAGGTTGGGGATGGTCTGCGTGGCGGCGCTGGTGCTGCCCCACAGGCCCTGCGAGGCCGAGCTCCACCACAATTCGTCCAGTGCCTCGTCACTGAAGTTGCGGTTAATGTAGACATCGAGATCCAGCTCGCAGCCCGGGTCTGTGGCATCGCAGTCCAACAGGTGCATGACGCGTTCCGTGCGCCGGTGCAGATCCACTTCCGGCGCCAGCAGCAGTGACATCCCGAGATGGCCGTGCATATCGATGGCTTTGGGCAGATCGAGGTCTACAATGCGCAGCTCGCCGTTGGCGTCCAGTTCAAACCAGGGCAGTTCGGCCAGGCCGCGATACCCGTTAAAGCGCAGCGGTCCAAACGGCCCCTGGCCTGACGCTGCGCCCTCCTGCAGTCGCTGTTGCGCGAGGCGTGCAATATCCGCATCGGTATAGCGCGGGCCGGGCTCATCGCTGCCACACGAGGGCAGGCAGGCAACGCTGGAAAGTGCCGCAAATTGCAGCAGGCGACGGCGGTAGAGGTCGGTGGGCATAGGGTGTAATCCCGCAGAATTAAGCGAAGAAATGACAGTTGTTTGCATTATTTTGACGCAAGTATAGAACAGAAAAATCGGTTATGGTGCCCGCTTTGAAATGTATGGACGAATGCCTTTGAACTCCACTGTGGGATCGACAACAACGGGTGCCCCGACAGCCTATCTCGGGCACTGCCTGGTGACCGGGGCGGCCGGCTTTGTCGGCAGCCACCTCGTGCAGGCGTTGCTGCAGCGCGGTTTGCGTGTGCGCGCGCTGGTGCGCAATTCACCGCTGCCGCTGCAGCACAACAGGCTGGAGTGCATCCAGGGGGATATTCGCGACGCCGAGCAGATGCTGCAGGCCTGCGCGGGTATCGACACCGTATTCCACACCGCCGCGATGATTGCCACCCTCGGCGGCCGGGCTGTCACCCGGGCGTACCGCGAGCAGGCCTACGCCATCAATGTCACCGGTACCGAAAACGTGATCCGGGCCTGCCAGCAGCAGGGTGTGCGCCGGCTGGTCCACACCAGTTCTGTCGATGCCTGCTTCAACGGTGAAACCGATTTACACATGGATGAACACACGCCCTACGCGACCCGCTTCGGCTGTGTCTACCAGGAGACCAAGGTACCGGCAGAGCAGGCGGTACTGGCAGCCAATACACCGGGTGGCCTGATGACCTGCGCGCTGCGGCCCGACGGTATCTGGGGCGCGGGTGGCAGCCTGATGCTGGACATGCTGTTCGAAAAACTGAAAGCCCGCCAGCTGGTGGTGCGTATCGGTGGTATGGGCGGCATTCACGATCATGTGCACATCGAGAATCTGGTCAGTGCCCACCTGCTGGCGGCGAATGCGCTGGTGCCCGGCAGCCCGGTGTGCGGCAAGGCTTACTTTATCTCGGACGGCGTGCCAGCGCGGATGTTCCAGTTCGCACGGCCGTTTATCGAGGGGTTGGGTTACCGGGTGCCCCGTTTCAGTATTCCAACTGCCACCCTGATGTGGCTGATGACAGCCTGGGAGTGGCTGCACTTTAAAGCAGGTATCCCTGTGCCGATGTTCACACCGCATGAACTGACCAAGCTGACCGTGTCCACGGTCGTCTCCAGCGCCGCCGCCTCGCGCGATTTCGGTTACCGCCCGGTGAAGACAGTGGCGGAGGGGATGCGCGAGGCGGTGGCGCATTACCTCGGAGCCGATCAGGGTGAGCGCGGCTCCTGCTGATACCGGCGGCAGCCAGCAGATTTGGCAGCGGGAACTGACAACTGCCGCATTGTATGTGCATAATTCGCAGGAAATGGGCCGCTTTAGTGGTTTCAAGCGACTGCAACCAGTGCAATGTGTCGGGTGAGTGCTTTTGACGATTATGAAAATTCACGTTCTTCTATTGGCTTTGATACTCGCGCCACTGTCGCTCTCCGGCTGTGGTGGTGGCGGTGGCAATAACGCCGACGACGGCAGTGCTGCCACGCCCGGCCCCACGCCGCCGGGCCCGGTCGACCCCAGGGACGACAGCGTAACGATAACACCGGACAACTATGTGCTGTTTGAGAGTGGCCAGGTGCGGCCGCTGGCGTTCTCTGACGACGGCAGCAAACTCTTTGTCGCCAATACGCCCGCCGGCCGCCTGGATATCATCGGGCTCGAGGACGCCGCCGCGCTGACCTTCCTCGACAGTGTCAGTGTGGGGCTGGAACCGGTGGCGGTCGCCGCCAGAAGCAGTGGTGAAGTGTGGGTGGTCAACCACCTGTCGGACTCCGTAAGCATTGTCGATGTCGGTGATCGGCCGCATGTGAGCCAGACACTGCTGGTCGGCGATGAGCCGCGGGATATTGTGTTCGCCGGTGCAGAGCACAATCTGGCGTTCATTACCGCAGCGTATCGCGGCCAGAATCACCCCGTATTCAGCCCCGAGGACCTGACCCGGCCGGGGCTGGGCCGGGCGGATGTGTGGGTATACAACGCCGATGAACTGGACAGCAGCGATGTCAACGGCGGCCCGCTGACGATACTGAATCTGTTCACGGATTCGCTGCGGGCGCTGGCCGCGCTGCCGGATGGTTCGCGTGTCTACGCTGCGTCGTTTGCCTCCGGCAACAAGACCACTACCGTGGATGCGTCTGTGATGGGCGGGCAAAAGCCACTGCCCAACAGGAATATAGACAATATCCTGGCACCCTCGACCGGGCTTATCGTCAGGCAAACAGACGGGCGCTGGCTCGATGAAGACGCTGTGGACTGGAGTGCGCAGGTCAACTTTAACCTGCCTGATTACGATGTGTTCGAGATTGACGCCAGTACAGCCGTGCCCGAGTTGCGCCGCCAGGTATCGGGTGTCGGCACCGGCTTGTTCAACATGGTGGTCAACGCCAGTCGCGGAGAGCTGTATGTCAGCAATCTCGAATCCCGCAATGAAGTGCGTTTCGAGGGCCCGGGCCTGACTGCGACCACGGTGCGGGGTCATATCGCGGACACGCGAATCAGTGTGGTCAGGAACAGCGGTGTGAGCCATGTCGATGTCAATCCACATGTCGATTTCAGCCGCCCCGAGGGTGCCCAGGTGCCGGATTCAGAAGCCCAGAGAAGCCTCAGCCAGATAACAGCCCTGGCATTGAGCGCCGATGGCAACACCCTGTATGCCGCGGCGTTTGGCTCCAACAAAATAGCGATTATCGACACCGCTGAGCTCAGCCAGGCCGCGTTCACGCCCGATGCGGCCGACCATATCCCGCTGCCCGGCGGCGGTCCCAGCGGACTCGCCCTGTCCCCCGACGGTAAATGGCTGGTGGTCTACACCCGCTTCGACAATTCCATCGTCGTAATCGACACGCAGGAGCGACGGATCGTCTCCACGCTGGCGCTGTATAACCCCGAGCCGGAGGCCGTGGTCAGCGGCCGCAAGTTTCTGTACGACGCATCGCTGACGTCTGCCAATGGTGTCAACGCCTGTTCCAGCTGTCACTGGTTTGCCGACAACGACGCGCTGGCCTGGGATCTGGGCAACCCGGATGCCAGTATGCAGCTGAATACCAATCCCTACGTCAGCAACAGCCAGCGGACGACCACACAGTTCCATCCGATGAAAGGGCCGATGACCACGCAAACGCTGCGCGGCATTGCCGACAGCGGGCCGCAACACTGGCGTGGTGACAGGACGGGCGAGAATGCTGTGGTGGTGGGCAATAGTCGCGAAAGTACTGCCGCCGCGGCCTTCAAGGAGTTTAATCCGGCGTTTGTCGGCCTGGTCGGGCGACACGAGGAGTTGTCGGAGGAGCAGATGCAGCAGTTTACAGATTTTGCACTGGCGCTTACCCTGCCGCCGAACCCGGTGCGCCAGTTGGACAATAGCCTGACGCCCGAGCAGCAGGACGGGCACGATATCTATTTCAACGTCAATAACATCACTGGCACCGGCAGTTGCAATCACTGCCACGAACTGGATCCGGCCGCGAAAAAATTCGGCAGTGGCGGCAAGATGTCCTTTGAGGGCGGCAGGATTGCTGAGGATTTCAAAGTGCCACACCTGCGCAACGTCTACGCCAAGGTGGGTATGTTCGGCGGCTC
>CAXBLZ010000077.1:0-19113 GCA_963976735.1 uncultured Halioglobus sp.
TTGGCATCGTGGTGCTCAGTACCTGAGTTACCCGGCCCCTACCGTGTTGCTGCTAGGGCGTGCCCTGCAGAGCCTGGACATACTCCCGAAAAACCCGGGTAGGAACGTGTTCACCCGCGCCCGATCTGTTCATCATCACGACAATGACGGCCGCGCTTTCGGGCTCAAACATCACCAGTACGGTGTAACCCAGGCCCTCTCCGGTGTGACCGATCCAGCCGCTTATCTCGCCCAGGCCAAAGCCGTACCTGTCGTATTCCGGACAGCTGCGGGGTGCTCTATCGGGGTCACTGTCGGCACAGGGATCAAACACGACAGGCGCCAAGCTGCCCACGCGCTGTTGCTGGAGTTCATCCGTCAACAGCGTCCCCCTGCCGAGCGCTTCAGCCCACTTGCGCAAATCCAGCAGTCGCGAAATCATCGCCCCGGAAGCGGCAGATGAGGACGGGTCGGTAAACGTAATGTCCATCAAGTCGTCTGCCGGGCCCAGATATCCTCTTGAGAAAGGCGCAGGCATATCGGGGGATGTCGGGTACAGCGTGCCACCCAGTTCCAGCGGCGCAATGATGCGTTGTTGAATCTCGACACCGACGGGGTTGCCTGTCAGTTGCTCCACAATCATTCCCAACATGACCGTACTCGTATTGGAGTAATGCCAACCGCCATCGGGCGGAAAATAGGGCGCGTTTCTCTCCCCGACAGCAACGATCTCCTGCGGGAGCCATACCCTCAGGAAATCTTCTACCAGCAAATCAACAAACGCCGCATCCTCGGTGTAGTTGAAAATCCCACTTCTCATATTGGCCAGATCGGCGATAGTCGCATCGTTGTTGTGTAGGTCGGGAAAAAACGGTGATATGGGATCGTCCAGGCCCAGCAGGCCTTCTCCCACCAGTTGCAGAATCACTGTCACGGTAAACGACTTGGTGACACTGCCCACACGCATATGATCCTCGATACCCAGCGTGGCGTTGCTATCAAGATCAGATACACCTGCGGCGAGAATCAATTCCCCCTGTCCGGGAATCCATACGCCCACCAATGCCCCCGGAACATCGTAGTCCTGCATATTGTCGACCAGAATCGTCTCGAGTGTTTGTGCAAGCTGCGCGTCGAATTCGGGAGCGGACGAGGAATTACCATCTGAACCACAGCCCCCCATGAGCAAAAACACCGCAGTGAGCAACAGTATTGCGGGCAATTTAGCCACCCGCGAAGCTGCGTCTACGATTCTGTCGTTGTTGTAAAGTTGCACCTGTTCTACTCCTGATCTTGAGACCGGTGAAGTGTACCAGCCAGCACCTGCGAATGCGCGCAACTCGCAACGCGACCTGCGCACACCGGACAATTGAGTGAAGGCAATCGCGACACGCTAAAGCGAATACAGGAACGCCCGCAAGGCTTTGATGTCCTCGGAGGATAAGCTGTTCAGCTTGCCGATCATGTCCAGCTTCTTGACCGCCGGGCCATCGTGCAAATAGGCCGCTTCAATCGCATCGCAGGCTCTGCCGTCGTGCAGCAGAAAGTCGCAGCCCACACCGCTTTCGGCATTGTGGTTGGAATCAGTGACAAAGCGGTTGAAGCGCATACCTTTCAAGGCCGGTGTGCGTATCCGCTGCACATAGCGGCTGTATTGATCCTTTACAGTGCCGTCGCTGTTGCGGATGGTGTCGTTCTCGGGCGCGGCTGCCACCTGGGACAGGTAGCCCATGTCGTGCAGCAGTAGATCGGTACCGAGATAGGACACGAAGGGGTAATCCGCAGCGCCGCCGGACTGTATCTGTAACTTTCTCAGGCTGGCGCGCTCCTCATCGGGCAGGATGTTGTCGTACTCGACAAAGGGAATCTTGCTGATCACATGGCAACTGTTGCACTGCAACTGGTCAGTGAAGATTGATTCGCCCCTCTGCACCGCCGCGCTGGCAACCTGGTACTCGGATCGCTGGGGAATGCCAATCCAGCGCTGGTAGGTGGCCATGTCGGCAATTTCCTGCTCTGTCACATCGGAGTTGCCAGCGCCCGCATTGCAGCGGGCATCGGCAGGCCCACACAGCGTATGTCCATACCGGACCTGTTGTGCCGGTGTCGAGCCACCGTCGTGCTGCGCTGTGGCGCCCTGTTGCGAGGTTATGTTCATCTCCACCAGCGCCGCATTGGCAATTTGATCTTCCAGCGAGGCTCTGTCTCCTATCCAGCCCCAGCGACTGATATAGCAATCGTCCTGCTGCGCGCCCAGTTGCCGGGTATCGCAGCTGCGATAGTCAGTCACACCGGGCGCAACCAGCCGGGTACCGGCAGTCAGGCCATAACATCCTGCGTGCTCATTGCGGCCAGTGCGCTGTGCCGTCTGGGCCGCCAGAATGGTCTGGTCCGGGATCATTTCTATCAGCGGCGTATTTCCCAGGCGTCGGCCCAGCAGGTGCAAGTAGCCGATCTCGCCGTCGGCAATCGCCTGGGCAATAGCAGCGCCGGAGACCTCCGAGCAACTTGCCGGCCAGCGGCTGGCGTCGACACCGGGGTTGGCGGCGATGTCGTGCGCACCATTACAGCGCGGGTCTGTCACAATCCCGGAAATGGTAATCCTCATCGGTTGGTAGGCGACATCGCGCCCCTGCGGCTGGCGTGGTGCAGTGTTCGCTACCACTTCAAAACCACTGTCCTGCGTGATCGGCGTATAGGCCAGCTCGTAGGTAGGTAAACCGGCAGATTGATTGACGTGGAAGCTGTTGCCGTAAAAATTCATGATCTTGTTGGCGTAATAGGGCGCCGGTGATGCCTCGGTTGAACTCCCCGGCTCGCCCTCCACACCACAGTGCTGCAGCGGCCCGGCGCTAGCCTTGAGGTCGAACAGCACCATCTTCATCGCCGGCAGTTCTGTGTTGGTGTAGGTGTAGTCGCGCTCGTTGATCCTGAACACGGCAGCCATGCCGCGGTCCACGTGGATTTGCGGTAACTCGCCATTGGGCATTAACGGTATGCCGCTGCCGTTGCGAATGTGGCAGGAGTCACAGGTATTGCCGTGAAAAGGCGACGTGTGATTATCTACCTGAAAGCCGGCCGGAAAATCGACATGGTCCAGCGTGCCCTCGAACCGGGTGTTTGCGTCCTTGTTCTCCAGCTCAGCGGACTGGTACATGATTTTGGAGCGGTACTCGTTGTGCCACAGGGTGCGCCCCCGAATGCCGCGAATAAAGTGATCCGGCGTTTGGTTCATGTGGTTGCTCATAAAGAACGCGTGCCAGAAATTATTGCCGTAGGAGCGGGTGACGAGCGTGTGGTCCGCCGGGTTGACCATGGGCAAATACTGCGTATAGAGACTGGAGCCGTACATCTTGTCAAACACGGACATGCCGTCGTCCAGCAACCTGAACGACACCGGCAGTTTTTGTTCGGGCACACCGGCGAACATAAACATGGTGCGCCCGTATTGATTCGCCTCGAAACCGGGCAGCACCCGCGATATTTCCTCGACACTGCTGCCGGTGAGTTCGCCGCCGCCGTAGAGTTCCTTCCAGATCTCGTGAAACCCGCTGGTGTGTATCTCGAAATTCACGGCGCAGCGCTTCAGGCGCGCGATGGCCGCGCTGTCACCCTGCCTCGCCGCCGCAAAATCGGTTGTGGTGCACTGCCGGGGCAGCACGTAGCCCGGCGCTTTGAATTGTGAAGAGGGAATGGAGCCGCCGCCGCTTTCCTGAAACCGCTCCAACTGGTAAAAGCCGATGGCGGGGTTAGTGGCTATTGCCGCACCCAGGTCATCGTCAGGACTCTCTGCCCAGGGATAGCGCCCCAGATCCGTATACTTGCTCAACGAGGAATTAAACTGCGCATCCAGCCTGCGCGTGCTCGCATCCACCTCGTCCTGGCATTTCTGCAGGGGATCCTCACTGAGGCCGCCATCCTTGATACACCCCACGACCTGCGGCGCCGTGGCGTCGGGCAACCACGCCACTTTGCCCAGAAACATGGAACAGGATTCCCTGCCGCTCTGGCAGAACCGGGTGTAGCCGGGCTTCGTATCCTGTGGTTCGAACAGCGCGGGATAATCCCGCAGCCAGAACTGGTTGGCGGCCGAGTCAGCCGGCGCCTGCAACTGCGTGGTGAAATAGTCGTCGTAGCACACCGCGTCGATATAGTCGGCGCGCTCCACGCCGCAGTAGTGCCCCATGTACCAGGGCCGCCAGGGTGCAAAGATCGTCGCCTCGGTGATTGCAAAGCCCAGGCTGGGCACCCGAATCGTCGTCGCGGGCTGAGTGGGGTTGGGATATTCGTAGGCGTTGTTTCTGATGATGTCAGCGGCGTAACCGCGGGGGTGGTCCGTTAGCGTGTGTACACGCTGTACTTCAAACTTTACTTCGACGCAGTCGTGGTTGGCGCAATCCTGTGTCTGGTCTGCTTCGCCGGCTTTGTACAGCGTGTCCGTTCGATGCATCGCCATCACATTCACAATGCCGTAGCGCAGCATGCAACGCGCTTGCTCGGTCGGCGTTGTGGCGGTGGGGCAAACGGCTTGCGGCAGCGCGGCGAACGGCAACACGAACGGCACGTCGATCACGTTGCTGTCCAGCGTACTCAGCTTTTGATGCCAGGGCAGGTCGGTAAACCATTCATCGACCAGCACCTCGCCGCTGGCGTCCTGGCGCGGTGCGGGCGGCTTGGGCAAAGGTTTTGTGCATACCGGCGTTAACTGATACGCGTCTTCGAGGTTGGAGTCCGGGATCACTGAACCACCACACGCGCCTGTGATATCGCCGTTGGCGGCCAGTAACGCTGTACTGCCGTTCCAGCCTGTCCGGCCTATCTGCAGACCGGCTGGGCCCAGTGCGCAGGACGTGGGGACGCTGGTTGCCTGTGCAACGCCATTGCACAGGAGTGTACCCCCATGCTCTGCTCTGGCATCGTAGAAAAACTGCACAAAGCGCGGTGGCGCAGCAAACATTCTTCCACCGTAGGGCGCGCGATCAAACTGATTGCTGATACCGTCCCCATCGATATCCGGATCGACACCGTTCAGCAGGCCGTCGCCGTCGACATCCGGATCGTCGCTATTGGCCACGCCATCGCCATCTATATCGAGGTCCTGCCAATCCGGAATGCCATCATTGTCGACATCCTGCTGGGGATCGGGCACACAGGTTGCGCCTGGCCCGTTCTCTTCGCTGTCTTCTGCGGCAGGCGTTTGTCCGGAGGCCGGTACTGCCGTGTTGCTGCCCGTTGCACAGACCCAGTCGCCAAGCGCGACAGACGGCTCTTCGACGGCGACCGGGTCGTTGGCGTTATTGCCTTCACAGGCCGCGATTGCCAGGGCGAGGACTGCGATAATTCCGCAGCGACGCGGCTTTGAAGGATTCATGTTTGACAGGCTAGCAAACTGAGGCCGCAAATTGTATCAGGCAACTTTGAAGCAGTTCACATATCCGGTCAGTTATGCTGTGTCACGAAGATCAAAGCCTTCTCCCTTTTTGAGACAAGCAGTAGCGGTTTGCAGGCTCCCGGGGCCAGCCCAACGCGCGCCGACATAATGCCCGGTGCCTCTGGCTGGCTCGCGGGATCGTTCACGAAATATGCAACCATGGGGTTGCGCAACCTCCCGCGTACAGCGTCCGTTCCCGGGCAAAAACCAAACTTGCGAAACTCACCGGTTTGGGCCATTTTTCTTGGTAACCTCCGCGGTGAGTGCCGCGGACGGTCTAAATTGGTTCACCAATCAGACAGGGAGAGCGAAACATGCGATTTCCCGACATCACTACTCTTGTTCGCGCACAAACGCGCGCGGGCGAAGCTCCTCCAGCAGCGCTGCAGACCCTGGCCGACCGGGCGGGGATTGCGTTCAACGGCAACGCGCCGTGGGATATACAGGTACATGACAATGCTACCTACCGACGCATCCTGAGCAGCGGCTCACTCGGCTTCGGCGAGGCCTACGTCGACGGCCAGTGGGACGCCGAGCGCCTGGACCAACTGTTCCACCGCCTGCTGGGCAGCAATGTCGACCAACGCGTGCGCGGCCTGCATCGCTGGCGCGTCGCGCTGGAGTTGCTGCGCCAACGGCTTTACAACCTGCAGTCCTCCGGCCGCGCCTTCGAGGTCGGCGAGCAGCACTACGACGTGGGCAACGATGTCTTCGAAGCGATGCTGGATTCCAGGATGATTTACTCCTGCGGGTACTGGCAAGACGCGGCCGACCTCGAGCAGGCTCAGCGCGACAAACTGGATCTCATTTGCCGGAAGCTGGATCTGCACAAAGGTGAACGCCTGCTGGATATCGGCTGTGGCTGGGGCGGCATGGCGCAATTCGCCGCCGAGTACTACCAAGTGGAGGTCACCGGAATCACGGTATCAAAGGAGCAAATGAAGCTGGCTCAGGCACGCTGTCATGGACTACCCGTCACATTCGAGCTGTGCGACTATCGCGACCTGCGAGGTCGCTACGACAAAATTGTCTCCATCGGCATGTTTGAGCACGTCGGCCCGAAAAACTACCCGGTGTATTTCGACACTGTCAGGAATCTGCTGGAGGACAACGGCCTGTTCCTGTTGCACACCATAGGCGCTTCTCGCACCTCGCCGTTCTGCGACCCGTGGGTGGATCGCTACATATTCCCGAACGGACATCTGCCCTCCGCCCGCCAACTGGCTGAGGTGCTGGAAAACCGCTTCCTGATCGAGGACTGGCACAATTTCGGCCTCGATTACGACCGTACGCTGATGGCCTGGTGGGAGCGGTTCAGCGCCGCCTGGCCGCAGCTGCAAGCGCGCTACGACCAGCGCTTCTACCGCATGTGGAAATACTACCTGCTAAGTTGCGCGGGCATGTTTCGTGCCCGGCAGGGCCAGCTGTGGCAACTGGTGCTGGGCAAACGCCACCGGACGGGCAACTACCGCTCGCTTCGCTGATACAGCGGGTAGGTAGTGACATCGAGGACAGCCCCCCGGTGAACTATTTGCTATTACACTGCGACTGAATCTCCGCAATTTTGGCGTCGAGTTTCCTGTTGTACTCCTGGTGGTGTGTGATCAAAAACATGCCTCGGCGGACCAGCTCAGTTTCGCCAGGACGCCAGGACTTGCCGAAAACGACGGCAGCGGCGCGGTGGGAATCATCCGCAACAGTAACTCTGGCAAATGAGAGGCTGCCCGGGAAGTGCCCCGTCAATCAACCGGTGACGATACAGGTGTCACCCTGCCTTTCGAGCCTCAATGGCTCGACCACGTAAGACGCCGGCGCCGCCAAACTGCTTACGCGTAACCGTTATCGCGGAACCATTTGACGGAATCCGCGATCGCGGTTTCCAGCGGCGTCTGCGGCAGGCCCAGTTCCTCTATCGCCTTGGACGGATCTATATAGCCGTGCTGCAGCACATAGCGCGTGTTCTTGTAGGTGGTGATCGGCGCGCGGCCACTCACCTTTGACCACATCTCCGCGAGCTTCGCCACCCGCAGCATCACGGTGGCAGATACCTCGGTCTGCGCCACATTGGAGACCCCGGCGATCTTGCCGATCAGCGTCAGGATTTCCTTGTTGGTCATATTGCCCGCCTTGTTGCCCAGGATATAGGACTCGCCGATACGTCCCTTCTCCATCGCCAGCACGTGCCCCGCTGCGACATCGCGCACGTCCACGGCGCAGACGCCGCCGTCCCAGTAGTTTTTCATTTTCCCTTTTAGCGTATTCAGGATCATGGTGCCGGTCGGTGTCGGCGCGCGATCACCGGGGCCAAACGGCAGGCCGGGCATCACCATGGTGGCCGGCAGGCCGTCGCTGACCATGCCCTTGACCATCTGGTGGCTGATGAACTTGGACAGGATGTACTCACTGGCCCAGGGCCAGCCGTTGAAAGCCGTTTTTTCCGTGGCCCAGCCGCCGTTGCCGACGATGCCAATGGCGGCAACACTGCTGGTGAACACAATTTTCTGCACGCCAGCGGCCTGTGCCGCCTCCAGCATGGAGCGCGCGCCATCCACGTTGATCTTGAAATGCAGGTCGGGATCCTTGGTCCAGATCGCAAACAGCGCCGCCAGATGATACAGCTGCTCGACACCCTGCACTGCCCGCACCAGAGAGGCGGGATCGAGCAAGTTGCCTTCTACAAACTCCACATCCATCCCCTTGAGGGGCGACCGGTCCTCGCCGGGCATCACCATCACCCGCACATCGTCACCTTTTTCCAGGCACAAACGGGTGACATGGTTGCCGATAAAGCCGGTAGCGCCGGTGATAAGCACTTTACCCATAAGCATTCTCTCCAGTGACAATTGTGGTTGGGGCGTATCTTAGCAGCCTGCGGCGCGTCGGGCATGGCCGAATCGGTCATTCTCGACGCCTGCCACGCGCCGATGCGACCACAAACCCCTTTACAAACGACAGGATGCGCGGGACAGTTGCGCACTACTTGCATGTCTGCACACCCTTTGGAGGACTCCCCTATGTTGCGTCTGAAAACCTGCCTGTTGGCCACCAGCCTGCTGCTTACAGCCTCTATACCCACCGTCTTTGCGGCCGTTGACCAGGCGGCGCTGGCCGCCGCGGTAGCCGCGCGCAGCGACGATCAAAAAGCGCGCGATGCGGCGCGCCGGCCGGTGGAAACACTGACGTTTTTCCAGGTCGAGCCCGGCATGACCGTGGTCGAGGGCCTGCCCGGTGGCGGCTGGTACACGCGCATACTGGCCAACTACCTGGGTGCTGACGGTGCGCTCTACGGTGTGAACTACGCCGATCGCATGTGGCCGATGATCGGGTACGGCAGGGAAGACTGGGTAGCACAGCGCATCGCCGCTACCGCCAACTTCCCCGCCGAAGTCGCCAGCTACACTGACAATGGCATCACCGCGCAGGGCTTTACTTTTGAATCGGTGCCCCCCGAGGTGGAGGGAACGGTGGATCGGGTGTTGCTGATCCGAGCGCTGCACAATTTGCAGCGCTTTGAACAAGAGGCGGACACTTTCTCCAAGGCACTGGCCAGCATCAAGCTGATGCTCAAGGACGATGGCCTGGTCGGGGTCGTGCAGCACCGCGCGCCCGCCGACGCCAGCGGTGACTGGGCGGACGGCAGCCGCGGTTATATCAGGCAGGCCGATGTGATTGTGATGTTTGAAGAGGCCGGATTCGAATTGGTGGCCGAGAGTGAGCTAAACGCCAATCCGCTGGACAAGCCCGGCGCGGATGACAATGTGTGGCGCCTGCCGCCCTCCCTGCGCGGCAATGAGGACGATGCCGGCCAGCAAGCGGCGATGCAAGCCATTGGCGAGTCGGATCGGATGACGCTGCTTTTTCGCAAGGCACCTTGAAATAAACATAGGTTATTACACGTTATAAAAACATATCATATGGTTATTTCTTGCGTATCGATCGATGCTGCATATACTGCAGAGGTGGCTGTTAACTGGATGACTACCAGTTGAGGGCAACCGCCACATTTGAGGGAAAGCTGGTAAACGTGTGTCAGAGACGTTTATCGCCAGGGGACGACATCCGATTTTTGCGGGTCGGATACAGACAACTCGGGCTTACAACAACATAGGGCTTTACCCATCAGACGCCGTCGCTACCTGCCTTGCGACGGCGTTTTTTTATGCCTGCCAATGTCCGCTGGCTGCCAGAATACGCTATGCTTCCGCGAAACAATCAGGAAGCCCGATGACCCCGACACAACAACTGCTGCACACCATTCAACAGGCACCCGATGGGCCGCGCGTTGTCGCGATCTTTGATTTCGACGGCACTATCATCGCCGGCTACTCCGCCACCGCCTTTATCCGCGAGCAACTCAGGCGCGGTGATCTGACGCCGCGGCAGTTTGTCGAACTGATGCGGGCCATGACCAACTTTGGGCTCGGCAATATGGGCTTCTCCGGCATGATGGCCGTCAATGCACAGTTCATGCGCGGTACCGAGGAGGCGTCCTACCACGAGGTCGGCAAGCAGCTCTACGCCAAGCAAATTGCACGCCTGATCTACCCAGAGTCGCGCGCACTGATAGAAGCGCACCAGGCCAAGGGCCATACAGTCGCGATTGTTTCTTCTGCCACGCCGTACCAGGTGGAGCCAGCTGCTGCCGACCTGGGGATCGAGCATGTGCTGTGCACGCAGCTGGAAGTACAGGACGGCAAGTTCACCGGCGCAGTCATCAGCCCCACCTGTTTCGGACAGGGCAAAGTGGACGCCGCAGAAAAGCTCGCCCGCAAGTACCGCGCCAATCTGGATGAAAGTTTCTTCTATTCCGACAGCCAGGATGACCTGCTGCTACTGGAGCGGGTAGGCCACCCCACGGCACTGAACCCCAGCAGTAAACTGGATCGCATTGCCCGGGCGCGGCAGTGGCCAATTGCGTTTTTTGGCAGCCGTGGGCGACCCACCCTGACCCAGTTCGTGCGCTCCGTGGCCGCCACCAGCTCACTGGTAACCTCGTTTATGGCGGGCCTGCCGGTGTATGCGCTGACGGGTTCGCGGCGCGAATCACAGAACTTCTCCTTCTCACTGTTTGCCGATACCGCCACCGCGCTCATTGGCATGGATATCAAGGTAAAGGGCGAAGAGCACCTGTGGTCGCACCGACCTGCCGTATTTGTGTTCAACCACCAGAGCAAGGCCGATGTGGTGATCGCTGCAAAACTGCTCCGCCGCGATATTGCCGGCGTCGGTAAACGGGAGATCAAGAAAGAGAATCCCATTATCGGCATGGTCATGGAATTTGGCGGTGTGGTACTGATCGATCGCGCCGATGGCAAGGGCGCGATCGATGCGATGCAGCCGCTGGTGGATGCGATGCGCAAAGAGGGCAAGTCGGTGGTCATCGCGCCGGAGGGCACGCGCACCGTGTCGCCCAAATTGGCGCCGTTCAAGAAAGGCGCGTTTCACCTGGCCATGCAGGCCGGCGTACCCATCGTGCCAATCGTGATCCACAATGCCGGCGATGTCGCACCCAAGGGCGATTTCGTGTTCCGTCCCGCAACAGTGCAGGTGGAGGTTTTACCGCCGGTCGACACCAGTCAATGGCACGCGGACACCATCGCGGACCATGTGCGCGAGGTGCGCAATATGTTCGCCAGCGCACTGGGCCAGCCGGAGGAGACTTCACGCACATCGAAGCGGGTTTCAGGCAGTAAGGCCGCGCCGAAAAAGAAGCCGGCCCGCACCAGGGCGACAAAAAAAGGCAGTGCCAGAAAGCCGGTCGCAGCGCGCAAGAAAAGCGCCGCTGCTGTCAGGCCAAAATTAAAAGGGAAAGCCTCCGGTAAATCTGTCGCCCCGAAAAAAGCCAAATGACTATGGGGCCAGCAGGCGTGTTCCTGAAGAATAAATACGAGTCGCAGAACCCCTGGCCCAGCGGCGTGCAACCCAATGTGTTGTTCCTGCTCGACACCCACAACAGCTTCGAACAAGAGCTACTGCGCGGCTGGATACACCATCACGGCGAGGGCGAGGCGATACAGGTGCCGCAGGTCGAACTCGACCTGCGCAACGAGCAGCGGGAAATAGACAGCACGCCGCTGGTCGCGGCGCTGGATCTACCAGACGATACGCTGGTGACGCCACTGCGTGTGACCTGGATGCCTTCGCAGGAGGCGATCAATTCAGGGCCGCGATTGCGCGACCTGGTTTTCGGAGATCCGCGTCACCCCAATGCGCGGCGGGCGAGAAAGATTCTCCGGGAAGCGCCCGAGCGAATGCATCTGCTGCGGGGCGAGCCTGATACCGTGGCCAATCTGCGCGCGCGTTTCGACCACGTCCACAAAATGGAAGACAGCGACGAGCGGCGCGCGTTCGCCAATTTCGTCGCGCGTCAGGCGGTGGTGGTGCTGGACCTCGCCGAAAGGCAACTACAGGGCGGGCGCTACAAGGTGCCGCGACAGGTAGCCGCCAGCCTGATGGCCAGCCGTGGCTATAACGATGCGCTGGACAAGCTCGCCGCCGAGGGTGGCAAGCCGAAGGCAGAACTGGTGAAAGAAGCCTCAGTGTACATGGCTGAAATGGTCTCACGCCCGCGCACTTTCTGGCTGGACTTCTACGCCAAGTTCAACAAGTTTTGCCTGGGCCTTGGCTACGAGGAAGAGATTGTCTGCGACCAGGCGGACGTCGAGAGAATGCGCCAGCTGGTGCGCGAGTATCCCTCCATGCTGCTGTGGACCCACAAAACCTATCTCGACGGTATGGTGGTGCCAAAACTGTTGTACGACAACGACTTTCCGATGCCGCATATGTTTGGCGGCGCCAATCTGAACTTTCCCGGCCTGGGTTTTCTACTGCACCGCGCGGGCGCCATTTTCATCCGGCGCAGCTTTCAGGACAACGAGCTGTACAAAGCCACCCTGCGGCATTACATCGGCTACCTGATGGAGAAGCGCTTTCCGATGAACTGGGCTTTTGAGGGTACCCGCTCGCGTCTGGGGAAATTGATGCCGCCGCGTTATGGGCTGCTGAAATACGTGCTGGAGGCCTGCCATGCCACAGACGCCAGGAATATTCACATCATTCCGATCTCCATCAGTTACGATCTGATACGAGACGTGGAGGAATACGCCACCGAACAGACCAGCCAGGGCAAGGGCGCCGAGTCCCTGCGCTGGCTTATCGGCTACATTCGCAGCCTCGCCAGGCCGATGGGCAAAATCTATGTGGATATCGGTAAACCCGTGGTGTTAGAGCGCGCGCCGGAACCCGACGACAAACTGGCCCTGTCCAAGATTGCATTTGAAGTCGCAGTGGAAGCGAATAACGTCACCGCGATTACCTTCCCGTCACTGGTGACGATGAGCCTGCTCGGCGCATCCCCCAAAGCCCTGACCCAGAGCGAGGTACTCGCCGACCTGCGCGCGCTGCTCGGCTGGGCGCAGGACAGGAAACTGCATATCTCCAGGGATTTCGACCCGGCCTACGCCGACCAGCTTCCGGATCTTATCGGCATCATGCTGGACGACGGCATTGTCACCCGCTACGACGAGGGTCCGGAAGTGGTGTATGGCATCGGCCTGAACCAACAGGCGGTGGCAAGCTACTACCGCAATACGGTGATTCACTTTTTCGTCAACAAGGCCATTATTGAACTGGCGCTGCTGAAAGCCAGTGAGAACGCCGGCGCCGACGCGCTGGATGCGTTCTGGACCGAAGTGGACCAGTTGCGCGACCTGTTTAAATTCGAATTTTTCTATGCCCCCACTGATGAGTTCCACCGGCAGATACGCGAGGAGTTGGATCGTTACGACAAGGATTGGCCGACGCTGTTGGGCCAGGGCACACTGGGCTTCACCCAGTTGCTCAACAGCATGACGCCACTGGTGGCGCATATGACACTGCTGATTTACGCGGAGGCGTATTCGGTGGTCGCCGCGATGGCCGCTCGCATGGAACACACAGAAACGCTGCAAGAGGATGCCTGTATCAGCGATGCACTGAAATTTGGGCGTCAGGCCTATTTGCAGCGCCGCATCAGTAGCGAGGCATCGATTGGCAAACTGCTGTTCAAGAACGGCTTCAAAATGTTACAAAGCCGGCGACTGACGGACGCACGTGAACCCGACCTGGTTGCTCGGCGTCGCGAGCAATCGCGACAGCTGCGCGACCTGTTGCGCCGGTTGGAACTGATCCGTGCAATAGGATCGGCCAGCCGCGGCAGTTAGAGGGTGTCGCCCTCGATGAATAATAAGCTCACGGCGACTGGTTGCCGGTTACAGGAGTAAGCACCATGACAGAATTGAAGGTCGCCGTTCTCGGCGGCGGTTCCTGGGGCACGACAGTGGCATCGCTGGTCTGCCGTAATGCCCCGGTGACACTGTGGGCGAGAAACCCTGAGACAGTGGCTGAAATCAACACCCGACATACCAACAGCGTCTACCTGCCCGACTCGACGCTGCCGGAAAAACTGATCGCCAGCAACGACATCGGTGACGCCGTGCGCGGTGCCGACGTGATTGTAATGGGGATACCCTCACAGAATTTTCGCGCTGTGCTGTATGAGGTGAAGAAACATATCCGCGCCTGGGTACCTATCATCAGCCTGACCAAGGGGCTGGAACTGGACACGCGTATGCGCATGACGCAGATCATCAACGAGGTGCTGCCCGGACATCCGGTCGGGGTGCTCACCGGGCCGAACCTGGCGCGGGAGATAATGGCGGGGCAAGCCGCCGCCAGTGTGATTGCGATGGAGGACGAGATCATCGTCCAGGAGCTGCAAGCAGTATTCAAGAGCGGTCTGTTTCGTATCTATACCAACACCGACGTGATCGGCTGTGAACTCGGGGGCGTACTGAAAAACATCATTGCTATCGCCGTCGGCATGGGCGACGGTCAGGGCGCCGGCGACAATACCCGCGCCGGGCTGATCACCCGCGGCCTGGCAGAGATTACACGGCTGGGCGTGGCCATGGGTGGCAGAGCAGAAACTTTCTCCGGTCTCGCCGGCATGGGCGATATGATTGCCACGTGCACCAGCCCGCAGAGCCGCAATCGCCATGTCGGCATCCAGTTGGGCCAGGGCCGCAACATGCCGGATATTATCAGCGAAATGGTCATGGTAGCCGAGGGCGCCAAGAGCGCACCGGCCGTTATGGCGCTGGCCGAGCAGTACGGCGTGGAGATGCCGATCGCGCGCGACGTCTACCGTGTGCTATCCGGCGATGCCTCAGCCAGTCGCGCATTTCGCGGCCTGCTGCGGGTAGAGGCAGGCGCCGAGTCGGAGCCGGGTTAGCATGAACGCGATAGCGAAATGGGGACTTGCGCTACTGCTGTTGACTGCCGGGCCGACACTGGCCGATGCGGGCCGGTTCACCTCGCTCCCGGGCAATCCCGGCCTGCACTCCGCCTCCGCTATTGTGCTCGATTCAGGCGGCAACATTATTTATGGCAAGGACGTCGACACAGTGCGCCCGGTTGCGTCCATCACCAAACTGATGACAGCGATCGTGGTACTGGACGCGGGACTGGACCTCGACGAGCAGATCACCATCGAAGAAGCGGATAAAGACCGCCTGCGCATGACGGGTTCGCGCCTGCGTGTCGGCGCGTCACTCACCCGTCGCGAATTGCTGCTGCTGGCCCTGATGTCGTCGGAGAATCGCGCCGCCGCCGCGCTCGGCCGCAGCTACCCGGGCGGCACCGCCAACTTTGTCGCACAGATGAATGCCAAAGCCGCCGCCCTCGACATGCGGAGCAGTCACTTCGCCGACCCCGCTGGCCTCGACGCGGCCAATGTCTCCACCGCCAGCGATCTGGCGAAGATGCTGCACGCCGCCCATGATTACCAGTTCATCACTGCGTCCACCACCACTACCGAGCGGGAGGTGCGCCCCTTCTCTCGCAGCGGTGCCCTGACGTTTATCAACACCAACCGCCTGCTGAAAAACAAGGACTGGCAGATCGAACTGAGTAAAACAGGTTACATCAATGAAGCGGGCCGCTGCCTGGTGATGCAGGCGAATATTGACGGCGAGGCCGTCTCCATCGTTCTGCTCAATTCATTCGGCAAGCTCACGCCTTTTGGCGACTCCAACCGTTTGCGCAAGTGGATGCTGGCGAACAGCTGAACCCATCGCGCGCCGCGCAGACAATCGCCTTGACCCGCAGCCAACGTACTGAAACACTGGGCCGACACTCAGGCAAGGGAGACTAGCATGATCAATCGCCGCCAGGCTTTACAGTTCAGCGCTGCGTTGTTGGCGTATCCCGCTCTGCGAATCAATGCCTCTGCGGACGTCACTGAATCGATCGACCTGCCGCTGATCCAGCGCCCTATTCCAAGTTCCGGCGAACTGCTACCGGTAATGGGCATGGGTACCTCGCGCACCTTTGATACCGCCGGGGACCCCGAGTCCCTGGCGACACTTACCGAGGTGATGCGATTGTTTTTCGCCGGCAAGGGCACAGTGATCGACTCCTCCCCGATGTACGGAAACGCTGAAACGCGGGTTGGCGACGTGTTACGCGCGATGAAGAACCCACCGCCGCTGTTTGCCGCCACCAAGGTCTGGACCTCGGGCAAAGAGCGCGGCGTCGCGCAGATGGAAGAATCGGCAAGGCGTATGAATATCAGGACATTTGACCTGATCGCAGTGCACAACCTGAAAGACTGGAAGACGCAGTTGGCCACCCTCAAGGAGTGGAAAGCAGATGGTAAGGTGCGCTATATCGGCATCACTACCTCACACGGGCGTGATCACGCGGAACTGATGGAGGTTATGCGCACCGAGCCGCTGGATTTCGTGCAATTCAGCTACAACATAGAGGATCGCGAAGCGGAGCAGGAACTGCTGCCGCTGGCGCAGGATCGCGGCATCGCCACCATGATCAACCGCCCCTACCAGCGCGGCGCCCTGTTCGGGAAATCCCACGATCACCCGCTACCCGCAATCGCCGCAGAACTGGATTGCAGCAGTTGGGCACAGTTTTTCCTGAAATTTATCCTCGGGCACTCGGCGGTTACCTGCGTCATCCCTGCGACTGCGGTGCCCGCGCATATGGCTGACAATATGCGCGCCAATTTCGGTCGGGTGCCGGACAGCGCGCAACGCGCGGAGATGCTGCGGATCTTCAAGGCCTTATAGGATGAGCAACAACACGGCTACAGGGGGCGGATGGCTGCAACGCCTGCTGGCACGCGCCTGCGAAATCCATCCGCGAGAGACGCGCACAACACTGGTCTCATTCCTGCTCGTATTCTTGCTGATGGGCTCCTATTACATCCTGCGTCCGGTTCGCGACGCGCTCGCAAGCAACTGGACCGACGCGGAAGTGAGTTGGCTGTGGACGATTACGTTCTTCATCAGCGCCATCGCAGTGTCGCTCTACGGCGGCGCTATTTCCCGCATTCGCTTCCAGCGACTGGTGCCCTCGGTGTACGGCCTGTTCGCCGTCAGTTTCGTCCTGTTTTACATCGGCGAGCAAACGCTCACTGAGCGCACGCTGCTCGATAAAGCCTTCTATCTGTGGGTTAGTCTGTTCAGTTTGTTTCATATCTCGGTGTTCTGGAGCTTTATGGCGGACACTTTTTCCAAACAGCAGGCCACCCGACTGTTTGCCTTCATCGGCGCGGGCGCAAGCGCGGGCGGCATTGTCGGACCGGCCACCGCGTCGCTGCTGGTGGGTGATTTCGGCACCGATGCACTGCTGCTGATCGCCAGCGCAATGGTGGCATTGACCTTGCCACTGGTGCACTGGCTGCAGCGGCTGAAGCTGACCGACCTGCACAACCAGGGGGTTGCGGTGGACACCTCCGATCTCGCTATCGGTGGCAATCCACTGGCGGGTTTTTCTGAGTTCCTGCAGAGCCGTTTCCTGCTCGGTATCGGGCTGTTTCTTTTTTTGTACACCGCGATTTCCGCGTTCGTCTATTTTGAGCTGAAAAACCTGCTCGATATCTACGGTGAGGAAACCCGTACACAAATCTGGGCCAATATGGACTTGGCCGTTAACACCCTGACCATCCTGGTCGCACTCTTTGCCACCGGGCGCATAGCCAAACGCATGGGTATTTCTTTTACGCTGGCGTCGGTGCCAGTGCTTATCGGGGGCGGGCTGCTGCTGGTCGCTGCAGCGCCGATGGTGAGCGTGGTAGTAGGCCTGCAAATCATTCGACGAGCGGGGAACTACGCCGTGTCGCGACCCGCGCGCGAAATGCTGTTCACCGCCGTGGATCGGGAGACCCGCTTCAAGGCGAAACCCGTTATCGACATCGTGATCTATCGCGGCGGCGATATGCTGAGCGCCTGGGCATTCACCGGCCTCACGCAGGGACTGGGTTTGGGGCTGGCGGCAGTCGCGCTGGTAGGTGCGGCCGTTGCCGCAGTGTGGGCGCTCACCGGGATTTATCTGGGGCGACGGTTCAACACGATGAACCCTTCCGACTCGCCACCTGATACCGCACATACAGTTGAATAGTTGAGCCGCAGGGCAATCGTTTTGGCGCAGGCCTGCCCAGACGATACCCGCGACACCAGCAGGGTTTATACTCCGTATACGGAATTATTGATTTAACAGGGTGAAGTCATGGCAACAGCGGCTGAGTACAATTTGGGCCCCAACGTTTTTCCACGGGGATGGTTTATCGTGGCGGAGAGTTCAGAACTGGACAAGGGTCCAATGGCCGTGCGCTATTTCGGACAGGATCTCGCCCTCTATCGCGGCGAGAGTGGCAAACCGGTACTGCTGGATGCCTACTGCGCTCACATGGGTACACACCTGACGGCCAGCACCAGCGCGATGATCGTCAAGAATGGCGATCAGATTGAGGGCGATTCGATTCGCTGCCCCTACCACGGCTGGCGCTATAACTCTGCCGGCGACGTTGACGATATCCCCTACCACGATGGCCCCTGCCCCAAGTCGGCGTCTATCCGCTCCTACCCGGTGGTGGACAATATGGGCTGTGTGATGGCCTGGTACGACCCGGACGGGCGCGCGCCCGATTACGACCCACCCTTCCTGCCCGAGTGGGATGACCCGCAGTGGGTGCGCTGGGAACTCGATCATCTCGGTGAACTGTCCGTACACTCGCAGGAAATTCTCGATAACATGGCCGATGTTCGCCACCTCGGGCCGACTCACGGCGCGCCCAGCGAGTACTTTGAGAACGAGTTTATCGACCATATCATTGTGCAGCGCCAGGGTGGCCCAATGCAGCTGTACCAGACCTACCTTTACACCACCACCTGGTACACAGGGCCGGGCATATTGCTGTCCAAGCAGGTATTTGGCGACAATGTCATTTACGAGTTGATCGCCAATACCCCGGTGGACGATGGCGTCACCAAATGTTTCCACGGTTGCCTGTTCAAAGGCAGCACAGCACCTGCGACCGACGAGGACCGGGCTGCGGCGAAACAGGCGCAGGCAGGTGCGCTGGAAGCCTTTGGCGCAGATTTCAACGTATGGGCCAACAAACGCCCTGCGCTGAAGATCATGCAGCTGAAAACCGACGGGCCGTTCCGTACCGGGCGCAAGTGGTACTCGCAGTTCTTTGCCACACCCGAGGATGCCAAAGCGATTCAAGCCGAGCTGAATGGCATTCTGCATACCGAGGGCATGCCCACGCCGGCGGACGCCAATCACAATATTGATGCCGGGCTGCCGTTTTAACATCCGCACAGCTAAACGCGACACTCTGCGATGCGGGGTGACGCGCAAGG
>CAXBLZ010000078.1:0-18936 GCA_963976735.1 uncultured Halioglobus sp.
AATAATTGCTTTTTATATGCTCTATATTGCACTTTAAGTAGTATTATTTAGTATGTTATAAATTCTATATTATGTGCCATAATCTGAACTCTAATGGGTTTATCTTCATCTAATATACAATTATGGGCACTTAATGGGCTTTTCAACACAATCACCCGCCGCTATTGCCGCGGAACTGGGCGCACGCCTGAAGCGAGCCCGCCTCAATGCGGACAAAACACAGGTGGAGGTCGCTGAACTGGCCGGCGTGACGCGCAAGGCAGTCCTCAATGCGGAGAAGGGCAAGGCGCAGCTGGAAGTCCTGGTCGCTATCATGGGCGCACTGAAGCTGACCGCACAGCTGGACAATTTCCTGCCCCCCCAGGATATATCCCCAGTGCAGTTGGCTCAGCTGCAGGGCCGCAAACGCCAGCGCGCCTCCGGACAGAGATCCGCGACAGCACAGGAGCCGCCTGAATGGTGAAGCAGGTCATCACTGTCAGGTATCAGGGCACAGAGGTCGGCGCGGCGAGCTTTGACAGTGCCACCGGCATCGGCGCCTTTGAGTACAGCCCGACGTATGTTGCCGCGGGTATAGAACTGTCTCCGATCAAGATGCCACTGGCGCGACGGATTTACTCGTTCCCGGAGCTGGGCTACCCGACCTTCCGGGGGCTGCCCGGCCTGATAGCGGACTCACTGCCCGACGACTTCGGCAACGCGGTATTGAACGCCTGGATCGCAAGCCAGGGCAAGCAGCCGGATGACATCACGCCGCTTGAGCGCCTGCAGTACACCGGACGGCGCGGCATGGGCGCACTGGAATTCGCGCCGGCCAAACGACAAAAAAACCTGAATGCCTCCACCGTAGTGGAGATTGATGCGCTGGTTACAATAGCACAGGACATTCTCGACAATCGGGCGGAATTCTCAACAGTGCTTGAGCGCAGCGGCAGGGAGGACCGCGAGGCCATGATGTCACTGCTGTCAGTCGGGATGAGTGCCGGCGGGGCGAGACCCAAAGCCGTACTGGCTTTCAACGAGGACTTCACCCAGGTGCGCAGCGGCCAGGTGGACGTACCCGAGGGCTTCACGCACTACCTGATGAAATTTGACGGCGTGCATGAACACCGTAGAGACATGGAGACCTTTGGCGATCCGCAGGGCTACGGTGCCATGGAGTTTGTCTACCACCTGATGGCCAGTGCCTGCGGTATCGATATGATGCCGTGTCGCTTGCTGGATGAAGGTGATCGTCGCCACTTCCTGACACAGCGATTCGACAGGAGGGGGAACGAGAAGATACATATGCAGACCCTTAACGGCCTCGCGCATGTGGATTACAAAAAGCCGGGGGCGTATTCCTATGCTGAATTGTTTGGCATCGCGCGACAACTGCGCGTTTCGGCAAAGGATGCGGATCAGTTACTAAAGCGCATGGTATTCAACATCGTCGCCCGGAACCACGATGACCACTCGAAAAACGTGGCGTTTATGCTGGTCGGCAGGGAGTGGCAGCTTTCCCCCGCCTACGACCTCGTCTACAGTTACAAGCCTGGCAGCAAGTGGGTGAACGCCCACTGGATGAGCCTCAACGGCAAACGCGATGACTTCACCAGGCAGGATATTTACTCGCTGGAGAAACTGATCCCGCGATTTACCCGCAGGTACCTCGACAAGGTTATCGACAACACAGTGGACGAGGTGTCCCGGTGGTCGAGACTGGCCAAAGAGCACGCCGTACCGACTGCACTGTCCAGTGAGATCGCTGCGAACCTGCGGCTTGAACTCTAGCTGAACGCCGCGCGCTAAGGGACAGCACTGCCGGAGAGTGCCTCGCGCAGATAGGCGAGCCCGGCACTACCGTCGGCCTGCAATCCGGCCCGGATCGCGGCCAACATCGCCGCATACGCGTCAAAATCGCTGGCGCCATTCCAAGGCGCTGTGTCGGCCGTGGGCCAGACGCAGGTGAACACATGCAGCACGCCAGTGGAACCCGCCGTCAGGCCAAAGGTCGGGTTGTCGACCGTAGTGACCTCGAAGCGGGTATAACTCAGTGTCGGGCCAGCAACACCCGGGCTGGTCCACGACCAGGTAGCGGGGGTGGTGACGCCGGGCTGCGCAGGGGCAAACACCTGCTGCGCCGGCACCGTCACACAGAATTTATCCTCCCCTGTCCCGGCACAGACTTGCCTGTCCTCGCCCTCACCGAACAACAGCGCGATATCCAGCCCCATCGCCGCACCCGCTGTCGCGACACCGGGTGGCGGTGTGTACAGCGCCTGCACATTGTCAAAAGCGACTATCTCGAAGCCATCGGCCTCGCCGCTCGCCTGCAGGAAGCTCGCCAGTTGCGCCACTGCGGAATTGTCCTGGTAGCCGCCATCAGCCAGGCGCGCAACATTAGAGGCCGCCAGTTCATGCACACTCTTTGGCAGCGACGTGGCGGCCGCGATCGGCGCCTGCATCGTGACCGGCACAGCGAGATCCGACAGCTCATACGCCAGCTCCCAGGTGAGATCGTCATAGCCATTGTCAACGAGCACGCTGTAGCTGGCGAGGGTGCCCACTGCGGCACTGGAGGCAGCCGTAGCCAGCAATACCGGAACATCCCCGCTGGCGAGCGCATCATTACTGAACACCGCCCCGGCCGAGTCACCGAAATCGGCATCCTTGTAGCTGACGGCAAAGGCCCCGGCACTCAGTACCGGCGGGGGCGCCACCCCGCTTCGCACACTGGCGAAAGTCACCGGTGTCACATTCACCTGTGCGGGCCCTTCGCCCTGCAGCACCGCGTCGTAATAAAGCTTGTCCAGCAGTAGGTCGGTCTCGGTGAGAATGACCCGATCGGTGAGCATGGTCGCGGCGATCAGCAGCGACTTGCCTGTCGCCCAGGACTGGCGGGTACCACTGAGGAGCGTCGGCGATTCCTCCAGCGCGCGGTTCATCCCGAACGGCTCAAACACCACATTCTTTACGATGTCGGCCCACACCAGGGCACCGTCACCGGCCAGCGAGGCCAGTCGACAGTAGAAATACAATACCGGCTGCGACTGCTCGAACGGGCACCAGTTGGCATCGACCTGCACGGCCTGGAAATCATCAAACAACTGACGCTCAAGCCCTAGATAGCCGCTGGGCGAGGCATAGTTCTCAAGCGCGCCCGGCATCTCAATCATCGCCCGAAAACTGTCTGAAAACACGAGCATACTCAAAAACCAGGTGCCGCCCGAATTCGAGGACAGGGTCTCGACATTGCCGAACACGTCACTCAGGGTAAAGGCTCCATCATCGAGCAGGCTCATTGTCCAAGCCGCATGAGCGGTATGGGCGCGCCAGCCACCGCCTGCCAGCGCTATATGCACAGGTTTCGCAACGGCGTCATCGTCCGGCCGCGCCGCCGCTTCCTGCTGGCTGCCACTGCCGGAACTGCAACCTGCAGACAAAACTACAGTAAGTGACACGGACGCCAGCAGTGTCGTGAATGGCCAGTGAATACGCATTGTCGCTCCTGCTTGGCAAAACCCTAAAAGAACACGACACTCACAGCGCGAGCCCTTTTTTACGCTGGGCAAAGTATGCCGTAAACACCGTGTCATTGCGCACCCGTTCAATCGATTGTCCCCAAGAATGTGCGCGAGCGCTCATTTACCCAGATACTGCGCCAAAAACCTGTCCATTGCCTTGAACAAGACCGTACGGTGTTGTTGATTGTCGAGGTAGTGGGTCCCATCCTCAAGCTCGATATACTCAAATAGCTTGTCGTGATCCTGGAGTTCCTCGGCCATATCACGACTCTGCTCAACATCGACAATGCGATCATTTTCGCCGTGCACCAGTAGGATAGGTATGGTGATTTTTTCCACCAGTTTGATCGGCGAATTGGCTTGCAGCTGCTTGTTGTCTCTGCCGTACTGATCGAAGGCCACCTCTTTATTGACGTAATGACGTGATTTGTTGCGCTGCTGGAGGAGATCGGAAACACCGGCAAAACTCACTGCGCATTGATAGAGATCCGGCGTTTTTGCTGCGGCCAATAACGCCGCGTAACCACCGTAACTGGCGCCCACCATGCAGATTCGCTTCGGATCTGCTATCCCCTCTTCCACCAACCAATGCGTGCCATCGGTGAGATCGTCCTGCATGGCCATACCGTACTGACCAACCGCCTGCATTTCGAATTCATGACCATACCCGGAAGACCCGCGAAAATTGGGTTGCAACACTGCATAGCCCCGATTTGCGAAAAACTGTGTCCAGTAATCGAAACCACCGTACTCTCGCACCATGGGGCCGCCGTGAGGGAGGATAACAGCAGCGACCGGTTTGCCATCAAAATCGGTTGGCAAGGTCAGATAAGCTTCGATTTCAAGCCCGTCCCTGGCCTTGTAGCTCACCTTGGTCGCTCTTGCGAGCGGCTCATTCAGCAGCCCGGGATACTGGTGAATCACTGATTCCAAGGTGCCGGCTTGCCGGTTGCCGTAGTAGTAGACGCCGGGGCTGGTGGCACTGCTTGCGTAAACGACATAGTGCTGCTCATCGTCACTGAAACTGACAAGCGTATTGTTTGTATCAGGGAGCGCTTTATCAATTTTTCGCTGGAAATCCTGGTACTGCTGACTCCAGTAAATCCGCGAGTTTTCAGCTTCACCATGCGCAACACCCACGGCATCATTAGTTTTCGGAGAGTAAATCAGCTCACCTTCAATATCATAGTCAGGATCGCTGACAACCAAGGTCATTTCCCGTGTCTCCTGCCGGGTATCAATAGTAAAAATCGCCTGCCGGCCCTTGTGGTCTGCACGCACATAAAGCGTGTTGGGATCGATACCAAAGCCCAGTGGCGTTACATCAGGCTGAGTGAAATACCTGTACTCCCAGAGCTTGTTCCATCGCTCGGTATCCAGATCTAAAACCCATATCGACCGCAGCGCCTCATCGGCGTCAAACCCTATACCCGCACGAACCCTGCCCTGCCTGTCGGCGATCCAGTCGCGCACCGGGAATTTGGAACGCCTGACTTTCGATTTCCGGCCGGTATTGACATCGACACTGTACACGGCCGGGTAGGTGGGGTTATCGATATCGTAACCCATCAGGATAGTATCAGGCTCAGCGGGAAGCGTACTGATAACATCGTCCTGGAATTGCGAAATGTGTTTATACTTTGCCCTGGTATCACGCGATGGCTTGAACAAAGTTTTCGCCTCCTTGTCTCCGGGGCCAATCGAGAGTAATCGGGTTTCCATCGTTTCCACCCCCAATCCCCTGGCATCAGGAAAGTACAGGCTGAACACCAGCTTTTCGGGATTGACCCAACGCAGCCAGTTAAATTTGAATCTCACGTTGTCGGACTTGACCAGGCCGTACGATTCCCGCTTCTCAACATCCAGCATAACCAGCAAAGTGGCATCATCCAGATTGAGAAAATAGGCAAGAAACTTTCCATCCGGGGATATCGCCATACTCTCAGCCTGGGGCAACTGACTGAACGCATCCGGGGGAAGTGGGTTCGATGCATGGGCTGTGCTACTTGCCAGCGACAGCGACAGTAAAAAAAACAACGTTTGACACAACTCCTTGTGCATTAGGGCTCCCTTAATTTTGTTACCGAATTGCAGCGACACTATAAAGATGCCCTCGCAAAACTTACAATACCAAAATCAGATTCTGGCGCATCAAGAATCTTGAATCTGCGCAACCTGATACAGTGGAGGTGGCGTGTAAGCGCAAAATTTACTCGCAATTACCTACACACCATGACAGCAGCTTTCGTTGGACTGTGACGCAGCTACCACATACGATATCTGCAAAAATGATATATCAGGGGCATTAATGATCGACCAACTATTTTCCATGCAGGACAAGGTTTGCGTTGTTACCGGCGGCTCCCGGGGCCTGGGCTATGCAATGGCAAAGGCTTTTTTTGCTGCTGGTGCAAAGCGCATTTACATCACTGCCCGCAAAGCACAGGCTTGCGAGGACGCGGCGGCCGAATTGTCAGCGACGGGAGAGTGTATCGCCCTGCCTGGTGACATCAGCAAAATGGATGAAATTACACGGCTGGTATCTGCACTGGAAGAACGAGAGGAGCACATCGACGTTCTGGTAAACAATGCGGGTGCTGGCTGGATGAACGCCCTGGGAGAATTTCCAGAGCAGGGCTGGGACAAGGTGATGGACCTCAATGTCAAAACACCTTTCTTCCTTACCCAGGCCATGATTCCCCTGCTGAGCAAAAAAACCACAGCGGAGAACACTGCAAGCGTCATCAACATCGGCTCTATCGCCGGCATAATGGGGCGCACCGATACGTTCAGTTACGCGCCCAGCAAAGCTGCCATCCACCAGATGACTCGCAACCTTGCAGTGAGCCTGGCCGAGCGGCATATTCGCGTGAATGCAATCGCACCCGGCCGATTTCACACCCGCATGACAGCGTACGCCAGTCGCGACACAGCCGTCTACGAAGCGGAGATCGCTTCAATTCCGCTGCACCGCTGGGGCGACGACAGCGACATCATGGGTGTTGCGCTGATGCTGGCCAGCCCCGCCGGCGCATTTATCACCGGCCAGATCATCGTTGTGGATGGCGGCACGACACTGGTGTGATGCCCGAACAGGCGCTCTGCGGCGCCAACAGTTGACCTGCGGCCGGTTCTATGTTTTGATGCGCAACATTACATGGATAATTTAATTATCCATAAAGCAGAAGAACTGCATATCCACCAGGCAGCACTCGCCTCGGCGAAGAGCGGTTCAAGCTGATCCCGGCGACACAGCAGCGGCAGTTGAGGAGTAGCAGCAATGACAGCAATACAGACAGAGACCAACGAAGCCAGCACCATCAAGCCGCGACGCATGGGATTTGATATGTCCCGGCTCCAGACCAAGTATTTTTTTCGCGGCAACCCCATACTGAGCACATTGATGTACGCACTATCGGCCTCCTTTCCCGACGGCGAGCGATTCTTTATTGACTCGGTCCGGCACTACCAGAAGGACATCAAGGATCCGGTGCTGACGGCACAAATACGCGGCTTCATCGGCCAGGAGGCGCATCACAGCCGCACTCACGAGGAGTTCAATGAACAGGCCGCCGCGCTCGGCATGGCGATGGGCAAAGCTGAGAAACACTTCAAGCGGCGTATCGCTATGGCCAAACGCCGGCTGACCCCTGCCCGACACCTCGCAATAACGGCGGCACTGGAACATATCACTGCGACCCTGGCCCAGTGGACGCTGGAGAACCCGGAAGCCGGCATCGGTGGCGATGATCACTCCCCGCTGCGCGAAATGTTGATCTGGCATGCGATGGAAGAAATCGAGCACAAAGCGGTAGCCTTTGATGTCTACAGGGCCACAGTGAACAATGAGAAAGAGCGTATTGTGGTAGCCAAAATCGTGTTCCGCACGTTCTGGATCCAGATGGCGATCGCTCAGCTGATCCTGCTGTGGAATGACCGCAAGATACCCTCGCTGCGACATATACGCGAAGCCTGGACATTCATGTGGGGGAAAGGCGGCTTCCGCAGCTGGTCTGCACCCGAGTTCAAGCGCTACCTGGAACCTGGCTTTCACCCCAACGACATAGACCAGAGCCATCTGGTTGAGCAGTGGCACCAGAACTACCCCGAGGTATCGGCGCTGCAGGTTTGATGGTACCCGGTACCTGGGCCTCTTTCTGATGGGCGCATAGGAATAACGTCGCTGACTCTGTAGACTTCCGGTGTATCGGTGAAAGCCTGCCCAGGATTTGGCAGTCTTCGACGCCTTGAACCGCAACCGGAGTGAGCGCCACCATGAGCCGCGAGACACATTACCGTGCCTGTCATCTATGCGAGGCCATCTGCGGCCTCGTGATTGAGACTGACGGCGCAGACATTATCTCCATCAAGGGCGACAAGGCCGATCCGCTGAGCCGGGGCCATATCTGCCCAAAGGCCGTCGCACTGAAGGACCTGCACACCGACCCCGACCGCCTGCGGGCGCCGGTAAAACGCATCCGCCGCGACGGCGCGCAGGACCAGTGGCAGCAGATAAGCTGGGACGAAGCGCTGGACACCACCGCTGCGCGACTGGCGCAGATTATCACCGAACATGGCGTGAACGCCGTGGGCGTCTATATGGGCAACCCCTCGGTGCACAATTACGGCATGATGACCCACCAGGGCAACCTGTTTCAGCATATCCGCAGCAACAACCGGTTCTCCGCCACCAGCGTCGACCAACTGCCCCACCATCTCACATCGCTGTGGTTGTATGGGCACAAATTACTGATTCCCGTGCCCGATGTGGACAACACCGACTATTTGCTGATGCTGGGAGCGAACCCACTGGCTTCCAACGGCAGTATCTGGACCGTACCGGATGTCAAAAAGCGGCTCAAGGGGCTGACCAGTCGCAACGGAACGCTAGTGGTGGTCGACCCACGCAAAACAGAAACCGCCGGCATCGCCAGTGAGCACCTGTTTATCCGCCCCGGTACCGACGCCCTGTTTCTGCTGGCGCTACTCAATACGCTGTTCAGTGAAAATCTCGCCGATGCTGGCGAACTGGCCGCCTTTACCAGCGGGCTGGATGAAGTGGCGACAGCAATCGAGGTATTCACACCAGACTTTGCGGCCGCCCATACCGGAATCGAGGCAGACACAATACGCCGTATCGCCAGAGAGTTTGCCAGCGCCGACAAGGCCGTGTGCTACGGGCGTATGGGCGTCTCCACACAGGCCTACGGCGCGCTGTGCCAGTGGGTGATCCAACTCATCAACATTGCCACTGGCAACCTGGACCAGCCCGGCGGCAGCCTGTTTACAAGCCCGGCCGTGGATACCGTGCAGACCAGCAGTCCCGGCGGCCACGGCCGTCACTTCAGCCGCGTTCGGGAGCTGCCAGAGTTCGACCGGGAACTTCCCGCCGCATGCCTCGCAGAGGAAATCAGCACCCCGGGCGAAGGGCAAATTCGCGCACTGTTTACTGGCGCCGGCAACCCGGTGCTATCCACGCCCAATGGACGGCAACTGGACAGCGCCATGGAGACCCTTGAATTCATGGTGTCGCTGGATCCCTATATCAATGAAACGACACGGCATGCGGACATTATTCTACCGCCGACCTCTGCTCTGGAGCACGATCACTACGACATCAGCTTTCATCTCTTTGCGGTTCGAAATACAGCGCGCTATAACGAGGCCGTGTTCGATAAACCCGAGGGCAGTCTGCACGACTGGGAAATATTCAATCAGTTGGGTAACCGGCTGGCCACGCTGCTGGATAAACCCCAACAACCCGCCACTGCGCCACATGAGATTATCGACCTCGGTTTGCAGATGGGGGCCTATAGTGCGCAGGGGCTGTCGCTGGAAAAACTGCGCCAGAAACCTTCAGGCATTGATCTTGGCCCGCTGCGGTCACAACTGCCACAGCGTTTGGCCACGCCTGAAAAAACCATCCGCTGCGACACCCCGCAGGCCATAGCCGACCTGCAGCGCTTGTTCGACGCCTTCCAACAGCCCGACGCCAGCGAATTGCGACTGATCGGCAGGCGCCATGTCCGTTCCAATAATTCCTGGATGCACAATTACCACCGCCTGATGAAGGGCCGCGACCGCTGCACGCTGATGATGCATCCCGATGATATGGCTCATCAGGGCATAAAGCCCGGCGACCGGGCGACATTATCGTCCAGAGCAGGATCTGTGAACGTCGCCGTGGAGGCGTCCATCGACATCATGCCCGGCGTGGTCAGCCTGCCCCACGGTTTTGGCCACGACCGTCCGGGCGTGCGGATGCAGATCGCCGTCACACACGCGGGCGTAAGCTGCAATGACGTGACCGACGAACACTACCTGGACGTGCTCTCCGGCAATGCAGCGGTCAACGGTGTGCCCGTAACCGTCCGCCCCGCCAGACAGGGCTGAAAAAATATTCCGGTCACAACAACATCGACAAACGGAGGAAATACCTTGGAATACCACAATGCCCTTGAACCCAGTGAAGAACAGATTGCCGGCTTTCTGGCTCCAGGAGATGAGCAACCCATCTACATGCTCAATCTACTCAAGTACAAAGACAGGGCCGAGTACGCCGACGGGCGTGAAACCGCGCTTTCCGGCCGCGAGGCTTACCAGTTGTACAGCGCCGGTGTGATCGAAACTCTGGCTGCAGTAAAGGGAGGTATTGTCTTCGCAGGCAATATCTCGCGTTTGATGTTGGGTACAGTAGAGGAACTCTGGGACGATGTGGCAATTGCCATGTACCCCAGTCGCGCCGCCATGCTGGAAATGATTTCCAGTTCCGAATACCAGGCCATTGCCGTGCACCGGGAGGCAGGTTTGGCTGGACAATTGAATATTGAGACGAATGCGCATTTTGCGCCTTCGATTATATGATGATGAAAAAAATGCTGTTCGCCGCGGTTGCGCTGTTTATCGTGTTAGCGATCCTTGGCCGCGCCCTATTACCGGGACTGCTGGAGAACAGCATGAACGTTGTCGACGAGCATGCGCCATACAGCATCTCTGAGCGGGCACAAGGCCTGCACGATTCACTCTTTGTGGTCGATCTGCACAGCGATTCACTACTGTGGGATCGCGATCTCAGTGAACGGTCTTCTCGCGGCCAGGTAGATCTGCCGCGTTTGCGTCAGGGCAATGTCGCCATACAGGTTTTCTCCGCAACGACCAAAAGTCCCACTGGCCAGAATTATGAAAGCAACGAGGCCGGCACGGACACCATTACTCCTCTTGCCATCGTCAGCGGCTGGCCCGCTGCAACCTGGGGCTCACTGTATGAAAGAGCCCGCTACCAACTCGAAAAACTGCATGAGTTGGTAGCAGCCAATGCACCGGATGTTATTTTTGTTCGCAACAAGCGCGACCTTGAAAAACTGGTAACCGCAAGGCAATCGGATGCAGACGTCGTGGGAGCAATGTACCTGATCGAGGGCGCGCATCCGTTGGAGGGTGACGTCGACAATCTCGATAGGCTGCAGGCGCAAGGATTGCAGTTTGTCGGTCTGACGCATTTTTTCGACAACGAAGTGGGCGGCTCGCTACACGGCATCAGCGGTGAAGGCCTCACTGACTTTGGCCGCAGCGTCATCGCCCGTGCAGATCAACTGGGCATGACCATCGATATCGCACACGCCTCACCGCAGATGGTAAGGGATGTGCTGGCGCTGACATCACGGCCGGTTATTCTCTCCCATGGCGGCTTCAAGGGCCACTGCGATTCGGCACGCAATCTGGACGACGAGCTGATGCTGCAGGTCGCAGAGGCGGGTGGCATCATCGGCGTCGGCTACTGGGATGCAACCGCCTGTGACTACTCACCGGCGGGAATCGCCAGGTCAATTCGCTACGGCATTGAACTGATGGGGCTTGAGCATATTGCGCTGGGCTCGGATTACGACGGCGCGGTCACCACATCACTCGACACGTCGGAACTGGCGGCGCTCACACAGGCCATGCTGGACCAGAACTTTACTGAGACTGAAATTCGCGCGGTGATGGGCGGCAACATGCTGCGCTTCCTGCGCGCGCAATTACCCGAATAGTGAGGCGCGATCCTGATCTATTCGCGTTTGCCTGACACTGCCAGAATAGCCTTAAGCACACCGGCAAACGCAATAGGCTGATCCAGCATCAGGTGATGCCTGGCATCGGCAATACCGATCATCGGTATATGCCCGCCCCCGCTCTCTCGAATATAGTCGGCGGAGTCGGCATCAAACAACTCGCTCTGTTCACCGTACACAATTGTGATGCGGCCGGGCGCATCGGCAATCCGTCTGGCCTGCGCCTTCATGCGAGCGGATATATCGGTAACGCGCTGGAATACACTGGGATGAAACTTCCAGGTCCAGCCTCCCTCCACTTCCTTCAGCGAGTGGAGGGCCATGTAGTCAAACAGATATTCCTCATTTACTTTCTGCTTTGGCGACAGGACAAAGCGGCCCTTCGCTGTTTCATAATCCGGATACACTCGATTGGGGCGCGTGGGATCCTGGGAGCCTGGCGGACCACCTCCCTCCTCAAAATGCGCTTTGAGGCGTTCCGGACGCAGCGTCATAAGGTCACAGATCACCAACTGGGAAAACTGCTCGTGGCACTGCTCCATCGCGATCAGGCCAACGCTGCCACCATAGGAGTGCGCGATAATAGCCGGCTTTTGTCCGTTATCGAACAAGCCGGTTCCGCGCGCGACGTCCATCAATTCTCGCAGGCGAACGTCGTCGGGATAACTCTCGCGGATCCCGGAATCACCCATGCCGGAAAAATCAAAGGCCACAAGATAATAGTCCCTGGCCAGCAGCGGGGCGATAAACGCGAAGCACCGTGAGTGAGCGAGAAATCCGTGAAGCAGCAAAATGCCGGGCTTGGCCGGGTCGCCCCAGCTAAAGTAATGTATCGGACAACCATCAGAATCCAACCACCCTTCGCGGCGCGGCGTGGCCATCGCGGTGTCGAACCAGAGTGGGGTGTTGGCCGAGTCGGCAGGGATTTCAGTCGCCAGATCAGGCGATGACACAACAACAGAATTCATACACTAAAGAGTAACTCAAAAAAAACGGAGGCTGCATTCTACACGAAAAAGCCGTCGTCGTTACCCGCGCTAGAGGGTGGGAACGTTGCCGCACCAGCGGCGACGGGCTGCGCCAAATAACCCCTCGGCGAGATGGGCTCACCAGCTTTTTCTACTATACAACCCGAACCGGGTTTGGGATTCGCAGCAAGTAGTGGAGATTATACGCCCCACCGTGGCACACTAGCGCGCAACCTGATTTTGATGACACGACAAACCGGCAAAACAACAAGCGCCTGGGAGGGTGTATGTGGAAATGGATAGTGGGCGTGTTAGTCGCCATTATAGCGGCGCTGGGGCTCGCCTATTTGAACGCGGACAAGGACATTCGCAACCTTATCGCCAACCTGCCGGCAGATCGAGATGTGCTGTTCTGGACCACGCCGCAACGGGATGCTGCATTTCGCGTGCTCGACGCGATACCGATCTTGTCAGAATCCAATATTATCGCTGCGGGTGACAACGCCTACCCACTGCCAGAAGGCGAGCCTATCGCTCTCACACTCGATGTCGACGCTTACATGAGTGAGCAACGCACCGCCGGATTGATCATTGTTCAGGACGGCAGAGTTCGACTGGAAAAATACGGGCTCGATTTTGACGCCACTGGGCGATGGACCAGTTTCTCAGTGGCCAAATCAATTACTTCTACCCTCGTTGGTGCCGCGATCAAGGACGGCTATATCAAGAGCATAGACGATAAGGTATCTGACTACATTCCCGACATGAAAGGGTCTGTCTACGATGACGTTTCGATCAGGCAGTTGCTGACCATGACGTCAGGCGCACGCTGGAATGAGGACTATGAGGACAGGAGCAGCGATGTCGCGCTTTTCAACGAACACAAACCGGAGCCCGGCATCGACGCCACGGTCAGTTATATGCGCGCGCTATCGCGTGAGGCTCCTGCCGGACAAAAATGGGTGTACAAGACGGGGGAAACCAACCTGATAGGGGTACTGGTCAGCTCGGCAACAGGCATGAGTTTGTCTGATTACCTGTCGCAAAAGATCTGGGCGCCCTTTGGTATGGAGCAGGATGCAAGTTGGCTGTTAAGCAATACCGGCCAGGAAATCAGCGGCTGCTGCATTCAGGCCTCAACGCGGGATTTTGCTCGCTACGGCCTGTTCATGCTCAACGCTGGCAGAGTAAATGGGGAGCAGATCCTGCCCGACAACTGGATCGCGGCAGCCACCACCAGACAAGCGGATATCGGCTTGCCTGGTAAGGGCTATGGCTACCAGTGGTGGACTTATGACGACGGTAGTTTTGCCGCGCAAGGCATCTTCGGGCAGGGAATTTTCATCGATCCAACACGCTCGCTGGTGATTGCCTCCAACAGCAACTGGCCGAGGGCGACCGCTCCGGACACTGTCGGAGCACAGCGCGAGGCTTTCTATAAAGCGGTGCAGGACGCGGTTGACGCGCAGGAAGAGTAACCAACACGATCAGCGGCAGCGCTGATGCCCCTGTAGCGTCATTCTGCTGCGGGTCAGCCAGCGGCGCCCTGCCCGGTCCCATCGTTCAGCGCCGCACAGTTAAGACGCTTGACTTATTCAGACACCTGTCTTACTTTACTCCCCATGAACACCGCAACCCATCAGGAATTGACCGCCCCCGCTGAGCAGCTGCTGATCGCAGCCGAAAGGCTGTTAGCTGAGAAAGGCCTGGGCGCCGTCTCCGTCAGGGAAATCGCGCGCGCAGCGGGACAAAAAAATCACTCCGCCATCAGCTATCACTTTGGCTCTATCGAAAACCTGATCGATGCCATCCTGAGCTATCGCATGTTGCCGTTGAATGTAAAGCGAGCGAAGCGCCTCGAACAGTGGCGCCATGCGGGACGAACCAGCGATTTACGCGGCCTGGTACAAGTGCTGGTGGAACCCTTCGCCGATGAACTGCTTCAGCCTCCCGAGCATAGCTACTATCTGCGGCTGCTGGCCCAGCTGATGAGTCAACGTCAATGGCAGCCCCTGTTCACAGAGCACCCGGTGCGCGCATCCGCCATTCTTGAAACAGGCGAGCTGATGGCCGACATCCTGCGACCGATCATGGGTGAAGAGATTGCGCTGGAGCGATTGCGCTTGATGGGCCTGCACATGCTGAACACGATTACCGAGTGGGATGCGGTGCGGCGACGCGGCGACCTCACCCTCAATCGCAACACACTGGCCTGGCGCGTCGACAACCTAGTCAGTTACCTGGTTGGTGGACTGAGCGCGCCCTCAAAAGCTGCAATTGATGAGGTTTTGGAATGAATATTCAGACACTGCTTGGCTTCGCTGTGCTCGCCATATTTTTGCTCGCATTTGCTATTGAGCTTGTCAGCGGCCGTCTGCGGAAATCACCGCGGCCGGGCCGCGATTTCCTGTTCACGCTTACAGGGCTGTTTTCACAAGGCATGATTTCAGGCGCATTGATAGGCAGCATCGCCGGCTATGTGGCGGCTGGCCTATGGGGTGGAGAGGCTGCCGGGAGCCTGTCGTACGTTCCTTTCTGGGTGGCGTTTGCCGTCATTTTCCTCGGTGAAGAAATGCTGCACTACTGGATTCACCGGTACGCCCATGAGTGGCGCTGGCTGTGGAAAATTCACCGCACACACCACACTGCACAGCAGCTCAATGTTGGGGTGGTATACCGCTACAATGTCTTCTGGGTGATGTTGTTGCCACAGTCCTGGGTCGGCGCGTTTGCAGTCTATCTCGGTCAAGGCGAAGCATTTGCACTGGCAGTGATGACGACTTTTATCACCAACGTCCTCACCCACACCACCTTCCGCTGGGACCTCTGGCTGCGCAAAAAAATGCCCTGGAGTCAGCCGCTGTGGTGGGCGATAGAGCGCGTAATCACCTTGCCTGACACGCATCACGCACATCACGCCTACGGCAAGGGAGCACATCCGAATGGCAACTATGCGGTCACACTATTCATCTACGATGTCATCTTCGGCACCGCAAAGATCCCCAATCGCCAACAGACGAACTACGGCTTACCGATCGCCAGTCGCCTGCACTGGGCGGAAGAGTTATTCTGGCCGCTGGTCAAAAAGCCACTGCTACCCAAGCCACTGAAAGCGGACTGAGCCGCGCTGTATCTGCGCGTTTTCGCGCCGTTACTACTACCTTGTTGGCCGTCCGATAGCAATGCGCCAATCGGCATCGGTTATAGCTGGCTCTCGGTCCAGCGCACAATGTCGGACGCCCCCATTGCCCCCGCCTGTCGCCCGACCTCGCGCCCTGCACGAAACAGGATCAGGGTAGGAATACTGCGAATATGGTAGCGCTCCGCCACGGAACGAGCCTGCTCTGTGTTGACCTTTGCCAGACGCACCCGCGGCTCCAGTGTGTTGGCGGCCTGCTGAAACGCTGGCGCCATCACCTTGCACGGGCCACACCACTGTGCCCAGAAATCCACCAACACCGGAATATCATTGCGCTCCAAATGGCGCTGGAAATTCTGGTCGCCCAGATCCAGCGGCTTGCCGGAAAACAGTGGCGTACCGCATTTCCCACAGTTTGGAGCAGACTGCAGGCGGGCCACTGGCAGGCGATTGATCGCAGCACAATCGGGACAAACGATATGGCAGGTATCGGTCATATTGGCCTCCTCAGCACAGTTCTGCACAACGATATGGGGCCGATAATGCAAATATCCAGTGCATAGCGCAAGCTGTCAGTGGAACAGCGCCGCTGATACAGCCCAGTCGTGCAGGCTATGGGATGCGACAGTACTTGATTATAATTTTCACTTTGACAGGGTGGGCGCGCTGTTTGTCGTTCTGATCGCCACAGCAGCGTCCCGGATCTTGACCCATGCACTCTCGGATCGAAAAGTAGACAATGACATTGTTTACGCATTTACTGGCATGGAAGAATTTGAGGCGGCTTCATTGGCTGCAACCGCTGGCTACTGGGAGAAGTATGCAAGACTTACCGACAATCAATTTTTCCACCCTGCACCAGGCATCAACGCGCGACGCCCTCGACCGCGCGTGTGCTGAGTGGGGATTTTTTTATCTCACCCGGCACAGCATTGACAGGCAGCTGGTGCGAAACATGCTTGAGATGATGCAGCAGTTTTTTGCACTACCTACAGAACAGAAACTGTCGGTGGAACGCTCCGCGAGTAACCCCTGGGGCTTTTACAATCGGGAACTCACCAAAAACAGACGTGACTGGAAAGAAATTTTCGATGTTGGCCCCGATATACCCACCGAGGAACTGACCGACGCCCGGGCGCAATGGCCGGATGAGGCAGCGCTGAAGTTGCCGGGGTTTCGCAGCTGCGTCACAGCATTTTCCGGTGCCTGCGAAGCGGTGGCACAGACGCTTATACAAGCGATCAGCCACAACCTGGGCATGCCGGAACGCTATTTGAGCAGCTGTTTTGGCGCTGACCATACCAGCTATTTGCGTCTCAATTACTATCCAACCTGCGCCCAACCTGCACCTTTAGATGCGCCTCACTTCCCGGCTTCCGGCCACCTGGGCATCAGCCATCATACCGATTCTGGCGCGATCACCGTGTTGTTGCAGGATATGCAACCTGGCCTGCAAGTGTGGCATGACGATCGCTGGCACCTCATTGCACCGCGCGATGATGCCCTGGTTATCAATATCGGCGATGTGGTGCAGGTGTGGTCCAACGATCGCTACCGCGCACCGCTGCACAGAGTGCTCGCCCATGCGTCTGCCCCACGCTTCAGTGCGCCTTACTTTTACAATCCAGGCTATACCACGGTGTATGAGCCATTGCCGGGGGTGTGTACTGCCACCCATCCGCCGCGCTACCGGCCCATACGCTGGAGTGAATTTCGCGCCCGGCGTGCAGCCGGCGACTACGCTGATCAGGGTGAGGAAGTGCAAATCAGTGACTACCGTGTCCGCATACCATGATTCAAGCCTGAAACTCCTATGGGGCGTTCAGTTGCCTCATGGCGCCGTGAAAAGAGAACCTAGATGACGGACTGGTGGGGAACAGCATGAATCTCCCTTGAAACTCCATTTCAAGCTTCGGATAAACAAGAACGTTGAAGGGTACCGGAAATTGTGGTATTTCTACCGCCGCAATGAATAAGTCATCCTACAATCTGGGCCGTTACGCTCGCCTCACGCTCGTGCTTTTGATGCTGATGGCGCAGGGTTTTGCCATAGCGCACGATGTTGGCGACAACCACGGCCTGCAATCGCACCCCTGTGCTACCTGTATCATCGGGCACGGTCTGGGTGCAGCTGTCAGCGTAAACTACGAATCACCCCTACTGCGGTCCTACCAACCGCAGGTTCCTCCTCTTGCTATCACTGCCACACTGGCCTCGCGGCCTGGCTGCCACCTTGCAAGGGCTCCTCCCCTCCTCTCCTGGAACACCTAAAACCCGAACTTACCCATTTTTGGTTTTGTCACCCAACCGGTGACGTGTGATCTATGAGAGAGTCAAACTATGTTCGTTTCCAATCGATACAGCGTCGCGGTCGCGCTGTCTGCATACCTGTTGCCGTCCGTCAGCATGGCACAGTCAACGCCCACCACACCGGTTTCGTCAGCGCACCAGCATGACACACTGGAAGAAATCGTCGTCACCGCAAATCCCTTCGGGCGAGCGTCGGATGACATGGCGCAGTCCGCCACCGTATTGCAAGGCGAGGCCCTGCGCCAACAATTGGCCAGTTCGCTGGGTGAGACACTGGCCCGCATGCCCGGCCTCGCCAACGCCAGTTTTGGGGAGAACGTGGGCCGCCCTGTAATCCGTGGATTGCAAGGTTCCCGCGTCGGCATTCTCAGCAATAGCATGGCCACCAGCGATGTATCATCACTCAGCCAGGACCACGCTGTGTCGGTTGAACCTTTTCTTGCCGACCAGATAGAAGTCCTGCGTGGCCCCTCCACTCTACTGTACGGTTCCGGGGCCATTGGTGGCGTGGTCAACATGGTGTCACCCACGATCCCCCAATCCATCCCCGAGAACGGCTACAGCGGGCGCGTGACCGCACAGGGCAACACCGCCGCCGATGAAGAGTTTGCCGCCGGACGACTCGATCTCGGTGGCGGTCAGTTCGCCTTTCATATCGATGGGTTTCATCGACGCACTGATGATTATGATATTCCCGATAACGCGAACCTCTATCCGGAAGACGATGATGAGGATCACGACGACCATGACGACCATGACGACCATGAAGACCATGAAGACCACGCCGAGGACAATAGCGACGACAGCGGCACACTCGCCAACAGCTTCCTGAAAAACCACGGCTGGACGGTGGGCGGCAGTTGGATTGGGGAAGAATGGCTGGTGGGCATTGCCTACACCGACTACAAATCCAATTACGGCATTCCCGGCGATGCGCATACCCACGCGCACGAGGACGAGCA
>CAXBLZ010000079.1:0-18874 GCA_963976735.1 uncultured Halioglobus sp.
GATAAACCGCCCTGCATCCGCATCGTAGTAACGCGCGCGCATGTAGTAGAGATTGTCACTCTCGGTGAAGATCCCCACCTGGCCGGCATACTTGAACGGCTGATCGAATTGCTGCAGCTGATTGAGGATTTTGCCGTACGGGGAATAAGCGTATTTGTTTACTGCTGTGTTGCTGGCATCAGTGAGTGCGACGGTGTGGCCTGTGCCGTCGAAGTGGTAGACATAGTAGTTGCTGCTTTTCACCATAGCGGCTAAACCTGTGCCGTAGATGTAGTAGCGGGTGACCTGGCCTGAGCCGTTTGTTTCTGCCAGAAGATTGCCCGATGCATCATAGACATACTGGGTCTGCACTCCATTGCGGATAGCCTTGAGACGATTACCGACACCGTCGTAAAAAAAGCTATCATTGCCCCGTTGAGTCAAGCGGTGGGCGTCGTCAAAAGTGTAGACTACGGAATCCTTGCGAGCAAGTTGACCCTCCTGGTCATAGATATAGCGGTTTTTGAAGGTGTCTATCGTACCGGTCAACTCGCCTCCTGTACTGTAAGTGTAGGAATGCGTGGAGGCGGAGTTCAGGCGGTTGCGCAGGAAATTGTATGCAAAGCTGGTGTCATCGGGTGACAGGTTGCCAGGCAGGACTGGCTCAGGTGAAATGATTTCCTGCACCCGGTTACCATTGGCATCGAGCTGAAAACTGTACTGTACCAGCGTAGCGGCGCCGCCGTGCGCAATTCCGGTAAGGCGATTGGACTTGTCCCAGGTGTAATTTGTTTCCATTGCATTGAAATGCTCAACACGATCCAGGCGGCTGGCATCATCATAGACGTATCGCATCGTTGGCTTACCCGCCAGCCAGTCGATGCTCACAGTACTCAAGCGATTCAGGTTGTCGTAGGTATACTTTACTTTCCTGTTCCCCGGCGGGTAAATCAGCGTAACCAGGTTGCCCGCTGCGTCATACTCGTAACCCACGGTATGCCCGTTGCTATCGGTATGGGCCGTAAGGCGGCCTACGGCATCATGGGTGCTTGTCGTCGTACCTGTGGAATCAATCATCTCCACCAGGTTGTCTCTGGAGTCGTAGTTGAAATCGACTAACGAATCCGTGGAGAGAACCAAGTTAGGTTTTCCTGAGTCCGTGTAGGTGTAGTATGTGACGCTGCCATTTCGATCCGTCGCCTCCGCCAGCTTGCCCGCCTTTGTATATTTATAGGTGCTGCTTCTACCCAGCGGATCAGTTCTCTTACTAACTAATCCGCGGTTATTCGTCACAAACGAGGTCATCGCGCCCTCCTCGTCCACGAGACTCTGTAAATCGCCCCGAGCATTGTAGTTCCAGTTAATGGCCGGGTGGCTGCCAGTTCTTATACTGGAGAGGTAGCCGTTGCCGTCATACGCTCTATAGGTTTGCGTCCCGCGAGGGTCGGTGACGGTATCCACAAGGCCGTTGGCGAGATACGCTGTCTTTACACTGTTTCCATAGTGATCTATTCGATCGGTGACATGGTTCCTGCCATTGTATCTGAACGTTACCCAGTGATTCAGGGGGTCAATGGTTCTGACCAGACGATGCTTTGAATCGTAGCGAAACTCAGTCTTGTTGCCATCAGGGTCAATCTGTTCCTTGAGGTTATTGTCAGCGTCGTAGACGGAGGCTGAGACAAGACCCAGAGGATCTATCTGTTGGACAACATGTCCCTGGCCATCGTAGACAACTCGCGCAGTGTTCCCCAGCGCGTCCTCTATGGCTATGCGGCGACCGTCAAGATCAAAATGATAGGTGGAGCGCATTCCTTCAGGGTCCTCCTCGGACGAGAAAAATCCGCCGTAATGCATGCGATAGGTTTCCAGCCCTGTATCCCGCGGCGCCCTCTGCACAACGACCCGGTCGAAATCGTTGTAGGTGTTGTCAACGATCTGCACGTTCACGGGATTGGTAACGGTCTCAAGGCGATGCAGACTGTCATATCCGTATGCCCAGTTCGCACCTTCCAGGCCATTCACCCCGGTCAGATTCCCGTTTGTCTGTTCGAAGGATACCGCGTGAAAAGTAGAATCATAAGCTTGCACAAGAGTCTCATTGGTGTACTGCAGATACAGCGTTCGCGCATGCGCATCTTTCACCTGGGAGACCTTGCCGGCAGCATTGTAGGTAAAGTTCATGCTCTGGCCGTCCACGTCCGTGATTGAGGTGAGACGGTTATCGGTATCGAAACTCCAGGTTGATCCCAGACGTTCCTCCAACCGGAACGATTGGCCGACGCGGGTGAGTTTGGTTGTGACCCCGGCGGGTGGAATAAACTCACCATTGGGCATCTCCTGAAAGGTAAGCGCCTGTGACCCCATATGCACCGTAGCGGATTTGTTGAGCAATTGATCCATTCCCCAGTTCGCGACCATCGCTGCGACACCCCACTGAACTGGTGAAGGGTACTGGTTTCGCAGCAGTTTGCGAGTTACCTCATTCACCACAATCATTGGAATAGCGTGAAATACTGTACGTTCGCCGAGCGCAGCTTCCACATCGGTGTGCTCGGATAGATAAATATTGTAGTTATGTGTCCAACCGCGCCCCAATCCTGCCGTATCCTGCGATGCCATCTGACTGTTATAACTGCGGGTGAACGCGAAACCTCGCGTGCCGCCACCGGCGACCTCAAAATCGGTGACACTTGAGATAAATGCACCGGTTCCCAGGTCTACCGGATCACCAGCCGGCGTCACCGGGATTTCTTTACGAAGTGTAGTCTCGGGAACATAGTCATTCTGCACGTACCGCGTGGAAGCGACGCCGGGTGCGGTACCTTTCCCTCCGTTCAGGCCTCCTTCGATAATCATACCCATGGCCAGGTCATTGTTCCTGTCCAGGGAATACACATAACCCAACCCTGTCCAACCCTTGAGCGGAATGGCGCCATCCTCTGGTATCAGCAGCGTGTGTGAGGTATTAACCAGCTGTTGAAATTTCTCCATCTGATCACTGTCGTAATTTCGAAGGTGTGTGGAAATACCGCCGTAGTTACCATTGTTCGCGACAAACAGCCGACGCCCCATCCAGTTCGAAAGCGCCAGCAATCGGATGGTAGATGCAGCCGGGTTGGTCAGCCCCTGGGAATCGCTGACACCCTGCAGCTGATCCAGCACGCTGTGCTCCATCGCGCTCGCGATAAAAGACTGAGCCTTGAATGCCCCTTGTACGGGCGCTGCAACCCGATCGGAAAGCGTCGACCACTGCGCCGCCATATCGACGAAGTAGCTCTCTTCCTGGCCTGCAATCCCGAAACGATGGTGTTGGACATTGCGTCTGCCAGAGAGCGTGAACGCCAGATCCGAATTGAGCTGGGTTTGCTGCATCCAGGTCTGGCCAATGACATTCAGTGTCTCAGTAAGTCGCTCTGGCGCATCATCAGGTGTGCCGTCAATGGTCATCCTGCTAAGCAAACGCTGTCGCTCACTCAAGAGCGTCGAGTGCCTGTCGCCACCGAACGCGGACACAATCACATAGGTACCAGTCCGCTTTACGTTGAAATCACGCGTCTCGTCACCAAAGCTGCCACTGTAGGCAGCGTAAGGGTGGTTAATAATCAACTGTAGCTTGTTAAGTTCCCCCGTGGCCTTGCTTTCGCTGGCTTCAAGGTGCTCGTCCAGATACAGTTGAGCGAGCCGGTGAGGCTCCACCACACCGGTAAGCAGGACATCCTCCTCTGCAAATCGGTTACCCGCATGATAGTACTTGAGTGTCAATTTCGCATTCTTGCGGCCCGCATTCTGGCCAGCGCCGGAAAACTTCACGCGGACTGCGTACGCCCCGTCGACTGCCACATTATTTGACCCACCACCGCTCACGAACGAAAATGCGCTGGCGTTCTGGCCACTGACAGACGCAACCACCTGTATCGGAACGCCTGTGGTGTTTGTGCCCTGCCATACCTTGGTGGCCCCTGTCACACCGATCCCCAGCGCCCCATAATCGGTTGCACCGGTCGGTGCTGGCCCAACCTCCACGGTATCTCCTGTGTACCGCAGGCTCAGTTTGCGGCCCGCTATATCCGGAATATTCCTCGTGATATCGATACCGCCATGCCTCAAGCGCAATTTGTGTATGAAATTGGGCGGCACATCATCCCTGGTATAGGGCGTTCCTGTGAACGGAATCGGCAGGCTGGCTGGCAAACTGGCGCTGTTGTCCGGAACAATCGTGAACCCCCCCAGCACATCCTCTACACGGTCATTGGGGTGGTTCAGTTTCAGGTATTCCTGTAGATCAGTTGCCCGATCTGTCAGGTAGCCCCCCAGTGCATTCAGATCAATTCCCTTGATTGAGTTGCCCGTTCTGGAGCCGCCTGCAACAGCCAGTACGTCAGCTTGACTGTAGTTCATCGCGGCGGCCAGATTGATGGCATTGGAACGCACGGATGGTTTGATCGCTGGCGCAAGGCGTACCTTTCGCTGGTTGATCGTTGCCTCCACCCAGACATGGTTGAAGCGGATCGTGCTTGCCGTTCTGGAAGTGGGCACTCCGCCTTGCGCAAACGTACTGGAAATAATATCGATGTTGTTATCCGTACCCAGCCATTCAGACACTGCTTGCACGTCTATCGCGTTTTCAGCAGCTAATGTGCCGAACTCATACCTTGCCTGTATACCCGCTGCGCGCAGTAGCTCAATGAGCAGGGAGGCCTGGTCATAGTCGTTTCCACTGCGTTCATGCAGCGTGAGATAGGGACCCTTCAGAAAACCAAAGTAGGGAACATATTCAAAGTGATTGCGGACATACTGATAAATGCGCAGAGGGTCATTCTCAAGCGCCTCTGCGAGCTCCGCATAGTCCCCCGGCTCTGCATAAGCTGCCCTTGCGCTCGCGGGATTCGCAGCTGCATCTGGCGCCTCTGACCCTGTGCCCAGAATCAGGCTGGCCTGCTCAGGTGACACCGTTTCGGCAACGGAGGCGACCCAACCCGGTGCAGCCGCAGGACCTGCGGATTCACTGCTCTGCACTACCCTGGGCATCACCAGCGCAGTAGCGTTTTCCTGCGCCTGCGCCGGCGCGAGCGTAAGGAGCAGCCCACTTACCACAGTGGAAAGAACCCTGCGAATATCCCTTTCATCTATTCGGAACATAATCCTTGTCCTGTCTCTATCCAGCGCCCCAATCCCGGGGCCTGTTTATGTGAACGTGTACTGCATCCTTTCGTGTTTCTGACTGACAGTGGGGTTGCAGCCCTGAACACCGCGCTGCTGATGTTCGCTTTGCACGACGCTGCATTCAGTATCTGAAATGCAAACGCCTGAGAATCACAAGGTCACCGACATCGAGACGCCCGTCCATATTGACGTCACCATGTCCGGATTCCCGTTGCTCCTGTGTGGCCGCAACATGTCCAAAAATGATCCGCTTCAGCACAACGATGTCACCGAGATCAAGATCATTGTCGCTGTCCAGATCGCCATGGAAATGGTTGATATCAGACTGCTGCAGGTACTCCTGCAGATTGCTGATGCCGTCCCCGTCCAGGTCACCGGCGGCATCGCCAGCCACCAGGTGATTAAGCCCGGCTGCAATCTCCACAGGATCAGATATGCCATCATTGTCATCGTCTGTATCGACGAAATTGGGAGTGCCGTCGCTGTCCGTATCCGGACTGTCCCCGCTCGCAATCCACTTGAGATTGGAGCCCTCATCGTATCGATAGTGCACAGCAGAACCTGGACCACCACGCACAACGCCTGTGAGGCGATTCAAGTCATCGTAGTGGTACTGAATCGCTACTGTGGCCAAACTGTAAGCTGGCACGAACAACAGGCAGATCAGCGCGAGGGCCCGATGTACTGCGCGATACTTACAAGCTCGGAATCGCTGTAAAAATAGATTACTGAACACCGGACTCACACTGATTGCGCCTGGTTGCAATACGTCCTTTTGAGGCATTTCCATCGCACCCTCCATTGAGATCCTTCTCAAAAACTTCATGGCCGTTACCGCCATCGCCAGGCAATGCAATGCCTCGGTGATACAAGCCGTCAGGCCCCTGGTGGCGGCAGTATGAGTTGCAGTCAAGCAGTCTCGATACTGCACCACCGGTGCCTGGAGTTAAAAAATTAGTCGGTGCATCAGTCTCGGGCAAGCTTTCGGTTGGATTTGGTGAATCGGCGTATTCAGCACCCTGGTCATTGCGCGTGACAGTGGTGCGCTCTGAGGTGCTGTGACAGCGCACCGGGTGTCGCGACTACTGACTCCGCAATCGCCGATAGAGCACGGTACTGACGCGATTTTTTCGCTGGACAGAATTGCCCGATTTAAGCGCTACAAATTTTCCATAACGCAAACTAGACTCCTGATGAATCCCTCGAAAAGCGGATCAACGAATGTCGAACTCGAAGAACTCAAAGTGTCATTATCCCGAAGACGACTGTGTGCATCCGGTCACCCTCAAGCACAACCAGCGCAGTTCATACCGGTGTGCCTGCTGTTAAGGAGAACAGAATGATGAACAACTATGGAATACGAATCGTGGGCGGCCTGGTATTGTGTGTGTTCATACTCAGCGGCTGTCAAAGTGATATCACATTGTCGCGAGCAGTAAGAACCGGTGACACACTGGTCGTGTCACTCGGCGACGCCGACCCACAGAGCAAGTACTCCAACGTCAATAGCACACTCCTGCGCGAGGCTGATGTCACTGCCAAAATCGTTGATAACAGTTACATCACGCATCCGGTCACAGTTCGTCACCTGTTCCGTGTCTTCGGTGACCCAACCGCCAGCAATCGAAAAGCGCGCGGCCAGGCTCAGTGGATGGCCGTGATTGACCTGGTCAACCCGCTGAGTGGAAACGCACCGCGAATGGCACTGGGCAATGGTGTTTTACAGCTACGTTCCAATAAGTTCAACGCGCAGCATACCGTGAAAACCACTATCATTGCAGGCACCGGCACACCGCATCCCTTTATCTCCAAAAACGAACCCAGCTATATTGGTCTCGACAAAGTCGACTTCGTCACACCGGCAAAACAGGCACTGGTCAGCGTGAATGGCACACTGCCGCCAGACGTTAAACTTGCAGGCGCGGAATACCGATTTGAAATCCCTGTTGTGCACACCACGGATATTTTTGGCGATCGGGTTGAGGCCGCGGCTCCTGCCAAGCTAACGTCCGGCACACAAATGTACTTTGAGTTCATCAGGACTGAGCGACAGGCACCCCTCGGCACCGATGTGCTGGTGGTACTGACGTCCACAGAGGGCGTCGATCAAGCGAATCTGGCGGCCTTCAACTTTGTGATGACCAGCGATCTGGAGTCAATTTCCAATACTCCCGGCTATTGGAAGAACAAACTCACAGGAGCGACCTTCTACGATACAGAGGGTCGTGAGATCGCGGGGTTAACAGGGCTGGTAGGACAGAATCTTTAGCGCGCTGGACATTCCACGCCAGATGGCCTTCTGTCCTTAGCCACTGTTTGTCCTAGAGAGCGGGTGCCGCACTCCCTGATTGAGGCGTACGCACCAACTGGGACAGGAACAGCGCATTTAATAAGCCGTACACGAATGCCCAGAACAGCAGGCCAGCGCCCAACCCGGGATTCGATGCAACCAGCAACAGGCCGATGGCGCCGAGACGCAACACATCCCATTTGAGCACGCTGGCAGCAGGCCTGCCCTCCATCCACATTGCCGTGACCACGGTCGTGGCAAGCAATATCGCCCACCCGGAGAATCCCTGCCAGTAGGAAAGCGTCGTGCTCTCCATGAAATTCAGTAACAGAACGACAGCTATCAACTGAAAAAAACAATACGCGGCCACCTGGCCCGGTATCCTTGGATCGTATCGCTCAAAGGTGCTGAGATCCGCTTTCTCACGTGGGAACTTCAGGGCCACATCGTCAGGACGCCATCCCGTGCGCGACACCCAGACCCGCAGCTTGTCACTCCAATTTTTGGTGTGCCAACTGTCTTTCGCCATATCGACATAGACATGCGTCAGCGCCTTGATCGGGTTCCAGCTTTTCAGTGGCCCGCGAATACCGTACACCACCGGTTCATCATCCTGCTCTTCCTGAAAGGTACCGAACAGACGATCCCAGAGTATAAACAAGCCGCCGTAATTCCGATCCATATAGCGATCGTTCTGTGCATGATGTACCCGGTGGTTGGAAGGGGTGACGAAAATCCATTCGTACCAGCCCAGCTTGGGCACGTGCTGGGTGTGCACCCAGAACTGGTATATCAGGTTGATGGCACCCACTGTCACTACCACCTCAGCAGGAATCCCCAGCAGGTACATCGGAATGTAAAACAACCAGCCAAGCAGGAAACCGGTGCTGGTCTGCCGCAGGGCCGTCGTGAGGTTATAGTCCTCGCTCTGGTGATGAGCCACATGTGCGGCCCACAAAATCGTGCGCTCGTGGCCCATCCGGTGCAGCCAGTAGTAACAAAAATCGTATACAACCATGGCCAACACCCAGGTGAACCAATGGCCTGGATCCATCAGGGGGAGGGAAAAATACTCGGTGAACAGATAATAGACATAACCGCCGACACCCAACGTGACAAACCGCTGTGCCTGGCTGAGCACACCGAGCGACAAACTGCTGACGCTATCGTTGAGACGGTAGGTATTGCGCTGCTTTACCCACCCATAGCCCAACTCCAGCACGATGGCCAGAATGAAAAAGGGGACAGCGTAAACGACAAGATCCATAGCGATTGACCCAAATTTGACCCACTGCGCTTACACGTATTCGCTCATACGGCGCATCACGGTGCTTATATCGGTGGGGTATTTTAGTCTTCTGCTGGTAAAAATCCAGTCTGCCTGCCGGGCAACACAGGGCCGATTTTGACTAGTGCGGATAGACAGCTGCGTCTATATTGCCCCCATGACCAGTGACAACTCCCACAATTCAACTGAACCCGGCATCAGCCCCCTTCTCGACCCCGAGGTGTGTCGCCGGGCCCGGTTGTCACGCGATGTGCGGTTCGATGGTGAATTTTACCTCGGGGTGCATACCACCGGCATTTACTGCCGGCCCGTTTGTCCCGCTCGCGCAGCTGCCGAAAAAAATGTAACGTACTTTCACAGCTCAGCCCTTGCGGCGCAGGCGGGTTTTCGTCCCTGTTTGCGCTGTCGGCCGGAATCCGCTCCCGGCAGCCCCGCATGGAACGGCGCCTCCACCACGGTACGACGCGCGGTGCAATTGATCGGCGAGGGCGCACTCAATACCGCTACCCTGGGAGATTTGGCAACGCGCCTGGGCATCGGCGAGCGCTACCTGCGCAAGCTCTTCCAGCGCGAGCTGGGCGTATCACCCCAGGCACTGGCACTGAACCAGCGGCTGCTGTTTGCCAGGAAACTGCTGGCCGAGACGGCGCTACCAATTACCGAGATCGCATTTGCCGCCGGGTTTGGCTCACTGCGACGTTTTAACAGTGCGATGCAACAGCACTTCAGGTCGCCCCCACGTGCGCTGCGCAGCAGGCAACACACCCGCACCAACGGCGCCAGCCTCGAACTGCAACTGCACTATCGTCCGCCCTACGACTGGGACGGCGTGATTGATTTTTTTGGCCGGCATGCCATCAGTGGCGTGGAAGCGGTAACTCCGCAACGCTACCAGCGCACGATCACGCTGGGCAGCGCCAGCGGCCAACTCGAGCTCAGTCCCGCAGCGGGTAAAAACGCGTTGCGACTCAAACTGCAGTTGGAGGATAGCCGCCTGATCATGGCTGCGGTCACCCGGATCAGGCGGATGTTCGACCTCGACGCCAATCCGGCGGCCATCCAGCATGTACTCGGGCAGGACCCGCGATTGGCACCATTGCTCAGACGCTTCCCCGGCATACGCTCGACCGGGCACTGGTCACTGTACGAGGCATCGATACGCGGCATAGTCGGCCAGCAAATCAGCACACAGGCAGCGCGCGGAGTGCTGGCTCGTCTCGCCACCGCTGTCAATCCTGACGCGGCGCACATTACGTTCCCGGATGCAGCGGGCATTGCAAGCCTGGGCGATCAACACTTCCCCATGCCCGGCAGGCGCCGCGAGACGCTGCGCGCACTGTGCCAGTATTACAGTGGCCGCGAGGACGAACTCGATACCGATGCACTCGCCGCACTAAAGGGCGTGGGACCTTGGACCATCGCCATGGCGAACCTGCGCGGCAACGGGCACCCCGACACCTTCCCACTGAAAGACCTCGGGCTGGAACGAGCCTGGGCGCGACTGCCCGGCCCCGATATCAGCCTGCAAGACCAGTCGGTCCACTGGCGCCCCTGGGGTAGCTACGCCGCCAACCTGCTCTGGAGGAGCCTGAGCCTATGAACTGTCACTATTTGGACACACCGATCGGTATGCTGCGTCTGGTTTCCAATGGGCACGCGTTGACCGGCGTTGAATTTGAGGGCCAGCATGGCGATGACGCCGGCTGTGGCGGCAGCGACGCCGTACTGAGAGCCTGCGCCGAACAACTGGGTGACTATTTCGCGAGGCGGCGCCAGCACTTTGAACTGCCTTTAGCGGCGCAGGGTACCACCTTCCAGCGCTCGGTCTGGAACGCCCTGACACTCATCCCTTACGGCGAGCTGCGCTGCTACAGGGATATTGCCATGAGCATCGGGAATCGTGCCGCAGTGCGCGCGGTGGGGGCTGCCAATGGCCGCAATCCACTGCCTATTGTCATACCCTGCCACCGTGTCATCGGCAGCAATGGCGCTTTGACCGGGTTTGCCGGGGGGCTGGAATCGAAACAATTCCTGCTGGCGCTGGAGGGATCACTGAGCAGTACTCTCACGTTTCAGGGGATGCGCGGGTAACGCTTGGGTGGGCCAGCGGTCAGGCGTTGAGATCGGGGATCATCTCATCCTTTAGCCGCGTTATCGCGTCCTTCAGACGCAGTTTCTCTTTCTTTAGTCGCTGCAGCAGGATCTGGTTCTGGTACGGGTAGCTGTGCAATTGGTTGATCTTGACATCCAATGCGCGGTGTTTCATTTGCAAATCCATCAAACGCATGGCCGGCGTCATCACCTCGTTCGCCGCTTCTGCCTTGCCGTCGGTACCGTTTTCAGGTGGCTCATTCATCGTGCAATCGGGGCTATCGTTAGCGTTATGGACAGCTGCAACTCTATACCTTGAGGGATTACCGGCACAAGTCTCTTACTGTGCACTGCTGCCAAACTATTCAAATTTTGTCTGCAATAGACGTGACCACAGTGGATGACTGGCATCCGCAATGGCGTAAAAGGGCGGGCTGAGGAGGGATTCAGCACAGTTGTAACGCAGTGGATTGCCGTCCATTCCCAGCAATTGGCCTCCCGCTGCCTCCAGCACTGCCTGTCCTGCCGCCGTATCCCACTCACAGCAGGGCGAAAAACGGGGGTATAAATCCCCATGCCCTTCCGCCATGCGCGAGAACTTGAGTGCGCTACCCATATTGCTCCTCGATACCGGCCCCCCCTGCTCCTCCAACCACGCCAGACACGCCTTGAAGCGGGGACCGCGGTGTCGTCGACTGGCCAATACCGTCAGCGCCTCACCAGATTGCATGGGCCGTGTCGCCAGTTCACTGACTGACCATCGACCATCACCCGCATCGGCATAGCGACGTGCAAGCAGGCCGGGAATACCGACATAGGCAACCTGCTCCAGCGGCACATAAAGAATACCCAGCACGGGCTCGTGGGCATCGATCAGCGCGATATTGATCGTGAACTCGCCTGTTCGACCCAGAAACTCCTTGGTGCCATCCAGCGGATCGACCAGCCAGAAACGGCGCCAGTCATGCCGATGCGCAATCTCTGCGGGAGTAGACTCCTCCGACAGCACCGGGATAGAGGCATCCAGCGCCTGCAGCCCCGACATCAGCACATCATGCGACGCGAGATCTGCCAGGGTCACAGGGGAGTCGTCGTGTTTCTCCTCGTAGTCACCCGCTGCCGGCGCGGAATAGTGTTGACTGATAGCTTCGCCAGCCGCCCGACACAGGGCGAGCAGCGGTTGCACCCAATTCTGTAAGTCCTGCACATTTACTCCCGTACCCATGCGCGCCAATATACCACTCCCGCCGGCCCGGTTTACCCAACCTTCCCATAAAAGTGAAAAAAAGCATACACTTGGCGACCTGGAAGCCTTACCAGGCACAGAAGTATGGAGGGGTGCATCATGATCGACTGGGCTAATATCGACACAGTACTTCTGGATATGGATGGCACGTTGCTGGACCTGCATTTCGACAACTATTTCTGGACCGAGCACCTGCCCCGCATCTATGCCGAAAAACACCAGATCACAGAACAGGAATCCCACGAGACACTACACGGCACACTCGGTGCAGAGCAGGGAACATTGCAGTGGTACTGCCTGGATCATTGGTCGCAGCGCCTGGACATGGACATTCCGGCCCTGAAACAGGAGCTGCAGCACATGATCAGCATCCGCCCGTTTGTCGTCGAGTTCCTCACTGAGTTGCACAACAGCAGCCGGGATGTACTGATGGTCACCAATGCCCACCGCAAGACGCTGGACCTGAAGATGCAGAGCGTCGATATCCTCAACTGGTTCGATCGCGTGGTGATTTCGCACGACCTGCACGCCCCCAAGGAAAATCAGGATTTCTGGATCAGATTGCAGGACATGCACCCGTTTGATCCCGCGCGTACGCTGCTGATCGACGACACAGAGGACGTACTGGCCAGCGCACAGCAATATGGCATCGCCCACCTGCTGACGCTGCTGCAACCCGACAGCCAGCGCGACAAGCGGCTGAAGACCCGCTTCCCGGGTTTCCACCATTTTGATGAAATCATGCCCACCGGGCACTACCGTTGAGCACCGCCACCGACCAGCCCGGCAAAGTACGCCTGGACAAATGGCTGTGGGCCGCGCGCTTTTTCAAAACGCGCAGCCTTGCCAAGGCCGCGATTGACGGCGGCAAAGTGCACCTGGAACGGCAGCGAGTAAAGGTGTCAAAGGAGATCGCCGTCGGCGATACCCTGCAAATACGCCAGGGCTGGGATGAAAAGGTGGTCACTGTGCTACGGCTCAGCGACCAGCGCCGCAGCGCCGCCGAGGCGCAATTGCTGTACCAGGAAACCGCCGACAGTGTGGCCAGGCGCGAAGAACAGGCACTGGCGCGCAAGGCGGCCGGCGGCATGATAGACCGCCCGGCCCAACGGCCCAACAAGCAGCAGCGCCGCCAGATCCACCGTTTCAAGAATTCCCGGGATTAGTTTGGCGCCTGCTGCAGCCAGCGACCCAGCCGTTCCCGGGGCAACCGTGCCAGAGCCGGTCATACGACCAAATCTCAATCACTACTTTTTAGCCAAGATGCGCTAGAATCGCACTTATGCTGTCGGAAATCCCTCTAATCCCTCCGGATACCCCGCTACTGAACAGAGTCGATCAGGGTATGTCCCTGCACGACCTGGGCACAACCGAGCTGGTGCAGCTGGCGGAAGAACTCAGGGCCTTCCTGCTGTACAGCATAGGGCAGACGGGGGGACACTTTGGCGCTGGCCTCGGTGTTGTCGAACTGACCGTCGCCCTGCACCACGTCTACAACACCCCACAGGATCGCATCGTCTGGGATGTGGGTCACCAGACGTACCCGCACAAAATCCTTACCGGCCGTATGGCACAGATGAGCAGTATGCGCCAGGCTGGCGGGCTGGCGGGGTTCCCGAAGCGCGCCGAGAGCGAGTACGACACCTTCGGTGTGGGTCACTCCTCCACCAGCATCTCGGCCGCAATGGGTATGGCGCTGGCGGCGAAACAGCTCGGCATCGAGCGCAAAGTCGTGACCGTGATTGGCGATGGCGCGATTACCGGCGGCATGGCGTTTGAGGCGCTCGCGCATGCCGGCCACGAGCGCCCCAATATGCTGGTGATCCTGAATGACAACCAGATGTCCATCGGCCACAACCAGGGCGGGCTCGCCACCTATTTTGCAAAAATCTGGGCCAGCAAGTTCTACATCTCAATGCGGCAGGGCTCGAAACGCGTGCTGGAGAAAATCCGCCCCGCCTGGGAACTGGCCAAACGCACGGAAGAGCACATGAAGGGCATGGTTGCCCCCGGCACCATGTTCGAGGAACTGGGTTTTCACTATATTGGCCCGCTGGACGGCCACGACCTGCCGGGGCTGATACAAACACTGGAGAACATGAAGGATCTGGAGGGCCCACAGTTCCTGCATATCTGCACCATGAAGGGCAAGGGCTTCCAGCCCGCAGAGCGCGATCCGATAGGCTACCACGCGGTCAACAAGATCGAAGCCAAACCCAAGGGCCCGCAACCGGCGCTGCCGCCGGCCAAACCCAAGGGGCCAAAATACCAGGATGTGTTCGGGCGCTGGCTGTGCGATATGGCACAGCGGGACAAACGCCTGGTGGGCATTACCCCCGCCATGTGCGAGGGATCCGGCATGGTGGAGTTCGCCAAACGCTTTCCCGATCGCTACTACGATGTCGCGATTGCCGAGCAGCATGCGGTAACGCTGGCGGCAGGCATGGCCTGCGATGGGCTCAAGCCCGTGGTCGCGATTTACTCCACTTTCCTGCAACGCGGCTATGACCAACTCATTCACGATGTTGCACTGCAGAACCTCGATGTCACATTCGGCATCGACAGGGCCGGCCTGGTCGGCCAGGATGGCCCGACACATCACGGCGCCTTCGACCTGAGCTTTTTGCGCTGTATCCCGAACATGGTGATCGGCGCGCCCTCGGACGAGAACGAGTGTCGCCAGATGTTGTACACCGCGTATCAATATCCTGGCCCTGCCGCTATTCGCTACCCGCGGGGCACCGGGCCCGGCGCAATGATTTTTGAGGAGATGACGGAGCTGCCCATTGGCAAGGCGGTGGAAGTGCGCAGCGGCAAGGACATCGCCATCCTCAATTTCGGCGCCCTGCTGCCGCAGGCGATCACCGCCGCCGAGCAGCTGGATGCCACCGTTGTGGACATGCGCTGGGTAAAACCACTGGATGAAAAACTGGTGTTGGCGATAGCGCAGCGCCACAGCATGCTGGTGACGCTGGAAGAAAACGCAATCGCCGGCGGCGCTGGTGCTTCAGTGAATGAATTTTTGGCCGCGCAGGGGCTCACCCCCACGTTGCTCAACCTCGGCTTGCCAGATGAATTTATCGAGCATGGAAAGCAGGCCGATCAGTTGGCGTGGACGGGGTTGGATGCCGAGGGTATTGCTGCCCGCATCAAAGGATTTCTCGGTTCTCGCGAGGCATTGCAGGTTGCCCAGGGTGGCTTGCAGCTCAATCCAGTGGCAAACCCGCGCCGACCATGAGCACGGAACGGAATTACCAGTACGGCTACTCGCAACTGAAACCTTCGCTGTTTGATGCCGACAAACGTGTATTGAAGGCGGAAACCATTATCCGGGTATGCCAGGACTTTCTGCAGTGCCAGGATCTCAGTAATCTGCACTTACTCGATGTCGGCAGCTCCAACGGCATTATCGACAACCATCTGGCAAAGCAATTCGGCCAGGTTTCCGGCATTGATATCGATGAACCCGCCATGGCCCATGCACAGGCGACATTTGTGCGCGACAATCTTGAATTCAAATACGGGGACGCGATGGATATGTCGGTGGCAGATAACAGTATCGACGTCATCGTTTGTACACAAATATATGAACACGTCCCGGATGCAAAAACCCTGTTTCGAGAAATACACCGCACCCTTAAGCCGGGTGGATTTTGCTATTTTTCAGGCAACAACCGCTTGATGCTTATGGAACCTCACTACCGCTTACCCTTGTTATCGGTAATCCCGCGCGCGCTAGCCCATCGCTATGTACGTCTGGCGAGGAAGGCAGATTACTACCACGAAAAACACTACAGTTGGTGGACTCTTCGACAGTTGTGCAGTCAATTCAATATCGTAGATTACTCGGCCAAGGTGGTAGCAGAACCCGATAAATTTGCGGTTGATTACATGCTGACCAAAGGTAGTTTGAAATGGCAGGTTGCGAGGCTGGTGAGTGAATATGCCCGATGGGCCTCACCGATGATGTGGATTTTGCAAAAGCCCAACGAGCATTAAAACACTATAAACAAGATTTCCAAACCCATGAAAATTCTGGTGCTTACCTCGACTTTTTCCCGCTGGAAAGATGATACTGAGCCAAAATTTGTTGATAACCTGTGTCATTATCTGTCGCAGGACAATGAAGTACATGTGATCGCACCTCATGCAGCCGGTATACCCAGGCAGGAGCGCATGGATGGTGTGCAGGTATTCCGTTTCAAATATTCTCTGGATCGGTGGCAAACACTGGCCTATGACGGTGGTATTCTTCCCAGTTTGAAGCAAAATCGATGGCGCTTCTTGCTAATCCCGTTCTTCCTCCTTAGCCAGTACTGGCTCATGCTCAAACTGGTTAGAAAGCACCACTACGATATTGTGCACGCACACTGGATAATTCCGCAGGGCCTGATAGCTGCCCTGATTCGGCCCTTGGCTCCCGCAGGCACCCCATTAGTAGTGACGTCCCACGGCGGGGACCTGTTTGCGCTGCATGGAAAGCTCTTCACGATCATAAAGAAGTGGGCGACAGGTCGCGCAAACCAACTGACCGTAGTCAGCAGCACGATGAAAACCATAGCCGAGCACCTCCAACTCAAGGCCGCGCCAGAGATTTCCGTGATTCCGATGGGGATTGATTCGCACAATATGTTTTGCCCTCCGCCTGCACATGAAGAGCGACAAGGCCTGCTCTTTGTTGGTCGGCTGGTAGAGAAAAAAGGCATAGAATATCTTATTGCCGCGATGCCACTTGTGCTTGCCGCGTATCCAGATCAACGTCTCACCATCGTCGGCGACGGGCCGTTGAATGATCACTTGCGCATGTTGTGCGAACGGCATGGCATCACGGAGCATATAGAATTCAAAGGACCGGTATCGAACCGGGAAATTCCAGGGTATCTGCAGCGTTCTGCTATTACGATTTTCCCCTCCATCGTGGCGGAGAACGGGGATCAGGAAGGCACACCCGTCGCCGTCATGGAGGCGCTCTCTTGCGAGTGTGCCACCATCGTGTCGAATTATCCGGGCGCGCGCGACATTATAGAGGACGGTGAGAATGGTCTGCTGATAGACCAGAAGGCGCCTGACCAGATCGCCAGAGCCATCATCTACTTTCTCCAGAATCCCGATATGCGCCAAAAAATGGGGGCAGCGGGAAGAAAAACCGTCCAAAGGGATTACGATTGGCGCATTATCAGCGCGCGGTTTCTTGCTCTCTTCCAGTCGCTACAGCACAAGACTTGAGGCCACCAATGACACAGTGTTCGACCCCATGAAAATTGACAAGCGCAACCCGCATCACTGGATTCTACTACTGCAGCAGGGTATCTACACATTGCTAGCCAGCATTTGCAGGTTATTTCTGCGCGCACCCACGAAACCGGTAGTGATTCTTTATGGACATCAACTCTCGGGCAATCTCCAGGCGCTGTATCATGAATGGCATAGAAACTATCAAGATCAGTTTGATTGCTATTTTCTGTCAATGGATAAGCCGTACAGCATGCGACTTCGCGAAGAAGGCGTTAACGTACTTCAGTGCGCCAAACTTCGTGACATGATTCTGGTAGGTCGATGCAGCGCAATCGTAACTGACCACGGGCTGCACGCTATGCAGCCCTTCATCTCTCTCACGGATATTCTTTTTATCGATGTGTGGCACGGCATTCCATTCAAGGGCTTTATTCCCGAGAACTTTCGCGTTCAACAACGCTACGACGAAGTATGGGTTTCTTCTCCACTACTAAAAGATGTCTATCAAAAAAAGTTCGGGTTCAAAGCAGACATCGTGAAAGATCTAGGCTATGCCAGAGCAGACAAGCTGTTCCTGCAGCAGGCCCCAGACCCGTTACTGATAGAGAAAGCCGCCATACCCGCTGGATACAAGGTTGTTCTTTATGCACCAACCTGGCAGCAGGACGATAGCGGCCGCGAACTATTTCCCTTCGGAGAAAGCCAGGACGCATTCATTCGGCGTATCAGCGAAATTTGCGAGGAACACAACGCAATACTCATAGTACGTAGTCACCTCAACGCCAACATCAGTAGCAAGCAGTTTGGCAATGTGCGCTACTGCTCAATGAGGGAGTTTCCGGACGCAGAGGGACTGCTGCTATTCACTGACGTGCTGATCTGCGATTGGTCGTCCATCGCATTTGATTTTCTCGCTCTTGATCGACCCACAATTTTTCTGGAAGTGGATCCCCCATTCAAGAATGGCTTCTCTCTTGGCCCTGAATACCGATTTGGCAAGGTGGCAACCGGGATGGATGAATTGTGCGGCAGTATCGACAAGGCGTTGGCCGACCCTGCCTGGTACGCCTCAACACAGGGCAGCGACCACCAGCGAGTTTGCACAGCAGTTTACGGAGACAATACGGACGGTAAATCCGCCGCAAGACAATGGTCGAGGTTGATCAAACTGGTCACTACCCGGCGCGCTTGATCACCGCGCTCAGAGACGGATTTTCTCAATCACCTCGGTCGTCGAAATCGACGGCGTTCTTGTCAGGTACACCACTTCACACAAGTTTGAATAGTCGTCGAACTTGCCCAGCCAATCGTCACCCATCACCAGAACATCCGCGGAACTGGCAGTAATATACTGTCCCTTCAACTCCAGCGATTCTTCAAAGAACACCTCATCTACACACTTGAGCGCCGCGACGATCTCCATCCGCTCATCCTGGTGATAAACCGGCGGGCGGCCCTTCTTGTTGATGTTCAACTGATCGGTAGAAATACCAACGACCAGACGGTCACCGTAACTGGCGGCCCTTTCCAGAATGCGGAGATGACCGACATGGAAAACGTCGAAGGTGCCGAATGTGAT
>CAXBLZ010000080.1:0-18831 GCA_963976735.1 uncultured Halioglobus sp.
TTCGCTGGCGCCACAGCATACACAGCAGCAGCGATGACGATTAGCCCTGTGTGAACTTCTGCCTACTCCTTGAGCCCGGCGCGGGCAGGTATCGATTGACCAATGTGAGAGAATCCATCACATTGGTGGGCCGTAAAAGAATCGGAGACGATCATGATCACTGTTCACCACCTCGGCGTTTCACAATCCGACCGCGTTGTCTGGTTGATGGAAGAACTCAACCTGCCTTACGAGCTGAAATGGTATGACCGCGGAGAGGATTTCCTGGCCCCGCCCGAGTACCGCGCCCTGCACCCGGCGGGAACGGCGCCCATAATCACTGACGGTGACCTGGTGATGGCCGAGTCCACGGCCATTGTCGAGTATATTTCACAGCGTCATGGCGGCGGTGCGTTATCGGTCAAGCCCGATGAGCCCGATTATCCGCACTACCTGTTCTGGATGCAGTTCAACAACAACCTGCAATCGACACTCTTTATCAAACTGGCGTTTCAGTCCACCGGCACTACCCCGGATGCACAGAACCCGATGATGGCCACCACGCAGCGACGTGAAGACGGCATCTACGCGGCGCTGGAGCAGCGACTGGGCGAGTCGGACTATCTCGGTGGCCCGCAATTCAGTTGCGCCGATATCATGTCGATGTTTAACCTGACGTCACTGGCCATGCTGGGGGCGCGCGCGATTGATGACAGCTTGCCGAACACCAGGGCCTATGTAGAGCGCGTGTCGGCCCGCCCTGCTTACCAGAAAGCGATGTCGATCGCGGGGCCTGCGGCCACCCGGCCTGCCAGCTGAGCTGCCGGCGAGGGCAATAGTGCCATTGACGGACCGCGATCAGGGCCGTTATTATAATAGCGATAACTAGTATATTAGCGAGTGCGAGAAGTCCGTCCATGAAACCCACAACAATTCTTCTGTTTATCGCGGCAGTTTTGCTCTCGGGCTGCGGCCGGCCCTCCTCTTACAGTTCACCAGAGATAGAGGCGGCAAGTCGGAAACTGGTGCCGCAGGATCCGGAGATCGCCGCTATCTACGCCCGCAGTTGCAGGAGTTGCCACACGGTCGCCGCTACAGGTGCCCCCCTCACCGGTGATGCGTCAACCTGGACACCGCGTATGGCCAAGGGGATGGATGCGATGGTGAACAGCGTAATCAATGGCTTTGGTGGCATGCCCCCGTTTGGCCTGTGCATGGATTGTGACGCCAGGCAGTTTGAAGCCCTTATCCAGTTCATGGCAACGCCGGCAGCAGCAGCCAGTGATTAAGCGTCGCAGTGTACTGGGTGCCCTGGTGGCGGCTGCAGTGGGCAGCCAGGCCATGCCTTGGCGGGCGCTGGCGGCCGCCGACACCGGCAAGGTGCGAACCATTCCCTGGCGCAACTGGTCCGGATCGCAGAAGTGCGAGCCCGCCGCGCGCAGTGCGCCTGCCACTGTCGCTGAATTGCAGGAACTGATCGCGTCGGCCAAAGGCACAGTGCGCGCGGTGGGCGCAGGTCACTCATTTACCCCGCTTGTGCCCACCGATGGCACCATCGTTTCGCTGTCACGTATGAGTGGCCTCGTCAATCACGATGCAAAAAGCTTGCAGGCCACACTGTGGGCAGGCAGCCGGCTCGGGGATGTCGGCCAGCCGCTGGAAGATGTCGGGCAGGCGATGATCAATATGCCGGATATCGATGAGCAGACGCTGGCGGGTTGCCTCTCTACCGCGACCCACGGTACGGGTGTCGGCATTGGTTGCATGTCGACCTTTATCGAGGGTTTACAGCTGGTGGATGCCCGCGGCGACCTGGTGGACTGCGATGCAAAAAGGAATCCCGATGTGTTCCAGGCCGCGAAAGTGTCCATGGGTGCGCTGGGTATCATCACGCAGGTCAGGCTGCAGAATATGGCGCCCTATCGCTTGCGCAGGGAAACAGTGTGGCGCGAGTTCGATGAAATACTCGAGATCGCCGATAGCATGGCCGATCAACACCGCAATTTTGAGTTCTACTATATTCCCTATTCAGGCATGGGCTTTACCGATACACACGACTTCACAGAGGAGCCTGTGGGTTCCACTGAGAAAATCGACAGTAATGATTCCGTGCACGACCTGAAACTGGCGCGCGACTGGCTGGATGGCTCACCGAGGCTTCGCGAGCTTATCCTCAGCAGTGTTGTCAAAACCCTCAGCGATGAAGTGACGGTAGAGAGCTCCTGGAAAAACTACGCCAGTGAGCGCAATGTCCGTTTTAACGAGATGGAATATCACCTGCCGCGCGAACACGGCCTGCCGGCATTGCGTGAAATCCGCACTGCGCTGGAAGCAAAACACCCGGAGGTGTTCTTCCCGATCGAGGTGCGCTACATCAAGGGCGATGACATCTGGTTGAGCCCATTCCACCAGCGCGAAACGTGCTCGATCGCGGTACACCGTTATTTCGAGGAAGACTACCGGCCCTATTTCGCCACCATCGAACCGATATTCCGCAAGTACAACGGTCGCCCGCACTGGGGCAAGATCAATACGCTACAGCGAAAGGACTTCCAGAAGCTGTACCCGCGCTGGGATGATTTTACTCAGCTGCGCAGATCCATGGATCCGGGTGGCCGATTCCTCAACCCCTATCTGGCCAGTTTGTTCGGCTAGACCGCACCGAGGGCAGGACATGAAGCGTCGTACACTTTTGCTCGGTGGTGTGGCCACAACGCTCGGCCTTGCCGCTGTGCTGCGCCCCCGCGACAAGGGGCAGGATCACTCCGAGTATTTTGATGCGATCAGTTCCGCACTGGATGGTGTCGGGCAGGCCAGGCCCACGCTGGTGCTGGATAAACCGTTGCTGGAAGCGAATATCCACACATTGATGTCGCATATCAACGGTCGTTTTGCCTACCGTGTGGTGGCCAAGTCGCTACCGTCCCTGCCACTGTTGGAGACGGTCATGCAGGTTACCGGCAGTAACCGCTTGATGCTGTTCCACCAGCCATTCATCAATCAAGTGGCAGTGCAGTTCCCGCAGGCCGATATCCTGTTGGGCAAACCGATGCCGGTGGCTGCAGCGCGCAACTTCTATCGCCAGTTTCCCGGTGGCGCGTTCGATCCACAACGCCAGTTGCGCTGGTTGCTCGATACGCCGGAGCGCGTTGCCCAGTACGCGACGCTGGCGAGCGAACTGGAGCAGCAGATGCCGGTGTGTATTGAACTCGACGTAGGGTTGCATCGGGGTGGCGTGCGCAGCGATGAACAACTGGTCACCATGCTCGGGCAAATACAGGCATCACCGTATTTGCAATTCTGCGGCTTGATGGGTTACGAGCCGCATATCGTGAAAATGCCGGTCGGCGATCCGCTGGACTATCGGGATGAGGTGGTGTCACTCTATCGGCACTATGCTGATCTGGCGAAAGATTACCTCGGTGACGCCTGGCCGCAGGATGTCATCCTGAATGCTGGCGGCAGCCCGACCTACCAGCTGTACGATCGCGGCGAGTACCCGTTCAATGAACTGTCTGCCGGTTCCTGCCTGGTCAAACCCACCGACTTTGATATCCCGACGCTGGCAGATCACAAGGCCGCCTCCTATATCGCCACACCCGTGCTAAAGGCGCTTGACACGCTGGAGATCCCCGGCATTGACCTGGGCGGCTTGCAATCGGCGTGGAACCCGAACAGGGCGCGGACATTTTTTACCTACGGTGGCTACTGGAAAGCCATACCGGAATCCCCGCAGGGCCTGCTCAACAACTCGCTGTTCGGGCGCTCCACCAACCAGGAGATGTTAAACGGGTCGCGGAGTATTTCGCTGCAACCGGATGACTGGGTCTTCCTGCGCCCCACGCAAAGTGAGTTTGTGTTTCTGCAGTTCGGGGATATTGCGGTCTATGATCAGGGCAAGATCGTCGATTTCTGGCCGGTATTCTCCGAAAATCCGGCCTGACGCTGGGCTTGCGAACAGCACCTCGCCCGCGGTAATCCGAGTCAGTGTGAGGGCGGCGTCTGAAGAGCGAATAAGCTTTTTGAGCGAACAGACGCTGCCCTCACACTGACTCGAGTCGCACTGGGCCCGGTGCTAGCGGAACGGCTGCCCTATCTCGGTTGACTCCGGTCCCGCAAAGCTCATCGCCGCGTTTTTGATCGATACGCTGAACAGCGGTTTCTTCGGCAGCCCGAGTGCGCGCAACTCCAGCGCCAGCGGGTGGCGATCGCCGATGGTTGGCATTTCTCCGCCGAGCGCAAACGTCACGCCGCTGCCGGCACTGGTGCCATAGGTTTTCCACGCTTTGTTATCGCGGATTGCCAGTGATGCGGCGCGCTGTTCCTTCGCAGTGGCTGTGCCGCCGGTTTTGGCCGCGATGCTGTACACCAACTCGCCCTCGTCGATAAAGCTGCCGTGCGCGCGCTTGTCACCAAACTCGATGTCGATACGGGACACCCACTTCGGAAACCCCCAGATAAAGCGGCCAGCGTGAGTGGTGAACGCCTGGTCGACCGGCATACGATAGACAAAGTTGCCGACACTCCCGCTGATCATGCGCTTTAGCGCCCCGAAGAACGGGAATGGCTTGCGCTCACCCGGCGTGATGACAGGAAAGATAATCGCGCCCTCGTTGTAATCGCCCAGTTCATTGTCCCGGTAGTCCACGAACAACAATTGCAGCAGGGCTTTGCCGGGGTAGAGCTCCAGCACCCGAAAACCGCTGTCGCTGATGATCTCCTGCGCGACTTTAGCGTCGACCAGGTAGGCGTTCATCAACATTGACGCATCGGCAACCACAACCGGAAAGCCGATGCGCTCGCCGTCGATGAGGTAGTGATCTGCATCGATCTTCTCACATACATCATTGGTCACTGTTGAGTGGTGTTTGCCGTCCATGTCATAGGTGACGGGAGGTTCTTCAAAACGTGCGCCAGTTGTTTTCATCAATGCTCCATAGATGACAGATGCCGGTTCAGGGGCATACTTTATAACGAAACTGCCATCAATATGCGATCCCTGGAGACGCCGGATGCGGTATGGCGCGAATACAGGGCAGGGTTTACACTGCTGGCACCGGAGGCAATATTATGCTCGAAATCTCAGGTGCTTTTTTACTGGGTGCAATCGGGTGGACTCTCGTTGAGTACATGCTCCACCGCTTCGTTTTCCATGGCCGCTCGGCGCGCGGGCCAGGGGCGAAGGAGCATCGACGTCACCACGCCCAGGCCGATTACTTCGCCCCCGCGAGACAGAAGGCCGCGGCTGCTGTCGCCGCCATCGCCATCGTGTTGCCGCTGTCGTCGGCTTTTGTCGGCGTGGCGTCCGGCGCCGCCTTCACGCTCGGTTTTGTCGCAATGTACATACTTTACGAAATCCTGCATCGGCGCGCCCATACTCACCCGCCTCGCAATCGCTACGGACGCTGGCGGCGCAAGAATCATTTCGCGCACCATTTCGCCGATCCGCGCCTGGCGCAGGGTGTGACAACACCGTTCTGGGATAGCGTCTTCGGCACGCGTCTTCGCGTTGAGCGCGTGCGAGTTCCCCGTCGCCTGGCGATGCGCTGGCTTCTCGACAGCTCGGGCGAGATACTTGATGCCTACACCGCTGATTACTTTCTGGTCGGCGCCCGCAGTGGCGATGAAACAACTCGCCGCAGTGACACCGAGTCGGCAATGGCCAACGAGAAACCGCGCAATTAGAAACGACCCGATGGCATGGGGATGATCTGTATCACGCACCGGGGCGTACTGTAATTGGACAGTCACAACACTGTTCCGCTACAGTCCCGTTGTTACCAGCCGGTTCACTACAGTAATAGAAGCGTGTTCGATGACCAGCCTGAACTACGTCACCGCGGCTGAAGCGGTGCAGAATATACAATCCGGTGAGCGTGTGTTTCTGCACAGCGCTGCCGCCACGCCGCAGTTGCTGGTGGATGCGATGACCGCGCGCGGTGATGAATTGCGCGCAGTCGAACTGGTGAGCATTCACACCGAGGGTTCCGCCCCCTATCTGGACCAGCGTTACGAGGGCGTGTTTCATCTGAATACTTTTTTTGTCGGCGCCAATACCCGTGAGGCGGTTGCCAATGGTATGGCCAGCTATGTCCCCGTGTTCCTGAGCGAAATCCCGAAACTGTTTCGCACCGGCATTATGCCCCTCGATGTCGCGATGGTTCAGGTCAGTCCACCCGACAAGCACGGTTACTGCTCGGTCGGGGTTTCGGTCGATATTACCAATGCCGCGATCGAGACGGCAAAGCATGTGATCGCCCAGGTGAACGAGAACATGCCGAGGGTGCATGGCAATGGCATCATCCACGTCTCGGCGATCGATGCGCTGGTCGAGTGTAACCAGCCGATTTTTGAGATACCGCCGCCGACCCCGACTCTCACAGATGAGAAGATCGGGCATTATATCGCGGGCCTGGTTGAAGATGGTGCGACCCTGCAAACAGGTATAGGCGGCGTCCCCGATGCGGCCCTGAGGGCATTGCATGGGCATCGCAATTTGGGCATGCACAGTGAGATGTTTTCCGACGGCGTGATGGCCCTGGTTGAGTGCGGGGCATTGAACGGCCGCAACAAGACGCGTCAGTGGGGCAAAATCGTCAGCGGGTTTTGTATTGGTTCGCGGGCGCTGTACGATTTTGTCGATGACAACCCGATGATTGAGATGCGGGATATTTCCTACGTCAATGATACCTCGGTCATCCGCACCAATCCGAAGGTGACTGCGATCAACAGCGCACTGGAAGTGGATATCACCGGCCAGGTCTGTGCGGACTCACTTGGCAGCAGGCAGTACTCAGGCGTGGGCGGGCAGGTTGATTTCATCCGCGGTGCCGCTCTGTCGGAAGGGGGCAAGCCTATCATTGCACTGAATTCCGTCACCAGCCGGGGTCAGTCGCGCATTGTTGCGCAGCTCAAGCCGGGTGCCAGCGTCACCACCAGCAGGGCGCATGTGCACTATGTGGTCACCGAATACGGCGTCGCCTACCTGTACGGCAAGAATCTGCGCCAGCGGGCTTCGGCGTTGATCGCGATAGCGCACCCGGAGCACCGCGAACAGCTGGAGAGAGACGCCTATAGCGTATTCCATCGACACTAGGCCTGTGCGGCATGCAGGCCCGAGTGAATATCCCGGTACCTGCCCCGGCACCCCGCGTCACGTTTTTAACGGCCCGCGGCTGCGGTTGTGATGTAAGATACGCCCGGCCATTGACGCCAACGACTGTTTTACCACCTCGATCGAGAGAGTTTGAATGTTCAGAAAAGCGATGAAGCTGATGATTCCGCTGGGGATTGTTGCCGTGGCAGGCATCCTGGCAATGGTCATGGTCGGCTCACGTGAGGAGCTGAAGCCCAGTGGTGCCGTCGAACCGCTGCCACATGTGCAAGCCATCGAGGTGACGCTTGCCCAGGTGCCCATCTCCATTGTGGCCCACGGCAATGTGACGTCCCGCTATGAACTGGAATTGGCGAGCGAGGTAACCGGAAGAATCGACTGGGTAGCGTCCGAATTCCAACCCGGTGCAATGGTCGAGGCAGGCACGGTCTTGCTGCGTATTGACCCGGTCAACTATCAGCTGGCACTGGCTCAGGCCAAGGCAGCGCTTGCCACCGCCAATATCGCACTGGCTGACGCCCGGGCGCTGAAGCGCCAGGCCGCGATCGGCGAGGGCGAGCTGAATATTGAGGCCGCCCGCCAGCGTATCGTCAAAGCGGAGCAGGATCTGGCTTACACAGAGATAAAAGCACCGTTTAATGCGGTGATCGACAAGCAGCTGGTGGAGTTCGGGCAGTTTGTCAGCACCGGGCAACCGGTGGCGCGATTGCTCAGCAGCGATACAGCTGAGGTGACCTTGCCAGTGACACCCGCAGAGGCCGGATTTCTTGAGTCCTCGATGGGCGCTCCGGTGCTGCTCAGCGCGCAAATCGGTGAGCGACAGCAGCAGTGGCAGGCGACATTGCAGCGCATCGAAGCGCGTGTCGACCAGGCATCCCGCGTCATCCCGGTGATCGTCGAAGTGCAGGCACCTTACGACACCAGCATTCACTCGCACAGGTTGCCGCTGGGTCTGTTCGTCGAGGCGACACTGCCCGGTGAGCCGGTCAGCTCCGCGGTGCGATTGCCCAGTTCAGTGCTGCACGCCGATGATTCGGTGTTTGTGTTTGCGGACGGGGCACTGCGCCGAAAGCGGGTGAATGTGGTGCACCGGGCGGGGGGTACCGTGGTGATAAACGGTGGCCTGGAGCCTGGCGACCTGGTGGTTTCCACGCGGCTGGACCTGATGTTTGAGGGCATGAAAGTCGAGCTTAGCAATGGTTGAGTCGCGCTATGACAATGAGAAAGGCCCGATCGGATGGATGGCGTCCAATCCCATTGCGGCCAATTTGTTGCTGATTATCGTGGTTATCGCCGGGCTGGTTGCGGCCCAGGGGATTCGCAAAGAAGTCTTTCCCAGTTTCCCGACCGATACCTTCACCGTGACGGTGCCCTATCCGGGCAGCTCTCCGGAGGAGATCGAGCAGGGTATCCTGCTCAAGGTCGAGGAAGAGCTGCGCGATATCGTCGGTATCAAGGAGATTCGCAGCACGGCGAGGGAGGGTGTCGGTGTCGTCACCGTGGAAATGGAAGTGGGCAGTGATATTGCCAAAGCCCTCAACCAGGCAAAAGTCCGTGTCGATGGCATCCCTGCTTTTCCGCTGGACGCTGAGGAGCCTATTGTCGAGGAAGTGATCAGTCGCGGCTATGCCATGCGGGTAAGCGTGTACGGTGACCTCGACGAGGTCGGCCTGAAGCAGCTCACCGAACAGGTGCGGGAGGAGATTCTCGATCTGGAGGGAATCAGCGAGATCCGTGTGCTGGGAGAGCGCAACTATGAGTTGTCCATAGAGGTGTCGACCGAGGATCTGCGGCGCTACGGCCTCGATTTTGACCAGGTGGTGGCCGCAGTAAAAAGCCGTTCCAGGGATTTGCCGGGAGGCAGTATGCGCACTGAGCAGGGCTCCATCAAGCTGCGCTCGGTATCCCAGGCCTATACCGGTGAGGAATTCGCCGCACTGAACCTGCTGACGCGACCGGATGGCACCTCCATCAGGCTCGGCGAGGTGGCGCGCGTTGTCGATGGCTTTGAGGATCAACCGGTTCTCAGCACGCTCAATGGTCGACGTGCTATCACACTGGTTATTGACAGGGTCGGCAACCAGGACGTGTTGCAGATGACGGATGACTTGCGCAGCTATATCGCTGCCAAGCAGGCGAGCCTGTCAGACGGCGTCTTTATCGTCGGTTGGGTTGACGAGAGTAATATCCTGCGTGGCCGTATCGAGTTGATGCTGCGCAACGCTGCCCAGGGCGCGATACTGGTGGTCATAGCGCTGGCGCTGTTTCTCGATCTGAGACTGGCCCTGTGGGTGATAGTTGGCGTGCCGTTTGCGGTGCTGGCGACGCTGGCAACCATATACTTTCTCGGCCTGCCGGTGTCTATCAATGTGCTGTCGGTGTTCGCGTTCATACTGGTGCTGGGCATACTCGTCGACGACGGGATTGTGACGGCCGAGAGCGCCTATGCCTATTTGCAGCAGGAGCGCCAGGGGCTGCACAGTGTGCTGCGGGGTGTCCGCCGGGTGGCGACGGCGACGGTTTTCGGCGCGTTGACGACAATGATCGCGTTTACGCCGACCATGCTGATGACAGAGGGTTTCGCGCGGGTAGGCACCCATATGGGCCCGGTGGTGATTCTCTGCATCTTCTTCTCGCTGATTGAGACCAAGCTGATTCTTCCGGCCCACCTGCGGCACCTGCGTGTTGATGGCAGTAGTTCCAGTGGAGCGCTCGGTGCCATCCAGCGATTCCAGGGTCGCTTCTCTGCGGCTCTGAGCAATTTCGCGTCTGGCCCATATCGCCGTTTCCTGCTGTTTTGCCTGCATTATCGCTATATCACGATTGCGGTCTTTGTCGCGCTGTTCATTGTTTCGATGGCGCTGATGCCGGCCGGTTTGGTCCGGTATGTGTTTTTCCCGAACGTGCCGTCCGATCAAATTTACGTGACGCTGGAGATGCCCCAGGGTGCGCCGTGGGAGAAAACGCACGAGTATGCACGTCGCATAGAGGCGGCCGCACTGGCGATGAACGAGCGCTATCTCAAAGAGGCCGACACCTCGGTTGATGTTATCCGCGAACTGCTGGTGGTGTCGGAAAGTGATATCAGTGCCAATGTCGATATAGACCTGGTACCCAGTGAGGAGCGCACCATCAGTTCCGTGGTGCTGGCGCAGTGGTTGCGCGAAGAACTGGGCAATCTGGAAGGTATTCGCTCACTCAATGTCGACGCCGTGGCAGGGCCGTCCGGTGCGGCGCTGGAGTTGCAATTGCAGGGCCAGGACCTGGAAATGCTGCGACTGGCAGCACGGGATGTAAAGCTGTCCCTTGCCCAGATGCGCGGTGTGCAGGATATCAGCGACAGTTTTAACTCCGGTGGCCGCGAGTTGGATATACAGGTCACCGCAGAGGGTGAGGCACTGGGGCTGGGAGATGTTGATCTCGCGCGGCAGGTGCGCCAGGCCTTCTTTGGTGCTGAAATTCAGCGTGTGCAGCGCGGGCGCAATGAGGTGCGGGTCTACGTTCGTTTGCCGGCTGCGGATCGCAGCCAGGTCGAGAGCCTGAACGGGTTGTGGATACGGCTGCCAGACGGTCGCAAAGTACCGTTCTCCGTGGTGGGCACAGCCCATGAAACTACCGGGCTCAGTACCATTAACCGCATAGACCGCAAGCGTGTCGTCACCGTGCAGGCCGATATCAACAAGATGCTGGTCGAGCCCGGTGAGGTGACCAACCTGCTGCAGACACAGGTGCTTCCCGAGTTGCTGGCGAAATACCCCGGTATTCAGTTCGACTTTGGCGGGCAGGCTGAGGCGCAGCAGAAAACATCGTCCTCATTGCTGTATGGTTTTGTCATTGTGCTGTTGATGATTTACGGCGCACTGGCGATACCGCTGAAAAGCTATGTTGAGCCGCTGCTGATTATGTCGGTTATTCCGTTTGGTATTATCGGGGCTATTCTCGGACACCTGCTGTTGGGCAAGGAAGTCAGTTTCCTGTCGGTTATCGGGATCATTGGCCTGGTCGGTGTCGTGGTCAACGACAGCCTGGTGATGGTCGACTTTATCAATCACCACATCGATGAGGGTCACGACTGGCGCTCGGCCGTTGTAGAGGCGGGGCCGAAGCGGTTTCGCGCGGTGATCCTGACCTCGGTGACGACGTTCCTCGGCCTGTTGCCGATCCAGATGGAGACATCGATCCAGTCCGAGTTTGTCAAACCGATGGCGATCTCGATCTCCTTTGGGGTGCTCTTCGCCACCTTTGTCACCCTGATCCTGGTGCCTGTAATCTACTCTGTTTCGAAGGATCTGTCGGAACGGCTGAAAACCGCGTGGTCCGGGGAGACGCAAATTACCCGCTAGCGCGAATGCGTTGCTCGCAGTATTGCGGGTATCATTTGCCGCGCTGGAACAGGGCGATGGCTTCACTGTGCCCGGTGTGTGGGAACATATCGACAGCCGCTGCCTTGCACAGGCGATAACCCGACTGTTGCAGTATCCGCGCGTCCCGAAGCAGCGTCGCCGGGTGGCAGGAAACATAGACGATCCGTTTTACCTTTGCGCGCACCAGGGCTTCGCATACGGCCTTTGCACCGGCCCGGGGCGGGTCCACTATGGCGATGTCTGCGCGCGGCAGTTCCACCTCTCCCGCCATCAGGTTGCGTGTCGTGGCGCGTACATTGGTCACCCCATTGCGCTGCGCATTGGCTGCGACGCGTGCCGTCATGCTGCTGTCGCTTTCGAACGCGTGGACAGTGTTGGCGCAACGCGCCAGCGGCACGCTGAAATTGCCTATGCCGGCGAAAAGATCGAGCGCGATCTCGTCACTGCCAGGGCGCAACCAGTCGAGCGCCCTTGCCACCAGCGCGGCATTCACCTGCCAGTGCGTCTGGGTGAAATCGCCCGGTTGATAGCGCAACTCCAGCGCGGCAGCAGCGGGTTTGCCATCGACCGTGTGCGCCATGGAACGCAGGCACAGTTCGCCCTGCGCCATCAGTTCCTGCCACGGCTGTATCTGCTCATCGTCCGGTTCATCATGGGTCGATTCGCCACGCGATTTCCGCTGGGCGTTGAGGCGCACGCGCAGCGCCACCACAGGGTCCACCAGCACCGCGGTGCGCAGCGCAGCCAGCACTTTCTCCCCCGGATTTGCCGCAAAATAGAAACACAGGCCGAGTTGATCATTGCTGTCGGCGTCGATCTCGATTTCGCGCAGGCCCTGCAGGTCGGGAGCGGTCAGCAGCTGTGCAGGCAGCGCTCTCAACAGCGCATTGACGGCCGGGTTCGCGACTGTGCAGTGTTGTACGCTGACCGCCTCGTGGGACCGGCGCTGGCGCAGCGCCAGCAGATAGCGACGGTCCGCGGCGCGTGTGACCATAAGCCGCAGCCGGTGCCGAAAACCGGCCGGCGGGCTGACTATTGGCGGTTCCAGTTGCAGCGGGGCAATGGCCTGCAGTTTTGCCAGCAGTGTGGCCTGTTTGTGCTGTTGCTGTGCCTCGATCGACCAGTGTTGCAGGCTGCAACCGCCACACGCCGCATAAATCGCACACTCCGGCTGCACGCGATCTGCGTTGGGCGCCGTATCCGCAACCCGCGCTATCATCGCCGCCTCGTCATAGCCCCTGTTTACTGCGGTGCACTGTACATTGACTTGCTCCCCCGCGAGCGCGCCACTGACAAAAACGATTTTCCCCTCGCGGCGGGCCACGCCGCGTCCCTCTTCGCTCATACGCTCAATGGTCAAGGTGTCCTTGCCCCACAGTCTTTGCGGGGGTGGTCTTCTGGCGACCTTGCGGGGAGGCCTGCGCGATGTCGTTGATTTGGCCATTACGCCAGACGCACCTGCAGTGTGTCGTCGGCAAAGACGATAATATCCCCGGACACTATTTTCCTGCGCTTGCGGGTCTCTGTTTCGCCGTTGACGCTGACCAGTCCCTGCGCAATCACAAGTTTGGCCTCGCCGCCGGTGGCGACCAGGCCTTCAAACTTCAGTATCTTGAACAGTTCGACGGGTTCTTTCGTGATCTCTACGGTGCGCATTGTCATTTCCATGTTGAGTGCGCGCAGTGTACCGTGAAACGCGCGACTATTCGCGTGGCGAGGTGTGCGTCACTTGATCTCATCGCCCCTCTGGTTTTAACTACAGGGCTGCCGCTACGGCGATTCTTCATTCAGGTACATTTTTGCGGTTTGCTAAGTACATTCCTTCAGTGGACGAGACGGGACAATAGTATGAAAAAAATAGCGAGTTTGTTTTTTGGTTTGGCACTGATAGCTTTTATTCCGACGCTGGCAATGGCGCAAATGGAGGGATTGAAAAATACCACGCCTGAAGAGAGAGCCGAGATGCTCACGCAAATGATGCAGACTGAGCTGACACTGGATGAGAAAGCCACTGCCGCGGTTTCCGCTATCAATCTCAAGTATGCCAAAGAGACCCAGGCCGTAATGGACACGAGTGGCACACAATTTGGAAAGATCATGACCTTCAGGAAGAACGATAGAGCCAAGGATGAGGAGCTAAAAGGCGTACTGGATCCGCAGCAGTACACGCTCTACGAGCAGAGAAAAGCGGAGATGCGCGAGACGATGAAGCAAAAGCTCAAGGAAAAATACCAGGCGCCTCAATCATAGGCAAACGATCAGATTTTAATAGCCGACCGACGAAAGCACTGCGTTTCTACCATTTTAGGACCTCACAGGAGTTCAGGATTATGAGTTTGATAAAAGCCAATCTTATCGCCGCTATGTCGTTGCCGCTGCTGCTGGCAACCACGCCCACCTTTGCCCAGAAAGCCGGCCAGTCAGTGAGGATCAGCACCGGTATCGTGGAGAGTGTTCAGCGTGTGACGCTGCAGTCGGAGGCTGGGACGGGGGCACTGGTAGGAGGCGCGCTGGGCCTGTTGTCTGGCAGCGGCAAGTCGAGCAGCAAGAAGGCCCGCAACACGATTATCGGTGCCGGTGCCGGCGGTGCGCTTGCCAGTGTCTCGCAGGGTAGTCGCAATGGCGTGGCTTATACCATTCTCACTACTGACGGCAACGCTATTCGTGTCATCACCGACCAGACCGAGATCATCAAGGGTGACTGCGTCGTCGTGGAGGAAAACGGCAGTACCACTAACGTCCGCCGGGTGACGTCCACCGCCTGCGATGCCGCGTCTGCCAGGGCGCGGGAAGAACTGCAGAGCAGCTTCCAGATGGAGGCCAACGAGTGCCACAACGCCAAACAGCAACTGGTGGAAGCGACCACGGCAGAGCAGGTTGATCTTGCGCGACGCAAGATGGAAATACTGTGCAGTGACTGATCGCCAGGGGGCTGTGTGTGGCGTGCTGGCTGCGGGATTGCAACCGTGAGCGGCAGTCACGGTCGGGCGATGCCAAGTCGTGCCATCGTGCGCACCAGGTTGCTGCGATCAAGCTTCAGTGCCCGGGCGGTCGCCGCCAGATTGCCACTGTACTGTTGCAGTTTCCGGTTTATCAACTCGCGCTGAAACGCATCGACGTGTTCCCGCAGGCTGCCGTCGGGCACTGCCGGTGACACCGGCGTCAGGCTTGTCGCAACTGGCGCTGCGATGGTGTCTGACACCGTCTCCTGAAGGCTGAGGTGGTGTTGGCCAATACTGATGATAGGGCTGTCGCGACCCTGTTCGCGGATGGCTTTCAATGCAGCGCGACTCAGCAGGTGCTCGAGTTCGCGCACGTTGCCCGGCCAGTCGTAGCGCTCCAGTTGACGGCTGGCGTCCGCTGTCAGCCGCAGCCTGGAGACGCCGAGCTGGTGCTGGCTTTTTTCCAGGAAGTATCCCGCCAGTAAAATACTGTCTTGCTCGCGTTCGCGCAGTGGTGGCACCGGCAGCGGGTAGACGCTGAGGCGATGGTAGAGGTCGGCGCGAAACCGCGACTCTCTGACTTCACGCTGCAGATCCCGATTGGTCGCGGCGATGATGCGCACGTCCACCGTGATGGTACTGTCGCTGCCGATTCGCTGTATCTCGCCACTTTGTAGTGTTCGCAGTAACTTGGCCTGTACTGATAGTGGGAGCTCACCAACCTCGTCCAGCAGCAAAGTGCCTCCGTCCGCCAGTTCGAAGCGGCCACTGCGATCACTGGTTGCCCCGGAAAACGAACCGCGCAGGTGACCAAACAGTTCGCTCTCCACGATGTTCTCCGGCAGTGCTGCACAGTTGATTTTCACTAGCGGTTGCGCCGCACGCTTCGAGGACCGGTGGATGCTGCGCGCGACCAGTTCTTTGCCGACGCCGGTCTCTCCGGTAATGAGCACTGGCAGGTCCGTTGGAGCGACGGTCTGGATTTCAGTGAACATCGCCTGCAGCGCTGCGCTGCGACCGATGATGTCGTGTGTCAAATCGTTTGTCATCAGCTGCTGTGCAATCTGGTGCTGTTGCTCGACACGTGTTTCCAGCGCTGCGATGTGCTGGCTGGTTTTGATGGCGGCGGCGACTGCCGCGATATTGGCGCGTGTTTCCATCGGGTTCAGGTGATCGAAGGCACTGGCTGACAGGGCGTCCAATGTCAGCACCCCCCAGGGTCTATCGTCGATATAGATGGCACTTCCCATGCAGTCGTGCACATGCAGTTGCTCGCGAGTGTTTTCCACCAGCCCGTCATAGGGGTCTGGCAGCGGCGAGTCGGCCTCAAAGCGCGTAACAGTGCGGTTCTGCAGGATGATTTGCAGGCGCGGATGCTCATGGATTTTGAACCGCCTGGCGAGCGCCTCACGCTTCAGGCCGATGACGGCCAGCGGTCGCAACTCGTCGCCCTCGAGTTTGAGCAGCGCAATAACGTCACAGCGGGCGCCCTGTTCGCGGTGTGAGCGATGTAACACTTCGAGCATTCGCTGGTAGCGCTGGCTGGCGGTCAGGTCGCGGTTCAGGTCTTCGACGATATCGATGAAAGGCAGGAGGTCCATGTCGGTCAAAATAACCTACTACAGGTCAAAAGAACATAGCTGGCGTGCAGGTCATTATGACCTTACTCGAAAAAAAGCCAGTAAATACAATGATGTGGTAGTTGGCATGAAATGTGTATTAGAGGAATGCAGGCCCACAAAGAAACCGTTACCCTGGAGGAAATTACCGTGCTTGACCGCGCCACTATCGATGTAATCAAAGCCACTGTTCCCGCCGTCAAGGCGCATGCCGATGAGATCACGGCCTGTTTCTACCCGCTGATGTTCGAGCAGTATCCGCAGGTGATCCCTTACTTCAACCAGACCAACCAGGGCAAGGGCACGCAGCCGAAAGCGCTGGCCAATGCCGTGGTTGCCTACGGCGCAAATATTGATGAGTTGGGCAATCTGAGCGATGCCGTCGCGCAGATCGTGCAGAAGCACTGTTCGCTGGGAGTGCTGCCGCAGCATTACGATATTGTCGGCAGCTGCCTGCTGCAGGCGATTGCCAGGGTCCTGGGTGATGCCGCGACCGATACTGTCATCGAGGCCTGGCGTAAAGCCTACGGCCAGCTGGCCAATATACTGATCGACGCGGAGGAGTCTGTCTACGCCGAAACCGAGAAAGCGCCCGGTGGCTGGCGCGGCGAGCGCGCGTTCAGGCTGGTCAGGCGCACCCCCGAGAGCGCAGTCATCACCTCGTTCTATTTTGCGCCGGTCGACGGCGGGGAAATCCCCGACTTTGAGCCGGGGCAGGCGGTCACTTTGGTGTTGAGTATCGATGGCGAAAGTGTGCGCCGCAATTACAGCCTGTCAGATGCGCCTGGAGCGCAGCACCTGCGCATCAGCGTGAAGCGCGAGCCGCAGGGCATGGTGTCGAATTACCTGCACGATTCGCTGGTTGAAGGCAATGAGGTGCATTTGCTGCCGCCCTCGGGACGCTTTGTGCTGCGCAGGAATGACAAGCCGCTGGTGCTGTTGACCGGGGGTGTGGGTATCACACCGGCAATCAGTATGCTCAATGCAGAAGCGGGCCGCGGTCGCGATATCCGCTTTATTCACGCTGCGCTGAACAGCGAAGTCCATGCGTTCAGGGCTCATGTGGATCAACTGGCGGCAGCCAACGATGCCATATCCACCTACTACGTCTACAGCGAACCCTGCGCTGACTGCGCGCCGCATGCGCAGGGTTTTGTCACCGCTGACATGGTGGCGACACAACTGCCGGCTGACCGCGACGTGGAACTGTATTTCCTCGGCCCCAAGCCGTTTATGACCGCCATGTATAAAATCGTCAGGGATCTGGGTGTGCCGCCAGCGCAGGTGCACTACGAGTTCTTCGGCCCGACCGAGGAGCTGGAGGCCAGCTGAGCCGTTGCACTGCCCTCACTTATCGGCTTGCGATAGCAAAATCGCCAATGGCAGAAAAGCCTACAATTTCGCAGAAAAGTAGCGAGCCGGCCGCGAGATTTATCGTACACTCCAAGGGCATACACGATAACAAGGGATGTAACGGGGTGAACGTACTACTTCGGCTGGGGGCGGCTGCAGTGATGTTGTTCGCGGTCTCCGCGGTCGCGGAGACCGGCGGCGTGGTGTTGTCCGCGACAGGCACCGTGTTGTCTGGTGACAGCGTGCAGCAGGAAACCGGCACAGAGAAGCCGGCCATGAAAATCTTCAAGTACACCAACAGGTCCGGCGTGCGCTCGTATTCCGACAGGGCGCCGATGGGCATCAAGTATGAAGTGATGCAGTTGTCCTGCTTTGCCTGCAACGTCAAGTCCACGCTCGATTGGAACAATATCCCTCTGCATTTGAATGCCTACCAGTACGCCATCAATTCGGCGGCAAAAAAATACCGGGTAGACCCGGCGCTGGTGCGGGCCGTGATCCACGCCGAGTCAGCATTCAAGGCGGGCGCCCGCTCGAAGAAAGGGGCGCAGGGCCTGATGCAATTGATGCCCGCCACCGCCAGGGATATGGAGGTCGCAGATGCGATGAAGCCGGAAGATAATATTTTCGGCGGCGTTCGTTATCTGGCCTGGTTGCTCGAGGAACACGGTGGTAATACGACGCTGGCGACGGCGGCCTATAACGCCGGGCCCGGCGCGGTGAAACGCTACAAGGGTATCCCGCCCTACGAGGAGACCCAGACTTACGTCAAGCGTGTAAAACTCCTGCACGACCGCTATAAGCTGGCGATGAACAAGACATTCTCCGGCCAGTGGATATCGCAGGCCGACACCTATAAACGCTGATAGTTGCGGCCTCGCTGGCGCTTATCGCCGCTCCTTCTCCAGCCACTCTTCCAATTGTTCTTCTCCCAGCGGGTGATCACCCTGTCGCACGCGCAGGCTGTCGCGTATCTCGCGACCGGTATCGGGATTGAGCCAGAGATTGATAACCAGCACGATCAGCATCGCGACAATTGCCCCGATTCCCGCCAGCAGCATATCCTTTTGTGCATCCCAGACATCACCCTGCGTGCCCAGAAACGCAAGGCCCAGTTCCGGCGCTACCTGCGCCGCGGCCTTCCACTCGATAATCTCGTAGATAGCGGAGATCGAGAAGGTGATATCGATAGGAAAAAAATACGCCCAGAATCCACGCAGTTGAGCGATACGTACCAGCACTTCCCGCACCGGATAAGCCAGCAACAGGCCAAAAGCAAAGTGCACCAGCCGGTCATACATGTTGCGCTCCGCGCCCCAAAGATCTTGCAGCGCATCACCAAAAGGCACCTCGGCATAGGTGTAGTGCGAACCTATGACATGGAGGCACATAAACAGCGTGATGAGTCCGTAGGAGATGTCCGACAAGCGGAAGAAGCGCGCAGTGACCAATAGCACCGG
>CAXBLZ010000081.1:0-18154 GCA_963976735.1 uncultured Halioglobus sp.
TGACTGTGCAGGCATATCCTTCTGCACAGTGGTACAAGCGGCGACAAAGAATGACAGCAACGTGAGAATAATCAGGCGTCGAAAGATCATATCAGTTTTTTCCAAAATGCTTGCTGTCATAGAGCGGGAATGTACCGACAAAATCCAGTCCCAGGTACTTACGTACATCGGACTCGGTGGCTATGGTGCGGTCATTGAGATAGGCCAGGAAAGGCATGGCCAAACCCACCAACAGCGAGCCGATAAACGCAATTGCCAGATACAACAACTTGCGCGGGCGCACGGTCTTCAGCGGATAGGGGGCGTAGCTGACCACTCTCACAGCGCTTATGCTGGCACTGCTCATCGCCTGTCCAACCCGCGCCTTTTCGAGATTCCGGACATTCATCTGGTAGGACTCTTCCAGTATCGCGGCTTCCCTGGCACGGTTTCGCAGCTCCAGATTCACCGCAGCAATAGCATCGAGTTCCCTCTTGTACTCGCTCAGTACTTCTGAGGTGCTGCGCTTCTCCGCCTGCAGTGCTGCCAACTCCGTCTCCAGATTCACCAGGTTCGTCTGCAGCGCTTCGCGCAGATTGACACTATTGGGAGCTTTCTTGAGGTTTTCCCTGTTAGAGGCTACCTGCGATTGCAATCTCGCCTCGTCAATCTTTAAACGCCGCAAAGCTTCCTTGGTCTGTTCATAGTGCAGCACCAGTGAACCCTCCTGCTCGCTGCTCATGAAATTGCTTGTTTCAATCTGCAGATCAAGGATGTCATTTTCCGACGCCATCAATTCAGATCGCAGGCGCTCAGTTGACTCGGTAAAGAACTGATTGGCCCTGTCTTCGCGTATTGTGCTGAAAAACTCGATGAACTCGTCGAGCAGGGCATTGACCATATTCTTGGCCAGCACTGGGTCACTGCTTCGAAAGGTAACCCCCAGAACATTGGAGTCGGCCAGCGGAGCGACTTCGATACGATCTATCACCTCATCTACCAGCCTGATATGGGCAAGCTCGGCTTTCTCCTCTTCTGTCAGCGGGATGCCGAGTCCCAACAGGTTCTTGGCCCCATCATATATTGCTTTTGCAGTGTCTAACACGCCGTCGATCACCATCTGCACATAGCGCCGGGCATCGCGAATATGGTTGAGTTTTTCCATCGTCAAATCGAGATCCGCGACCACGGCCTCAGCGATCTCCCTGGCCTTGAACAGAGCTGCGGTTGTCGCGATTTCCTCATCGCGATTGACGTTGCGAAACGTTGTGTTAGCGCCGGAATCGGAACGCGCGGAGAAATTAACGGCGGGGTTATTCCTGTCCACCCATACAGACCCCTGGCCCTCGTACAGGGGCAGGATCAGGAAAATGACAATCACCGCGGGCACCAGGATACCGATGAAGGTATACAGGGCCAGTTTGTACCAGCGCTTATAGATTGCGACAACTTCGGCTAACGAGAGTGGCTCGAACTCTCCGTCACTCGTCGACCCCTGGGGCAATGGCGTATTGGTCACTAGCGGTAATTGATTTTCAGGCATGATTTATTTCATCGGCAAGTTGTAAAATGCATCCCATACAGTTGAGGAAGACCGGACTTTACCGGACTCACTCAAAAGCCCCGTATCCCGCCACAGCAGGCTGTAAGCTGGCAGCGCCGCCGAGCTCACCAATCGATCAAAATCCCGATGAGCCCACGCCACATAAAAGACATAGTCCTCCAGGTAGGCTCTTATCAGCATGCGAAACAACACCTCCGCTTGCAAGCGCTCAGTTGCAGGAATGTGATCAAGTCCAGGGAATTCTATCACTTCGGCAGGATACCCACTTTCGGATATAGCCAACGGCTTGTCAGTATGCTCTCGAATCCGCTCCATAATGGCAACTGGATCACTCAGATCCAGCGGATACTGCATGAACGGATAGTAACTGAAGGCAGCGATATCCGCATAGTTCCAAAGCTGCGACATTTCGCTCCAGGCGTCATCGGTATTTTTCCTCATCTGATTCAGCGTGTGTAGCGAACTGGTAAAAAACACCGGCAATTCCGGGTGTGTGAGCTTGAGTGCGGCATAAGTCTCGATATAAAGTTCCACGAAATCCTGCCACTGTAGCGGCGAATTAAAAAATAATTCATTGGCCTCTATCGCAATGGCCAGATAATCGGGCTCAAAATAGGCGATGGCGCTTTCAGCGTAGTTCAAATAAGCCTTTTTTACATCAGGATCATTGAATCGCTTGCCCTGAAAAGACTTGGGCATCGCCATGTGCGTAAATTCACCACGATAGTCCGCCAATCCGTCGCGGCTCTGGTTCAGTGGTGAAATTGACAGCAAGACTTTCAGATCCTTCGATGACTTTGATGCACGCTGCCTCCACTCCCACATCATGTTCGTGTGATAGCGGGTGTTTGCCAGCGCTTCAACCCATGGAACACCTTCCTCCAGATGATGGGAGATGATGTTGGAATGGCTATTGATGTAGCTATAGGTAGAGTCAACCGCCTCTTCACCCAAGTCGTATAGCCACGGTGTGAAACCCATTAAAAACGTCCTTTGTAACTCCGCGCTCGTGGCGCCGCTATAAACGCTTGCAATAAGGCCGATGATAACAACACGGCCAATGCGCCGAGCTAGTGTACCAACCGCACTCGCATTACTCTTTCTCATGATCTCTCCTGAAACCTACGTTGATCGCTACCTTGATGAGGAAGTAAAACCCTGATCATCAAGTAGAACGTTCACGCACAAGTGCAGGAAAGAAAAAACTATCAAAAAGTAAAGATTTTCAGCGGGGGTCTCAATAACTCCTAATATAAAGCAAAAAAATAGACTGCAAAGAGTGCATTATTCTCTGCAGTTATGACCTGATATTCTCATTGCACCGACTTCACCGGGATCACATCCCGAGGCGCAGAAGGAGCGGGCTGCCCATGCTGTTTGAAAATATGGCAACCATCACAGATCGTCGGCTCCACTGCTCGCCCCCCTTTCTTGAATAGCGAGCGCGCTGACTGGTATTTCTGATTATTCCAGATATCGTCCAATGACTCTGTTTTGAAATCCCCAAAATCATTCTTGTCACCGTAGACAATACAGCATGGCGCAGTGCCACCATCGGGGTTCGTGGTCATGGAACGGTACAGGTAGAAGCAGGAGGTAGGCACGTCACCCTGGAAGGCTTCGACCCGACCTTCATCATCCTTGATAAACCAGTCATCCTTCAACTTGTCCGGCTCTTTGGCCGCGAATGGAATTCCCGGCGGTATAACACGGAAACGGTCTACACCCATCTCATAGGCCATTTCCCGCGCTGCCTCCAGCTCGTGGGCATTGTGCTCAAACACGATAAACTGCCACTCGATAAACGGTGTGCGGCTACCCAGCTCCTTGCGCCGCCGGATCAGCTTTTCGACATTCCCCAAAACCTTGTTGACATTGCCTCGAACACGGTACTTCACATAGGTATCCTGGGTAATGCCGTCGATAGACAGGATCAGGTACTCGAGGCCGCTTTTTATCAGGTTGTCGATCTTGTCATCAGAAGCCCGATTAAAATTGGTGCTCATATTCGTCGCAATATTCTTGCTGTTGACGTATTCGATCATGTCAAAAATACGCGGGTGCAGCAGAGACTCACCCCAGTTGTGCAGATTAATTTCGTAGGCGTAGGGCGCAACCTCGTCGATAGTGCGCGTAAATGTCTCCCACTCCATTCTCTGCTGCTTGCGCTCAAGATCACCGGTCCCCGTCGGGCAGAGTGGGCAACGCAGGTTACAGACATTCAGCGGGTCAACGATAATGATATAGGGGTGGCCGCGCACGGTAGTCCGGCGCAACCGGTACTCCAGTTCCACCAGAACAAGGTTAAAGAGTTTACGCGGCGTCGAGTGTTTGATCACAGAGAGCGCGTGTCGGCTCATGCGCGTCATCTGCGGCAACTTTTGGCGCAACTTTGTCAGGGAAGAGGATAGTGCGTTGTCGTTGCGTGTCGAAATAGCGCGTTCAGCTGTCATCTTAACTACCTCCTACTCCCTCTAAAACGCCTGCAATAGTATCCGCAAAGGCATGCTTTGGATTGAAATTGATTGTTTGTCTTGCGCGACTATTGTCGGCAATGGAATTTCGCAGTTCGCCGGGCACTGCGGTGGCATACACCGGAGGCTGATCGAAACTTAATGCACCGGCGATCGCGCTGTAAACCTGATTAACCGTCAGCCCCTGGCCAGAGCCTATATTAAACACCTTGCCATCGGTACGATGAAGCATGGCATTAATGAAGCCCTGGGCGACATCCTCGACATGTATGAAATCCCGGCGCTGCTCGCCGTCACCAAATATCGACGGCGCCCGACCCTCGCGCATGGCATTTGCAAATATGGTGGCAACACCGACATAGGGGCTCAATGCCTGACCACGCCCGTAGGTATTGAACAGCCGAAGAATAGCTGAATCGATACCACTGTGTTCGCACATTTGTCGCACCAGCATCTCGGCGGCCAACTTGGAGACACCGTAAGGCGATACCGGCTGCAAGGTATAGTCTTCCGTTATCGGTGTCGGCTGTGGCGAGTCGGCATAAACCGCCATGGACGAGGCCAAAATGAACTTCTTGACCCGGGAGCCGGGGCGGGTTGCACCGCGCAGCACATTGGCCGTGCCGACAACGTTCGCCGTGGTATCTTCAACCACGAACTCAAAAGAAGAGCGGATGGCCACCCTGGCGGCCAGGTGAAAGACAACATCACAGCCGGCGATCTCATCCAGCACCGCGCTGTCGAGGATATCCGCCTCAACCAGTGTGGCCGCGGCGGGTACATTTTCACGGCGGCCGACGCTCAGGTTATCGACAACAAGAACATCGATACCCATCTCCAGCAGATTGCGCACTACCTGGCTGCCGATAAAACCGGCACCTCCAGTTACACAGGCCTTTTTAACTGTTTTGCTCAAATCCTTATCCACCTTCTGTTTGTTCCTGGCAACCCACTACCTTTTCTCGCGTGATAATGACATTGCTGAAATGACTGTCGGCAGCCACTACCGCTTTTTCGAACACGACACAGTTCGACATGACTGCGCCACTCGATACCCTGGCTCCCGGGCCAACCACTGTGTTACTCAGTATGGCGCTGGGGTGAACCTCAGCATCATCGGCGATCAGGTTGCCATCCGGATTCTCTTGCGCCAGTTGCAGGTTAACCCGCAGCAGATCGGCCGGATAGGTCAGATTCACATCGTCGTACACGGCGTTGACCGCGGAGACATGCTCTCCGTCATTAATGAGAACCTGAATAGCCTCGGTAATTTCGTACTCATCACGCATGGCTGTGCGCGGCGTCCTCCGGATAGCATCAAAAATTGTGAGATCAAAAAGGTACAGTCCCACTCCCTTGAGCTTGTTCGAAACGTGTCTGGGTTTTTCCACCACGCGAACGACGCGACCGCCCTCCTCTAGTTGGACAGAGTAGTTTCGCCGTATCGCCAGCGGATCTTCCTCGATCTTGGTGGCGAGCACAGCCCCTCCCGCCTGTCGCTCAAACTGCTCAAACATACCGTCGATGTCCTTGGCTACAAAATAGATATCGCCAAGGAACATCAGGAAGGGTTTCTCCACTGCATTTTCCAGCTGGCCAACCGCGTGAGCAATTCCCAGAGTTTCTGTTTGCTCCACGTAAGTGAGGTGCACACCCAGGCTGCTGCCATCACCCAATACACGCGCAATCTCAAACCCTTTATGACCAATCAGCACGACTATATCGGTGATTCCCACCTCTCTGAGCATTTCGATCTGGTGCACCAGTAGCGGCTTGTTGCCGACCGGGAGCATCGGCTTGGGAATATGGCTGCTAAAGGCGGCCATCCGCGATCCCTTCCCGGCCGCCAGCAGTACACCACTGTATTTTTCTGCGTTGGACATGGGCTCCTCTGTCAGCGCCTCACCAATAGAATCAGCCACGGATTAAAACCGGTACTGCGTAACCAGCCTGTAATACGCCAGGACATCAGTTGATTGAAGTAGAACCGCACCGGAATTTGTAAAATACGGCCCAGCAAATAGGTGGACGAGGAGTAGAAGCCCCAGTATCCACGCAGCGGCAATACCTCGATACTGCTGCACTGCGAACCCACCTTGAGCAGTTTTGCGTAATCCTTCACCGACAGCAAAAAAGACTCCCTCGGTGAATGGAAGCGCGGAGTGTGCTTGGCGACATCCGCCCGATGGAAAAAATCAACCGGGCACAGCCGGTTGGGGCTGGTGACAATCATCAACCCGCCCCGGCGTGTGACGCGATTCATCTCTCCGGCAGCGAGTTCACGCTCCTGCTGGTAACCCGGCTGCGCAGCATAGGTGTCGTCTCCCACACCAATATGGGGCAACACACAGCCCATCATAATGAAATCGAACGAACCGCTCTCGAAGGGCAGGTATTTCGCGTTGGCCAGATAGTAGCGCTCCGGGAAACTGCGTCGCGCCCAGAATTCAGAGCGATTGCCTGCATCAATACCGTAGGCCTGGTAACCGGCATCATTGAGAGCTTCAACATCCGACCCCACTCCGCAGCCAATCGAGAGAATACGCAGGCTGGCAGGATCCCTGTTCCCAAACTGTTCGCGCAGCAGTGGTATCACATAGTTGTTGGCAAGATGGCGGCCCGTGTTTTCCTCGTTGCACCACATACACTCGCACTTCTCATCATTGAAGCGCTCCCCGCGTATCAAGTCCCAACAGCTGTTTTCGCGGCCGTACCGTGCGTGGCAGCTGGGACATTCGAGGCAATCGTCAACCAGCGTCAGTGGCGCCCTCTGATCGCAGGGGCAGACAAGCCCCGGCCCCTCTATAAGCTGCGAGCCTGCAATGTCAGGGGCTGATGTCATAACAATCCTTTCGTTTGACTAAACGGTGCCAAAAATAGTCCAGACATGAATCATGAATCCTCACGCTTGCTTGCCGAACCCTGTGGCGACAGGTTGACGAGCTGCCAGCGCAAATAGTCGGTAAAAATCATCAGTTGCGCGCGCAGCGTCAACCCCACCCAGGCGACCAGCGCCATGGGATGGAAACGCGCCTTCGCGTGGTTTTTGCGGTAGTACAAGTAGGCGCCGCTGTGGAAATCCTTGATCATCCGGGAACTCTTGCGAGCGGTGCGCTTGGCCTTGAGGTTTTCATCGTGAATGATATGACTGGCCGGCACTGCGACAATCCGGAAATTGGCCGCCTTCACGCGTGCGCACCAGTCAGCGTCCACCCAGTACACAAAAAAGTCCTCGTCGAGCCCGCCCGCCGTCTCATAAGCCCGGCGACTGATAGCGAGTGCCGCGGTCGACACCCAATCGACTTCAAAAGGATCTTCATTGTCAACCTGTTCGTTCATCAGGTACTTGCTCGACAGGGGATTGCTCGGCCACAGGCGCGTAATCAGTGAGCGCCGGCCAAATATCGCATTGTGCCAGGAGGGCTTGCGCCGAAACGTTCGCTGCAGGCTCATGTCCGGGTTGTGCAGCATACTGCCAGCGATACCAATATTGGGGTCCGAATCCATGACCGCAAGCAACGCATCCAGGGCTCCGGGCAGTATCCGCGTATCGTTGTCCAACGACATCAAATGCCTGCCGCGGGCGAGACGCAGGCCGTCGTTGAAAGCCAGGGCGAGGCCGACGTTTTCCTCATTAGCCTGGCAAATCACTTGTGGAAACCTTTCACGCACTCTCTCAAAGCTGCCATCCGTCGAGGCATTATCGATAAGGATAACTTCAAACTCGCAGGAGGGCGGGTTCTCATAGATCGTGGCGACGCAGGTATCTACCAGCGTGCCGCCATTGAAGTTAACGATAATAAGAGATAAATCCACGATCCAGGTACTCCCTTCAGTTGTTGCCAAGCCATACAGGTAGATTGGGAATGCAGGGTGCGCTCACTCCGCTCCCTTGCGCTGTATAACAGCAACAACCGTTTGCCAGAGAATTTTGAGATCGCCTTTGACGCTACGCGTTTCTACATAATCAGTGTCAATATCCGCCGTTTCCTGAAACGCGAGATCACCGCGGCCACCCACCTGAGCCGGACCAGTAAGCCCCGCCAGCACCTGAAACTTTTTCAACTGCCGCGTCGTATAGTAGGGGCTCATTTCAGGTATTTCCGGGCGCGGGCCGCACAGCGTCATATCACCAGTGAGCACATTCCAGAAGTTGGGCAGTTCGTCCAGGCTGGATTTTCGCAACCAGCGCCCCACCCGCGTGACCCTTGGATCATTGGAGACTTTAAACCTGATGGTTTGTATCTCTTCATCGGTGTAGTCATACGCGTATAGCTCGGGAAAGCGCTCCCTGGCATCCACGTACATGGTGCGAAATTTAAGAAAGGTAAAGGGACGCCCGGCGTAGTAGACCGTGCGTCGATCCTCTCCCTCTATCGCAACAGCAAGGGTATTACTGCGCCGTCGATCCCTGGTCATACGCGTTTGACGAAAGAGGGCAGGACCGGGCGAGTCAAGCCTGATGATAATGGCTATGATTATCATTATTGGAAGGCCTACAGTAAGCGCAAGCACGGATACAACGATATCCAGCGAGCGCCGGAAAAAAGTCTGCAATGCCGGGTCGGTACGGATTATTCCGGGTGTTGGAGTATCCACCTGCCCAAAGTATGGGGGCTGCTTGTCGTTGTCAAAACTAAAGCCCTCAGTAGGACCATTAGAGCTCACTGTCTTTCACCTCTTCTTCCATGTTCCGCCAAAAACCAATGAAATAAAGCCATTGTTCGTTCAAAACCCTGCTTGCCAAACCTGAGGCTCGCATATCTCACGGCCAGTAGTGAGTGACCTGCTTGTTCTGCAGCTTCTGCTCTGTGCATCGCGCAGCAAGCAGGAGCTTATTTCGCGGCGGGCGAGTCCAAGCCTTGCTCCATCCATTGGGAATCGTCCACCAATCGGCGTCGGCTTTAATTTAATCATGACAAGAATTTCTAGAATCGCAAGGTGTTGACGGCCTAACTGGCAACAATATTTACTGCGTCTTCTAAAATTGTGGATACTTTCACACTATTGTGAAAGGTGTATGACGCATCGGGCGGAATTTTTACCAAGCGCTTTGTATTCTGGCTGGCAGCGGATACCGTAGCATATCCCAGTCGGAGGCAGCTTATAGATGAACGTTTTGGTTACCGGTGGTACAGGGTTTATCGGGTCCCATGTGTGCGATGCACTATTATTGCGCGGACACCTTGTGCGCGTGCTCAGTCGCAAGCCCGAGCCCTACAGGCCCCCCCTGGCCGGGGTTGAATATTTTCTGGGCGACATCGCCGATACGTTTTACCTGAGCGAGGCCCTGAGCGGGATGGATGCTGTCATACACCTTGTCAGCAGCACCGTCCCGGGCACGTCCAACCTCGACCCCGTTGCGGACATTAACTTTAACCTGGCCGGCACCGTCCGAATGCTTGAGTTGATGCGTCAGGCGGGGCCGAAACGCATCGTATTTTTGTCCTCCGGAGGAACTGTGTATGGCGAACCTTCGCGCCTTCCGGTCACCGAGGACGAGCCACTGAACCCGCTGTGTTCGTATGGCGTTACCAAGGTTGCGATAGAGCATTATCTTGGCATGTACGCATTCCTCTACGATATTGAGCCGGTGGTACTGCGCGCATCCAATCCGTTCGGCCCGCGCCAGGGACGCCTGGGCATTCAGGGGCTGGTAGCGGCCTTCCTCAGTCGTATGCTGGCGGGAAAACCACTCGCTGTCTGGGGAGACGGCGAGGTGATAAGGGATTATTTCTACGTCTCGGATCTCGCAGAACTCTGCGCGCTTGCCGTTGAGTCGAAAGAAACCGGGGTTTTTAACGCCGGCAGCGGTCAGGGAACCAGCATTAATCGCATGATAGAACTGATCGGCAGCGCCACCGCAATGAAACCGGAGGTGCACTACGAGCCGCAACGCAAATTCGATGTCAGGGAAACCTACCTCGATATCAGCAAAGCGCGCAAGGCGTTTGGCTGGAAGCCCTCGGTCGATCTGGAAAGCGGAATCTCACGGCACTGGGAATGGTTGCGCAGCCTCAATTGAACACTATGTCACAGTTGCCGCAGCCAGGCGCGACGTCAATGTCAGGATTCTTTACAAATGCCGGGATTGGAGTAGTCTATAATTTTGCTTACCTGCCGCGGTGATTAGCAGTGTAGGGGGATTTTTAATTCGGGCACGCTATTTGCATTATTCTTAACAGGCGCCGCAAAGTGCGCGAGAAACCCGAAAAATCAGTACCGCAAAGCTGCTGACTTCCGCTGCAACAGGGTGGTCGACGGGTCGTATGGCGTTAACAATTGAGGATGCAGCAATGAGCGGATTAGAATTGAAAGCGGCGATCAGCACCGCATGGAAACTCGGTAAAGGGGTGGCTGCCGCCAGTTGCCTGATGATGTTTGCCGGTACCGCGGCAGCAATACCATTTCCCAACCCCGATCCCGGCTCGCTGCTGGACGACCTGGACGGCAGCGGTTACTTCACACCCGGCAATACAGGCAGCCTGTCGATTGAACTGTTCGACCTGGGCGACAGCGTCGCGAGTTTTGGCTTTTTCGGTCAGGGCACTCCCGGCAACCTGATCCCTATTTTTGAGGCCGGTGATCTGACAGGTGAGTCCGCGATCATAGATTTCTCGGTGGGCTATGTCTTCGACGCCGAGGATAACTCGATACAATCCCTGTTCCCCGCGGCATCTACCATCGGCTTCTACCTCGATTTCGCCGGGAATATTCTTTACTCTGACCCCACACTGAATCTGGGTGGACTGGACATCATGGGTGCCTATCCCTCTATCAGTCAGGATTTTACCAGCTTGCTGTTTTTCGATGGCCCCGCCGATGACCCGCAGCGGACACTGCTATCGTGGCATGTGATATCCGATGTCACTGCAGTACCCTTACCAGGCACTGCACTACTAATGGTCATCGGGCTTGGACTGTTGGCGAGCAGGCGCACTAATCAGGTGCGCAGCTAACCGGCACGAAACGAGCAGTCTGTCAGTTATCGGTCACTGCACCTCGTGAGCGGCTTGCGCTGATACGGCAAACCAATACTCCCAACAATACGCCGAGAGTATTGGCCAGCAGATCGAGCGCAGACATCTCCCTCCCCGGCACAAATGACTGTGCCAACTCCAGCAAACCGCTGTAGGCAATAATGCCGACGCAAAGATAGATGTAGTGTCGACCTGTCACACCGAGGCGAAAGGCCAGTATTGCAAAAATAGCGTAAATCACCAGGTGTGCGGATTTATCGTAGGAACCGACCAGAGCACCACCGGCAGGCAGCAGGGAGGCAAATGTCACCAGTGCCACATAGCTGGCAAACATCAATTTCCGGTACCCTGTAGTCGCCACCGGCTATTCCTGCGTGCTCACAGGCCTGTCAAGCCACACCTGCCATTCATCCAGCGCCGCTCTCGGGCGCAGGGTCTCATCGTACAAGCCGGTATCACGCCATATCGCCGGGAGGTCGTAGCGTCCTAGCACCGTGCTCCACAAGGCATCGAAATCGACAGCGGTAAACCAGATAACAAAACGGGCATCGAGGCGCTGGGCTTCATTCAACATGCGCTCAACATAGTTTCGCTGTGTTGTATCGTCACTGCTCACATCGATATTAAAGCGCGGCAGCAGAAGATCCTGCGCCACCCAACCGGTCTCGGTGATCGCCACGGGCTTGTTGGGAGCGATGCCACTGATCTGGCTCAACCAGTTCGCTGGCAGGGTATCTGGCGAGGCTCCCTCTTCCGGACTGTAAAAAGCATAGGGATAGGCACTGATGCCAATCATATCGACATACTCTGCAATGCGGCCGAACTGGCTGGCGAATGCACTGGTTTCTGCTGCATCCGGACTCTTCAGCGCAATGGAAACCATCACCGGCAGATCCGGGTACTGCGCCTTGATATTATTGTAGACGCCACGCGCGAACACAGCGAAACCATCGAATGCCTGAGGATTTCGATTGTACAGTTCGTTCACCTCAGTGGCGTAGTTGAAATAGGCTGGCTCAAAGCGTGCAATCATATCCAGTGAAAAGTTGGAAAACGCCGCTATGACTTCCGGATCAGCAAACGAGCGGCTGTCCCAGGGCGCTGTGCGACTCTCCTGGCCGCTCTCGCCCCAGTTGCCTATCAGTGCCTCTCTCAGAATGCTCAGGGAATCAATGGCCAGGTAGACTGTCTTGTCGCTCAGTGTCTGCGAGACGCGCCCATCAATCTCCCGGGTGAGGTGCGCCGGGTAAGCCGTGCGATTCAGCGCCGCCTCCCAGGGAACACCCTCTGTCAAATGGTGCGCGACGATATCCCCGTTCTGCTGAATCAGCGTATACGTGGTATTCACTGCATCGAGCGTCGCATCGTAGGGCCACGGAGTGAAGCCCATCTGGAAACTCCGCGTGAGCGCTGGTGTTGCCGGGGCCGTCGACTCGCTGTCACCACCGCCCCCCCCGCCACAGGCGACGAAAGTACCGCACAGCAACAAAAGAACAACTTTCAGATATTTGGCCTTAACCATCCGGTACTCTTTATGCGTCAACAAATCGCCCTTGCGGGCGCGATCTATCCAGCTGGACTACTCGCTATCCGCAACCGTATCATCCTGCAGAGGCAGTGCCAGCACCTCACGCCACCGATCCAACAACAGCCCTCGCGCTGCACCGTCGTACTCTTTCAGACCCATGGTGCCGAACGCTTTCAACACAATTTCGGAGAATAGTTCCGCCTCTCCGGGTATAGACACCGTATTTTTTGCCTGGTTCATCGCCTGGCACCAGAAATCCTGCAAACAGGCGTCGTTTTCCGGATCGGTGCTATCCGTGCGCACGTAACAGGTACCGACAACGTGTTTTGGCAGCACATCCACGGATGAGAACCATGTGAGCAAGAAAAACTGATTGCTGATCGCACTGTTCAAAACGTACTCAAAATAGTCCGCCGAAAAAGTCTCATCGGAGTACGGGAAATCATTAAAACAGGTATTTTCATCACCCGCCGATATGCTGGCATTGTTCCAGCCGGTCTCGACAATCGACAGCCGTTTTTCATCGGGGTGGAAATTGAGCACTCGGGAGAAGTAGTCCGCTGGCAGGTCGTAAGGTGTCGCAAACACACCGTCCTTATCTCTTATGCCGAAGGGGTAGCTCGCCATCGCGAAGCTATCGTATTTCATTCTGGCAACAGCCTGGTACTGCTCTTCGACCCAGCCGTCCAGCGATTCGCCATACAGCGCCTCCAGGTTAAAGGATGCAAATACGATGATGGTAGGGTCGTAGGTCTTTATCGCGTCATAGGCACGCGACTGTATGTCCACCAGGGCATCCCAGGCTGGACCTGCACCGCCACAGTTGGCATAGAAGATGTTTGCCTCGGCGAAATTCACCACATAGGCCGGCTTAAACGCCTTTACCATCCACAGGGCATAATTGACATACGCATCGCCAATCTTCGCCGCTTCAGGCTCAGACAAGTCGTAACAGGACGGCGCCCAGGTAAGGTCGACTTTCAGTTCACCCTCATCATCGACCGCCTGACCGACCATGCTGTCGCGCGAAAACCCCAACTGCAGCAGCAGTGGGCGGTCGCTATCCCGTGCATCCGCAACAAGCTGTCGAGCCACTTTGGTCCAGGCGTGATCCTTGGAGATTCCGGGGCCTCTGGCAAAAATTTGATAGGGAATCCCGATGTAGTCAGCCACGACTTTTACAAAATCGACGTCTTCCGCTATCGAGGACATCGGAATCTGTGCATTGCCGTTTCGCAGGGGCCTGTTCTCAATGGGCTGCATCTGCACCACGCCTGCGCCCATGCGAAATTCCCGGAAATCAACGCCAGACTGCCCGGTCGACGGAGTCGTTCGGTTACCACTCAGGGTGATGGTTTCACTGATATCTGTAGAGCCACCCCCGCCACAGGCGTGGATCACAAGCAGGATCGGGATCAAACACAACAAACGGGACTTCATAACACGTTCATTCCTGTCACTTGTTCGCGATCAACGATCGCGTATCGATGCTTGCGAAAAGCGCGAAGCAGGCTGATCGGCCTCGCAGCAGCATCACGCACGCACAACTGAGCCGAATCTGCTTTGACACCACAGCACTACTGCGGCCCGAGGGCACGCAATCTGCTTTGACTTTACCCCATTCGTCCATACCTTAATACCAAAAGCTTGCGGGCATCAGGAGGCGATCACACTGGCCAGGCCGCGAATAGCGTCATCCCACTGGTCCCGGTTCGGGTTTGCCTGCAGCGCCACCCTGGTCAGATTGGCCAGCAGCGGGTTGTCCCCCCGCACCATTTCTTCTGAACGCTGATAAAACGCGTACATCATATCCTGTTGTGCCTGCTCGGCCTTCAGCTCAAGGGCTTTCAGTTCTTCGCGCACGCTCGCCGCCTGCGAATAACCCTGGAGCTGGCGACGCAGACCCCGCAGTGGCTGTATCACTGCAGCGCGCCACTCGGCAACAAGGCCATCCAGTTCGGCGAGATGCCCCTCACTCAGGCATTGATTATTACGCGCCAGCCAGGCGGCATACAGTAACTGGTTCACATCCAGACCAATCTGGTCCTGCAGCGCCAGGCAGGACTCTGCGACCCCCGCCACGCGATAGGTGGCCAGCGAAAACTCCCACAACGGATTGCCCATGAATTGACCGCATGAATTGACTGCCTCTGCCAACCTTACACCAGCGTTACCTGAGCGCACCAGAGGCCAGGCCGGCGCGACAAGCAATTGCACAGGCATAGTACTGGCTCGCAGCGTAAGCCACGGGTAGAATTCCCGCCCTCATGATTATACTTCGCGATATCGCCCTGCGCCGCGGCAGCAAGCTGCTGCTGCAGGATGCCAATGTCACCATACAGCCGGGTCAGCGACTCGCGTTGATCGGTGCCAATGGCTGTGGCAAATCCAGTCTTTTCGCGCTGCTGGTGGGCGAGATGGGGCCCGATGCCGGCGATATTGAGGGTATGAACACACTGCGACTATCGCACATGGCGCAGGAAATACACGCCACCTCCCTGCCCGCCGGGGAGTTTGTCTGGCGCGGCGACTCGGTACTGTCCGCTCTTCGCGACGAGGTCTCACGGCTGGAGGCGGCCGGAGACTTTGAGCAAGCGGCACCGCTGCATAGCCGCCTGGATGAGATTGACGGTTACAGTGCGGAACGCCGCGCCCAGCGCCTGCTACAGGGGTTGGGTTTCGCCGAGACTGCGGCACAGCGCCCGGTCAGTGACTTCTCCGGCGGCTGGCGCATACGGCTCAACCTGGCTCGCGCGCTGATGACACCCTCGGACATCCTGCTGCTGGACGAGCCTACCAATCACCTCGATCTCGATGCGACACTGTGGCTGCAGCAGTGGTTGCAGCAGTATCCCGGCACCCTGCTGATGATTTCCCATGACCGGGACTTCATCGATGCCACCTGCGAACGCGTGCTGCATATTGAACAGCAACAGCTGTTCGCCTATAAGGGCAACTACTCCGACTTCGAGCGCATGCGGGCCGAGCGCCTGGCCAACCAGCAAGCCAGTTACGAAAAGCAGCAACGCCGTATCGCCGAGATCGATGATTTCGTACGACGCTTCCGCTACAAGGCCACCAAGGCCAAGCAGGCGCAGAGTCGCCTGAAGGAACTGGAGCGGATGCAGACGCTGGCTCCCGCTCACGCCGACTCACCTTTCGACTTCAGTTTTCCGACACCGGCCAGAAGCAGCGATCCCCTGCTGCGACTGGACGAGGCCAATCTGGGCTATGGCGACAGCGCGGTGCTGCGTGGTGTCAACCTGCAGTTGCGGCCGGGCAGTCGCTACGGCCTGCTGGGTCGCAACGGCGCCGGCAAGTCCACACTGCTTAAAAGCCTGATTGGCGAGCTGCCACTGCTCGGTGGCACACGCAGTACCGGCGAGCACCTGAGTATCGGTTACTTTGATCAGCAACAACTGGAGGCCCTGGACCTCCAGGCCAGCCCCGCACTGCACCTGCAGCGACTGAGTCCGGCGGCGCGAGAGCAGGAAATACTGAATTTCCTCGGCGGTTTCAATTTTCGCGGCGACGCCGCGACATCCGTCATCGCACCGTTCTCGGGTGGCGAGAAGGCCCGCCTCGCGCTGGCCATGGTGGTCTGGCAACAGCCCAATCTGCTGGTGCTGGACGAGCCCACCAACCATCTCGACCTGGAGATGCGCCACGCGATGGAGGTCGCCCTGCAGGCCTATGACGGTGCCCTGGTGCTGGTCAGTCACGATCGGCACATGCTGCGCAATACGGCCGAGGAGTTGCTGCTGGTACACGACGGACGCGTGGAAGAGTACAGCGAAGACCTCGAGGGTTACGAGCGCTGGATACTGTCCAGTTACAAACAGACAGATAAACCCGACGCTGGCCCGGCAGACACCTCGCGCAAGGAAAAGCGCCAACAGGCCGCCAACCAGCGCCAGCGATTGCGCCCGCTACAAAAGCAGGTGGATAAAACCGAGGCACAGATGTCGGAGGTTGCGCTCGCACTGCAGGCGCTGCGCGAACAGCTGAGTGACACACAGTTGTATACCGACGCGAATAAACAGGTGCTGGCCGACCTCTTAAAACGTGAGGGTGAGCTAAAAATCCAGGCGGCACAGCTGGATGACCTGTGGCTGGAACAACAGCAGGAGCTGGAGGAACTGACACAGTAAATTCCGGTGCCCGGCGCAATCAGGTACGCGCCAGGCGCAACTTCTCGATCCGGCTTAACTTCTTGATGGACGCCTCGCGCCTCTGCGCCGCGCTGCGATCCGGCTCAGTGGTCGACCACAGTAGCGCTACCGGACGGCGCCCCCGTGTGTAGCGAGAGCCGCCCACCAGGTTGCCGTTATGCTGTAGCAGGCGGCGCGGCAAATCCCTCGCGATGCCGGTATACAGCGAGCCATCGGCACACTTGAGGATATAGACATGCCACATATCACCCACAACATCAGGCCAGTGCCAATACCTCTTTCACACAGGCGCTGATACCGGCGTACGCTTCCGATACCTTGCCAGCCAGCATATAGGCGGGTGTCGTCACCAGCTTGCGCTCCACGTCGACACGCGCCTCCGACACCGGGCACTGCAGATGTTCGCCGCCCATCGCCTTGATTGCCGCGGCCACGTCGACGTCGTCCCCGACTGTACACTGGACGCCCTCACCACAGATCGCCGCCGCCATCACCGGGGCAATACAGATTAATCCTATCGGCTTGCCGCTCTGGTGGAATGCGCGCGCCAGCTGCAGAAAGTCTGGCTGCACTTCCATCGCAGAGCCCGCCACGGCAAAATTGCTGAGGTTTTTTGCCGCCCCGAACCCACCCGGTACCAACAGCGCATCGAAGTCGGCCACCTTGAGTTGGCCAAGATCCCTGATATTGCCGCGCGCGATGCGTGCCGCCTCCACCAGCACATTGCGCGATTCTCCCTCGACAGGCTCACCGGTGAGGTGGTTGATCACATGCAGCTGCTGGATATCCGGTGCAAAACACTCATAACTGGCACCCTGCTGCTCGAGACACAGCAGCGTGAGCACCGCTTCATTCACCTCTGCGCCATCGTAAACACCACACCCTGCCAGCACCACGGCTACCCTGTTCATCTCTGTTTCCCCTCTGCTAACTTGACGCCCTGTAACAGGCGATAATCGCTCTCCATACCCGCGCAGTAGTCAACCGCGATTCCAACGATGATAGCGCTCCACCCAGCGCAACAGACCCTCAGGCTTGCGCGCCTTGCGCCATTCACCGGCGACAAACTTGTTGCCCTCAGCCAGCGTCGGGTAAATGTGGATAGTGCTGAGTATTTTGCCCAGGCCGAGATTGTGCTTCATGGCCAGCACAAACTCATTGATCAACTCTGAGGCATGGTACCCGACTATCGTTGCCCCGAGAATACGGTCGCGGCCGGGCTCTGTCAGTACCTTGATAAAGCCGGTTGTCTCGCCATCGGCAATCGCCCTGTCGAGATCGTCGAGTTGATAACAGGTCACCTCAACAGCGATGTCCTGTGCCCGGGCCTCTTCTTCACTGAGACCGACCCGCGCCACCTCGGGATCGGTAAACGTCGCCCAGGGCACCACAGAGTAGTCGACCTTGAACCGGCGGAAACGACCGAACAGGGCGTTCACTGCCGCGTACCAGGCCTG
>CAXBLZ010000082.1:0-17928 GCA_963976735.1 uncultured Halioglobus sp.
TTAGCCAGCCGAGACCGATGATCCTTATGGGTGGCAGTAGTAAACCGGCCGCACGGCGCGCTGCCAGGGAGGCAGATTTCTTTATACCCTCCGGTCCTGAAATTTTTGAATACTACCGGGAGGAACTCAAAGCGCAGGGAAAACCGGACCCGGGCCCGATGCCTGCCGCCCCCTCAACGGTGACCTTTGTCGCGGAAGACCCCGATGCCTACTGGCAACAGATTGCCCCACACTTGCAGCACGAGACGAATACCTATGCGCTGTGGGCGGAAAAAGCACAGGTATTTTCCCCCTACAGGTATTTCGACAGCAGTGATGAATTGCGAGCCAGTGGAGCCTACAAAGTCTATCGTCCGCAGGAACTGATCGAGGCGGCCCGCGGCATGATCAGCGCCCAGCCGATCATGTTTCACCCGCTGTGCGGGGGCATCCATCCGGACCTGGCCTGGCAGAGTCTCACACTGTTCGCTGCAGAGGTACTGCCGACATTGCGGGCAGAGGGCATCGCCTAGGGCGCTTACCCGGGCAGACGCGGAAAACCCGGCAGCCTGCTAGCCAGCGGGATTGTACTCCCCGTCGTCCAGGGAGGCGAGACTGAGCCCCATGGAACCGTCATCCGAGCCTGCCCCATCCCCGGCAAACTTGATTTTCAAACGCACGTTGTTGGCCGAATCGGCGTTGCGCAAGGCCTCATCTTCGGTGATCAGGCCCTCCTGGAACAGCTCAAACAGCGCGGAGTCGAACGTCTTCATACCGACGTTTTCCGACTTCTGCATAACCTCCTTGATGCCGTCGATTTCACCCTTGAGAATCAGGTCGGCAACCATCGGCGTGCCCAGCAGGATTTCGATAGCCGCACAGCGTTTACCGTCTACCGTCGGGATCAATCGCTGCGACACGATGCACTGCATATTCATCGATAGATCCATCAACAGCTGGGGCCGCCGCTCTTCCGGGAAGAAGTTGATAATGCGATCCAACGCCTGGTTGGCGTTGTTGGCGTGCAGAGTCGAAATACAGAGGTGGCCGGTTTCGGCAAAAGAGATCGCGTGTTCCATGGTTTCCCGGTCGCGGATCTCTCCAATGAGAATGACATCCGGCGCCTGACGCAGGGTATTTTTAAGGGCGTTGTGCCAGCTGCGGGTATCGACACCGACCTCGCGCTGGTTGACGATGGACTTCTTGTGGCTGTGCACATACTCCACCGGGTCCTCAATGGTCACAATATGACCACTGCTATTGCTGTTGCGGTAGTCGATCAGCGCCGCCAGGGACGTTGACTTACCGGAGCCGGTCGCACCCACAAACAGCAGCAGACCGCGCTTGCGCATAACCACCTCTGTCAGTAGTGGCGGCAGGCGCAAATCCTGCCAGCGCGGGATATCCGCGACAATGTTTCGCGCCACGATCCCCACCTCGTTGCGCTGCATGAATATATTGATACGGAAACGACCGTAACCGGATATCGACGTCGCCAGATTCATCTCCAGCTCGGTCTCGAATGTGGCGCGCTGGGTGGGGTCCATCACCTCATACGCGATCTCCTTGATCTCACCCGGCTGCAGGATTTCACTGGAGATGGGTTTGAGCTCACCCTGGAACTTGGCGCAGGGCGGGGCACCCGTGCTCAGATATAAGTCCGAACCCTGCTCAGTAGACAGTATTTTCAGCCACTCGGTTATTCGCACTGTACGCTCCCGGTTTTCAATTGCGCTCTACTGTAGCATTTTGCCGCCGTCGGACAAGTGTGAAACAACATCGAATACCCAGTTTGCAATGACGTTTGGCGGGCATACCCCGGATCATTACAAATTGTATAGTAGCCACCGGGGCACCACACCAGTATTCTATGCGCCATCATAAAAGCTGGACGCAGGAGATTCGCATTGGACGACGCACGCCCAACCCCACTTATCGACGATATTGAAGGTACACGACAAAAACTGGAGTCCTGGATTTCCTCACACCGGGGCCATGAGATCAGCATTGCGGAACTCTCAATCCCTGAAGCCACCGGGATGTCGAACGTAACGCTGCTGTTTGATATCAACTGGCAGGAGAGTGGGCAACCACACAGCGAAGCGGTTGTTGCAAGACTGCAGCCATCGATTGCGCGCCCGGTATTCCCCGACTACGATCTGAGCCTGCAATACGAGGTCATGGACAGCATCGGCCGCAACAGCGATGTCCCTGTGCCACAGCTGCGCGGACTGGAAACCGATACGTCACTGCTCGGTGTGCAATTTTATTTGATGAAGCGCACGGATGGGCGCATCCCAACCGATATGCCGCCCTACAATATGGACGGCTGGATGATGCATGAAACCACGACGGCCCAGCGCGAATCACTGTGGAACGCCGCCATAGATACCATGGCACGCTTCCATCAGCTGGATTATCAAAAGCTGGGCTTCGCCCGCCTGCGCAAACCAGGAACAACACCACTGCAGCAACAACTGGACTATTGGCAGGGCTATCTCGACTGGGGGATGGAGGGCTCCGGTCATACCATCGGGCAACGGGCGCTCGACTGGCTGCAAGCGAACCAGCCAAAGGATGAGCCTACCGTGCTTTGTTGGGGCGACGCGCGTTTGGCCAATATGATCTTCAAGCCGTCGCTCGATGGCGTCGCCGCTGTACTGGACTGGGAAATGGCTGTGCTGGGAAACCCACTGCAGGATCTGGCGTGGTTCAACTACCTGGATGCCACTTTCTCCGAGGGGCTGGGCATGCCACGGCTTGAGGGCCTGCCCTCGTACGAGGAAACCGCAGCGCGCTGGGAACAGGCGTCGGGGTTCTCGGCCCGTGACTACAACTACTACCTGATCTTTGCCGGCATGCGATTCGGCCTGATCCTGTCGCGTATTATGCTGGCCACGGGCCAGGACGCCGAAGTGCAGAATGGTTTTGCCTGCCAGCTATTGCAAAAATACCTGGACCAGTTGACCTGAGCCCACCCCGTTTTGGGCAGGACTGTGACGATGCCAGCGCAACTGTACTCCACTGACATTGGCGGCTACACTTGTCGGCGTTTCAGGAAAGCCGCTGCGAAGAAGCCTGTCCGGCACCCACCTCGCGCCTTTCGGTATGCCTGATAAGTACAAGGAGATTCCGTTGGCTTCCGTTTTGCAAACACAGTTGCAGGCATTGTCGCATCCAGATGCGCGCGGCCTGCTCACCGCCATCAACCGCGGCATTGAGAAGGAGAGCCTGCGTATAACACCGCAGGGCAAGCTGGCACAGACACCCCACCCGACGGGACTTGGGTCTGCTCTCACCCACGCCTCCATCACCACCGATTACTCGGAAGCGCTGCTGGAATTCATTACCCCGGTCAGTGCCAGCATTGAAGAGAGCCTGCAGCAGCTGGAAAACATCCACAGCTACGTTTACCAGAAGCTGGATGACGAAATACTGTGGTCGGCCAGCATGCCCTGCATTGTGTCGGGGGATGATGGCATACCCGTTGCGCGCTACGGCAGTTCAAATATAGCGCGCATGAAGACGGTTTATCGCTATGGACTCGGCCACCGCTACGGACGAATGATGCAGGCCATCGCGGGGATTCATTACAACTTTTCGATGCCGCAGGCCTATTGGGACAAGGCCTGGCGAGATGCCGGTACTCCGGGTGAGAAAGCGGACTACATCACTGAGCGCTATCTCGGGCTGATTCGCAACTTCCATCGCTTCTCGTGGCTGTTGATCTACTTGTACGGCGCGTCGCCTGCGGTGTGTGCCAGCTTCCTGAAGGGTCGCGACAGCCATGGCCTGCAGCCGTTCGATGCCCAGGGCAAGAGCCTCTACATGCCCTATGGTACTGCGCTGCGCATGGGAGGCCTCGGTTATAACAGCGACGCCCAAAAGCAGTTAAACGTCTGTTACAACTCCCTCGACACCTATGTGCAAACCCTGTCCAGCGCCATCATGCAACCTCACCCGGCCTATCGGGATATTCCCATGGGACAAAATGGCGACTACCAACAGTTGAATGACAGCCTGTTGCAGATCGAGAATGAGTTCTACAGCCCCATTCGGCCCAAGCGCGTGACCAGGTCGGGCGAAACTCCATTGTGTGCGCTGGTCAGGGCCGGCGTCGAGTACATCGAGGTTCGCTGCGTGGATATCAACCCGTTCTCGCCGGTCGGATTGGACGCGGCGCAAATGCGCTTCCTGGACACGTTTTTATTGTACTGCCTGTTGCAGGAGAGTCCGGCCTGTGACGAGGATGAACAAAGCGAACAAGCCGCCAATCTCGAAGCAGTCGTCAATACCGGCAGGCAACCCGGCCTGATGCTGAAGAACGGTGGCGCGGCGGTCCCGCTGGCACAATGGGGGCAGGAGATGCTCCACGCAATGCGACCCATTGCACAGCTGCTGGACTCAACACACGAGAGCAGTGACTACAGCACCAGCCTGCAGGACCAGCTGGCCAAGGTAGCGGATGCAGAGTTGACGCCTTCCGCCCGCGTGCTGCGCGAGATGCGCGAGCGCGAACTACCTTTTTTTCGACTCGCCATGACGTACAGTGAACAGTGGGCGCAGTATTTTCGCGAACGCGCGCTGTCCCCTGCCGTGCAGAGCAACTTTGAGAACGAAACCAGGCGCTCACTGCAGGCACAGGCTGACATTGAGCAGTCCGACGATATCGGTTTCGAGGAGTACCTGCAGAATTTTTTTGCCCAGTACAAAACGCTGTAGAGCGGCCGTCGATGAATTTTCTGGCGCACTTTCATCTCGCCTGGCCAGATGAAGGCCTGGTTGCCGGGGGGCTGGAAGGGGACTACACCAAGGGCTTGCTGCGTGGCGAACTGCCAGAGCAGTTGGAGAGAGGCGTAAAACTGCACCGTGCCATCGATGCTTACACCGATGCCCATCCACTGATCCTGCAACTTCGCCGCGAGCTTCCACAGGGACTGCGGCGCTACGCCGGGATTCTTATCGATCTAAGTTTTGACCACTACCTCAGCCTGCACTGGTCGCGCTTTTCCAGCATCGCTCTCGCCGATTTCAGCGCCGAGGTCTACCGCATATTAGCTGCTCACGAGCGCGCGCTCAGCGATGACGCTCGCAACATGGCATCGAGGTTGATCGAGTACGACGTGCTCAATCTCTACCAGGATTGGGAAACCGTACCCGCCACTGCGGCGCGCATCGGCCAGCGCTTCAAACGCCACAACCCATTTCTCGAGCTGGACAGCGAACTGGCGCCGGCCAGACAGGCGCTGGAGCAAACTTTTCTGAACTTTTACCCGCGCCTGGAGTCTTTTTGCAGGGGTTCCATCGAGCGGCTGTAAGGATCAAAGCGACGCGCACCGTTGCGCTCCATGCAAAAAATGCCTAGTGTACCGGTCGGGACATCGGTGCTTTACCCATCTGCGAGGACACCAAAAAGCATGCTGCACTCTCTATCACCACGCCTGGTATTCGTCGGACTGGCACTGCTGGCCATCGTCTCCATGTTATTTGCGCGGGTGTACCTGCAGGGCTTTCTCGGTCTGGATGCCTGCCCGCTGTGCATGACGCAACGCGTTTTCGTGGTGTCATGGGGGGTGATTGCCCTGATCGCTGCGGTGCATAACTCACAGGGGTTGGGCAGCCGTATTTACGCTGCGCTGTGCGGTTTGGCAGCCTGGGGTGGGGCCGCCGTGGCCGCTCGGCATGTCTGGCTGCAGAACCTGCCGGAAGACCTGGTACCCGCCTGTGGTCCCAGCCTCGATTACATGCTGGAAACCCTGCCATTTGAAGACACACTGAGTATCGTCCTGGCCGGCGATGGCAATTGCGCACAGGTCTCCTGGAGCTTGCTGGGGTTCAGTATCCCGGAGCAAACGCTGATACTTTTTTGTTTCACGATTCTGGTGTGCCTGTGGCAGGCGGTGCGTCGCTACCCTGCAAAGCCCTGACAAATATCCAGCTTGCTCGTACCTGCCCGCAGTCATATAGTAAACGGCAGCATCTCATTTGCAGGGAATTCAGCCATGCTCTCCAGTAACAGCGACCCAAAACAGCATTTCGAAGCCGTAGAGGAATTGCTCACGCGATGGCTCAAGGAGAGACGTACACTGCTCGGTGCCTATACGGAGATTATCGTGACGCTGGATTACCAGCTGGATGACGATGCCATGGCAAGGCGCCAGCAAGCGCTTTGTGAGTTACTGGTGGACTACGTGTCGGTGGGACACTTCGAAGTGTTTCACGAGTTGATCAACGAAGCTGAAAGTTTTGCCGATGGCAGCTGCGTGCTGGCAGAACGACTGATGCCACGGATTGGCGATACCACAGAAGTCATACTGGCATACGAGGAAAAGTATACCAACACGCAGGGACACCCGGAAAAATTAAAGCGCGATCTGTCAGCCCTGGGAGAGGTGCTGGAATCGCGCTTTGTGCTGGAAGACCAGCTGATTGCGGGCCTTCACAATCGGCACCGACGCCTGTTCGGGCAGGTGCCGCAATCCGCTTAGGATTTATTCGGCGGCGGGTTCCGCTGCGGCTTCACCAGACTCTGCAGCTGCATCGGATTCAGCAGCATCGTCTTGACTCGGGATGCCGATCAGCTCCACTTCAAACACCAGAGCTGCATTGGGTCCGATCACCTGTCCTGCGCCGCCGGCACCGTAAGCCAGATCAGCAGGAATCGCCAGCTCCCACTTGGAACCTACCGGCATCAGTTGCAACGCCTCGGTCCAGCCGGGAATAACCTGGCCAACGCCAAAGGTTACTGTCTCACCGCGGCTGTAGGAGGAATCAAACTCTGTGCCGTCAGTCAATGTACCGCGATAGTGCACCTCAACGGTGTCATCGGGACCCGGTGTGGGACCAGTGCCCTCGGTTATTACCTTGTACTGCAATCCGGATTCTGTAGTCACCACGCCCTCTGCAGCAGCGTTGGCCGCCAGGAAAGCCGCGGAGGCCGCGAGATTGGCTTCACTCAGCGCAGCCTGCGCCGCTTCGTTCTCGGCGTTGGCTTGTTCCTGGTAAGCCTGCATTTCAGCGGCAATTTCTTCCTGCGTCATGCGCGATTCCTTGTCGTCAAGGGCATCGGCAAGCCCGGCGCCGAACGCAGTTGCATCCAATGGCACGCCATCCGCCTTCATACGCTGGCCGAGTCCGTAGGCGATGCCGTAGCTCAAGCGCTGCTCAGTTGTTGTCAGGGCTGCATCTGCGGGTGCACTGGTTTCTGCAGCGGCCGCTGGCTTTTCAGCAGAAGTGGCTGGGCTTTTTTGGTCGCAGGCTTGCAGAGAGAAAGCGCTGACCAGAACTAACGGCAGTAGATACGTCTTCATATTTTATTCCATTGTGGTCAAGGATTTGGGCGACTATCTTACTACCCGTCCCTCCGGGACGCCACACCAAACACGATTTTCTATAGGCCGCTAACCGGCGGATTTTCTCTTAAAAACGCGCGCACTGTGTCGGCCAGCCCATCGCGCAAGCTCAGTGCCGGCCGCCAACCCAGTGCGAACAGCGCGCAGGTATCAAACTGCGGCGTCATCACTTCTCCCGGTCGATATGCCAGCGCCCCAAAAGCCAACTGCGAGGACATGTATCCCGCTTCCTGCTGAAATACACTCTGCGCCGTCTCCACAAAAGTGCGCACACTGAGCAATTCGCCGCTGCCGACATCGTATTCGGCAAGCCCGGGGTCGCCGCCGTGATTGAGAACGGCGACAATGGCAGCACTGACATCAGCGACGTGGACAAAATCGCGTAATTGTGCGCCCTCGGTGAGTTCCACGCGTGCAACGCGATGCGCGAATTGTTGCAGCAGCCAGCAGAGGAAACCGCTGGCCGGTTCGCGCGGACCGTAAATATTACCCAGCCGCAGATTGGATATCGAAATCGTGCCTGAGAAAGAGGGCAGCCACGCCGTGAATTGCTTTTTCGAGAGCGCATAGGCATTTACGCCGGCATCCAGCAGGGTGTCGGCGTTGAGAAAATACCGGACACCGCTACTGCGCGCCGCCTGCAGCAGCCTGATGCCCAGAGTCAGGTTCACCGCGAGTAACGCGGCTATATCAGTGCTGCCGCGACCCTGATCGCAGGCGAGATGCACCACGGTGTCGATACCATGCGTTGCCATTATTTGTTGCAGGGGTGCGGATTCAATGTCGACCAGCACAACATCGTCAGTGCAGGCTGCAATCGGGCTCAAATTCGAGGATGAACGAATGAGGACAATCACGCGATGACCCTGCGCAAGCAACGCAGGAAGTACATGGCTGCCGAGAAACCCGGTGGCGCCGGTGAGCAAGACCGTCCTGCTCATCGCGCTATAACCGGGAGCGGTGGAAGTGCGCGATCTCGTCCAGGCAGAGTTGCTGGGCACTCGACCCGCCCAACCACGCCCGCTGCCAGTTGACAATGCGTTCCAGTGTTTCCTGCAGCGTCCACGTCGGACTCCAGTGCAGGTAAGTCCTGGCGCGGGAAATGTCGAGCTTCAGGTAGGTGGCTTCATGTGGCTGCGGGCTGTCTGCCATGAGCTGCCAACTGGCTCCCTCGCCCCACAAGTCCGACATACACCCCGCAATCCAGTCCACCGGCCGCGCGCCATCATCGTGAGGGCCAAAGTTCCAGGCCCGGGCGGCCTCATGCCCCTGTTTGTATAGCGTTTCAGCCAACAGCAGATAGCCGGACAACGGTTCCAGGACATGCTGCCACGGCCTGATGGCATTGGGGTTGCGCACAATGGCCGGCCGGCCCTCCTGAAACGCTTTCAGGATATCCGGTATCAGGCGGTCCTCAGCCCAGTCGCCACCGCCGATGACGTTTCCCGCGCGCGCGCTGCCGACGGCGATATTGGTGTCGGCAAAAAAGGACCTGCGGTAGGCATCAGTCACCAGTTCTGCGCAGCCTTTACTGTTGCTGTAGGGATCGTGACCGCCCATTGGCTCACATTCACGGTAACCCCACTCCCACTCGCGGTTCTCATAGCACTTGTCGGTAGTCACGACGACCACCGCGCGGACTGTCGGCACATGGCGCGCCGCCTCCAGCAAGTGCACCGTGCCCATCACATTGGTGGCGTAGGTCTCGACCGGGTTTTGATAGGACGCCCTGACCAGGGGCTGGGCGGCCATGTGCAGGACGATGTCGGGCTGGAATGCGGCCAGGCTGCGCGTCAAATCTACCGCATTACAGACATCGCCGAGCTCGCCCTCAACCAATTCTGACACGCGGGCCTGCTCAAAGAGCGAGGGAGTCGTCGGAGGAGCCAGCGCGTAGCCGTGCACCTGCGCACCCAGGCTGTGTAGCCAGATAGAAAGCCAGCTGCCTTTGAAGCCGGTATGCCCGGTGACAAAAACACGTTTGCCGCGCCAGAAGTCCTCGTCAATCATGATCGATCAGCCCCAGCTTTTCCAGGGTGCAACACCTCGTGTCCACAGGTCTTCAAGGTTGTTCCTGTCCCGTAATGTATCCATACACTGCCAGTAGCCGGTGTGCTCAAACGCCATCAGTTGTTGATCTGCTGCCAGGCGCATCAGCGGCTGCTGCTCCCACACGGTACTGTCGTCCTCGAGATACTCCAGCACACCCGGCGACAGCACAAAAAAGCCACCATTGATAAACGCGCCATCGCCCACGGGTTTTTCATTGAACCGGGTGATACGGCCTTCCTCTATGCCCAGCGCACCAAAACGACCCGGAGGTGCCGCAGCGGTCAACGTGGCTAACTTGCCGTGCGACTTGTGATACTCGATCAAGGCGCTGATATCCACATCACTGACGCCATCGCCATAGGTAAAACAAAACGCCTCTTCATCCTTCAGGTGCTCGGCGACACGCTTCAGGCGCCCGCCTGTCATCGTTTGCTCTCCCGTATCAATCAGCGTGACACGCCACGCCTCGGTACGCCTGTCCAGTACTTCGAAGGAATTGTTCTTCAAATCGAACGTCACATCCGAGGTGTGCAGGAAATAGTTGGCGAAATACTCCTTAATGACATACCCCATATAGCCACAACACACGATGAAATCGTTCACCCCGTGCTGGGAATACATCTTCATGATGTGCCACAACATCGGTTTGCCGCCAATTTCCACCATGGGCTTGGGTTTGGAAGAGGTTTCTTCACTGAGGCGCGTACCGAGACCGCCAGCAAGAATGACTGCTTTCATAGTTTTTCCTAGTTGCTGAATCGACGTACCACATTACGGCCACTGGCGAAGCACAAACACTATCCCAGAAGGTTGAGCGAGACTGTAGATAAGTGGTGCTGTCTTCTCGACCAGTATACTGAGGCAGGTTACGGTTTTCACCTGAATTCAGGCCCCGTCCGAAAATCCACATTGGGTGTTACAGTATAAATCAGCTGGTGGTTCACGGTACTATGGACTCACGTCGAGCAGCTCATCGCAGCTCACCATCCGTGACACAGTGCACAAAAATCGATCGCGAGGACTGAAATGCCGGACAGAAAAACCACGGCGGCCGCGCCAAGCCTATGCCTCCTATTACTCGCTGTTATTACGGCACTCCCGCTATCGGCCTCCGCCGCAGACAGCCCCCGTGATGCGGTGCAAGACGAACACCACCAGCGCTCGGCTACCCGGCCATTCCTGATGGGCCTTACGCCGTTTCACTTCAGTTGGGTGGAAGACAGAATCACCGAAACCTATGCCATGGTGCACAAACACTCGGACTTGATCGCCTACCACTTCGACGAGGGAGTCCCCTGGCCACAAGCCTATGCTGACAAGCCATTTCATGCCAACGTCGAGCAGGAACTGGAATTTCGCAAGGCGCAGTTAAAGCCGGGGGGTAAAGTATATGTGGCGACAACGCCGATCAATTTTGCACGCGACGGCCTGGCGGACTACTGGGAAGAAAAAGAGCAACTGGACAGGCCGGAGGGCTGGGAAGAAAAGGCGCTGGATGATCCGCAGGTCATACAAGCGTATATAAAGTACTGTGAACGACTTATCGACACTTTCAAGCCCGTGTATTTTGTCTACGGGGTCGAGGTAAACCTGCTGGCGGCGAATAATCCCGACGCCTACAAACAGTTTCAAACCCTGGCCGCCGCCGTATACCCGGCACTTAAAAAGAAATACCCCGAGCTACCCATCGCACTGTCCTTTTATCTCCACCCGCCAAAGCGCTGGGAGGAAACGCGTCAGCAGGTGGCGCCACTGTTACCCTTTACCGACCTCTACGCGGTCAGCACCTACCCGTACATGGCTGTTGGAGACGATGGCTTTGCGGTGGATGAGATTCCGCTGGACTGGCTGCAACAGACCCGGAAAATCGCACCCGGCAAGCCCTTCGCGATTGCTGAGAACGGGTACATTGCGGAGGACTTTAGCGTCCTGACGAAAACCATGCCGGGTTCTCCGGCCGCGCAAAAACGCTATATGGAGCGCATGTTGCGAGAAGCTGACGAACTCGATGCTCAATTTGTGATCTGGTTCGTGGTAGCGGATTACGATGAGTTATGGGGCGTGCTAAAGTGGATGGTAATGTTTAACCCCCTGATGCGCGCCTGGAAAGATACCGGACTGTATGATGGCGACCTGAACCCGCGACCTGCGCTGCAGGTCTGGGATGACTGGTTGGCAAAACCCGTCAGGCAGTGACCATCAGCGGCGAGCGCGAGGCTCCCGTTATTAATCAAGCCGAAAGGAAAAGTACTGGTGGACTACTAGCCGTTGCCAAGGTCATTCTCGGTAACGGCAGTTATGTGGCCCTGGGCTTCCTCGCCAATGTCGTCTCTGCAAACGGGTTGAGCCCCGCCCAATTCGGCCTGGTCTCTATCGCTCTCGCCACCCTGAACGTACTGCAGGAAATATGCGGCAATGGCCTGGACCTCGGAATGGTCAGGCTCGCAGCGCCGCATCTGGAGAAAAAACCTGGCACCGCAGCGGCCTACTACCGGGCTGCCCTGCAGATCAAGCTATTGGTCAACGGCTCTGTCGCCCTGCTGCTCTACTTTATGGCACCGGAGATTGCTGCACTTTTCTTCGAAAATCCCGATATGGCGCCGATGCTGCGCTGGGTCAGCCTGGGGCTGATGGGCGCCTGCCTCTATAACTATATGCTGGCGCGGGTGCAGGCCGAAGAGCGATTCAGCCTCTACGCGGTATTACGTGCCAGCAACAATATCGGCAAACTGCTGGTGCTCGGCGGCATCTGGTTACTGGACCTGTTCACACCTGACAGCGTACTGGGTGCGTGGATGGCGGCCTTTTTTATCGGCTATGTGCTGTCACTCGCGCTCGGCGCAAGCCGCCACAGCGCCAGGGCTGACGGTCCCTGGGTCGGCACTGATTACTGGGCAGGCATTATCCATTTCAGCAAATGGGTTATCGCCTCGTCCTTCCTTTTCAGTCTCTACTCGCGGATCGACATGCTGATCCTGTCTCGCTTTGTCAATGCGGCAGAGATAGGCCAATACGCTGCGGCCTGGAATATCACGTTCATCATCGATTTGATGACGTACTCAGTCATCATTGCGCTACTGCCACAGGCGGTCAAAATACGCCACCATTCAGACTTCCCGAACTACCTCAAGAAGACGTTCGCGATTTGCCTGCTACTGGCGGTGGCACTGACGCCGCTGTTTATACTATCTAACTGGTTCTTTGCAGTATTTTTCCCGGCCTATACGGAGTCCGCCGATCTGTTCCGCATCCTCTTTGTCGGCGCGATCATAACGCTGCTGTTTCACCCGCTGTACCTGATCCTCTACGCGCGCAACCGGGTGAGTCGGCTGGCGATTATCAACCTGTTCCTCGTCATTTTCTGCACCATACTGGGTCTCTCTGTCATTCCCACATACGGCGCACAGGGTGCTGCCTGGGTGACCGTGACAGGCCGGGTATTCTCCTCAGTTCTAATCTGCTATTTTGTTCATCTGGAACTGCAGACTATTTTTTCCGAAGGCAAGGTGCAGGCGGCATAGTATGGACGGCGCTACCCAACCCAACACATCCCTGCGCATCTTTACACTGGCATTCTTTGTCGGGTTGCTTGCCTCTGCCGCATTCGTAATCGACAAGCCACTGTTCTTCGCTGCGGCGGTGGTGGGGCTGGTCGGCGTAATTCCCCTGCTGCAAAACCCACGGCTGGGTCTCTACCTCACTATCGCCACCGTACCATTGGACGAAGTCGGGGAACTCGGCCAGATCCTGCCGATGATCGACATCTCAATCACCAAGATATTCGCCCTCGTAACGCTGATGGCCTGGGCACTGAATCTGGCAATGAAGAAGCTGACTTTTCTGTGGCGCTGGCAGGTCGGTGTGTTGCTGCTCTACTGGTTGTGGGGCGCAGTGACACTGTTCGACGCGCTGGACACAAAACGCGGCCTGCAGGAATTGATCATCCAGGGCACGACGATTCTTTTTCTGCTGATGATATTCAACTTACTGCGCACCAAACGTCAGTTGCTTATAGCCATTGTGGCGTTTTCCACTGTCAGTGCTGGCACCTTTGCCTACGCAGGGATACAACGTTTTCTGCCCGGCGCGGAGATTGCGGAACGTGTCGGCTGGCTCGAAGAAGGTGAAGCCACGGCGGGCGTAGAGATCAGCGGTATCGAGGAAGGCAGTGTCGGCACCGTGAAACGCAGCACAGGCACCTCGGCGCACTCTAATGTGCTGGGTACCAGTACCGGACTGCTGGTGCCGGTACTGCTCGCGCTGATGCGACTGACACCCTATCGCCTTTACAAAGCACTGGCACTGGCCGGCATCGCCTGCTGCCTGGTCGGTCTCATCGATTCTCTCTCGCGCACTGGCATGCTGACCTGGGCGATCATATTCCCGATGCTGCTGTTGTCCGGGTTGCTGGTAATCTCACCGTTGCGGGTTGCACTGGCGGCGGTGGCAGGTTTGATCAGTCTGCCCTTCCTGCCCGAAGGCGTAACCCGGATCTTTGACCCGAGGAACTACTTCTCCAGCCAGAGTGTCAGTGTCAGCGAACGCTTTAAATTATGGGATGCCGCCTTTCGCGCATTTCTGGAAAACCCGATAACCGGTTTTGGCTTTGGTGACAATCGCGGGATTTTCGAGTTCTACCACAACCCCTGGAACCCGGGGCTGCTGACAGTTCACAGCACCTACCTTCAGGTGCTGATCGAAACCGGCATCATAGGCCTGCTGATCCTGCTGTTCTTTTTCTACTGCATGCTGCGCATGTTCTGGCGAGCAGCAAGCCTGTACCGCAAGCAGGGTGATACCGTCGGCTGGAACCTGAGCATCGCAGTGTTTATCAGCCTGACAGCCTTTTTGATCATGGGCGCGATCGCATTCGACTTCATGCGTATCGGCTTCAAGAATATGTGGTTTCTGATAGGGTGTGGTGTGGTGCTCTACAACATCGCCATACGGCAGGAAAAAGCAGCAGCCCTCCATCGAGCCTAGTGCCGCTCCTCCCTCAGTCCCGGCTCTGTGCTAGTACTTGTTGAGCATTGCGCCCAACACCTTGACGCCTGATTGACGCAGACGCGATACCGTCGCTGCTGCTGCATCGCGCTCGCTCTTACCTGCCTCCAATACCACCATGCAGCCGTCCGCCGCCTGCGCCCACAGCGTGGTCAGCGGAGACAAAGTTGCCGGTGGCGCGTCAATCACCACGTAATCATAGTGTTCGCGCAGCAAATTGAAGGTTGTATTGACCTGGGACGGACTGAGGTTTCCGGACGTGAAACGCCCCACCCGGCCCACGTTCAGCAGATGCGGTGCGCCAACACCCAGCGGTATCACCGTATTTTCCAGCGTCTCCTGCCCCAGCAGGAGATCCACAAAACCCGGCACCGGCTCATTGCTGGACGGATTGCTGCGGGCGTGCACATTGCCGTCTATAAACAGCACCCGCCGCTGTGGTGTGCGTGCCAGGCAGACGGCAAACCACCAGCTGATGGTGGAGTTCCCGGCGCCGGACTCAGCAGCAGAGAACACCATGATTTTGGAATCGGACTCGGGCAGGTTCAAATTCATCTGCGCCTGTGCCTGCAAAAACGTATCTTCCAGCTCTGCCGGCATCACAAACTCGTAAGGGCGCAGGCCGGTCAACTCTGTGGACAGACCGTCGCGGCTGGCCGCCGACTGCAGGCGCACCCGCCAGGTTGTGCCATCCCAGGGTTCACAGGCCAGCACCTCAAAATCCTCTATTACGCGGACACTTTTGGCAGCGAGGAAAGGGGAGTTGAGTGCCACCTTTACGACATCGCCTTGGCGGATGAGCTCACCTGAAGCGCCGTTGTTGTACTCCAGCTTCATGCCGCCCTCGGATAGATTGGCTGTGTAGGCGGTAAAGCGATCCCCGGACGCGAGTTCCACCTCGACGGGAAATCGGCCACCCACGCGCTCGTGCGCCCGCCTGTCATCAGATTCAGCACCGCTTGCATTGCTACTGCGTCCCGCAGCGGTCGCGCCACCTGCAGACAGTCGCTCAAACGTGTTCTCAAGCGCACTCTTGGGCTGTTTGTTTCTCATAAGTTTTCCGTATGTCTTCTCAAGACGCTGTATCGCTGCTGCTGCCGAGTAATTCCGGTAGCAATTGTCGCGGGCCTGCTCGCCGAGTCGCTCCGCCAGGACGGGGTCCTCAATCAGTTTCTCAATCGCGGCCGCCAGTGCCCGCGCATCCGCCGCAGGCACAAATAGCCCTGACTCACCATCACTGAGTATTTCACCCACGCCTGACACCGGTGATGCCACGATTGGCACGCCCATGGCCATCGCTGAATATATCACCATCGGCGTGCCTTCCGCGGATGAGGGGAAAGCAAAAACATCCAAACCTGCGAGCACTGACACAAAATCCTCACAGTAGCCCGGCATCAGGACCACGTTCTCGAGGTTCGCCCGGCGAATTTGTGTTCGCAGTGCGTCACCCAGCGGGCCATCACCCACTATCAGCACCCGGAGCGCGGGGTATTTCCGTGCCAGAAGCCCCGCAGCTTCCACTAATGTTGCCTGTTCTTTTTCGGGCCAGAGCCGCGCGATATTGCCCACCACGAATGCGTCATCCTCAAGGTTCAGCATCTTTCTGGCGTGCGCGCGAGACGGTGCAGCGGCATAGGGTTCAAGATCAATACCCGAATACATATACATGCACTTGGAGGCCGGCACACCACGCTCCAGTGTCTCCACATGGGTGTTGCGGGACACACTGATAATCAGATCCGCGGCATGCATCAGCCTGGCGCGAATTGCCTCGAGAATCTTGCGCTTGAGTTCGGCGGGGTGCCAGGCATGGTTGGATATAACCAGCGGAGCCCCGGTTAACCAGGAGACGATGATAGCGACCAGGTCCGAACGCGTATCATGGCTTTGCAGCACGGGATTTGGCGCCTTCCTAACCCGCCGCCAGAGTTGGTAAACAGCGCCGGGAAGATTGCGCAGATTACCCCAGGGCAGCATTTCACACTGTATGCCCTGTTCTTGCAGAAATTTTACTGAGCGCTCATGCATACCGCGCCGCTCGCTGAACACCTGCAGTCGTGGCTGGTAGTGATCGGCATCGGCATACTTGAACCAGCCCACCAGGGTTGTCTCGATACCCCCCAGATAATTCGAGTTGCGAACGTGGAATACCGTTATGCGATCACTGGACTCAGGCATGGCGTTTTCTACCAAGCGCGGTGGAAGCACGAACACTGTGCTGCCGCTCGTATAACGCCAGTGTCTGCTCGGCAGTGCGTCGCCAGGTGAATTGTGCAGCGCGAGCCAGCCCCTTCTCACGCAGACTGTGCTGCAGCGATTCATCCGCGGCAATCGCATTCATCGCCGCAGCAATATCGTCTACAGACTCGGGATTCACCAGCAGCGCGGCGTCACCACCTATTTCTTTCATCGAGGAATTATTGGATGTGATAACAGGCGTGCCGGCGGCCATGGCTTCTACAATCGGCAGCCCAAAGCCTTCCCAAAGGGAGGGATACGCCAGCGCTACCGCGCCGGAATAGAGTTGCGGCAACTCACTCATCGGCGACTTGCCGAGATCGACCACATCCCGCGCCAGGCCGTGCTGTCGGATTATAGTATCTGCCTCCTGTGCCGCCCAGGTCCGCTCGCCAGAGAAGACCAGCTGCATATCCAGTTTTGACTCGGCACGAAAGCGGGCAAAGGCCTCAATAATCCGCACAATGTTTTTACGGCGCTCCCAGCGGCCCGAGAACAGGAAGTAGGGCCGGTCGATGCCGTAGGTATCGCGCACGAAACGCCGCGACTCTTCCTTGTCCAGCGGCTGGAAGGCCTCACTGGCACCGAGATGAGTCACCGCCAGGCGATCCTCGCTCACCTGATAGCGCTCTCTGACAACCTGGCGGATGTGGTCGGATATACACACTATCAGCTCAGCTTTTGCAATGGCGCGATTCGTCAGCGTGGTGAGGCGCAGTCGTATTGCCGGTGGAAAAAGCTCCGGGTGCTCGATCATACTGGAGCAGACCAGGGTGAACGCATAGGGCTCGGGCGAGAACGGTGGCGGCACATAGGTCGCATGCCACACATCAGCCTGGGCACGCTTCATCTGCAGTGGCAGTGATGTCAGCATACTCACCGGGCGTATCCTGGGTGACAGCGCCTGAGCGGAAAAATTCTCCTGCTTTACCAGTCGCTCGGGGCCCCTTTCAAAGAGGGTTAGCAGCTCGTACTCATTGACTTTATCAATCGCCGCAAGATGCTTTACGAGTTCCATCTCATAACGTTCCGGGCCGCCAGAGTCACTGCCAACACTGCCGAGGAACATACCAATCTTCATTCTGGCCCCCTAATTACTCAATTTACTGTGCAAGGCCTATTGGATACCTGGTTCCAGCACTTTCGTATCCTGATTGACCTTCATCGAACCGATCTGGTAATTGAAACCGATACTGGAGTTCTTCAGCATGGGCAGCAGATCGTAAAGATAGGCATTGAGCGTATCGGAAACGGCTGCAATCGCAGTACGCGGTACGATGATCACATCAAACGGCCGCAG
>CAXBLZ010000083.1:0-17632 GCA_963976735.1 uncultured Halioglobus sp.
CTGGCTTCGAACCAGTTGGTCGGGAGTTCGAATCTCTCCGGGCGCGCCATTTCCCTCTTTTTTATTTACGCCAGTCACACCTGTGCACTGACAACACCCGGCCGCCTAATCAACGCGCTCAATCTCGCTCGGCCGCCAGGATTTGTCAAAGAACGCAGGAAGCGGGCTGTACAATCGCAGAATCGTGAACCATCCTTTTTCCGGATCGGTCTGGATCCAGTTGCCGCGTTCCACGCCGTCCGGCTGTTTCGGGCTGAACCAAACGGTGGTCGAACCGTCCGCGCTTGCGGTGGCTGCGGGCGAGGGATAGGATTGCGAGCCGGCGCGCGGGTATTTCTGCGGCGTCTGCAACATGGACCGAGTCTGGTTGTCATAGACTGTCAAGGACCAGAACGCCTTGGCCGGGATGTCCCTGGGCAGCTTGACCTTGTAGGTCTTGGCGCCGTCATAAGGCTCCCCCTCCGCGTCCACGAAGCCCATCAGGTACTGCGATCCGACGCCGGGGATGGTCATGATCATGCCGGGGCTGTCGAGCGTGTAGCCGTAATAGAAGGCCGTGCGGGAATCGAGCGTCCGGGCGCCGGTCGGCGGCAGCGGCTCGAAGCCGCCATCCCTGAAGGCGGGCGGCGGAGTCTCGAAAAAGGCGCCGCCCTCCCACAGCATGCTGCCCCACATTGATCCCTCGTAATACCGCCACTCCGGATGGATCTCGAAAGGGCGCCAGTTCAGCACCCGGCCCGTAGCCTGGCCGACCGCTGCGGCCTCGGTCAGGATCTTCTTCATCCGCTCGTCAGGCGCGAAGTCCTTGCCCTTGACGATGCCGATGGCGGCAAGCTGCCCGGCAAGCTCCACGTCATAGCTCGTCGCCGGTTCGTTCTGGACGTTTTCGTTGATCATCTCGAAAAAGCCGAAGTCGCTCGGCGGGATCGTGTTGTACGATTTGCCGCTGCCTTCGATGAACGTCGTCTCGGGGATCTTCGGCTCTGCGGCCAGTTTCACAGTGCCTTCGAGCGCCGTCGCGATGCTGGTGCCGTAAGCGCCCGACACATAGGGGTAAATCTTCAGGTTCGCCTTCACGTTTTCCACCGCGGGTTTGGGGTCGTTGTCGACCAGATAGGCGCGTGCAGCGTAGAGCACGCTGTTGGTCCTGGAATGGGCCACGAAATAGCCGCCGTCAGGCAAGGGGCCGTCATAACCGGGGCCGACGAGCAGGTACTTGCCGCCCAGTCCGCGGTCCGGACCGGGGCCGCCAATGTCGATGATCCAGGAGAACCACATGTCATTGATGGTGCCGACCGCATTGGCGGGCTGCTCAATCACCATCGGACCCTGCGACAGGTCGATCCCGCTGACATAGTAGACCGTGTCTGCATTGGCGGTCAGGTAGATTGAACTGGAATCCATCAGTTCAGAGAAGATGATGACATCATTTGGCTTGGCGCCAATGCTTGCGGCGCCCTTGATCAGCGCCAGCGCTGATGCGCCACGAAAACTGTTGTTATACACGTTGAGCGCGCGGGTGAAGTCGAGCGTGTCGTGGACCGCCCGGGCCGTCTCTGCTGTCGGCGCGCCGTCCTTGAACTCAAGCGTACCCGCGCGGGTCTCGATGCGATCCGGCGCACCCAGCGATTGCAGCGTGGCGTCCGAGACTTCTGCGCGAACGGCGGTTGCCGCAGCGAGCGTCACAATAGTGCAGGCGGCCAGGATAGTCAGTTTCGTCATGGAGAATCCCTCGAGTGCGTTACGCAGCCTGACTCACAATGTATCGCAGGCCGATTTTCCGCGTGTCCTTTCAGGACGTTGAAGATATAGTAACCGGGAGTTTACACAATCGCTTTTGAGGCTGGAATATTGAATCCGCAACCCACCGTTCTACCCGTATACCCTCGCGGCTCATGGCGAGTCCGAACCGGTTCGGGCGCACCAGTTCCCACGCCTTATTTCACCGCCCCGCTGCGCACGCTGAAGATCGCACTGCAACGGCTGGTTGGCGTACTCGCACTCACAGTGACTCACGCCGCCCTGGCTGCCATCCCGGCGACCCCGGTGATGACGCTCTACCAGTTTAACGGCGCCCTCGAGGTCCCCTACTACGATGTGCAGACATTCCAGCGCAGCGGCCTCGCCAATCCGGCCGGCAACCTGGTGCAGGGCACCTCGCTGATTCCCTGCCTGGTGGTGAACGAGGGACAGCCGTTGACCGACGCCAGCGGCACCCCATATGTCGGCTTCGACATTGTGGTCGACCCGCGCGCGGCCAACGCCTCGGCGACTGCGCGTGTGACCGAGGCAATTGCGCAGCGCAAAGCCCTCAGGGTGAACAATCATCACTGCGATGCCGACCAGAAATTCGTCATCAGCGTGCGCAAGTTGTATGCGATGGAAAAGGTGCCGTTTTTCGACCCACCCAGAGCTGCCGCGACACCGGAGGCTGCACCCTCCGAGCAGGCGGCGGCGCCGGATGCTATTGTCCGGGCTTTCCACAACACTGCGCAGTGCGCAAATGCAAACACCCAACTCACCGGCCGTCGGGATTCCCTACTGAGCGCCTGGCGCGAGTTTCAACAGGAGCGTGCCGATAGCTGGCCACAGGAAACATTGGCCCAGGCACGTGACCTGGACCTCACCATGCGCACCGCGCTGTTCGAGGGGCACCTGGATCGCGGCTGCAACGCCTATGGCGCCTGCGAGCGCAATATCATCGCCCTGACCATCCGCAATCGCGCCCTGCAGCGCTGTTTCAGTCGCGAGGGCTGCACCTCGGACGGGGATTTTGCCGGCGTGGCCACCAAGGTGTCGCAGTACAACATCTGGGATGAATACCTCACGCAGATTTCCGGTCTCACCTCCTGCTTCCTGCGCGATGACCTCGCGACACAGCCCTACTACGACAAACTGCAGGCGATGTACGGCCAGAACGTCATTGATGTGCAGCGTATCCTGTTTGGCGACAGCGCTGATCTGGAGGCCCTGTTCCCGGGCACGCCGCTGCCGGAGTTGGAGCGCACCGCACACTATTACCACGCCCCCGCAATGGGCAAATGTTTTCCAGAACACGAGCGCGTCGAGTACATGTCAGGTGCCGTAGCACGCAACGGCAACGACTTCGCGCTGATCGCCAACGCGCGTATCCAGGTCGATGACAAGGTCGGCAATGGCTACCGCTTTCGCACTTTTGTATTGCAGGAAGACGACGATCGCGACACGGTCGAGTTCAGGGACGACTACCCAGGCTTCCTGGTCGACGACCGCAAAGTGACGCTCGCCGCGACCACCGGCTGCGCGCCTTACGGCATTCCCGCCGGCTGCGCGCTGCAGGAGGTCGGGCGACACCGCAAGACACCATTCTGGTTGAGTGCGGGCCGAGCGCTGGGGCTCAGCTGCAACATTGCACAGCGCGGCGAGTCCTGCGCCGGCCCGGAACAGATGGTCACAGTACAGGTCGGTGGGGTGTGTGACACCCAGATGAGGCCCGTGTCCGGCGTGCACTGACAGCGTGGCCCTGCTGGATGTTGATCACTTCAAGCAGGGCCAGTGACGGCAGTAATCGGGCGAATTCAATCAACAGCAAGGTCGAAACGTGACACCTGTCACGCTTACAGCATGCGCAGCGTTCGACTCTTCCCTATACTGAAACCAAAATAACCTTTATTGCGGCAAATATACTCCGACAGATCCAGATTCATGCGTACCTTTATACCTCGTTCGCGGACCATTACCGCCCTGGCCTTTCTCTGCACCTTTGCCGCCAATCCAACGTTCGCACAGGGGCCGCACAACCAGCCCGGGGTCCGCCACTACGAACTCGGGGCCTATCTCTCCCAGTACGATATCTGCGGTACTGAGGAGCCGGTCGGTATGGTCAACTGGAAGCCGATAAAGGATTCTGATGGCGCGCAGTACCTCGACACGGTAGCGGTTAACCTCGATTACCTTGGCGTTCCCTGGGACGAACGGCCTGCATGGTGGGAGCAGGCCATTGAAAACTACGCCATATGGTTGCGCGACCACACCGACGGCAATGTGCTGTTACACACACGCCCGATGCAGCGGCTGGACTGGATGCCCGCCCCCGGGGAGACGCCCTACCACACCCCGACCAGCTACTACCCACCACGCACCTGTGCCATCCCGGCCGATGCGGCACAGCGCTACGCCGATTATGTCGGCTGGATAGCGAGCGTTTTCTCCGAACAGCTCGGATCGCGACTGAAGTATTTCGTACATGCGGCGGAAGCCCAGTCACCGTGGGAGGGAAAGATCGACGAGTTCGAACGCTCCGGCCAGTTGGCCTGCCTTGAGGGTGATGACGACTACGACGCACTACTCAATGCTGCCTATGACGCGGTCAAAAAGGTCGATAGCCGAATCTTTACCTTCCCGTCGTTTGGCGTGGAAGAACTGTATGCCCTGTCCTACGAACCCAACAGCAGTCGCTATCGCGGCTGCATGGCAGGCCAGGATCGCAGCGAGTGCGCGGCGGCAAATATCACCCGCGCCGCCTCCCTGAAACGGGACAAATTTGGCGTCGCGTTCCAGCCATTTTCTCACGCGCATGCAGATTACGATCCGAGCAAGCCGAACTATGATGAGCATTTTCTCTATGACAATGCGCTGGAGGTCTTCGCCGAAACCAACTGGCTGAGCGCAGGTGCGAAGGACGATGAGGGTATCGTCGTCACGGAAACCTCCTGGAACGCCACCGAGGTCACCATACACGTCAGCAGCGATCCGGGCGCGGGCCAGGAGTGCTGGGATTATGACTTTGCCCCGGGATCAGAACCACAGTATGCGGAAACCGGCTTCTACACCGACGGTAGCTGCAGCGGCGTGTCCTGGCCCTACCAGGATCCTGACGAACCGATGGGTAGCGCACAGGAGCAGTCCGACTTTTTCAACAACCTGGTTATCAAGGCGCACCAGAACCCGCTTGTAGAGCTGATCACCTGGTGGTCCGTACGCGACCAGATCGACACCGGTGTCACCACTAAGAAGGGCCTCGCGCCAGTGCTGGAAAACGACAGTTGCAGCCCGGTGGCCTGGGACAACGCCATTCACGCCTTCAGGCACGCAGTACCCAAGGAAATACACGAAAAATACGGCACCCCCTTCAGCAGTGACCTGGCCAACTTTGGCGAGGCGACATTCAAAAACTGGTCGACCACCGGCTTCCTGGATTACTTTGGCAACGATATCGGTCGGCCAATGAAAACCGACTGGCAAAACGTGCGCGCCAATCTGCTCTTTAACGAGGGTTCCGACCCGGCCCAGTGTTTCGATGCGCTCGACAACGACGGCGACGGGCTCTACAACTGCGATGACCCCAACTGCCAGAACCTGCCGGCATGCATGCTCCTGAACTATTCCTCAAGCGTGGGCAACTGGGCCACAATCAACTCGCCGGACGGCAGCCTGACGTTGACCATCAAGCAGATGGACCTGGGCGTACTGGTGCCCCGATACCCTGAGGGCCCACTGTTGTATTACCAACTCGAGCGCGCGGGCGAGACAGTGCTGGACTGGTCGCCATTGGGGCTGCAACTGGAAGGTGGCGACTTTGTCTCGGACCTGCAACTGGTCAACATCAGCTGGGATGTGGTGGGCGACGAGTACACACTGCTCCACGGCAAGCGCGCAGAGCATAGTTACGCCGCCTGGGACCTGGTGCTGGCCGTGCAAAACACCGCGGGAGAATTGATGGCGTTGCGTTTTCGCCTGTTCGACGATGGCCTGGCCTTTCGCTACGAACTTCCCGGCAGTGGTGAAACAACCGTCACCGGTGAGCAGACTGCCTTTCGACTGCCGGAGGGCGCGACAGGCTACGTTATCGAGGCGGTACAGCCCTCGCTGTACCAGCCCGGCTATGAAAACCCCTACGCCCTGCATAACCCCGGCTCGCCCGCCGGCCCTGGCATAGACGGGTATTACTACCCGGCGCTGTTCCAGTTACCGCGCGGCAACACATATGTGCTGTTGCACGAGGCCGGCCTGGACGACTCCTATGTCGGCACCCGCCTGGACGCCGATACCAGTGACCGGGTCTACCAGATACGCTTCCCCTCGCCGGATGAGGGCGACGCGCTGGCACCGACGCAGCCCACGGTAATGCGTCCGGCAGCGACGCCGTGGCGGTTGGCCGTGGTGGGCTCGCTACAGGATGTAGTCGCCTCCAACCTCACCACGCATCTGAGCCCGGCACTGGATCCTGTATTCCAGGGCGATACCAGCTGGATCACGCCGGGCAAGGCGGCCTGGTCCTGGTGGAGCCAGGATACACAAACGCCTGCGCTGCAGCGCCAGTACATCGACTCCGCCGCTGAATTTGGCTGGCAGTATGTGATTGTGGATGCAGACTGGTCGCTGTGGCCCAATGCCGATAGCGCCGCGCAGGCTCTGGTGCAATACGCCAACCAGCGCGGCGTTAAATTGCTGTTCTGGTACAACTCCGGTGGCGACAACAATGCGGTCACGTTTGAACCCCGCGATCGGCTCGACGACGAAGCAGCCATCCAGGCTGAGTTCGCCAGGCTCGCGTCCTGGGGCGTTGCCGGAGTCAAGGTCGATTTCTTTCGCAGCGACAAGCAGGCCCGCATCAAACAGTACCAGGCTATCCTGCGCATCGCGGCAGAACACAACCTGCACGTGGTGCTGCACGGCTCTACCCCACCGCGCGGCTGGCGGCGACAATTCCCCAACCTGCTGACCAGCGAGGCCGTGTTCGGCGCAGAGCACTATAAATGGTCGCCGGGCCCGGACGCCGAGCAAAATGTCCGCCTGGTGTTCACGCGCAATGTCGTGGGCGCGATGGACTACACACCACTCGCCTTCGCCGAGCCGCTGGCACTGCAGGGAATCAGCTACGCCCACCAACTGGCGCTCGCTGTGGTCTTTGAATCGGGGCTGCAGGTGTTTGCTGGCCAGGCAGACCACAGCGGAGACAAGGGCTTTCGCCAGTTGTATGCCGACTTCCCCTTTGTACAGGGATTCCTGAAGCAGCTTCCGGTGCGCTGGGACGACACGCGCCTCGTGGAGGGACACCCGGATAGTCACGCGGTGCTTGCCCGACAGCACCACAACCAGTGGTATGTGGCCGGCATTAACGCGGAGGCTGCCCCGCGGGAAATCGTGCTGGATGTGGCTGAACTGCTGGCGGGTGAGGATACCGAGGGCCTGTACTATGGTGTGAACCTGATTACGGAAGGCCCTACACCAGAGCAGTTGCAGAGCTCGGTGCTGGTTGTCACACCCGCGGACGAGATTGCGGTCACGATGGAAGCCAGGGGTGGCTTCGCCATAACACTGACACCGGTCCCTGCAGTCGCCGGCTGCGACGAGTGACGCTGCCTGCGCCGCGAACTAGCCCTCAAACGGCGCTGTGTCCCCTTTCCCCACCCGCACCACCAGCGGCGATTCATCCGCCAGATCCACCACAGTGGTCGGCTCCAGACCGCAATAGCCGCCGTCGATAACCAGGTCCACCTCGTGTTCCAGCGTCTCGCGAATATCGTAGGGATCCATCAGCGGCAGATCGTCACCCGGTAGAATAAGCGTCACACTCATCAGCGGCTCGCCGAGGTCGGCCAGCAGTGCCGCTGCGATAGGGTTATCCGGCACGCGCAGGCCGACAGTTTTCCGCTTCGGATGCATCAGGCGCCGGGGCACCTCGGAGGTCGCTGGCAAGATAAAGGTGTAGGGGCCCGGTGTGGTCTGTCGCAGCAGACGGTACACGGCATTGCTGACCTTTGCATAGGTGGCAATCTCCGACAGGTCGCTGCACACAAGGGTAAAGTTGTGGCGCGCGTCGAGTTTACGAATACGGCGAATCCGGTCCAGCGCGTTCTTGTCGCCAATATGGCAGCCCAGCGCATAGGCTGAATCCGTGGGATACACCACGACGCCGCCACCCTTGATAATGTCCACCGCCTGGCGGATAAGGCGCGCCTGGGGGTTTTCCGGGTGAATCTGGAAAAACTGGCTCACAGTGTGTTCTCTTGCTATTTCGTAACAGTTGCGCTGCTACGCCGCCGGACTCCATCGCTCCCAGACGCCGTGCAAACCCTCAAACGGGGTGGATTCTACACCGAGTTCGGCACTGTAGGGTGCATCGCGGTGAAAATCACTGCCGAGCGATACCTCAAGCGCGTAATCCCGGGCCAATCGGCCCAGGTGCGCTGTCTGGTCACGCGTCTGCCGGCCGCTGAGAACTTCGATGCCGCAGCCCCCGGCGGCGACAAAGGCCTCGATCAAGCGGCGCAATTTCATTCCGGTAAAGCGGTATTTTAACGGGTGTGCCAGCACGGCGGTGCCGCCGCAGGCGATGATCCAGCCGACCACTTCGGCCAGTTCCGGCCAGAACGCCTTGACGTCGCCGGTCTTGCCCTGGCCCAGATACTTGTCGAACGCCTGATTCTGGTCCACCACATGCCCCTGGTCGACCATCCACGCGGCGAAGTGCGGCCGCCCCAGTTGACTGTCACCAGCCACCGCCAGGGCGCCAGCCAGGGCGCCATCGAAGCCTCGAGTGGCCAGCCGCGCGGCGATTTTCTCGCCCCGATCCCTCCTCGCAGCGGACATCGTGGCCAGCGCCGCGACCATCACTGGATGCTCACACTGCACGCCCAAACCCAGAATATGGATGGTGGTGCCCGACCATCTGCAGGAAAACTCGATTCCCGGTATGAGCTGCATACCGTCGGCGGTCTGCCTATGGTAAGCTTTCGCTGCCTCGTAGCCGGCCATCGTGTCGTGATCCGTGATTGCCAGTTGCCGCACCTTGCTGGCCAGCGCTCGCGCCACCAACTCGCAGGGATCGAGAGCGCCGTCGGAGGCGGTAGTGTGGGTGTGAAAATCAATCAGCACAGGTTCTACCCTGTTCCACCGGCTGCTTGACACAAACACTCATCGGTTCGATGTTAATAATCATCCTCACATGGTAACAGCCGGAGCACACCAGAATCCATGAAGCAAATTGCCGAGTTCGTGCCGATTGTCCTGTTTTTCATCGTTTACCAGCTCGACGGTGAGAGCGTCACCCTGCTGGGCTGGACCTACCAGTTCGATGGCATCTACTCCGCGACTGCCGTGCTGATGCTGGCCACTGTCCTGCAGTTGGTCTTTACCTTCGCCCTGACCCGCAGACTGGAGAAACGCCTGCTGTGGTTGGCCGCTGCGGTGTTGATTTTCGGTGGCGCGACCCTGTTCTTTCACAACCAGATGTTTATCCAGTGGAAACCGACGATTTTCAACTGGGCGCTGGCCCTGGCATTCGGCCTGTCCCAGTTCATCGGCGATAGAAACCTGATGCAGCGCACGCTGGGCAGCCAGATTCATTTACCCAGACCAGTATGGACCCGGCTCAACCTGTTGTGGACAGCCAATTTCTTCATCGTCGGCGGGCTCAACCTGTTCGTGGCCTACGGTTTCAGCGAGGCAACCTGGGTCAGCTACAAGATGTATTCCGCCATCGGCTTCACACTGGTGCTGACGCTGCTCACCGCTTTCCTGATCAGCCCGCACCTGAAAGAGAGTGCGACTGAAGAGCGGCAACTGTAACGACCAGACTGACACAATGGAGATCAACCCTGGATGTACTACGCAATACTCTGTGAGGATGTCGAGAACAGCGCACCGCTGCGCAAGAGTGCGCGTCCCGCCCACCTGGCGCGCCTGCAGGAATTGGCGAACGCCGGAAAACTGCTGGCCGCTGGCCCCCATCCAGCAGTCGATGCGGAGGAGCCCGGCGATGCCGGTTTTACCGGCAGCCTGATCATTGCAGAATTCGACAGCCTGGAAGCTGCTACGACATGGGCCGACTGCGACCCCTATGTTGACGCCGGAGTGTTCAGCAAAATTACTGTCAAACCGTACAAGCTGGTTTTGCCCTGAGCTTCACCTTAGCAGCTCGCGGCGTTACATTAGCGCTTTTCTACCACGCCCTTCAGAGGAACAGACCTTGCGATTCTTCGTACCTTTACTGATGTTTTTCACGTTGTTCACCCATGCTGCACTGGCGCAGGACATTCGCTACGTCAGCGGCGACCAGAGCGTACCGCTTCGCGCCGGTGCCGGGGACGACTATCAAATCGTTCATCGCGGCATTCCTCCGGGAGCCCGCCTGATCGTCTCACGCACCTCTAGCGACGGCCTGTGGGCGGACATCACCACAGATGCCGGTGTCACTGGCTGGATACCGGCACAGAAACTGCTGCTTGAGCCAGTCACGCCGGACACCACAACCACTGCCGAGGCGTCACCAGCCGCGGAGGGTACCGACGAGGACGCTGTGCTGAGCGATGGCGCGGCAGATCCTGCGGACCAACTCAGGATTCGCGATGAACAGTTCAACGCAGTCGCGCAGGAGCTCTACCGCCTGAAGCAGGTCTCCGGCAACGCTGAGCAGCTGGATATCGACAACCGCCGCCTGGTGGAGATCACAGAGAACTTGCGCTCGGAAGTGGAGATGCTGCGGGCAGAAAACCTGCGCTTGCAAGACAAGATCGAAAGCGAGGACTTCATGAACGGCGCACTGGCGGTATTGCTGGGGGTCGTGATCGCCCTGGTGGCACCGCGACTGGTGCCCAAACGCCGTAAAAGTTCCAGCTGGGCCTGAGGGAGAACATCATGATTCGAATACTGCTGTTTTGCCTTTCCCTGCTGCTGCCCACTGTCGCTGTGGCCGCAGACAACGTCGCAATGAACCCGCGCGTGGTGATCAAGACCAGCGAGGGGGATATCACGGTGCAGTTGTTTGCCGACAAGGCGCCGATCACGGTGGCCAATTTTCTGGGCTATGTCGACAGTGGCTTTTACAGGGGCACGATCTTTCACCGTGTGATTCCCAACTTCATGATCCAGGGCGGCGGTTTCGGGCCGGACATGGTCGAAAAGGAAACCGGTGACCCCATCGTCAATGAGTCCAAAAATCGGCTGCACAATACCCGTGGCACACTGGCAATGGCACGCACCAGTGATCCGGATTCCGCCACTTCGCAATTCTTTATCAACCAGCGCTCCAACCTGCGCCTGGACTGGACACCACACAATGCCGGCTACACGGTATTTGGCGAGGTCATCCTGGGCATGGATATCGTGGATTTCATCGCAACCGCCCCGACCGGCACGGCGGGCGGGATGGGCGATGTGCCCACGAAACCCATCGTCATCAAAGATATCGTGCGCCAGTAGCGACCATGATCGCTCTCAGCGTCAATCTCAACAAAATCGCCCTGATCCGAAATTCGCGCGATACCACCAATCCGGATATCCCGCTGCACGCGAGGATGTGCATTGATGCCGGCGCGGACGGCATCACCGTTCACCCGCGTCCCGACCAGCGTCACATCCGGGTGCGCGACTGTTTTGACCTGGCCGCAATGCTGGATGTCGAATTCAATATCGAGGGCAACCCCATGACCGGGCCGCGCAAAAGCGAGCGCGCTGGCGTCGACGATTACCCGGGGTTTATGGCGCTGGTGAAAGAGATTCGCCCCACCCAGTGCACACTGGTGCCAGACGGTGACGGGCAGCTGACCTCCGACCACGGTTTCGATCTGAAGCGCGACGGCGAACGGGTTGCTCCGCTGGTGCAGGAGTTGCAGGCACTGGGCATTCGCACCAGCCTCTTCATGGATCCGGACCCGGAGCAAATTCGCCTCGCCGCGCAAACCGGAACGGACCGTATAGAGTTGTACACGGAATCCTGGGCCCAGGCCTGCAAATGCGGTGACAATGTGGATGGCGTATTCCAACAGTTTGTCGAGGCGGCCGAGGTCGCAGCCGCAGAGGGTCTGGGTATCAACGCCGGTCACGACCTCGACCTGCACAATCTGCCGCGCTTCGCCACCATTGCCGGGCTACTGGAAGTCTCCATTGGCCATGCGCTTACGGTAGATGCCATTCGCATCGGGCTGGCGGCGGCAGTAGCTGCCTACCAGCGCGCGCTGGGCAACCGCTGATGGATGCACGCCTGCAAGCCCTGCTGGACAAGCAGGCGATCACGGATCTGGTCCATGCCTACTGCAATGCGGCCGACCGGCACGATCACGAGAAAATGCGTGCGCTCTACCACGAGGATGCGACAGACGATCACGGCGCCTTCTTCAAGGGCCTGGCGATGGACTTCATCGACCAACTGCCCGCCATTCAGGAACCGATGCAAATCCTGCACCACAACGTCACCACGGTGAACATTGCGCTGGACGGTGACTACGCCGAGGGCGAGATCTATGTGCTGGCGTTCCACCAGGTGCGCACGGACGACGGACCGGTCGACCTGCTTATCGGTGGCCGCTATTTTGACCAGTATGAAAAGCGCAACGGTGAATGGAAATACAGCCACCGCGCAGTGGTTGCGGATTGGGCCACCTTCAGCGATCCGTCCACCGTGCGCCTGGATCACCCGATGGTCGCGGGCTCACACCTCGGCCAGCCCGGCCCCGACGATCCCTCCTACGCATTCTTCCGCCTGCTGCAGCGCGGGCAGCGCTAGAGCGCCGCGAGGCGCTCCCGCAGCGCATCCGGAATTCGCAACGGCTTTTTACTCGCCGGGTCGAGATGCACCAGCACTGCCTTGCCGCGCACTGTCAGCCTGTCACCCTGTGACAACTCGCAGTGCAGGGTGAGCGAGGTGTTGCCGATGCCCGCGTCCACTACTGATCCGATCACGTCGCTGCCATAAAAGGTTTCATCGAGAAAGTCGATCTGCAACGAGGCCAGAATCCAGCTTCTGGTGTCCATACCGTTGCGGTCCGCCAGCGATTCGAGAAATCGCATGCGCACGACTTCGAACCAGGCGGCGATAGTGGCGTTATTGATATGGCCGAAGGCGTCGGTTTCATAAAAACGCGGGGTGATGGTTATTGCGAATTCTTTCAAAATGGGTCTCCGTGATTTATTTGCGATCTGGGCAGTTTGGCGGATTTGAAGGGGGTGCCTGTGGATATTAGGGCGCGCTCTGAGTTTTCCCGTGTTTTCGGGGCTTTCTGCGAGCACTGTCCGAGTCCCAAATTTTGCGAAGCAAAATTGGTCGAGTTGCGCAGCAGCCGAAAACACGGGAAAACTCACGCCCGTTCCACAGGCACCCCCTTCAAATCCGCCAAACTTTCCACACTCTGAAAAACTCAATGCGCCCTGGCCGCCCCGGAATCCATTGCAACCACGATACAAATTATCACAGCATTGAGCGCGCATTAAAACGTATAATGCCCGCCTTCAACAATCTCGACCGGATAGCCACATGCGCCTGATGCTCGCCCCGATGGAGGGCGTTATTGACCACACCATGCGTGAACTGCTCACCTCCCTGGGCGGTGTGGATCGCTGCGTCACGGAGTTTGTTCGCGTCACCGAGCGACTGCTGCCGCCGCGCGTATTCCATCGTTTGTGTCCGGAGCTCGCGCACGGCGGCACCACGCTTTCGGGCGTGCCGGTGTATGTGCAATTGCTGGGAGGACAAACCGCAGTGATGGCCGAGAATGCAGCGCGTGCCGCTGAGCTCGGCGCGCCCGGAATCGACCTGAACTTTGGCTGCCCGGCAAAGACCGTCAACCGCTCCGACGGCGGCGCCATTCTGCTGCTCGAACCGCAGCGCGTGCACGCTATCACGGCTGCGGTTCGAGCGGCGGTACCGGCACACATACCAGTGACAGTGAAAACGCGACTCGGGTTCGAGGACAAGGCACTGTTTCTGGACATTGTGGCCGGTATAGCAGATGCCGGCGCGACCGAGTTGACCGTGCACGCGCGCACCAAACGCGAGGGATACCGCCCGCCCGCGCACTGGGAGTCTATCGCTGAAGCACGACAGCGGGTGTCGCTACCCATTATCGCCAACGGCGAAATCTGGAGTGTCGACGATGCGCTGCGCTGTCGCGCGGTCACCGGCTGCGATGACCTGATGCTGGGCCGCGGCGTGATTTGCCGCCCCGATCTACCGCGCCTGATTGCTGCTGCGAACGCCAGCGGCGACACCCTGGAGCCACTGGATTGGCACAGTATTACCCCCCTGCTGCTGCGCTTTTTTGAGATGACGCTGCAACACTACGACGCGCATTGCGCGGGCAACCCGCTGAAACAGTGGCTGGTGTATATGCGCGGCTATTTCCCCCAGGCCGGGCCGTTGTTTGAACAGGTGAAGCGCCTGCGGGCAGCGGACGATATTCGAGCGATTTTGCGACGCAATTGTACAACGACCGACAATCAAGCGATAATTGCCTGTTCGCTTGAGCTGACTCCTGCCAACGCAGCAGGCAATCGACGGAATGACTATGGACAACACATCACGACATATCCAGCTAATGGACACCACCCTGCGCGACGGTGAGCAGACCCAGGGCGTTTCGTTTTCCCCGGATGAGAAAGTCAATCTGGCCAAGGCCCTATTGCAACAGCTGAAAGTCGACCGCATTGAAGTCGCCTCCGCGCGCGTCTCCAAAGGCGAGATGGACGCTGTCTCCAACATCAATGAGTGGGCGCAACAGCAGGGCCTCGGCGATCGTATCGAGGTGCTGGGATTTGTCGATCACACCAAAAGCGTGGACTGGATTCTGCAAACCGGTGGCCAGGTCATCAACCTGCTGACCAAGGGCAGTGAAAAACACTGCCGTGAGCAACTGGGAAAAACGCTGGACGAGCACGTGGAGGAGATACTCACAACAGTAGAATATGCACTGGAGAAAGGCCTGCAGGTGAATGCCTATCTGGAGGACTGGTCCAATGGCTACCGCAACAGCCCGGACTACGTCTACGCAATGATGGATCAGATCAAGGACTGTGGCATCCGGCATTTCATGCTGCCCGATACACTGGGGGTGATGTCACCGGAGGAGGTATTCGACAGTCTCAGCGATATGACCACGCGCTATCCAGAGCAACAGTTCGATTTTCACCCCCACAACGATTACGGACTCGCAACCGCGAACGTGATGGCGGCAGTGCGCGCCGGGGTCAGCTCTGTTCACTGCACGGTGAATTGCCTGGGTGAGCGTGCCGGCAACGCCTCGCTCGCAGAAGTGAGCGTCGCCCTGCGTGACAAGATGGGGGTCGAATTGTCGATCGATGAGAGCTACCTCGTACAGCTCAGCGCCATGGTCGAATCCTTCTCTGGCAAGCGGGTACCAGCCAACGCCCCCATCGTCGGCGCCGATGTATTCACGCAAACGGCGGGGATTCATGCAGATGGCGACAAAAAGGGCGGCCTGTACAAAACGCGACTCAGCCCCGAGCGCTTCTCGCGCACCCGCAGCTACGCACTCGGCAAGATGAGCGGCAAGGCTTCGCTGGCGAAGAATCTGGAGGCGCTCGGCCTCAGCCTGTCCGAGGAAAACCAGAAAAAGGTACTGGCGAGAATCGTGAAACTGGGCGACTCGAAAGAGCTGATCACCGCAGACGACCTGCCTTTCATCATCTCCGAGGTACTGGAGAGCAAGAATTACCACCACATCAAGTTACTGAACTGCTCGGTCACCAGCGGCCTGAACCTGAAATCGACCGTCAGTATACGGGTCGATGTGGACGGCGATATCCAGCACGCGGCCGGCTCCGGCAACGGCGGCTTCGATGCCTTTATCCACGCGATGAACGATGTCATGGCATCGAGGAATTACGTGCTGCCAACGCTGGTGGATTACGAGGTGCGCATCCCCAGGGGTGGCCACACCAACGCGCTCACAGAGTGTGTTATCACATGGGACTGTGACGGGCAGGATATCAAAACCCGGGGCGTGCATTCCAACCAGGTCTTCGCGGCAATCCTGGCAACCTTGCGCATCGTCAATTTGCAATTGCATGAACGCAAATCGAACCAAACGGTAGTCGATACACCGCTGGTGGCAGACGGCCAGGTTTGAACCCTTCCAGTGGTTGCTTATTGAGCGACCACGACATGGCCACACCAGAGCAATCACTGGCTATGAGCCGTAATCCACGGAGCAGCGTCCATCAGTTTCAGCCGATGTGTTCATCAGCAAAAACAGGATTGTTCTGCAGCAACATAGCTCTATGATTGCAGCTCGCACGGCAACTTTCATTAGACAACACAGCGAGCAGAAATCATGACACCAGCACACGATACGACAACCGACAAAGGCCGTGTAACCGCCGCACCAGCACCGAGCATTGTTATGCAGTGGGTAGACTGTCCGATGCGCTCCGTTATCGCAGCATCGGTAGCCACCATGAGCACCCTTGGCATAGTGCTCTCAGGTATATGGGCGATCAATGCCGCATTAACCTAGCAGCCATTCACCTTCAATGCGCCGCCGCCCACCGCCATCCAGGCTGTAGTGGTCGGCGCAAGCACACGGCACACTAACCCACCTTCGGCATCGCCCTCAAAGCGGCAACCACTTTGTCGCCAAACTCGGCTGTCTTGATCATCTTGACTCCGCTGCCCGGCTTGGACAGATCCGCCGTCGAGTAGCCGTCGGCGAAGACACTCTGCATCGCGCTCCAGACATTCTTCGATTCCTGCACCATACCGAAGCTGCTCTCCAGCATCATCGCCACCGAACCGATCATCGAGTACGGGTTGGCGATATTTTGCCCCGCGATGTCCGGTGCGGAACCGTGCGAGGGTTCGTAGTAACTTTTCTGCGGGCCCTTGCACTCAGACGGCATCAGGCCGAGAGAACCGAGAATGCCACCGCCCTGGTCACTCAGGATATCGCCGAACATATTCTCCATGACCATCACATCGAACTGCCCGGGGTTGAGGCACAGCAATGTGGCAGCGGCGTCGACCAGAATATGCTTGATCTCGACCTCCGGATACTCCACAGCAACCTCTGCCAATACTTCATTCCACAACACACTGGATTTCAGTACGTTGCTCTTGTGGATATTGTGCAACACCTTTTTGCGGCGCATACACAGCTGTAACGCCTCATGCAGAATGTTCCGAATCTGTTCCTCGTCATACTCAAGCGTTTCCTTCACATAGCGCAGGCCGCGCTCGTTGACGCCCTCTTCCTTTTCACCAAAGTACAAACCACCAACCAGTTCACGCACCATAATGAGATCGATGCCGTCACCGATAATTTCCGGTTTCAGCGGCGAGAAATGTCCCAGCGACTTGGGCAGGAATACCGGTCGGAAATTGGCAAAGGTGTTGTAACGGCGACGCATGGGTAGCAGCGCACCGCGCTCCGGTTGCATATCCACCGGGATTTTCTTCGACTCTTCATGACTCAGGCCGATCGGACCTTTGATAATGGCGTCGGCCTCGTCACAGATAGCCTTGGTTTCCTCAGGGAAGGGATGGCCACACTTGAAATACGCAGAGGCACCAAAATCCGCTTCAATCAGCTCAAACGTGACGTCGTTACGCTCTTCCACCAGACGGAATACCTTCACCGCCTCGGCCATGATTTCAGGGCCGATACCGTCTCCCGGCAGCAGGGCGATCTTGTAGTTTTTCATACTCGAGTTCTCTGGATTCTGTTTAAGGTAGTGCCGGGGAACAGCGCACCCCGACCGCAAAAGGCGGCCATTCTACTGCAGATGGCACCAAGTTTCACCGGTTTGGGGTTGCTACTGATTATGGGTTCGAAATCACCGTCCTTCGTAGGCCAAGAGCCTGCATGATTACCTTGCGGGCGGGGCACGCCAAAAAGCGCACATCCATGTGCAGGCTCGG
>CAXBLZ010000084.1:0-16045 GCA_963976735.1 uncultured Halioglobus sp.
TCCTGCTGCTCTTTGAGCTTCTTCAGCAATTCCAGGTTGTCACTGGCATCCTGCTGCTCGGGTTGCAGCTCCAGTGATTCTTCATACGCGGCAATGGCCTCGTCCAGCTTGCCGGCCCTCGCAAGCGCATTGCCGCGGTTGTACAGGCTGTCTGCGCTCTGGGGATTGGCAAATTTTTCCGCTGCGGCTTCGTAGTTGCCGCTCTGGTATGCCGCCGTGCCGGCCCACTCGGGATTTTCAAACAGGCCCGCAGCGGCCTCAGCGTCGCCCTGCTGCAATGCCTGCTGTGCCTGTTGGTCGGGTGTCAGCCACAGGTCGTCCCAGCTCTGCGCTGCGGCAGGTTCAGGGTGCACCAGCAACAGCGCTGGCAATACCACCGGCAGCAGTGTCAGCAGCCAGCCGCGCCGGAACAGGGCAAGCGCCAGGGGCAGCAGTGCGAGGACCAGGAAATAGCCCTGGTCCTCCCAGGTATCCGCCGTCCTGTCCAGCGACAGGGTTTCCTCGGTGTTGTCCAGTGGGTTCGCGGCCAGCAGGGCATCGAGGTCGCTGTCGTCGATCTGCATGCGACGGTAGGTGCCACCGGTGGTCGCTGCCAAATCCCTCAGGGCCTGTTCGTCCAGGCCCGGCATCACAATAGTGCCGTCCTCATCCTTGATGAAGCCTCCGCCGGGCAGCGGAATCGGTGCGCCCGTCGCCGTGCCGACGCCCATGATTGCCAACTCCGCATCGCTGCCCGCCATGACTTGCGCGATGCCGGCGCGGTCTTTTTCGGATACACCATCGGTGACCAACAGTACTTTGCCGCCGCGTATACCAGCGGAGCGCAACAGATCCAGGCCCTGGGTGACGGCACTGACCGGTTCACTGCCGGGCAGTGGCATCATCTCCGGGTGGAGCGCAGGCAGCAGATTGGCGATGGTCGGTGTGTCATCCGTGAGCGGGGTGACGATATGGGCGTCGCCCGCGTAGGCGATAAGGCCTGTCTGCCCCTCGCGTCGCTGCTTCAGAAGGTCCAGCAGTTTCTGTCTGGCCCGGTCCAGTCGGGAGGGCGCCAGGTCGGCTGCGTTCATGGAAAAGCTCAAATCCAGCAGCACTACCAGCGCATCCTGCTTCTGGTGTATCGGCTGCGGAATTTTCTGCCAGCTGGGGCCAGCGGCAGCCAGCGCGGCGAGCAGCCAGCCGAGAAAGACGACAGGCAGCAGGTTGCGGCCGCGCGAGACGGTTCTGTCACTGACCAGATGCTGCAACAACTCGGGCGCGATGACCGACTCCCAGCTGCCGGTGCGGCTGCGCTGTCGCCACAACAGAATCAGCAGCACCAGTGCTGGCACCAGGGTCCACAGCCACTCGGGTCGCATCCAGTGGATTTCCATCAGCGGCCCTCCTGTTGCCCGGGTGCGGCGCTCGCACCGCGCCAGTCCAGCACCGAGTGACAGTGGCGCAGCGCGAGTAAAAAGCTGAGCAGCAGTGCACCCAGCAGCGGTATGTAGCCCAGCGCCTGGCGCGGGCGGTACAGTGTTGTCTCCTGTTCCACCGGTTCCAGTTCATCCAGTACATTGTAGATATTGAGGAGTTCCTGTGGGTTGCGCGCGCGGAAATACTCGCCACCGGTAATCTGTGCAATTTGTTGCAAGGTGGCCTCATCCAGCTCCGCAGACGGGTTGACCTGGCGACTGCCGAAGCTGGAGCCGAACAAACCGGGGAGGGTGAGTGAGTCGGCGCCGATACCGATGGTGTAAATACGAATACCGAGCTTGGCGGCCAGTTTCGCCGCATCGAGTGGTTTCACCGAGCTGGCGGTGTCCTGCCCGTCGGTCAGCAGGATCAATACGCGACTCTCTGCAGGCCGCTCCTTGAGTCGTTTGACGGCCAGTCCGATGGCATCACCAATCGCGGTTTCCTCGCCGGCAAAACCGATTTGTGCCTCCGACAGGAAGCGCTCGACAGTGGAAGTGTCAAAACTCAATGGAGATTGCACATAGGCGTTGCTGCCAAACAGAATCAGCCCCAGTCGGTCGCCACTGCGCTGGCTGATGAACTGGGCGCCAAGTTGCCTGACCGCATCGACGCGCGGCACCAGCGCCTGGCGAACCTGCATATCCTCAATGCGCATGGAGCCGGAAATATCCACTGCCATCATCAGGTCGCGGCCGCTGTTGGGAAGTTCAATGGGCTCGCCTATCCACATGGGGCGAGCTGCTGCCAACAGCAGCAACAACCACAGTAGCCAGAGTGCGGCGGTCGGCAAGGCGCTGCCCCGCGCTGTGCGACTGCCCTGTGTTTCAGACATCTGTTGCCACTCGGTGTAAAAAGGCGCACGCACGGCCGGTTGCCGCGATGTTGCGGGAGGCAGCAAGCGGCGCACCAGCCAGGGCAGGGGAGCCAGTACCAGAAGCCAGGGCCAGATCCACTCAATCATACTGCTGCCTTGTGCTTTTTGATCCAGTGTTGCGCGGCGCGATGCACCCGTGTCAGGTCGATCTGTGGCGAACTGTCCCGGTAGACGGCGTCGTCAAACTCACTTTGCAACTGCATATCCTGCGGCAGGGAGGTATTGAGAAACTGGCGCCACGCTTCACCGTGTCGGGATGCCACAGTGGCGCGGGGATAGGCGTGCAGCGCCACGCTCTTGAGCAGGGCGTTGATAGCGCCGAGATACTCCGCGTCCCTGCTGTCAGACTGGTACTGCGCATGCAGCGAGTCCAGTTGCGCAAGTGCGCGGCGCCGGTAGGCATTTTTGCGCCAGTGCCTGCGCAGCAGGTAGATCAACAACCCGACGCTGATCACGATCAGGCACAGCAGCAGCCACCAGCCGGGTGCCAGAGGCCACCACCCGATCAATTCCGGTTGCCGCAGCGGGTGCAGATTGGCTAGTGGATCCTGCGGGTTCACCGGCGCTTGTCTCCGAAATAGGTCTGCAGCAGCCCGAACGGAGGCCGATCAGTGGACGCCCGCAGCAGCGGCACGCCGAGACGGATCAGGTCGTCACTGAGCATTGCGTGTTGCTGTTGCTGGCGCTGCCGGTAGCTGTCCCGCAACTGTCGGTCGCCGGTTTGCAGTTCGCTGCGTTCAGTGCCGTTGGTTACCGCATAGGTCCCCGCACGGGGCAGTTCGGCTTCCATTGGGTCGGAGCAGGCCAGCGCAGTCAGTTCTGTGTGTTTGGCCAACTCAAACAGGTGCTCCCGCGCACCCTCCTGTGAGGCGCCGCGGAAATCGCTGATCAGGAACAGGCTGCTTCCGGGGCGTGCGATCCGCCGCAGGTTGGAGAGCATACTGGCAAAATGGTCCGCCTCGCTGGTGCTGTCGACGGGCAAGCTGGCGTTGTAGCTGGCAATTTGCGACAGCAGCGTCAATACGGTTTTGCGGCTGCGCCGCGGCCGGATCTCCTGGTGTCCGAGCTCATTGAATACCAGCCCGCCCACGCGATCTCCGCCGTTGAGGGCGCTCCAGGCCAACAGGCTGGCGAGATGCCCGGCCAGCACCGATTTAAAACAGTGGCTGGAACCGAAAAACATGCTGTTGCGCTGGTCGACGACCACCAGCACCGGTCGTTCACGCTCCTCGCGAAACAGTTTGGTGTGTGCGTTCCCGGTTCGCGCCGTTACCCGCCAGTCAATGGTTCGAATGTCGTCGCCGGGTTGGTAGGTGCGCACTTCCTCAAAATCGATACCACGGCCGCGAAAGTTTGATTTGATCGGCCCAGCCAGGTTGCTCAGTGCGCGCGTCCTGCGCCCCAGCTGCAGCTGTTTGGCAGGAAAACGCAGGGCGATAAGCTCGTCTAGCTCGGCGTAGGCTCCGTGGGCGGGCGCGTTGATGTCGGCCGGTTGCATCGGGCTTCAGCCTACGGGAACGATCGCCAACAATTCCTGAATGACCTGATCCGGTGTCACGCCGTTGGCCTCGGCTTCAAAGCTGAGAATCAATCTGTGGCGCAAGACATCGCCGGCGACGGCCTGGATATCATCGGGACTGACGAAATCGCGTCCCTTGAGCCAGGCGTGCGCCCTCGCGCAGCGGTCAATGGCGATGGTGGCCCGCGGACTGCCGCCGTATTCAATCCAGCTGGCCAGTGTTTCACTGTAGCGCTGCGGCGTGCGTGTGGCGATGACAAGCTGCACCATATACTGCTCTACCGCGTCGGACATGTGCAGGCTGAGTATCTCCCGACGTGCGCCGAATACGGTTTGCTGTGACAGTGGTGCCGGTGGTTTATCGAGTCCGCGGCTGGCCTCGTTGCGAGTCAGGCGCAGGATCTCTGTTTCGGCCGCGGTATCCGGATACCCCACGTTGACATGCATCAGGAATCGGTCGAGTTGTGCCTCGGGCAGCGGGTAGGTACCCTCTTGCTCGATCGGGTTCTGGGTCGCCATCACCAGGAACAGTTCGGGCAGCGGATAGGTTTCGCTACCGACACTGACCTGCCGCTCCGCCATTGCCTCCAGCAGGGCCGACTGCACCTTTGCCGGCGCCCGGTTGACCTCGTCTGCCAGCACCAGGTTGTGAAAGACCGGCCCTCTCTGGAAGTGGAAACTCGCTTCCTGTGGCCGATAGATTTCAGTGCCGGTGACATCACCCGGTAACAGATCGGGGGTAAACTGGATGCGATGAAAGCTGCCCTCGATGCCGTCGGCCAGTGATTTGATGGCCCGCGTCTTGGCCAGTCCGGGTGCCCCCTCTACCAGCAGGTGACCGTCGGCCAGCAGCGCAATGATCAGTCGTTGTACCAAATGCGCCTGGCCGATGATTTGACCGCTCAGCCAGTGCTCGAGTTCTCGGATATCTGCGTTCGCCACGATTGCTCCTGTGGTTTTGATGGAATGACACCGCCCTCTGGGCGCTACGCATTGTAACTAATGATTCCGGCCCGTCCAGCAACAGCCGAGCCAATGGCCGGAATGACTTCTGTGACTGGTGGTGCCTGAAAAAGTTCCACCAGTGGGTGTATCGTGTTCCGGATGCGTTAAACTGCACACCATAAGAATGACTGGCACTACAAATCCACAGTTCAACGTTGAGGATCTGCGGCATGTCGATAGCTAATCGCAAAGAGCTATTATTGAGAGAACTGGCATCGCGTATCGATGCTGAGGCGGAGGGAGAGGTCAGGCAGTCGCTGCACAATCTGTCATCGGCCTTTTTTTGGCGATTTCAGCCGGAAGATCTGGCGCAGCGCAGCGTCGATAACCTCTACGCATGTCTCAATGGCCTGCTGGCATTTATGCGCCAGTGGCCCGAGGATGGGCCGCGGGTGCGTATTTTTACCCCCGAGGATGACGAACAGCCCTGGGACCGTCGCTATACGACGTTGGTCGTACTGTGCCAGGGCATCCCTTTTTGCACAGCGTCGGTACGCGGTGAGCTGAATCGGCGCAATCTCGCGATTCATACTATCGTCAGCTCCAACCTGCCGACGCGACGCTCTGCAGGGGGTGAGTTGATCGAAGTGCTGCCGATCGAGCAAGAGCAGAATGACGCGGCGGCACTTGAATCATTGATGCTATTGGAGATCAGCCGCCAATCGCGGCCAGATGAACTCGGTGAGTTGCAGGATACCCTCGTCGATATTCTGGAAGAGGTCGCCACTGTGGTGCGCGACTTCCAGGCGATGAGCCAGCGCCTGCGCGATGTTGCGAAAGTCATCGCGAAGAGTGATTGCGTAGCGCCGGACAAGCGCGATGAATCAATTGCTTTTTTACACTGGCTTGGCGACCAGCACATGATCCTGCTCGGATACGAATACCTGCAAGTCGCCGCTGGCGATCCGTTCGGGCGAGTCACAGTGGTTACTGAGCGCAGCCTGGGTTTGCTGCGGCACCTGGCGACACGCGGTGTGCAGGACCTGGAACTGGATCTGAGCCGGCTCTCCCGACAACAACTGCTCGATGAACAAATCAGTTTTGCCAGATCTGGCAAGCGCTCCCGCGTGCACCGTGTCGCCTATCCGGACTATGTTGAGATTCGAGAGTTTGACGCAGCGGGCACTGTCATCGGCCAGCATCGGTTCCTGGGCCTGCATACCTCAGGCGTGTATACGATGGACCCGGACATGATCCCGATTGTGCGGCGCAAGGTGCGTGACGTGCAGGCGCTGTCCAACCTGCATTGGTCCGAGCATGAGAGCAGGGAACTGGTGAGGGTGTTGAACGGCTTTCCGCGCGAGGAATTGTTCCTGGCCTCGACCGAGGAATTGTGTGCCACGGTCAACGCCGTGAATGCCATTCAGGAGCGACGCCAGACGCGGCTATTCGTACGCGAGGATGTGCACAGGAAGTTCGTTAACTGTCTTGTCTACGTGCCCCGCGATCACTACAACACGGAGCAGCGCGGCAAGATCGAGGCGATCCTGATCCAGGCGTTCAACGCGCAGGAGCTGGAGTTTACCGCCTTCTACTCCGAGTCGATTCTGGTGCGCTGTCATTTCGTGCTGCGGGTGGATCCGTCGATACCGTTGGAGTTTGATGCCACAGCGTTGGAACGCGAGATCGTAAAGGCCCTGATGGCATGGCCTGACAGGCTGGCAGAGGAATTGATCCAGGCGTTTGGTGGCGAGCAGGGTGAACCGCTGGTCCGCGATTTTGCCGGCGGGTTCCCGCCGGGGTATCGCGATGATTTCAGCCCGGCGGTAGCGGTGTCAGATATCAGCCATATCCTGGATGTGATGCAGGGCGCACCGTTGGGCCTGGATCTCTATCGGCACGGTGAAGGTGAAGACAGCCTGCGCCTGCGGCTGTATCACCCCGCGGGCAGCCTGCCGCTGTCGGACGTGTTGCCGATACTGGAAAACCTCGGGCTGCGCGTTGTCACTGAGCGCCCCTACGCCATTTGCCACCGCGACGGGCGCCTGTTCTGGGTCCAGGATTTCAGCCTCATTTACTCGCTGGCGAACGATATTATGCTGGAAGAAGTCAAGGACGAGTTTGAGGACGCCTTTGCGCGCATCTGGAATGGCGAGGCGGAAAACGACTGTTTCAACAAGCTGCTGATTGGCACCCAGTTGAACTGGCGCGAAATCGCCTTGCTGCGAGCCTATGCGCGCTATCTGCGCCAGTTGCAGTTTCCCTATAGTGTGGAATATATGGCGGAAACCCTGGCCAATTATCTGCACATTACCGGTACCATCGTCGAGCTGTTCCTGACCCGCTTTTCGACCAGCTTTGAGGGCGATGAATCCTACCGCCAGCAGCGCGAGGACGCGATAGAGCAGCGGATTTATGAAGCGCTGGAGCAGGTGCCCAATCTCGGCCAGGATCGCATTATCCGGCAGTTTGTATGCGTCGTGAAGGCAACCCTGCGCACCAACTTTTTTCAGTGCGATGCCGAAGGTGTCCTGAAACCGTATTTTTCATTCAAGCTGCAACCGTCCTGCATCCCCGATGTGCCACAGCCAGTGCCGATGTACGAGATTTTTGTCTACTCGCCCCGGGTGGAAGGTGTACACCTGCGCGGCGGCAAGGTCGCGCGCGGCGGATTGCGCTGGTCAGATCGTCTCGAGGATTTTCGCACCGAGGTGTTGGGCCTGGTAAAAGCGCAACAGGTCAAGAACGCGGTGATCGTGCCGGTGGGTGCCAAGGGCGGCTTTGTCGCAAGGCAATTGCGGGACGGCATGTCACGCAACGAGATGCAAAGTGAAGGGATTGCCTGCTACCAGTTGTTCATACGCGCGTTGTTGGATATCACTGACAATCGCAGTACAACGGGTGTTATTAGACCGCCACAGGTGGTTTGCAAGGACGATGAGGACCCTTACCTGGTAGTCGCCGCAGACAAGGGCACGGCGTCATTTTCCGATATCGCCAATGGTATTGCCGCCGAGTATACATTCTGGCTCGGCGATGCCTTTGCGTCAGGTGGTAGCGCTGGCTACGACCACAAGAAGATGGGCATTACCGCACGCGGTGCCTGGGTCTCGGTACAGCGACATTTCAGGGAGATGGATATCGATGTGCAGACCACCGATTTTACCGTGGTGGGGATCGGCGATATGGCTGGCGATGTGTTCGGTAATGGGATGTTGCTGTCAGAACATATCTGCCTGGTGGCGGCGTTTAACCACCAACATATATTTATCGACCCCAACCCGGACGCCAGCAGCAGCTTTGCGGAGCGCAGGCGGCTGTTTGATCTGCCGCGTTCCAGCTGGATGGATTACAGCATCGAGTTGATCTCAAGCGGTGGTGGAGTGTTCGACCGGTCGGCGAAATCAATCGCACTGTCACCCGAGATCAGGCAGCGGTTTGATATTGAAGCCGCTCAGGTTACGCCCACGCAACTGATTTCGTACCTGTTGCGAGCGCGCGTCGACCTGCTGTGGAATGGCGGTATTGGCACCTATGTGAAGTCGAGTGATGAATCCCATATGGATGTCGGTGACAAATCCAATGATGCACTGCGTGTCGACGGCGCAGAACTGCGCTGTCGTGTGGTCGGTGAAGGCGGCAATCTCGGTATGACGCAGTTGGGTCGAGTCGAATACTGTCTGGCGGGAGGGCGCTGCAACACCGATTTTATCGACAACGCCGGCGGCGTGGACTGCTCTGACCACGAGGTGAATATCAAGATACTGTTGAACGCGGTTGTCGCACGTCGGGATCTGTCGCCACAGGACCGCAACGCACTGTTGGTTGAAATGACCGATAGCGTTTCTGAACTGGTGCTGCACAACAACTTCCGGCAGGTACAGGCTATCAGCCTGGTAGAGTACCAGGCTGAATCACGCGCGGTAGAGTACCGGCGCTTGATCAAGGACTTTTCTGATGCGGGCCGCCTCGACAGGGCGCTGGAGTTTATTCCCGATGACGAGGAATTAATGGAGCGTGCGGCGCAAGGCAAGACGCTGACACGGCCGGAACTCTCTGTACTCGTTTCCTACAGTAAAGCGGCGCTGAAGGAACAGTTAATCGATTCAGAACTGCAGCATGACGCCTGCCTCAGTGGTGCGCTCCACAAAGCCTTCCCGCCCCGGCTGGTCGAGCTGTATCCGCAGGAGGTGCAGGAGCACCGGTTGCGCAAGGAAATTGTGGCTACCCAGATCGCCAATGACATTGTCAATCGTATGGGGCTGAACTTTGTGCTGCGCCAGCAAAAAGCCACGGGCGCGTCGGTCGACGATGTCGCGTGTGCTTACACGGCAGTGATGGAGATCTATGGAATCACCGGGTTATGGGATCGGATCGAGGACTTGGGCCACACGGTGACCGCCGGCGCCCAGATGGACATGCTGCTGGTCCTGATCGGGCTGGTAAAACGAGCGACCCGCTGGTTCCTGCGCAATCGGCGGCGACAGCTTTCGCCGACAGGACTGATCGCTCAATTTCGTACCGGTGTGCAGGAACTGCCGCCGGAGTTCCCCACCCTGTTGCGTGGCAGCACGCTTGATCACTACGACAGTCTCTGCGAGCACTATGAAGAGCAGGGTGTGGATGCTGAAATGGCGCAGCTGGTGGCTGGCACGCATTACAGCTACCGGGTGCTGGGTATTGTCGAGGCCGCCGCGCGAGCTGGCGCCCCATTGATGGAGGTTGCCAAGGTTTACTTTGCTATCGGTGAGGAGCTGCAGCTGGACTGGTTCGCTGCACAGATCCTGGCGGCCAAGGTCGACACCGAGTGGCAAGGTCTGGCGCGTGACAGCTACCTTGAAGATCTGGAATGGCAGCAACGCACTCTGGCGATCGGCGTCCTGCACCACATGGCTGAGGACGGCAATTTACTGCATGCGATGCAGCGCTGGGAATCGCAGGAGGCGAAATTACTCGAACGCTGGCGTCACATGCTCAGCGAACTGCAGGCGGCATCGGCCCCCGATTTTGCCATGCTGGCGGTGGCCAACCGCGAGCTGCTGGACCTCGCCCAGAGTACCAAGAAAGGTGCTGAGGACGCTGATTAGTCATGCCTGGAGAAGAATGCCCAGGGATAGGGTTTGTTGTTAACGGGTTGTAGTTCGGATGCCAGTTGAGGGTTGGGTGTATGAAGCCACTGTACAAAAGGCCAGTTGATCTGGTGCTGGTCGTTTTTTTCTCTGTCTCTGTGCTCTATGGGTTTTTGTTTAGCCTGCCTGAGGGCCTCGGTGTCCCGGTGGCGCCAGATAGCCCCTGGCCACCGCTTCGAGCACTGCACGAATGGGCCGTCGCTGAAGAGCCAGCGCACCTCGATCCGCCGCCCAACCTGTTGGCGGCCTGTCTGTTCGATGGTTTTTTCCAGGCGCCAGTGCTGCTGTTTGTGATTCTCGGTCTTATTCGACTGCGCCCATGGCTCAAGCCGCTTTCCCTGTTCTATGCCGGGGCGGCGGCGACCAATATGTTTTTCTATTTCACCCAGACGTTTCTTGGCTCCCACCCACCGCCCAACATTGCCTACTATCTGGCCTTTAACCTGCCGTGGCTGATAGCGCCGCTGGCACTTGCTGTGCGGGTGATGGTGGCGAAAGACCTCGTTGCTGCAGGGCGTGCCGATTAACGCAGGATGGCGCTGCCTCCAATCAAGCGCTGTTAATGCGCTTGCTTGGCAGACTTCACGGCCAGAGACATCAGGTAGTCTGTCCAGGCGATACCGAGCGCTGAGAGGATGAACACGATGTGGATGATGGTCTGCCACATCACACCAGCCTCGGTGTAATCCGACCCCTCAGTGCCGAGTGTGCCTATCGCGATAAAGGTTTTCAGTAGATGGATGGAACTGATGCCGATGATCGCCATGGCCAGTTTCACCTTCAATACAGTCGCGTTCACGTGATTCAGCCACTCCGGTAAATCGGGATGGTTCTGCAATCTCAGACGGGATACGAACGTCTCATAGCCGCCAACGATGACCATCACCAGCAAGTTCGAAATCATCACTACATCGATCAGGCCGAGCACGGCGAGCATGATGAGCTGTTCGCTGAGACTGGTGGCCCCACCAATCAGGTGCACCAGTTCCTTGAGGAACAAGACAACATAAACACCCTGGGCCACGATCAGGCCAAGGTACAGAGGCAGTTGCATCCAGCGCGAGCCAAAAATCAGGGCGGCGAGGGGGGACAGCTGGCGGGACGGGTCGTTGGACATGGTTTTTTCCTGTTTGAACGCGGTTGCTGGACGGCTGGCTGCGGCGCGAGTGCGCACGGGTTTTGTTTGGGCTTGCGGGTTGTTGCGGGGCGTGACCTGCTATTGTGTCGCCGCCAACCGTAAAGCTCGGCGCATAGTAATCGAGTCGATATTGCGGGTCAAAGGCAACTGTCGCTGGTTCGCATATAGCGGTGAGGCGGTGATTTTCACCGGGGAAGAAGGGAAAATGAGGCTTACACGATGCCCGGGGCTGCGAACAACTCGGTGCCGGTGTGGTCGGGGGAGCCCCGCACTGAGTGCCGGATGCTGTGCGCAGCGCCGGTGGTTAAGCCGACTGTGCCCCGGTGCTGGAACCAGGGCAGATCATCGCGTTGTCAGATTGCGCGTAACTTGTGAACACCGGAGACCCCGGTGAGGCCATCCCACTGGTCGCTGCGACCCTCGCGCCATCCCGAAATCCAGTGTTGCCGGTGGCTCTCCTCTTCATGGGGACAAAAATCGAGGCTTCGCCCCGAAACACCCGCCTGGTAACCTCTGTCAAATGCCCTTGAGTTCATATCGCGCTTCTGTCTTCTCATAGAGTTTGCCTCCGTGGCAGACTATGTCTCCGAAAGACCGCGTGGCAGATGCGCCCGGGCCTCTGGCGACATGTGTAGTTAACGATGTGTGCATGTAAGCTTGTTCAACAGCGAAGCAATACAGCGAAGAGTGCCCTGGGGCACGTCTTCGATAAAAACAAATGTTGGTGCATAAGTCGACACTTTTTTCGTTCTGAATATACGAATTGATATAACAGTTTTTCGGAGCTTTCGCTGTGCGGATGGTCGATCCCGCCAGGCATAGCCTCTACAATGGCGCTCTCCCGGATATTCAACAGACGTGGGCGCGGTCGGGGCCTGTGTCAGCACCAGATAGGAATCGACAGTGAGTGATCTACCAGCGTGTCCAAAGTGCGAGTCGCCATATACCTACGAAGACAGGAATCTTTTTGTCTGCCCTGAATGTGCCCACGAATGGTCCGGCGATGGCCCTGCGGGTGAGAGCGAGGAAGGGCTACAGGCAAAAGATGCCAACGGCAATGCGTTGCAGGACGGCGATACCGTGTCGGTGATCAAGGATTTGAAGGTAAAGGGCTCTTCCTCCGTTGTGAAAGTGGGAACGCGGGTGAAAAATATCCGGCTGGTGGAAGGGGATCATAATATCGACTGCAAGATCGATGGGATTGGCGCGATGAAGCTGAAATCGGAGTTTGTGAAGAAAGCCTAGAGGGTCACGGGCGCGTCAGCGCGGGGACGCGTCCGGCGTCACCGGCCTCAGGCGCTGTCCAGCAATTCGATCCAGTGCACCACGGGCACACCTGCCGCAGCCTGTAAATGCAATTGACAGCCGATGTTGGCAGTGGCGATGAGTGCCGGTTGATCTGTGGTGAGCGCGTCCAGCATGGTTTCACGCAGCCGTTCGCTGGTTGCGGGCTGCAGGATTGAGTAAGTACCCGCCGAGCCACAGCAGAGCAATTTCCCGGGGGTCGCGGCGATCTCGAAGCCCGCACGCCGCAGCACGGTGTCCAGTAGTGTCGGCAGCTGCAGTGCATGCTGCATCGTGCAGGGCGGGTGAATAGCCACTTTGCCGATGCGGGTGTCGATCGCCAGTTTTTGCAGGTCTTCCCGCGCCAGAACCTGTGCCAGGTCACGGCTCAACTGTGTTACCCGCCGGGCTTTTTCCGCGTAGGCCGGATCATCGGCCAGCAGGCGCCCGTAATCCATTAGCATCGCGCCGCAGCCTGTGGCGCTGCTGACGATCGCCTCAGCGCCTGCTTCGATATACGGCCACCAGGCATTGATATTGCGACGCATATCGTCGAGGCCATCGGCATGTGCCGCCAGATGGTAGTTCACGGCGCCGCAACACGCGGCGCGCGGCGCGCCGATCAGGGAAATGCCGAGCTTGTCCAGCACACGCCGTGCGGCGTCATTGGTATTGGGCGTCGCCGCGCTTTGCACGCAGCCTTCCAGTATCAGCATGGTGCGCGCGTGTTCTCGCCGGGGAACGGGTTTGCGCGCCTGCCGCGGCGGAATTTTCCCGCGCAGGCGGGCGGGTAATGCCGGTCTTACCCATTGACCCAGCGCCAGTGCCACCGCGAGCAGGCGTGGTCGGGTCAGGACACCGCGCAGCAGCCAGCGAAAACCCCTGGCAGTGGCCGGCCTGGGCGCTTCCTGTTCCATCAAGCCACGGCCGATATCGAGTAACTCACCGTATTGCATGCCGGAGGGGCAGGTGGTTTCGCAGTTGCGGCAGGTCAGGCAGCGATCTAGATGTAACTGCGTTGACTCACTGGCCTCGCCACTTTCCAGCAGGTGCTTGATCAGGTAAATGCGCCCGCGCGGGCTATCGCGTTCATCGCGCCTGTCGAGGTACGTGGGGCAAGTGGTGAGGCAGAATCCACAGTGGACACAGGCGGCGGTGAGGTCCCTGGCGGCCTGTCCCTCAGGGGTCTGTGCAAACCGTGGGTGCAGTTCTACATGCATGTGATGTGCGCTCCTACAGCCAACTGTACAGTCGCCCCGGATTCAGTATCGTATCCGGGTCAAAAGACAGTTTAAGTTGCTGCTGCAAGCGGCGTTCTACCGTATTCAGTGGCGGCCGCACCTCACTGTGCCGGTCACCACCGCGAAACAGGCTGACATGCCCGCCGGCGCTGGCGGCGGCGCTGTCCAGTTGTTCGCGATTCTGGTCACCCTGCACCCAGCGCTGGGCGCCACCCCAATCGATCAGGGTCGGCCCGAAATTCGCCGCAAAGTGCGCTGACGATTGCACGGAAAAACGCCACAGTGGAGCGCTGCCGGCGAAAAAGGGCAGCGTCATCTCACGCAGCCCCTGCCACAGCGCCTGGTCATCATCGACACGTTCACCCCCCCATTGAAGGGCCGTACTCTCCACGGCGCTGGCGGCTCCGGACAGGCGCAGGTATAACTGGTCCTGCAGCCAGAACGCGCCGGACAGCGGCTTGGGTTCGCCGGCGCGGCGGTTCATTGTCTGCAGGGCTTCGCCAGCCGGCATGGCATAACGCAGCGTGAGTGTCTGCTGTGGGCGCGGCAGGACTTTCAGGCTCACTTCAGTCAACACGCCCAGTGTGCCCAGCGCACCGGCCTGCAGGCGCGATACGTCATAGCCAGCCACGTTTTTCATGACCTGGCCACCGAATGTGAGTCGCTCGCATTTGCCGTTGATCATCTGTACGCCCAGTACCATATCGCGGATGGAGCCGCCCCAGGGTCTGCCCGGGCCGGACAGGTTGCAGGCGAGGGTGCCACCCAGCGTCGCTTTGCCGCCAAACAGGGGGGGCTCAAAGGACAGAATCTGTTTCTGCTCGGCAAGGGTTGCGACAATCTCGGCGAGCGGCGTCCCGGCGCGTGCGGTAATCACCAGTTCTCCTGGGTGGTAAGCAGTGATTCCGCGGTGTGCGGAGACATCCAGTTCTGTCGCATCGCAGCGCCGACCGATCAGGTCGCGCTTGCTGCCACCGCCGTTGATGTACACGGGCGATTGCCGCTCTCGCGCATCCCGCAGCGCAGCGATGATCGCCTCGCTGTGATCAGCATCAGTTGTGCCGCGTTGGTCAATCATGCTGGTGCCGGGCGGGCAGGGCGCGGTATTCCTGGCAGCGTTTCAGGATGGGAATGCCCTTGCCGGGGTTGAGGTTGAGGGCCGGATCGAAGGCGACTTTAATCTCTTCAAACTGCGCCAGCTCCTGTGCGCTGAACTGGCTGGGCATCTTGCGCAACTTCTCCACACCCACACCGTGTTCGCCGGTGAGGCAGCCGCCTACACGCACGGATAAATCCAGAATGTCGCCGCCGAACGCTTCAGCCTTGTGCACCTGCTGCGGGTCGCTGGCATCGAACAGTATCAGCGGGTGCAGGTTGCCGTCGCCGGCATGGAACACATTGGCCACCGGCAGGCCATAGTGCTCGGAGAGGCGGTAGATTTCATTGAGCACTTCCGTCACTTTACCGCGCGGAATGGTGCCGTCCATACAGTAGTAATCGGGTGCGATGCGACCGACGGCGGGGAACGCCGATTTGCGCCCCTTCCACAGCAGCGCGCGGTGAGCCTCGTCATCCGACACAGTGAGGGAGGTCGCGCCCAACTGCTCAAACACTGCCACCACGGCGTCGACATGCTGTGCGACCTCCTCGCGCGTGCCGTCCATCTCGCACAACAGGATGGCAGCGGCATCCCTCGGATACCCCGCATGGGCGAAATCCTCCGCTGCCTGCACCGCGAGCCTGTCCATCATCTCCAGCCCGGCGGGGATGATGCCGGCGGCGATGACCGCGCCCACTGCATCGCCAGCCGCATCGATGCTGTCAAATCCCGCCATCACCACGCGGGCGATCTCCGGCGCGGGTAACAGGCGTACCGTCACTTCCGTGACAATGCCCAGCAGCCCCTCGGAGCCAGTGAACACGGCCATCAGGTCGTAGCCCGGACTGTCCAGCCCCAGGCTGCCAAGCCTCACTTCCTCGCCAGCAACCGTCTGCACCGTCATGGCCAGTATGTTGTGTACGGTCAGGCCGTACTTCAGGCAGTGCACACCACCGGAGTTTTCCGACACATTGCCGCCGATTGAGCAGGCGATCTGGGACGAGGGGTCGGGTGCATAGTAGAGCCCATGTTGCGCGGCCGCTTCGCTGATCGACAGGTTACTGACGCCAGGCTGTACCCGCGCGGTGCGAGCCAGCGGGTCGATCTCCAGAATACGATCCAGTTTGCTCAGGCCCAACAGAATGCCCTCGGGGTGGGGCATGGCGCCGGCACACAGCCCCGTTCCCGCGCCCCTGGCGACCACGGGGACATTAAGCGCATGGCAAATCTGCAACACCTGCTGCACCTGTTCCACGTTTTCGGGCAGCACCACGGCGACAGGCAGATCGCGGTACATCGTCAGGGCATCGCACTCATAGGGGCGCTGGGATTCGCGTTCCTCAATGATGCAATCTGCG